>JAZQII010000032.1:0-12344 GCA_045541035.1 Clostridia bacterium | reverse complement strand
TAAATGTAATTGGAAATACAGCAATGTTTATTCCATTGGGAATTGTTTGGCCCAGTGTATACAAGGGGTTGGATACACACTGGAAAGTCATTTCCGCAGGTATTGGTGTTTCTTTATGTATTGAGATTTTACAGCTTCCCTCTTATGACAGAGTATCCGATATTGATGATTTGTTATTAAATTTGTTAGGTTTCATCATTGGGTATCTGCTGTATCTTCTTGCGAAGCAGGTAAGTAAAAAAATGCGAAGAATTAAGTAAATTCCAATTTGTCGAACAGGAAGACTGTTAATCATGATGTCGCAGTTGCGGCGGGAGCAAGCCCCCCGCCCTACGGATTTGTGAGGTGTTTTTACTTTGCTGGCAGACGTTTCGCAAAGCGAAACTCTGCACGGCTGCGTAGCAGACGCTGCGAGCGTCCAGCAGGGGGAGCCAAGAAAGTGGAGTATCACGCGCAAAATCGGGAAATTAAGAGGGTGAAATGCAATACTTGCTTGTTTGATTTATAATTTTAAGTGTATAAATTATAGATACAGGCAGGTATTGCATTTTGTTTTGCAAAAGAATTATTGAGTAAAAGTAAAGCCTCCAAGGACAGTAAATCCTTAGAGGCTCGTTCTTTTTATTCAATCAACGCAATAATTTGTGTAATAAACTTCTTTTTATCCGTATGCTGCGGAGGTCCTTCAAGATAAATATTACGGAATACACCTGTCAGCGTCATATTATTTTCTTTTGCATAGGAAATAAGTCTCTTTCGTGCTTCGGAAATTTCCTCATAAGCACCATGGTGAAAAAATGAAAGTGCTTTGAGTTCGGGGAGATGCTTTATGTATTCTCCTTCACTTCCTTGCGGTACAGCAACGCAATATGAAACTTCAGAGAGGTTTTTTATATCGTGCTCGGTAAAATACATACGTTTTGTCGTATCGGTCCCGTGCAATTTCATCGCTTCAAGAGCCGTATCACGCAGTAGATTGGTTTTGTCTGTAATTGAAGTGGAGTTATATGTACGGCAGTAAATGGTCTGCGGTTCAATCGTAATTTCCTTGATGATATTACCTTTTTGCTGTGTTCTTTCCTTCAACTTTTCAATGGTGAGATTAAGTTCATCACGCATCTTTTCAAGCCGTTCTATCATCGGAAGCAAATCTGTTGTACCGTTGAAATATGCTCTTATGTCGTCAAGCGACAGCCCCAAGTCCTGAAATACACGGATTGTTCGGATTTGTGTGAAGGTATCAATAGTGTAATATCTGTTCCCCGTAGTGCCGTCTTTCTTGTCCGGAGTAATAAGACCTTTTGTTTCATAGTTCAATATAATTTTTCTTGTGATTCCAATGGCTTTTGCTATCTCGCCGATAGAAAACAAATTGTTATTATCCATAAACAATCCTCGTTTTTAGTATAAAATAAATATTTTTGAAAAACGTAGAAAAATCTTCAAAAACACTTGCATCGCCCATCGATGTACGGTGTATATTCATTATAGCATAGAATATCTAATTTTCAAGATGTGAAGGGGGATAAATTTGAAACTGAAGGATTATTGCATTAAGGAAGGAAAGGGGTATTTATTAGAAGAATGGGACGATGAAAAAAATCTTCCCTTCACCCCGGAAACAATCGGTCATACAAGTTCATTGCCTGTATGGTGGAAATGCGAAAAAGGTCATTCGTGGCAGACGCAGCTTAGAAGCCGATCAACTACACTTACAAAGTGCCCTAAATGTCTTGAAGCAGAGCTTACTAAAAAGAGAAAGTTGCAGATAAAATCATTTACAACAATGCTGAAGTAAAACAAGCGCAAAGCACATTTGTTTTTATCCCATTTTACATCATCAAGACGATTGATGAAATACTTGATGAGTTGAGGTAAAGTTATTGATAAAGAAAGAAGGAATGAACAATGAAAAAGCTTAGCAGGCTTATTTGTATTGTATTGGCAACTGTTTTATGGCTGTCGGTAATTCCGTTAAACATTTTTGCAGTTACGGCAGCAACCGAATTCAAGCTTATGGTCAATGAACCCGAGATAGGGAAAAAGCCGGGCTCGGCATCCCTGCCCAGTGGCGCTGAGGCTTTTGTCAGCGAAACCAAGTGGGAAGGAGAGCTGGATGAAAAAGGGCGCTTTAAGGAAGGTGTTAAATATACTGTAAAGGTAAATATTGAACTTAAGCGCGGCGAAAACAAGCATATTCAAGCCACCGCATCAGGACCGCAGGTGAACGGCAAGAATGCAACTCTCGGAAATATATCGGACGATAAACGCAAGGCTGAGATATCCTATACCTTTGACACTCTTGTAAAAGACCAATTTTACGGAATGACTTCCATATCTTCTTTTAGATTCTATTTACCTACCCGTCCCGAGGAAGGAAGTGTACCTACAAGCACTGCAACGACAGACGAAAAGAAGATTGAGGTAACCAAGGTAACGTGGGACGGTAAGTTTGATGCAAAAGGTCTTGCAATAAAGGGCGAGCAATATACTGTATCAATCACTTTCCGTATAAAGGACAGTTATCCCAACCACTACATATTGAATGAATATGGGAATTATCCCATGATAGACGGCAGAGGGGGCGAATTTGTAAGTGTTGCCGCTGACCGTAAAGAGGCAGTTGCAAAATGTACCTTTAAGGCAACGGCAAAGTCTGTGGAGGAACCTAAGGAAGAACCCAAAGAAGAGCCTGAGGAAAAGCCCGTAGAGCGTGTTACTACCGACAAAGTCCCCGGTAAAATAAAACAAACCCCATTTACCTTTGAGGGCGGTAGCGGAACTGTGGCAGATCCGTATCTTATCAAGACTGCAGATCAGCTCAACTCTATAAGATTCGGTGCAGACAAGCACTATAAACTCATTGCTGATATCGACCTTTCTGCATGGGGCAACTGGGTTCCCATCGGCGGAACCGAAGCGTACGGCGGTACTATGGGAGACCAATGGAATAAGGCGCACATCGGAAGTGTTGTATTTACGGGAAGCCTTGACGGAAACGGACACGTTATCTCGGGTATGACAATAAAAATACATGACGTTGCTCTCTATATGACGGAAGGCTCAAACGTCAGATACTACGGACTTTTCGCCAGAGTAAATGCAAATGGAACCGTAATAAAAAACCTCGGTATTATAAATCATACCATCGACATTGAATATGGTACTATCCCTCCGAGCATATCGTTTTGCGTAGGCTCTTTTGCAGCTCTTGTAACAAAGGGAAACATTGAAAACTGCTTTAGTGCAGGCGGCAATATCAGGGTAAATTTGGGCAATGATTACAGTGTAAACGGAGCTTCGCAAAATAAGAGCGTCGAGGTAGGCGGACTTGTAGGAAATCACTACGGCAACTTTACCCGTTGCTACAACACCTCTGACATTTATGTAAATATGCCGGAGGATGGCATAGCATATGGTGCCGGAATAGCGGCAACAGTTTCACATGCACAGATAAGGGAATGCTATAACAAGGGTAATATCACCGTGGAACAGTATGCCGATAAATGGGGTTCTGTAAATGCGACATACTATGCTGCGGCAGGCATTGCCGTAAAGGCTGAACTCTCTGATGTACCCAGCGTCAAAGGGCGGTCACCCGAGGGTACTAATTCCTTCTATGACTGCTATAATACGGGAAATCTTTCAGGAAACGGCGCTTCGGGAATCATTCACTACACAGGCTGGGACGTTTACGTTTACAGAAGCTACAATACAGGCAATCTTACCTGTCATTCCATGACGGCTGATGGAGCTAATCATATTATAAACAAATGGTGTGCGATTTACACAGATGCAAATCCCGCAAAATATATTGTCGGTTGTGCAACAGAGGGCGGCACCAAGGTGTCGGGCGAAGCATGGCAGAACAGCACAGCTCTTGGCAGACCTGTTCTTAAATGGAATCCTACAGAGGCGGTTCCGAATGCTGTAGTGAAAAAAGAAAGTATCGTTGGAAAATTCACGGATGTTAAAACAAGCGATTGGTTTGCAGAGCCTGTAAAGTGGGCTGTTGACAAGAGTATCACCAACGGTACTGCACCTGACAAATTCTCTCCCAACGAAAAGTGTACAAGAGCGCAGATTCTAACGTTCCTCTGGCGTGCGGTAGGTTCACCGAAAGTTGAAATAAATAATCCCTTTACTGATGTGAAGTCATCCGACTATTTCTATGCTTCGGCATTGTGGGCGTATAAGAACGGTATTGTATCAAATACCAAGTTATCACCCCATACCCCCTGTACAAGAGGCGAAACAGTTATTTATCTTTATATAAGTGCCGGTTCACCCGAATCGGATCAGATAAATCAGTTTTATGATGTTCCTGCAAGCGACGTTTCTCTTAACACGGCGGTATGTTGGGCATATGTGAATAATATAACGGGCGGAACAAGCTACAATACTTTTTCTCCGAATGATACCTGCACAAGAGGACAGATTGTTACATTTCTTTACAGAACTTTCAAATAAAGAAAATATAAACGGAGGGATTTGTAAATGAAAAAGATTTTAAGTGCAGCTTTATGTTTATGTATGCTGCTTTGCATACTGCCGACAAATGTTTTTGCCGCAACGATGATCAGCAAATCAGACATAGCGGTAAATGCCCCTGAAGCAGGTGTGGCACCTATTGTATTTGCTTCTGTGCTGAACCAAAGCCTTGAGGTTACTAAGGTTGAATGGGTTGGCGAGCTTGATGCAAACGGATGCTTTAAGGAAAACACAGCATACACAATTAACATTACCATAAGAATTAAAGCCGGACAGGATAAATATCTTGTAAACCAGGAGGACGGCTTCAGAGTAAATAGAAAAAAAGCCGTGATGACAAGTCTTTCGGGAGACGGCAAAGAAGCGGTTATCAGCTATACCTTTGATAACGGTGCAGACAGTGCATCGGTTAAGGTACCGCCGGAAGCAACACCCATGGAGCCTGCCATTGCTAACCCGACTGCTTTAAAGGATGCGAATTTTTCTGTAGAGGCACCTGTTCAGGGAGCAAAGCCCTCTACCGTTGTTACAACTGACAGAAGCGATTTGTTTGATATTTCCGGCGTTAAATGGACGGGAGAATTTGATTCAAACGGTTGCTTTATTGCAAAAAACACATACAGACTTCACTTTAACATTACAGTTAAGGACGGAGTGAATGTCATCATTCCGTCAAAGGGTGTTGAAAGTATAAGAAATTACCGTATCAACGGGAAACTCTTAACCACGGGTGCTGTTGTCGGTGACGGAAAACAGTTGCAGACAGGAATAAATTTTGAAGTTGCGCTTCCAAAAGAGGCTGTAGATATGGATTATGTTTATTCCGAGGCAAAGGCAGAAGCAGACAGAACCATCATTTACCCTGATGTGATTATTGTAAATGAAGGCGAGTCTTTAGGTGATCATGTCGATATATTTAACGATAAGCAGATGAATTCGGTCAGAAAAGTTGTGCTTAACTACACATATAATAAACATCACTACGGCGAGGATGACACTAAGCAGGAAAGAGTTACCGGAGATTCAAGCACTTTTATGTCATTTTATAACCTTGAAGAGCTGTGGCTCGGCCCCAATGTGGATGTAGCCGATTTCTTGGCAGATTACGGATCAGCTCATACGGGTTACGCGGAGACGAATTCAATATTACCATTGACAAGCACAAATCATGAAACACAGAAGCTCACTATGTTTGTGTCGGATCAATCTCTTCCTAATGGTTTTACCGGAAACTGGAACAGAATAAAAAGTGACATAGGCGCAGACGGCTATATAGATCTTGGTCCGGGACCTTTTAAAAGATTTCAATCAAGACTCTATTCGGGCGATGTTTTAGAGGCATTCAAAAAAGGACCTTCTGCCGCTTATGAATGGTGTACCGACCATGATTACAGTGAAATTAACAACACAGCAGACCGTGTATATCAAATGATTAGTTGCACACAGCCGACACTATATTATTACTCTTGCTCAAAATGCGGAAAATGTGAATACAACCCGAACCATGTGGCAAGGTCAGAACCGGGTAATAAAGATAATTATTATATGCTCAGAGACAGAACTGACCACCATCTTTTAGACAGAAATCTTTCGGACAAATACTATATAGGTGTAAACTCCCGCGGAGAAAGAGTTTACTGGAGATCCTGCGTAATGTGCGGCGGAATTCATAATGACGTTGAGGTTGATCAGCAAGCTGTTCCTCCTGAATGGGCGTGTGAAAATGCTACCATTACAAAGGATTATGTGGATGTTGCCTTTGCGGTAAGAAATGAAAGATATGTTACTGCCCAAATGAGCCAGTGGGCACAGAATGAAGTACAGTGGGCTTCCCAAAACGGAATTTTGGATTTGAGCCTTTTAGGCGATGATTACACAAAGCCAATAACAAGACTTCAGTTCGCCTCAATCGCAGTAAAGCTTGCAGAAGTTCTTACAGGAAAGACAATTGCTCCGGCAGATGCAGGCATATTTACCGATACCGATAACGAATATGCTCTTAAAGCCTATGCAGCGGGTATCACAAGCGGTGTGGGTGCAACAGAGTTTGATCCAAACGGCACGCTAACCCGTCAGCAGATGGCAACCTTTATCCATCGTGCACTTATGTATGCAAGGGATAATACAAGTATTCGTTATACAATCTATACGCCCGAACTTGAAAAATATTCTGACAATTGGGCAATTGCCGATTGGGCAAGAACGCCTATGGGCTTTATGAATGCACTCGGTCTTGTAAAGGGTGTTTCAGATACAGCAATTGATCCTAACGGCAAATGCACCATTGAGCAGGCAGCAGTTGTTGCAAACAGATCGGTAAACGCCGACCAGATAGGCTGGTATCAGAGTAACGCCGCTTCTTCCAACGCTGGTGCAATTACCTTAAATTATGAACACGACTATTTCCATGCACCTACCGAATCCGCACCGACTCAGGCGGATTATACAAACGAAATGCGTATATGGGTACACAGTCCTATGTCCGGTTATCAGAAGGCGTCGGAAAACCCCGAAGTCGATCTGGATGTTTTATCTGCCTGCATGCTTCCGACAACATATCCTTTCGCAGACTTTTCGATGTGGGTTCATGCAGAGGACTTTAAGCCTATCAAGGACTTAAAAGACGGCGATGAAGCGTATTTTAATAGTTTTTACGGTAAGTAAATTCATAGAAAATGATTAAATAGTAAAGCATAAAAAATAAACTGCGATAGAGAAAATTTTTCTGAAAGGAAAATATAAATATGAAGAGAGTTTTAAGCATCATTTTTTGCATATGCATGTTATTTGCGGTTCTTTCACTGGCAGTCTTTGCAAAAGATGGAGAATTAATCGAAAAAATCGAACTTATACTTCCCGAACCCAGAGTAGGTGAAAAACCGTGCACGCTTGAAGACGTGGTTGTTCTCACCGAGGGTGTCAAAGCCACCGAGGTTAGCTGGTTTGGAGATTTTGACCAAAAGGGGCTTTTTGCACACGGTGGAAAATACGGTGTCGAAGTGCACGTATATCCCACCGAGCAGGAAATGAAGATTTCACATAGCGATAAAGCCGATATACGTGTAAACAATCACGGCTCGGTAATCAGCAGAATAGCGGAGGATAACTCGCACGCTTTTGTATATCATTATTTTGTTGTACAAGAAGCGGGCAAACTCCCCGAAGATGAAAATCTTTCTGTAAACTCATTTGAGTGGGAAGTTCTTCGTCTTGTTAACGTTGAGCGTGCAAAAGAAGGACTTGAGGCGCTCAGCATGCTTCCTGAACTTCAAGAACTTTGCGATATTCGTGAGCACGAACTTGCAGAGTTGTATTCTCACACCCGTCCTGACGGTAGTGATTGGGATACTGTGTTCGGAACCGTAAATAAATACAAGCCGAGCGGTATGGCGGAAAACCTGCAAAAAGGCGCACAAACTCCTGCTCAAGTTGTAAATTCTTGGATGAACAGTCCCGGTCACCGCGCAAACATTTTACGCGAGGAAATGAAATATATCGGTATCGGATATTACCGTTACTATAACGAAGAAAATCAGTGGTGCGATTATTGGGTACAGCTTTTTGCCACCCGTGATACTGCTATTGCCGATGTCTCTTTCAGTACCGACAAGCGTGATTTTGCCATTATGGAAGATGCCGCAGCAGAGGGATACATAACCATAAAAGATAAAGCAGGGTATACTTCTTATATGCCGATGGACCCCGAGTCAATGAAGGAATCGGGAAAAGGATATACTCCCCGTATAGATGCAAAAAATCTCCCTACGTTTACGTATAAGAGAAGCGCAAATCAGCTTGCGCTTGATATCGAGGCAAAGTGGAACGATGTTTTGGCTAAAAAAGAGGTTACAAACGACTTTACGCAGGACGACGTAATGGCGATTTTAAAGACTGCAGAAACTGTAGAGCCAAATACAATCTGCAAGATTACTCTTAATAAGCACAAGCAGATTTCTGCCACAACTACCAGAGAGGGATATATTGCCATTACTGCAACTATTGAAAAGTATAGAGTGAAGCATACGGTTTTGTTCCAAAAACAGTATGACCGCTTGCCTTATGTAATTGATGTGGAAGGTTCGCAAGGTTCTCTTTTTGACCGCTATATCCCTGTTGCACAGGTATATTCTGCGCTCCCTTGGTCTTACGTCGGCAACGGTGCAGGTTCTACTGTTCATATTGACCTCGGTACACGGTATTATAATGAGATAAATCCGACTGCATTTAATGCTAATTTTAAGCGTTCAGACTATCAGGGACATTTTCTTAAAGTAAATTATCTCGGCACTTACGGAACGGTTGGCAAGGCTATCGCCTTTGACCAGCTTGGTATGGTTGACGAAGATAAGTACGATGCAATTTTGAAGGGCGAAATGGGAACTTCGATGTTCCCGTTCTTAAGCAAGGATACTATTGTTGTTTCGGTTGATATGTACGATGCCGACAAGAATTTCGTTCGCACGGTATCCCCTGCGTGCATTATTCTTGCAATTAACGCAGAGGGCGAGTTCTTGACTTACTCTCGTAATTCAAGCAGAGACGCTTCTTTGTTCTTTTCGCTGCAGAATACTATCTTTGCCGAAAGTGACGATGCAAGAACCGGAAAAAAGAGAACGTATATTGATGTAGCAGACGCTTACGTAACTAACAAGGCTACCGTCGAATCGCTTCTCACCATTACTGAGGATAATATCGATCAGTATGATGCATATAAGTTCACACAGTATAAGGAACTTGTCGGTGAGAAAAGGTATGATACCAATATTATTATTGACGATGATGAATTTATCACGCCTGACGGTACTTATTATCAGATAGGTCTTGCCGATGACGGTATCGAACCTGCAGTAATCAACAAGGTTGAAAACGTTGTGTCGCATGCTGCATATCCGCATATCATAAGTCCCGGTTACACTCAGCGCCTTCTTCTTACCGAAGACGGTACACTCTATGGCGTTTCTACAAAGTTTGAGTTTGCAACTATTGCCATCAACGTTAAAAAGATGACGCAGGACTATTATCTTACAAACGACGGCATACTTTATCAGTTCGACGGAAATATTGCCGCAACCGACGTTGTAGACTTTGACGAGTACTACGACCGTACAGTTTACGGCGTGCTCAAGAGCGACGGCTCGTTCTATCTCGGCTATACTTATCTTGCAGGCGGCGACGGCTATGCCGCCGGTCTCCAAAAGATGCTTGACAACGGCGCAATGGTTGTTTCGTGCGGTGTTTTGGATAAGAACAACGTGTTTTACCGTTGGGAGTCCACACTTGTATCTGCACAATATGATGAGCAAGCATTTCTAAACGGACAGTTTATCCAGAAATACGTTCACAAACTCAGCGTTGTAGAGGTTTGCAGTGACCCCGTGCGAATTTTCCCACACGAGTTCCTTTCCAAAGTAGCCGATAATGATATCAACAGAAACCACACAATCACCGGTTTCGTAGTTGATAAAAAAGGTACGCTTCGCGGCTTTGGCTTGCATTATCAAGAAGGCTTCGGTCAAATCGGTATAGTAGAGCGTATTTTCCCGATGTATACAAGTTCCAACCACGGTAACTTTGTCGGTATCAAGGTAGAGGGCGACCCCAATCCTTACGGAATTGTGGCGCGCTACTGCGACTATAATAGATACAGAATCGACCGCGTTGGCTTTATGACAACTAACGAACTTGGCGCCCCCGTCATGAAGTACCCCGAATATATGTGCGAAACAGACGTAGGCTTTAGAGGAACCGACGGTATTGTATACGTATATGACAATGAAGACAGTTACTCAAGTGACCGTTCGTTTGAGCCGGTAACAGTATCAAGTCTTGGACAAATGCGTCGAGAAGAAGGTGTGTTCTGTGCATATAATATGCTTGAGGACGTTTCGCTCCCTCTTCTTCCTTCTGTTGCGACTTGGTCTTTTGCCGATAGACGCGTTTGCCTTATTGAGCGTACCGACGGATCGATGTGGATGGTGGCTATCCATCCCAGAGAAACTGCGGCAGGCGTTGTAGCCCGTATCGGCGGATATCAGAACTCAAATGTAGTTCAGATTACAGAGGCGACGGACAAGCGTCCTGCGTCGGATTATACATTACCTGTTTTTGTTGCACACACCGATGTAAGACTTACTTTGGGTTCGCTCACCGCTTATGTTAACGGAAAAGCGGTAACTCTTGATGCACCTCCAATCAACCGCAATGACCGCACGTTGCTTCCCGTAAGATTTCTTGCAAACTCATTCGGCATCCAGAATAAGGATATCGTATGGATTGCAGATAAACAGACTGCAAGACTTTTTGGTGACGGTGTAACGATTGAGATTACTATCGGTCAGCCCTATATGATGGTGAATGGCAGAAAAACTGCCCTTGATTCTCCCGCAATTATCGAAAACGGAAGAACCTATTTGCCCGTTCGTGCTATTGCAAACGCTCTCGGAGTTGCAAATGAGAATATCTCATGGGATGCGGCAACAAGCACAGCAACACTTCTTAAATAAACACTAATAAAACAAATTTTTATAAAAGAAAGGAAAACAAAAAATGAAAAAATTAATTTCCACCATGCTCGCCTTCTTGCTGCTTATTTCAATGGTAGCGTGCGGCGGCGAAAACCCAAAGCTTGTTGAGGCGAAAGAGGGATTCAACAGCGTAAGTGAGCAATTCAATGAGGTTGCTGCGTTTTTGAATGAAAACAAGGACGATATAAGCGAAGAACTTATCGACACTATGAATCAGTTGTCCGATTTACTCAGCGAGTACGGCACTACGCTTGAAAACGGCGACGCACTTACCGATGAGCAACTCGATGCAGTCATGGCTTGGTTTGAATCCACTAAAGAAGTTCTTGCAGGAATAAAGACAGATATCGAAAACGCAATTAAGGCAGCAGACGCTTTCCCTGGAGCACTTGCAAATCTTGATGCATATGAGATTCCGGACGTTTCCTACACTGCATGGAAGCTTTCAGGCGGCATGATCGATGGCGTAGAGATGGAACAGGAAGACCTTGATGCGGTTCTCAACGCATGCGGCGGCACCTTTATGTTTCTCTTTGACGCTCCCGGTGTTGTCAGCATGATTAACGGCGAGACCGAGTTCAAAGGCACCTATGAGGCTCTTGAGGAGAATGTTGTTCTCTACATGGCATTTGAAGGCTATACATACTATGGCGTTTTCACCGTTGTTGATGAAGAGACTGTGATGATTATTGCAAACACAGAGGCTCCCGGAACTGCATTGTATATGATACCGATCCAAGGTTAATCTAATAGAAAAACACCGCCCATCGGGCGGTGTTTTTCTATTAGATTATCGCAATTAACTGCGTACTATATGCTGATTTTTATGTGAAAGATAATAAAGCATATATGAGTAATCATGATGTCGCTGGTTCGAGCTAAGCTCGGGGAGCCATGAAAAGCCTTGTATTTACAAGGCTTTTTCTGTTTTTATAGTATGACTGTCGAACAAGGGAGTGGCTTGTTTTATGGGCGCTACAAACATCATTTTTTAATCAAAATTCTTCTGGACTTTCCCTTAAACTTGTGGTATAGTGCCTGGTTGCAAGGAGGTGCGACACTATGAGGCACAGAAAACAACAAATAAAACGACGACCGTATTACCGGATATGATTTCGGTGATGCGGTCGTTTTAATATAATAAGGAAGAGAAGGGCAGAAAGATGATACTTGAAGAATTATGGTAGCGAAAGTATTTTTTTGCAAAAGCAAATTTGTTATTGTTTTATTCTTTGGTATACTGTACCATATACTTGTATTCAATAAGGAGGAGAAAAATGAAATTCAAGACATATCTATTTGATTTTGACGGAACCTTAGTTGACTCAA
>JAZQII010000031.1:0-46690 GCA_045541035.1 Clostridia bacterium | reverse complement strand
TCAGTCTGCTGACAAAGTCAGCAGACTGCCAGAGTTCGAGAAACCCTTGCAAGCCAAGGCGCTGAACTTGCAAAAAAGGGAGTTTACACAGACGTAAATGACCGCATTTTGCAAGTGAAATGCAACGACGGAAATAGCACCCTGCAAAAATTTTGCAGGGTGCTATGTTTGTAAGGGTTTGTCAGTGCTCTGAGTAGCCAATTTTGGCTACTCATTTTATATCATCATTGGTCAAGCCTTTTTTTATCGATGTCCCAACGCTTTTAATATTTTATCCGCTTCATAAATATCATTTGAAGTAAACATACGGCAACCAAGTTGGATATATTTGTCATAATCTTCCAAAATATCCTGAACACAAATGCAGGGTAATATTTTATATTTCTCGCAGTAAGCAAAATTATGAGGAAAATCCAATGGCTTTTTTCCCCATTCATCAGGATAAAGGCAACACCAATCATAAAGTTCCCTTTGTAAAACTTCAGCTTTATCTTTTGTACGTTGACAGTTAAATATGCCCTGCCCGTGAATTTTAAATTTGTGTCCGTATTTTTTATAAATATGCTCTAAAACACGGTCACTAAAAGAATTGACCATCGAGCGTTTAGTTAAGCCGTTTTCTTCTATCAGCGCAATCAATTTATCTGCGGCAGAGAAAGCAAAATCATCACCAACTTCAGATGGATAATCTTTAAATTCCCAATTAATAAGTATTGACGTATCCTTAATCAAATCGATAAATTCTTGAACGGTGGGAATAGATTCGTTTTTAAATTCTTCTGAAAACCATCCCCCCGCATCCAACGTTTTTATTTCTTTCAGCGTCATTTGGTCAACTAATCCATCATACCCTGTTGTACGCTTGGTGTTGCGGTCATGAATGACCACCAGCTGTCCGTCCTTTGTCATATGTATGTCGGTTTCTATCATATCTACACCAAAATTAATTGCCTTTTTAAATGCAGGCATTGTGTTTTCCGGACAAGTTTTGCGATCACCGCGATGAGCCGCAAGAATTACTCTGTTTCCGTTCATAATATCCTCCTTACACTATTTGCTAAAAACATTTTTCTATTCTTAAAAGTGTCAATCTGTTTCTTACCATCGGTGCGTTTTCAAGCAAAAACTCTTCGTAATCGTTTGAAACACCTATATCCTTTAATTCAGACTTAACACCTGCGCGAATGTATAATTCTTTTAATTCATAAGCACCGGGCAAGGTTGATAACAACGAAAAAACCTCCTGCCATTTTGCTTTCAAAACTTCACTTGTAACGTTTTGCGCGGCATCATTTAAGTTCTCGTTTTTAATATCATCAAAGCGTTCTTTTCCAAATACCTTTAAAATCGCTTCATCAGACGGACTTATATAATCAGTAAAATTACAGTCCGTTTTATTAATTAACGACTGATATTTTTTCATTACAATTAGCGTACCAACGCCCACTTTTTCGCCATGCAACGCATCAAAATCAACTTTTAACCCTTTGGGTGCCATTTCTATCAAGTGGGAAATGTGGTGTTCTGCCCCTGATGCAGGACGTGAATTTCCTATCATCTGCATAGCAAGACCTGATAACAACAACCCGTAAGTGAGTTTTTCATAAGCATCCTCTTTGCCGTTTATAATACCGTCAATAGAATTCATTACTTCCTTTGTGGCATCCATAGTCATTCCTGCAATTTTTTGGCAGTAAAACTCATTTAAAAGAATGTTGCCGATTTTCCAATCAGTTAAAGCAATATACTTTCCAACCATATCACCAAAGCCTGATTTAGCAAGGCGGATAGGCGCATTTTTGATTATTTCCGTATCAGCAACAACTATTTTAGGCGCAACTGCCGTTAACGTTTTTTTGCAACCGTGCCACGTCATTGCCGCAACGGATGAACAGAAGCCATCAACGCTTGCTGCAGTTGGGCAGGACACGAAATCAATTTTCTTCTTGTATGCACAATAGCGCGTAATATCGTGAACCGTTCCCGCACCAACGGCAATTAAAAAGTCAACTTTTGGGGGTAATCTTTCTAAAAGCAGATCAACACCGTGCTCATTTGCATGAAGATTTTCTTGGGGAAGCACCATCTCAAAGTCAACCTTTGGGTGACGGTCTGACGTTGCTTTATAAGTGTTTTCATCATAAACTGCAACGGAAATGCCTTTTAAACCGTACTCATTTATATATTTATCAATATTTTTAAGGCATCCGTTTTCTATAATGCAAAATTCCGTTTCCATTTTATGTTCTCTGTTGCAAAAACACATTCCGTTATATTTTTCACTGTCGATTATCATTTTTTGCTCTCCTGACCGTAATATGCGTTGGTGCCGTGCTTACGCAAATAATGTTTATCAAGTAATTCCTTTTGTAATTGAGCATCCTTGTTTAAAGCGATGGTGTTATACGCCATAAATGCAATCTCTTCAAGAGTTATGGCATTTTCAACTGATTTTAAAGCATCTTTGCCCCAAGTGAAAGGTCCGTGAGAGTTTACGAGTACCGCAGGTATATCATTTGGATTGATATCTTTAAAAGTTTCAACAATTACTTTGCCCGTTTCCTTTTCATACTCGCCCTCTATTTCTTCCTTCGTCATTTTTCTCGTTACGGGAACTGTTCCGTAAAAAGCATCAGCATGGGTTGTGCCAAAAGCTCCAATTACCGCGCCTGCCTGCGCAAATGACGTTGCCATTCTTGAATGGGTATGAGTAATTCCGCCAATATCAGAAAAAGCCTTGTAAAGTTCAATATGAGTAGGAAGGTCAGATGACGGCTTTAAATTTCCTTCTATAACGTTGCCTTCCATATCAACAACCACCATATCGTTTTCAGTCATCGTAGCGTAATCGACTCCTGAAGGCTTTATAACAATATAACCGCTTTTTCTGTCAATTTCCGAAACGTTGCCCCACGTAAGCACCACAAGACCGCTATTTTTTAATTTTAAATTTGCCTCAAAAACGCGCTTTTTTATTTGCTCTAACATAATAAATTCTCCTTATTGACAAGTGTAATAATTTATAATATAATCATATTGAAATGCGCGTATTTTGTCAATATGTGGTGCGTTTTTAGGAAAATGAGCATAAAAAGGTGTTAAAATGAGCATAAGTGAGCGTCAAAAACAAATATTGAACTTTTTAAACGAACGCAATTTCATAACGGTCAAGGAACTTTCCGCAATGACTTTTACATCGCAATCAAGTATTCGCAGAGATTTAACTTATTTAGAGAATAACGGACTTGTGAAGCGTTTGCACGGCGGTGTTTCTTCAATAGAGCCTATCGCAAGCGTTGCAAGTTATTATGACCGCCTGCACAAAAGTGCAAATGAAAAACGAATAATCGCCCAAAAGGCTTCAAAGCTTTTAAAAGAAGGTCAGACAGTATTGCTCGACAGTTCTTCAACTTCAACCTTTCTTCTTCCCTACATTGCAAAAATCCGTAATATTACCGTTTTTACCAACAATCTTTCAACGGCAATGCACGCAGTTGAAATGGGAATAAAAATTCATTGTTTAGGTGGTGAAGCCATAAACGGAACCACTGCCCTTTCAGGTAGCGAAACTTTTATGAATTTAGAAAACATTTTTGTTGATATCTGTTTTTTCTCGTCACAATCAATAAATGCAGAGGGTAATATTTCCGATTCAACCGAGCAGGAAAATTTAGTACGAAAGATGATGCTTAAATCAGCAAAAGTTTCCGTTTTTCTGTGCGATTCGGCAAAATTTAACACCCAATCAACCTATAAACTTTGTAACCTCGATAATATTGATTATGCAGTTTTTGATAAACTCTATGACGACTTAAAAACTGATTGCACTATTTTTTGATTTTCTTCTATAAAGCACGAAAGTTAAAATATTTATAGAAATAGCACCCTGCAAAAATTTACAGGGTGCTATGTTTTCTTCCGATTGTTTCATTCTTTTTATTCAATGCCGTTTTTATTAGAATAAAGTCGTTATCCAATAAATAACCCCATAAACCACGCTTGCAAGGAGTCCGTAGACGAAACCTTCTGCTTGTGGTCAAGTAAGACCCATTAGTTTGCAAAAACATTTACATTAAAATGGCGGTGTGGTATAATGGAATAAATTGAGGTGATATTTGATGTTTGATAAGTTTTTCAAGAAACACAAATTTAAAGAATCTAAAAACCATGCTGTTTTTACTTGTTGTCATATTATTGAAGAAAACAAACCAATTCTATATGTTAAGCACGATGATGAGGGGGATTGGCAATTTCTATGCGGAGGCAATCACACAACAGAAGATGCTCGAATAATCGCTCTGCAAGAGATTATCAATATTGATCCAAGTGTTAGCGAAGTATCAAACCTTAAATGTGGTCAAACAGCTGTTAGAGAAATTAAAGATAGTGATTGGAAGTTGTCATAAAACGATATAACAAAAAAGTTTGCCACATGGCAAGCTTTTTTGTTAGAACAATGTTGTTATCCAATAAATAAATCCATAAGCAACGCTTGCGAGGAGTCCGTAGACGATTACGGGACCTGCGATTACAAACATTTTTGCGCCCGTACCAAGAACAAGACCCTCTGTTTTAAATTCCATGGCAGGGGAAGTTATTCCGTTTGCAAAACCCGTTATAGGAACAAGGCTTCCTGCGCCTGCGTATTTTCCGATTTTATCGTAAACGCCGATGCCCGTTAAAAGTGCGCCTAAAAAAATCATGATAATACACGTCCAATTTGAAAGGTTGGTTTTATCAAGATCAAAAAAGGTTTTTAACAGCGTTGAAACTATTTCGCCCACAAGGCAGATAGTTCCGCCTACCCAGAAAGCCTTGAAGCAATCGTAAAACAAATTACTTTTAGGTGCTTTTTCATCTACCAATTTAATATATTCTTCTTTATTCATCGCACTCGCTCCCCTTTTATTTTGTAAAAAATTTCCGATTCTTCTTTGCCAAGAAGATTATTGGTTATAAAAATAGATTTTTCCATAAAAAACAACTCCTTTAATTTAGATTTACCTGAATTTTTTTAATTATTCAGGCAAAACTATTTGTTGAAAGGAGTTTTTTATATGAAAAAATTTTTAGGAATTTTATCCGCATGCCTTATTTTTACCGGTTGCGGAATGATAACCGATACGCCTGAAGTTTCGCCTTTAATGACTTTAGGTACTAACGAGCCTTCACCTACCGTAAAGGCAACCAGCGAGCCTACACACAATGCTTCAATGGTGTTGGATATTGAAACGGTAAAGGAAAACGATAAACTTGGCGATTTTACGGTTAAAGAAGTAAAAAGAGAGAACGATAAAGTTTCATACGTTCATGCCGAAGGCAAGATTACCCTTGAAGGTGTTTTCTGCCGCGGCGACAAAATGAAAGATTTCGACCACACCTTATATTTAAAGGAAGGTGAAACGGCACAAAAATCTGATTTTGCGGTCTTTAAATTTCAGAGAAGCGCAACCGATGCACTTCCCATCGACGAAGTTTTAATGAACGTTGATGAACTTATGCTTGTTGTAAGACTTAAAGATAATAAATTTGAATCTGATTACGGCAATGCAAAAATCGATATTTTAAATATCAACTACACTTCAGAAGCAAAAGACCTTAAGTATTATACTTTTGATGCGGCACTTCATTCACAGTCAGCAGCAGAAGAACACGAATTTGCACGTCAGTAAAAAATTGGGAAGAAAAATTTCTTCCCAATTTTTATTTTATATTAAATTTTCCGTCCTCAATCATTTTAAGTTCTGTTTCAAAAAAGGCTTTTACGGCAGAAACCATATATGCCGTATCTTCTGCCCCTGCAGTTTCCATAATTGAGTGCATTGAAAGTTGTGCAAGACCGATATCAATAGTATTTACCGAAACGTGGGTAATTGAAATATGCCCTAAAGCTCCGCCGCCACGCTTATCGGCGCGGTTGCAATATTCCTGATAAGGAATTTGCGCTTTCTTACATATCTTTTTAAAAATTGCCGAAGAAATACCGTCAGTAGTATATTTTTGATTGGCGTTATATTTTATCATAACGCCCTTATTCATATAAGAGGAATGATTTTTATCGGTGAGTTCAGGGTGATTGGGGTGCACTGCGTGTCCGTTATCGCAGGAAACGAGCAGACTTGAAGCAATCATAGTTTTGAGATTTTTATTAAAGTTTTGGGCAATTCTATTTAAAACGTCATCAAGGAAAGTTGAATCTGCACCTTGCTTTGTTCCGCTGCCAACTTCTTCATTATCAAAAATGCACATTACGGGCATATTTTTATAGTTTTTGGCATCAATAAATGCCCGAAGGGTTGCAAATGCACACATAAGGTCATCAATTCTCGGTGCGGAAATATATTCGCCAAACTGATATCCTTTTTGGGGATTATATAAAAACAGATCTGATGCAATAACGTTTTCTTCCTTTTTGAAACCTGATGATACCATAGGAATCATATCAACGTTAAGGCTGTATTCGCAGTTGTAATCAAGGTGAGGCGCAACTGTGGGAATAATGCAAACGGGCGTTTCAGTATCAAAAAGTTTTGTTTCAATTCCATTTTCTGTTTCAACTAAAACTCTGCCTGCTACCGCCAAAGGTCTGTCAAGCCACGTCGAAAGAATAGGTCCGCCGTATTTTTCAACGGAAAGTTTTGTATATTCGCCCTCTTTCAACAAGGAATTTTCTTTTACTTTAAAGGTGGGCGTATCTGAGTGTGCAGCGGAAATCATAAATGAAGAAAAATCTTCAGGCACTTTAAATGCAATTACAGACGACATATTTCGTGTAACAAAATAGTTTTTATTTTTTTCTAAAACCCAATCTTCATTTTCATTTAGCCTGATGAAGCCTTCATTTATAAGCATATCAGCGACGGTTTTTACTGTGTGATATGGCGTTGGCGATGCAAAAATAAAATCAAATAACTTATTATTCATAATTTTCTCTCCTTATTTAATAGAATTATACCACACTCCAAGAAAAAAATAAATAAAAAAAAACAATATTCTGTTGACGAAATAAAAGTTTTGAAGTATAATAACTTCGTTAAATAAATTTTTTGCCGGAGTGGCGGAATAGGCAGACGCCCGGGACTTAAAATCCCGTGGGTAGTAATACCCGTACCGGTTCGACCCCGGTCTTCGGCACCAAAAAATCTCGTTCTGATGAACGAGATTTTTTATTTTTTATAATGCCTTTTCAATCTTATGCTTTTTAATAAGGAAATATAATCTAAAGCCTAAGAATATTTCAAGGCTCGCGAGGATAAAAGTAAATACGAAGGCAACCCACATGGGAAAGTCCAGAAGAATCATTGATGTAATAAAGGTAAGAGCCGTTGTGCCTACTTTTACCGCGAACTGCATTAAGGTAACAAGAGTCTGGTGTGCTTCTTTTTCGGTTAGGTCAAAAATAACGTCCTGAACGTATATTCTGAATGGATCGCGGATAAAAAGAACGATAAGATATCCTATTGCCATTACGGTAATTCTTAACCCCAAAGGCGGTATAAATGAGCCAAATAACTGTAGCGCAATGGCTGCACCAAGGAAGATTGTTAACAGCACGCCGATTTTATCGCGGAAGTACTTATAGACTTTTACAAAGAACAGATTTGAAATTACCCTGACAATTCTTGAAAGCGCAACTACTATCCCAACAAAAATGGCTGTGTTATCTTCATTTAGCGTTTCGAGCAATTCGCTTTGAATGAAAAGTTTGCCCGTTGCCTGACCTTCCGTAACAATAGGATAAAAAAGACCGTAAACAAAAATGGCAAGAACGATAAACCCTGCAAAATGAATCTTAACCTTTTTCTTTTCTTTTTTAACTGTTACTTTATTGTACTTTGTATAGTCAATTATAAAGAAGGAAAGAACAAAGCCGACAGCCGCTCCGATTATACAACATATCATGGGGAAATAATTGTTCATATTGAACATAAAACTTGCCACAAATGATATTATCATGGTGATAATTGAATAAATTATATTACCTTTTGTTCTGACGCTTACAAACTGATCGCGCTTGCCTTCTTCGTCAAGACAGTTTTCAAGGGCGACTTCCGATGCACTCCTGAAAACGATTGCTATTTCGTGAAAAATCCAACCAAGCGCTATTACGTAATAGTTGGGGCCAAATGTTAAAGACAGTGCCGATAACAGTAAAAATGTTGCGCCCACCCTGACCGATGCAGTATTACCGATTCTTTTAATTATCCATAATATGGGAAACTGCAATAATATACATGAAAAAGTGCCTATTGTTGATATGGATACTATCTGTGATGCAGTCAGATCTTTGGCCATACTTAAAAAAAGCGTGTCGATAGCTATATAAAAAAGCAAGTCGGCATCAAAGGCATAATACCATGGAAAGACTTTTGCAATTTTCTTTCTCATTTTGTTCTCCTCTATTACCCAATTCCTATTGATTATACTCTCTATTTATGATATAATCAAATATATATAATAGAATAATAATATAACAAGTTTGTTATAGGAGCAATATGGAACTTATACAGAAATATATATATCAGGTATACCTTGATAAAAGTTTTTCAACTGCGGCAAAGACTCTTTACGTTTCACAGCCTGCATTAAGCGCAGCAATAGGTCGTTTTGAAAAGGAAATGGGCATAAAGATTTTCGACCGTTCAAAAAAACCTCTTTCATTAACACAGCAGGGTATAATTTATATCGAAACTATCGAAGAAATTATTCATGCAGAAAACAATATGCAAAGGCGTTTTCGTGAACTTTCGGATATGAGTTACGGTTCTATTTCCGTTGGCGGATCAAGTTCCGCTTCATATACGTTGATGGCAAAAGCAACTGCCGCTTTTAATAGAAAATATCCAAAGATCAAAGTTTTATTGAATCCCGGTAACGTGGGCAAGGCTGATGTTTTAAGTGAGAGCCTTATAAAAGGTTCCCTTGACCTGATGTTTACTTATAAAAAAACAACGGATAAATTTATTTATGAAAAGATTACGGAAGATACGCTTATAATTGCAATGCACAAGGATCTTATAAAAAACAAGGAACTTCTTCCCTATGCCCTTAATTTTGACGAACTTAGCGCACACAATACAGATAAACTGATTTCAGATTACAGTTTGTTTAATGACGTAAGTTTTATTCCTTATGAGCACCATTCTCCCATTACCCAAATAATGAACGAAATAAGTATCACATATAAAAATTCACCTTGCGCCATAAAAAACGCAAGGCACGCCGAATTACATTATAAACTTATGCGCGAAGGCGTTGGTGCCGCGCTTATTTCAGATCTTTCAGTTTTATATTCATATAGTAACGACGAAAACATATTGTACTTTGTTCCCGAATCAAATGATTTTAAACGAAAGATCTATCTTGCAAGAACTCCCCTTGCCGACCAAAATCCTATTATTATGAACTATATAAATACAGTAAAGGAATTATTTCCACAAGGGAAATAATTCCTTTCTTTTATAAATCAATCCACTTTCCGTGTTCGGGGATTATAAATTCACCGTCAGGTACAAGCTTCAAAAATTCAGTTTTAAATGTTTCAAGACTTTCATTAGGTGTTATGCTCGGAAAATCACTATGATGGGGAATCACAACTTTGCAACCGATATCCCGTGCAAACTCTGCCTTTTTTCTTATAAATTCAATACTTCCCGACCGCTGAATAAGTGCTATATCCGGTTTAAGATTTTTTAAAATATTCTTTTGTTCAGGTGTTGGATCATTGCCCCATAAAAGTATGGTCGTTCCGTTAGGCAAGGTAAAAAAGAAGTTGCGGTATTCCATACTGCCAACTGCCTGAAGACCGTTGACTTCTTTATCCTCGGCGCACCAGTGATAACTTTTTTCAATGTTTTTAAGCATATCGCAAAAACCGATTCCCTGCTCGGAATGTCGCCCGTATAAAGCGCGTATCTTAATGCAATCAAAATCAAGTTCCGTATCGGGGTACATCGGATAAATGCGCGAAGGAGAATAGTTAAGCCATTTTGCAAGCGACATTGCCGTTTGATCACCGCACAACAAAAGGGGATTAAATTTCTTTATAAGATTCGGAATGTCAATAATATGATCAAAATGGGCGTGAGATAAACAAATAATATCACATTTTTCTATTGCTTCCCATGTAAGAGACGTACTGTCGCAATCAGTTACAAAAGGATCGCTTACAACGGTTACACCGTCACAACAAATTTCAAAGCACGTTACCGATAACCATTTAATTGAAACTCCAAATTTTTTGCTCATAATACACCCTCCTGACAAAGCCATTATATCACTTTAAGTTATAAATTGCAATAAAATGATATATGAATTATTTAAAGTGAGAAAAAACTTGAAATTCAAGGCGTGAGCGGGTAATTGTGAAGGAGTTTACATGACGGTAAATGACTGAACAATTATCCCGTTCACAACACAGAAAAAGCCACCGATTTCTCGGTGGCTTGTTTGCGAAGATTTTTTGTGTTGTGGCACAGTGCAAAAAAGCTTGAAAATCAGGTGAATATGCGATTAAAACCGAAGGAGTTTACATTTCGGTAAATGACCGAGGCTTTATATCGCTTATGAACCGCAGTTTTAAGAATTTTTTGTGCTGTGAATTAGTCGCGGCGATGACGACGAGTAATAGCCGGCATATCAAAATCAATATCATCGTACTCGTCATTGCTTTCTTCTGCTGCATTGCTTCTGAAAGAGGAGAAGAAACCGCCACGTTTGGGCTCTTCTTCTGACTGTTCGGGACGACGGCGTTCTGAACGTGTGGGCATGAAGATTTCGTCATCAGCAGGTTCAGACTCGATCTGAGGCTTTACGGGCTGTTGAAAATCATTGCTTGCAGGAGCCTTAGGTGCAAAGTTGGTCATAACAAGACCGTCTTCTTCATCTTCATCGTCTTCAATGGGACGAACAACGCGCTCTGTCATGCGTTGAGGCTTATGGGATCTTCTTTCTTCCTTTTCAAAGCCCGTTGCAATAATTGTGATACGAACTTCATCATCAAGGCTTTCATCAATACCTGCACCGAAGATGATATTTGCTTCAGGTGAAACAGCCTCGTGAACAAGGTAAGCTGCTTCGTTGATTTCATTAAGTGAAAGTGAAGCATCACCCATGATCGAAAGAAGAACGCCCGTTGCGCCTGAAATAGTTGTTTCAAGAAGGGGTGAAGAAATTGCATGCTTAGCAGCATCGATAGCACGGTTTTCGCCTGTTCCGATACCGATACCCATATGTGCAATACCCTTATCTTTCATGATTGTACGAACGTCAGCAAAGTCAAGGTTAATGGTGTTTGAACGGGTAATAAGTTCAGAAATACCTGAAACGCCCTGACGGAGAACTTCATCAGCCTGACGGAATGCTTCAGTCATTGAAGTGCCTTTGCCAACTACCTGCAAAAGTTTATCGTTGGGGATAACGATCAAACTGTCAACTTCTTCTTTGAGTTCGGCAATACCGCGGTCAGCATTGGTGGAACGTGCTCTGCCTTCAAAAAGGAAGGGATAAGTAACAACACCAACGGTAAGAATACCCATATCCTTTGCAACTTCAGCAACAACGGGAGCAGCACCTGTACCTGTTCCGCCGCCCATACCTGCGGTTACGAATACCATATCGGCACCGCGAAGCTGATCCATAATATCATCACGGCTTTCTTCAGCCGCTTTTTTACCGATTTCAGGATTTGCGCCTGCACCAAGACCTTTTGTGATCTTATCACCGATCTGTAATTTTTTATTAGCCTTTGAACGCTGAAGTGCCTGACGGTCAGTATTGATAGCAATATATTCAACACCTGTAAGACCTGCGGCGATCATTCTGTCAACAGCGTTATCACCTGCGCCGCCAACACCAACTACTTTAAGTTGAGCAAAACCCATTTCAAGATCTATTTCCATAATAAATTCTCCTTTCAAGAACTACTTTTTAAAAAAATTTTTTATATTTTCAAAAAAACCTTTTTCATCATCGGTCTCGGCTTCAAGGGCAAAATCTGCCACAGCCAATGCCGACGAATAAGCCGGTTGATTGAAACAAGTTGATTGAGGCATAACTATGGTGGTATTATGAGTTGTTTCTTTTTGAACAAACTCCCTTAATCCGCGCATAGATGCCGTTCCGCCGGTAACAAAAACGGGAACGTAATGCGGAAGATTACATCCGCTTTTATCAAGAGTATCAACTATAACGTCAAGCATTTCCCTTAACCGCGCTTCTATAACGGCTTGCACTTTATATGCAGGATAACGCTCGAACTTATATGTATCCTTATCACAGACCTCATAACAATCATCTTCGCTTAACGAGAGACCGTAAATGGCGCGTTTTTTCAATTCTTCCGCCACGTGGCGCTTTGTGTTAAGAACCTTTATAATATCATCTGTAATATTACTGCCGCCAAAGGGCAGAACTTTGTGGAATATAAGCCCATCGCCCCGCGAAGCCATAACGCAGGTTGACGTATCACCTATATCTATCATTACCGCACCTTGATCGCGTTTTTCCTGAGGAATGAAGCGCATTGCTTCAGCATAGGAAGCGCCGATAAAAGTGCTGGGCACATAGCCGTAATTGATAAGAATTTTTGAAATGCCGTTTGCAAACCAGCGTTCGGCAAAAACATAGGACATAATGGCACTTATCTTTTTTGCCCTACGACCTACAGGTTCCATAGTCTTTCTTGCATCATCAAGCATGAAAGCAACGGGGCATCTGTGAATCATCAAATATTCTTTGGGCACTTGAAGTTTGCTTCTGCCCTTCTGATAGAGCCGTTCAATATCCTCATTAGTAAGAGTCTTCTGAGAAGAAAACTCCATTTCTACTTTTCCGCATATAACTTTCAGGAAATCGGCAGGAATACCCACATGAACTGACTTTGCTTTTCTGCCTGCAACCCGTTCAGCCTCACGAAGAGCATTTATAACAGCAGGCGCAAGACCGTGCCTGTCCACCCACTTACGGTTCTTATAGCCGGGATAAGGAATTGAAGCACTACCTAAAATATGTGTTTCGTCATACTGACCTGCTTCACATATCACAGAAACAACCTTGCTTGTGCCTATTTCAATAATGGTTGAAATCTGCCGCATCAGGTCTATCCTCCAAATAAGTATATATTTCCATACTCATTATATATAATAACAGAAAACTTAAAAAAGTTAAAGTGTTTTTTTAATATTTTCGTAAATTTTAATCAAAAAATTGCGTTTTTTTCAAAAAATCGGCAAAATTAACCGATATAATAGCCTCCCGAACTTTCCAGATTGATGCTCTGCCCTTCCGAAAGCTTGTCCTTTACCGCTTCAACGGTTGCTTCAAGGTGCTTTAATCTGTCATCAGCAGTAAGTCCGCCTGCTATTTTTACGGTAATACTGTTCTCGTAAGTGAGAACTATCTTTCGGGGATCATTCATATCGATCCCCGTTATTTTTTCGTTAAGACCGTATTTCTCCATAGCCTCAAGAACGCGGAACACGCCGTTAATTTTATCTTCCGAATCGCTTACGATCTTCTGCCCGCCCTGAGGTGCAACGATGCCGAGATTATAGATTTTTGTAAGTCCGTCAACGGCAACGGTGTTAAGACCGATGGTTATTCCGTCAGCATCAATCACGTAATAGCCGTTTATGGTGCCTATCTGCGCAACGGGCACACGTTCGTGAACTTTTATTACAACTCCCGTTGGAAATGTGCGCTCAATATCTTCAACAACAAGGAAAAAGTTGGTTTCAATATTCTGCTTTGCAGTTTCCTCGTCAACATGGAGTATGTTAGTTTCATAATCTATTCCGCTTAAATCAATTATTTCGCGGGAAGATATGGAATTGTTGCCCGTAACGGTTATGCTTGACACGTTAAAAAGCGAACTGTTCACAAGAAAAAACAGTACCACCACAAGCACCAATACGAATATCCACATAAGTATCGGATTGGGACCGTAATTTTCTTTTTTCTTCCTGCTCATGTTACTCCTCCAAAACAATAATTTCCGCGCCTAAATTTTTAAGCTGTTTTTCAAATTCAAAATATCCGCGGTCAATAAGTCCGCTGTCTTTTACGACCGTTATTCCCCTTGCAACAAGACCTGCGATTATAAGTGCCGCACCGCCCCGAAGATCGTGGGTATATACGGTTGTTCCGTTTAATTTTTCAACGCCACGTATAATTGCCATGCGATCCTTGACCGTTATATCGGCGCCCATTTTTTTAAGTTCGCCTGCAAGACGGAACCTGTTTTCAAACACGTTTTCAACAAGAATGCAAGTGCCTTTTGAAACTGCCTGCAACGCCATCATCGGTGATTGAAGATCTGTGGGAAAACCGGGGTACGGCATGGTTTCTATAACGTGAGACGACTTAAACCGTGTTTTGGCAGTTATAATTATGCCTTCATCAGCATCTTTAATTTCACTGCCGCCGTCTTTTAATTTTTCAATAAGATAAGTCAGATGTTCCTTTTGGGCGTTTTTTATAAATACCTGACCGCCCGTTGATGCTGTTGCGATCATAAAAGAACCTGTAACTATTCTATCGGGAATGGGACTGAATTCGCAGCCGTTAAGTTCTTTCACACCGTGGATAACTATCTTGCCCGTGCCTGCGCCTGAAATTCTGCCGCCCATTTTATTGATAAAATTCTGAAGATCAACGATTTCAGGTTCTTTTGCCGCGTTTTCGATAACTGTTGCTCCATCGGCAAGAGATGCTGCCATCATGATATTTTCCGTTGCGCCTACGCTTGGATAGTCAAGATAAACCTCTGTGCCATACAGTTTTTCAGCAGTACAGATTATATGCCCATCGTTTTCGGAAACGGAAGCGCCTAATTTTCTTAATCCCATAAGATGAAGATCAATTGGCCGTATGCCGATATCGCAACCGCCCGGGTAACCAAGTTCTGCACGTTTAAGGCGGGCAAGCAAGGGGCCAAGGATAAATATTGATGAACGGAGTCTGTGCATAAGTTCATCATCCATGGAATAGTTGGAAATATCTTTCGTTATTATATGTACCCGATTATTTTTATACTCTACTTTACAGCCTATATCCTTTAAAAGTTCAAGCATCTGTAAAACGTCAGTAAGCGGCGGACAGTTGTTGATAATACATTCGTCTTTGGCAAGAATGACCGCCGCCAATATGGGTAATAATGAGTTTTTTGCGCCGTGAACAAAGACCTCTCCGTTCAGTTTTTTACCGCCGCAAATAACTATTTTCTTCATTTAAAAGCACCTCATATATTAAAATCTTTCACTTTAATATATGATGAAAAATGCTTATTCGTTACTTTCTTGTTTTCGCGGTTTTCTTCCCGAAACACTTAAAAGTATTCCCGTGCCGCAAAGCATGATACCTAATGACGTTGCGCCTTTTGAAATAAAGGGCAAAGTTATTCCCGTTGAGGGAAGCACATTTGTTGCAACTCCCATGTTGATAAATGCCTGAAGCACGATCAACGTGGTTACACCTGCGGCAAGATATGCACCGAAACTATCGCTTGCTTCCATTGCAATCTTAATTCCGAAAAATGCAAAGGCAATATAAAGCCCCACTACAAGTGCCGCGCCTACAAAGCCGAATTCTTCGCAGATTATGGAAAATATATAGTCAGTATCGCTCATGGGAAGATGTGTTATTTTCTGTTTACTGTTGCCAAGACCTACGCCGAAAAGTCCGCCGTCGCCGATGGCATAAAGGGACTGAACTACCTGATAGCCTACGTCCTTTGGATCATCCCATGCGTGAAGCCATGCATCAAGACGTCTGCCCTGATAACCGGTAATTGAGATCATTAAAGGAACGAGGGCGCCGATACCTACAATTCCGCCAACAAGCCATTGCCACTGCATACCTGAAACGAACATTACGATTACTACCGCGCCTAAAAGACACATTGTTGTTGAAAGGTCAGGCTCGACAATTATCAGAGCGGCAAGAATGCCGATGGGCAGTAACAATCCAAGCCATTCCCTGAAACTGCGGTACCACCATTTTTTTGTGGAAGTATAAAATGCCGCGTAAATTACTGCCATAAATTTGGCAATTTCCGATGGCTGAAAAGTAAATGCCGAAAGCCTTATCCAGCGGTGTGAATCATAGGTCGGTTCAAAAGCGAAAACTGCCATAAGCAATATTATACAGCCAACGAAACCCGTAATTAACCAACGGGGTTTCTGAAGAATATGATAATCCATTCTGCCGATTATAAGCATACAGATTATGCCTATTATTGCAACGAGTCCCTGCCATTTTATATCGTCAAGGTAGGAGTCATCATTGTTTGCAAGAAGTGATTTATTGTAAGATGCGCTTAATACCATTACAAGACCGATGCAGGTTAAAGTAATGGTTATGAATATCAAGGGCAAGCACATTCCCCGATAAACATATTTCTGTTTGCCTGCCATATATGGCACTCCTTAAAATTTATTTACTATCTCTTTGAAAACTTCTCCGCGCTCTTCAAAATCCTTGAACATATCGAAGCTTGCACATGCAGGTGAAAGCAATACGTTATATCCCTCTTTTGCTTTTTCTTTTGCTTTGTTTACACATTCCTCAAAGTTACCTTTGCAGACGGTGTAATTTTCCCAATTATATTTTTTTGCGGTTTCTTCAAGTTTTTCTGCGGTAACACCGATAAGAACCGTGTGTTTAATATTTTCGGTAAATGCCTCAAACAAGGAATCGAAACTTCCGCCCTTATCATAACCGCCCAAAATAAGAACGGTAGGCTTAGTCATGGTTTCGATGGCTTTTATAGTTGAATCGGGATTTGTTCCCTTTGAATCGTTTATGTAAGTTACGCCGTCTTTGGTTAAGACAGTTTCAATACGGTGTTCAACACCTGAAAAAGTTTTTAACGTATAACTGACTGCTTCTTTTTCAACGCCGCAAAGCATGGTAAGAAGCACCGCCGCCAAAGCGTTTTCAAGGTTATGCGGACCTTTTATCATTACTTCATCAGTTGAACAGATGATTTCCTTTTTGCCAAAATATTCAAAGACGATATTGCCGTTTTCAATGTAAGCGCCTTCATTAAGTTTCTCTTTTCTTGAGAAGAAAACAGGTGTTCCTTGAACTTTTGAATTAAGATTTCTTACGATTTCATCATCATAATTTAAAATTGAGAAATCGTCTTTTGTCTGATTTTCAAAAACACGCGCCTTTGCATCAATGTAATTTTCCATTGTTTTGTGGCGGATCATGTGATCTTCGGTAATATTTAAGAGTGCCGCCGTTTTGGGGTGGAATTCCTTAATGCCCTCAAGTTGGTAACTGCTTATTTCGCACGCCATAAAAGCATTTTCACTTGCTTCAAGAGAGTGTGCAATGTAAGGCTCGCCAATGTTGCCTACAACGTAAGTTTCTTTTTTGGCATTTTTAAATATTTCACCCGTTAAGGTTGTTGTTGTGGTTTTGCCGTTGGTTCCCGTTATTGCAACGGTAGTGCCTTTACAAAGTCTGTATGCAAGTTCGATTTCGGCAATAACCTCTTTCCCCTGCTCATTCGCCTTTTGTGCATAGGGTAAGTTTAGGGGAACTGACGGTGAAACGACGATAAGATCCGCTTCATCAACTAACTGATCGGGTTTTTCGCCAAGACGGAAAATATATTCGTTTTTATCTAATTCTTCAAGTCCCTCAAGCTGATCAAAAGGCTTTGAATCGTTTAAAATTACCTTTGCGCCAAGGCTTTTAAGTACCGGTGCCGCGGCAATACCGCTACGTGCCATACCTATAACAAGAACTGTTTTATTTTTCATAGAAACTCCTTAAAATCTAACATATGCTAATATAAACGATAATGCACATGATACTATTGTTATTAAAGTGTACATATTTGTTACGGTTGTTTCGTGATAACCTAAAAGTTCGTAATGATGATGTAAGGGTGCCATTTTAAAAATACGTTTTCCGTGAGAAATTTTAAAATAGCCAACCTGAAGAATAACTGAAACGCAAGTTAAAACAAGCATAACGCACATAACGGGAAGTAAAAGTGCCATTTTTGAGTATAAAGCAATTATTGCAAGACAACCGCCTAAACCCAATGCACCCGTATCGCCCATGAAAATTCGTGCGGGGTAAGTGTTAAAACGTAAAAAGCCAAGGCATGAACCTGCCATTAAAGCAGAAAGAATTGCAAGCTGTTCGCCTTCTTTTATAAAGGTTAAATTGATTAAAATTATTGCCGCCAAAGAAATTCCCTGAACAAGTGTCATTTTTGATGCTAAACCGTCAAGACCGTCAGCAAGGTTTTCACCGTTTACGATGGCAAGGATAACGAACATTGCAAAAGGAATATACCAGATACCGAAATCTACGTCTCCAACAAAAGGAACGTAAACTTCGCTTCCAACGTAGTTATAGCCGTACCATGCAACGATCAAAGCAATGCCGAACTGACCGATTATTTTCTGATATGCTCTTAAACCTAAAGAACGCTTTTTGAAGATTTTTATAAAGTCATCTAAAAATCCGATAAGACCGTAACCTAACGTTGCAAGAACGGCAACTAAAGCACCGCCCTTTAACTGAAAGATAAGTGCACCGATTCCAATGGCGATCATCATCATGATACCGCCCATGGTGGGAACGTTCTGTTTTTTAAGGTGGCTTGCAGGACCGTCATCACGAACCTGCTGACCGAATCTTAAAATTTGCATAAGTTTTATTACAAAAGGTCCTATAATAAGACAAATTACGAATGCAATAAGAAAAGCATATACTGAATTTAACATTTTGCTACTCTCCTTTTAGCCTTTAACTATCTTCTCAACGACTTCGCGGTCAGAGAAATGGTGTTTTACGCCTTTGATTTCCTGATAATCTTCATCGCCTTTACCGCAGATTGCGATAACGTCGCCTTTTTCTGCAACTGAAAGGGCGTGTTCGATTGCCCGAAATCTATCGGCAATTCTTACGTATTCACATGGGTTATTAAGACCTTTTTCAATTTCATCAATAATTGCTTCAGGCTCTTCAAAGCGGGGATTATCGCTGGTGATAACCATATAATCACTTAATCTGCCTGCAATCTCTCCCATAATAGGTCTTTTTACTGCATCGCGGTTGCCGCCGCAGCCGAATACGGAAATAAGTTTTCCTTTTTTAAAGGTGTTTATGGAAGTAAGAATATTTTCAAGTCCGTCAGGAGTGTGGGCATAATCAACTATAACGCTTACTCCTCTTTCCCCCGTATCAACGGCTTCAAATCTGCCGGGAACGGAAGAAAAACTTTCAATACCCAAAATTGCTTCTTCAATATTAAGTCCTGCTTTCAATGCACAGCCTATTGCGCAAAGTACGTTTGAAATATTGAAGAGTCCCGTTGTGTTTACTTTTACATTATATATATTGTTTTCGTATTTTAAATCAAAGGTTGAGTTCGTTGCATGAATATTTACGTTTTCAGCCTTTAAATCTGCATCGCGTTCATAAGAATAAGTTATATAAGGTATATCTTTTTTTGTTAAAGTTCTGCCGAACTCATCATCAATATTGATTACACCGTTTTGGGAAAGTTCCTTTTCAAAGAACTTTGCCTTTGCAAGGGCGTAATTTTCCATGGTAATAAAATATTCAAGATGATCCTGCGTAAGATTGGTAAAGCCTGCGGAAACAAAGTTCATACCTGAAACTTTATATAGATCAAGGGCATGGGCAGTAACTTCCATAACCACCCACTGTGCGCCTTTTTTCACCATTTCGCTTAAAGCATACTGAAGTTCAATGGGATCAGGCGTTGTTGCCGTTAAGATCTTTATATCAAGTTTTTCATCATTAAGCCAAATTCCTCCCGTGCCGATGACACCGCAGGAAATATTATTCTTTTTGGCAATGGCTTTTACCATATATGAAATGCTTGTTTTGCCGTTTGTGCCTGTTACGCCTATCATTTTAAGTTTTTTGGAAGGATTTCCAAAAAACTCACTTGAAGCGTAAGACATGGCTTCACGCGTATTTTTAACTACTATCTGAGGAATTTCACAATCAACGCGATGTTCAACAACTGCCGCCGCTGCACCTTTTTCATAAGCCGACTGAACGAACTTATGTCCGTCAACCTGAGTGCCGTTTATGGCAAAATAAAGGGCGCCTTTTTGGCATTTTCTTGAATCTATGGTAAGAAAATCAATGTCCTGATTTTCTGCACAATTCAAAAATTCTACATTCCATTTAAAAATATCTTTAACGAGCATAATTTACTCCTTAATCAATACCGTAGTAAGTTGTGGTATCCGTTTCCGTATCGCCCTTAACTTTTACGATACTGTTTTTTTCTACTGTTTTTCCGCCTGCGGGGGTTTGAGAAACTACGGTTCCGCTTTTTTCAATTTCAATAAGGAGACCTGCTTCCTTTAAAGCCGCCGCGGCAACTTCCATATCCATACCCATAACGTTGGGCACTTCAACGTATTCCTTTTCTCCCGTTTCTGTTTTGGGAATCTGCATATACTGTAAAACTTTCTGAAGAACCTGCCCTGCATAAGGTGCGGCAGTTACAGAACCGTAATCGTTATACATCTGTGCTTCATCAACGGTTACGAGAATTGCGATCTCAGGATCATCGGCAGGCGCAAAGCCAAAGAATGAGCCGATATGAACGTTATTTACAATAACACCGTCGCGGTATTTCTGGGCGGTACCCGTTTTTCCGCCTACTTTATAGCCTTCAACCTGAGCATTTTTGCCGCCGCCAAGGTCAACAACGTTAGTAAGCATCCGGCGCATTTGCGCACTTGTGTTTTCGGAAATTACCTTGCGAACTTCAACTGGTTGGTTTTTAACAAGCACGTTGCCGTCATCATCAGTCATTGAATCAACAAAATAAGGCTGATAAAGAGTTCCGCCGTTTATAACTGCGCAAGCGGCAGTTAAAAGTTGAAGAGGCGTTACTGCAATGGATTGACCAAATGAAATTCGGGCAAGATCTGTGTTTTTAACATATTTGGGCGCAAGGATTATGCCTGACTGATCAGCAGAAAAATCAACGCCCGTTATTGAATTGAAGCCAAAATTATATAAGTATTCGTAAAGCGTCTTCTGTCCTACGGAAAGCCCCATCTGCATAAATGCAGGGTTGCAGGAGTTCTGCAAAACTTCGCTCATGGTCTGACTTCCGTGGGGAACAACGCGCCAACACTTTATTTTTTCACCGTCAACTATATGATATCCTGAACAATGGAAAGTTGATGAAGTTGAAAATGCGCCGGTTTCAAGCGCCGTTGCCATAGTAAAGATTTTAAAGGTTGAACCGGGTTCATAAGTATCAAGGATACATGAATTTCTTGAATACTTGCTTTTTTCTTCGCTCGTTGCAGTATTGGGATCGTAATCAGGAAGATTCACCATTGCCAAAATGGCACCTGTTTTGGGATTCATCACAATACAGCGTACCGCTTTTGCACCCGTTGCCTGAATACATTCTTTCATGGCGTTTTCGGCAAATGCCTGAATAACGTAGTTAGTTGTAAGATTAAGGTTTACGCCGTTGGTGGGATCAATATATCTCTGATCGCTTCCGGGAATCTGTCCGCCTGAAACGTTTGTTGACGAAATAAGTTTGCCCGTAAGACCGCGAAGTTGTTTATCGTATTTAAGTTCGATACCGTCACTTCCTGCGCCGTCAACGTTAACGCTTCCCAAAACCTGAACAAGAGAAGATCCCTTGGGATAGTATCTTTTAACGTCATCAACAAGATAAAGACCTTTAACGTCAAGAGATTCTATATAGGCAACCTGATTTTCGTTAAGGTGCCTTGCAATGGTATATTCACCTAAAGACGTTTCAGGATCGTAGTTTACCTTTTTAAAAATAGTTTCATAGGAATACTTGTTCTCAAAAAGTTGAACAAGCATAGTTGTAATAGTTTCGGCAGAATAACCTGATTTAGATAAGGTCTTGGGTTTCACGTTAAGGGTTTTTGATGCGCCGCTTATGGCAAGAGGTTCTCCTAAAGCATCGTAGATAGTTCCCCTTGATGCGGAAACCGTTGAAGTGGAAGTCCATTGCCCCAAAGCTTTACGCTGAAGCCGTTTTGAAGCAATTATCTGCCAGTAAAACAATGCGCCCACTATGATAGAAAAAGCCAATATCATAGCAAGGCACACTAAAAGTAATCTGTTTTTGTATCTGTTAGCTTTTACGCCCAACTTTTAATCCCCCTTCCAAGAGAGCTGAAAAAATCAAGAACCATATCATAGGCATTAACACTCTCTTGTGCTTGTGTTTCTTCCTGAACATTCATGGCAGGAAGAACAACGGTTACAATGTTATCTTCTGTGGGATAATCAAGGGCAAGCTGATTTTCAGCTATATCAAAATAGGAGTTAAGTTCACCGCTTACGGAGCCGTCTTTTTCGGCAGTATTAACAAGGATCTGCAATTCTGCCTTTTCTTTGGCAAGTTCCCTTATCTGACGGTTGTTGCTGTAAATTTCAGCATTACGTGTTACAACAAGGAAACCCATGGCGGCAACGGAAATAACAAGCATGGTAAGCGCCATACAGCGTGCAACTTCAAGTTTTCTTAAAGCCTTGGCTTCACGTGCTTTGCTTACCGAAGGCTTCTGCTCGGGTTTACGCTTTCTTTCAGGCTGAGGAACGTACTGAGGCTGAAGTGCGGCGTTACTGTCCACTCCGTAATATACTCGATATTCTCTTTTATCTGCTCTCTGCCTGCTCATTATATTCACCTTTTTTCAAAAATATGTTATATACGTTCCATTGCCCTTAACTTTGCGCTTTTGCTTCTTGGGTTCATTTCAAGTTCTTCATCACTTGGAAGAACTGCTTTTGTAATAACTTTCACCGTAGGCACCTTTCCGCAGATGCAAACGGGAATTCTCGGCGGGCACGTGCAGGGATTCTGAAGATTCTGCATTGTGTGTTTTATGATCCTATCTTCAAGACTGTGGAAAGTTATAACACACATTCTGCCACCGATATTAAGTTTTTCCGAAACGTCCCTGACAGTACCTTCAAGAATGCCAAGTTCGTTATTTACTTCAATTCTTATTGCCTGAAAAGTTCTCTTTGCAGGATGGGGACCGGTTCTTCTTGCGCGGGTGGGAATTGCTTTTTTGATTATCTCAACAAGTTCGCCCGTTGTGTTTATGGAGCCTTTCTGCCTTTCTGCAACTATGTACTGTGCAATTCTCGGTGCCCACTGTTCTTCACCGTAATCGCGAAGAATTCTCGTAAGTTCTTTAACGGAGTATTCGTTTACCACGTTAAAAGCACTCATATATTGATTCTGATCCATGCGCATATCAAGCGGTGCGCTGTGCTGATAGGAAAATCCGCGTTCAGCCGTATCAAGCTGATATGAACTTACGCCAAGATCAAGAATACAACCATCAATTTTTTCAATGCCTAAATCATCAAGTACGTTTTTTATATCGGCAAAATTGCTCTTTACAAGTTTTACTCTGTCACCATAGGGTTTGAGTCTTTCCCCTGCCGCCTTTAAAGCATCGTCATCACGGTCAATGCCGATAAGGGTGCAATTTGCCTTTTTTAAAATTGCCTCACTGTGTCCGCCGCCGCCTAAAGTACCGTCAACGTAGATACCGCCGTCGCGAACGTTTAAAAGGTCTATACTTTCATTAAGCAATACCGACGTATGCTTAAATTCCATTTTTGCCTCCTGAAAGTTTTTGGGTTATCTCTTTCTGAAGTGTTTTACGTTTTTCAAGTGATGAGTAATTACCGCCGTTCCAATTTTCAGCATCCCAGATTTCAAAATGGTCGCCTACACCTACTACTACAAGTTCTTTGGAAAAGCCTGCATACTCTCTGTATCTTATGGGAATAAGCACCCTGCCTGCCGAATCAAATTCGCCCCAGGTTGCGTTGGTGTAGATACTGCGCTTAAACTCGGCTGCTTCTTCATCAAATTCAGAAAGACTGTCAACCTGTTCGGTAAGTTTTTCCCATTTTTCCATGGGGTACACGCTTAAGCAGGTAGTGCCGCCGCAGGAGATAACGAATTCTTCGCCAAGTTGTGCTTTATACTTTGCGGGAATTCTTACCCTACCCTTATCGTCAATATTTATATCGTACTGACCTAAAAAACCTTTGAGCATTTATCTACACCTCCCTTTCTCTTAAAAATAGTTGGCGTACCTACAATAAAGTACGCTTATATAATACCACTTTTCTGCCCACTTTGCAACACTTTTTATTGATTTTTTATGAATTTTTTTAACTTTTTGACCACTTTTAGACACTTTTTTGTTGGAGAACTGTATTTCGTAGTACTTTTGTAATATTTGCAGAGAATAACTAAAGAAATTTTTTATAAAAAAAGAAAAAAAGAGATAAAAAAGGCACAAAAAAACACCCTGCATTTTTGCAGAGTGCTTTATCGCGTTATAAAACAATACCTTTATTCTACATATTCAAATTGACAGTTTTTTGCTTCTTCAAGTGTTGGAATTGACGGTGATGCGCCCTTTCTTGATACGGCAACGGCAGACGCTTTCGTTGCAAGGATAAGCGCTTCTTTTTCGTCTGTTCCCCTTGAAATAAGGGCAGTAAAAAAGCCAAGCATCGTATCGCCTGCGGCAGTAGTATCAACGGCTTTCGCTTTAAAAATTCCTACCTTTATTCTTTTGGAACCGTCTGCATATACAGAGCCTTTTGTGCCCAAGGAAAGAAGTACCTTTATGCCCTTATATTTATTCAGAAGCGCATCTATTATTTTTTGTGGATCTTCTTCATTTGTAAGTGCTTTACCCTCAACTTCATTTAAAATCAAAAGTGAAACTTTATCAAGAGGATAAGACAAAATATCATCTGTTATCGGTGATGGATTGAGCACCACAAAAAGTCCCTTTTCATGGGCTTTTTCAATGATATAGGGAACATTCGAGATCTCATTTTGCAAAACTATATAATCGCCTTTATTAAAGTTTTTTAAGGTTTCATCAATTTCATTTTTCTCTATTTTTCCGTTGCTTCCCGAAAACAATAAAATACAGTTCTGCCCCGTTTTATCCACCTGAATTATGGCATGACCGTTTTCCTTTTCATCGGTTAAAAGATAGGTAGTATCTACGTTATTTTTTTCAAGCATTTCCTTTAAAATATTACCGTTACAACCTATTTTCCCTGCGTGAAAGACCTCTGCGCCTGCGCGGGCAAGAGCCACAGATTGATTTAAGCCTTTTCCGCCGCAGATGACTTCCATATTATATGAAGATAACGTTTCCCCTGCCGTAACAAAGTGGGGAACATTATAAACGTAGTCAAGATTTAATGATCCATAGTTAAGTATTTTTGCCATAAAACTCACCTCGAAGAAATTATATCATTTTAAATGAATTTAATCAATATCTTTATTGCTTTATATTTTGGTTTTTGGTATAATACATATATTATATTGAAAAGAGTGATTTTTTTGAAGCGTTCAAGCGGAATTTTAATGCACGTATCCTCACTTTGGGGAGATTATTCAATCGGCTCAATGGGTTCGTGCGCAAAAGAGTGGATAGATATAATGAAAGAAGCAGGCTTTTCCTATTGGCAGGTGTTGCCTTTCTGCCTGACAGACGAATATAATTCACCCTACAAATCTTTCAGCGCATTTTCTTTAAATCCATATTTTATTGATCTTGAACTTTTATATGCTGACGGTCTTATCACAGAAGAAGAACTTTCTTCTTCAAAACAAGGTTCACCCTATCTTTGCGAGTTTGACCGCCTGAAAAACCAGCGTTTTCCCCTTTTGAGAAAAGCGTCAATACGCTTTAAAGAATGGGATAAAGTTGATGAATTTATAAAAAATCATCCTCACACAGATTCTTTTTGTAAATTTATGGCGCTGAAAAAATCCAATAATGATGCTTCATGGCATAATTGGGAAAATGAAGATTTTGACGAAAGCGAATATAAAGCCTGGCAGTTTACACAGTATATTTTCTTTAAGCAATGGCTTGATATAAAGAAGTATGCAAACTTAAACGGTATTAAAATTATCGGTGATATTCCCATTTACGTGGCTCTTGACAGTTCTGACGTGTGGAGTGCGCCAAGTCAGTTCCTTCTTGATAAAGATGGCAAACCGCGCTTTGTTGCAGGCGTTCCCCCTGATTATTTTTCTGAAGACGGGCAACTTTGGGGCAACCCTTTATATAATTGGAAAGAAATGAAAAAGGATAATTATCTGTGGTGGCGCCAGCGCATGGAGTTTATGACAGAACTTTTTGACGGTGTGCGCATTGACCATTTCAGAGGACTTGAAAGTTTCTTTAAAATTCCCGCAAAGGAAAAGACTGCAAGGAACGGCAAATGGGCAAAAGGGCCCGGTATGTCCTTAATAAACGCAATAAAACCTATATGCAAGGATAAACTTATTATTGCAGAAGATTTAGGCGATATCACCCCCGAAGTTCACGCTTTAGTTGAAAAAAGCACTTTCCCGGGAATGGGTGTTTTGCAGTTTGCATTTTTAGGTGATGAAAATTCACCCCATCTTCCCCACAACTACAAAAACAATCTTGTTGCCTATACGGGAACACACGATAATAACACTCTTTTAGGCTACGTTTGGGAACTTTCGGAAGAAACAAGAAAAAGACTGCTTGATTACTGTTCTTTTTCAGGTGAAAATTGGGATAGCAGTTACGATGCTATTTTAAAAACCATGTTAAGAAGCCATGCAGGTCTTGTTATCTTCCCCGTTCAGGACGTGCTTCTTTACGGAAGCGATACCCGTCTTAATAAGCCCGGATGCGCCGAAAACAATTGGGCGTACCGCCTGAAAAAAGAGCAGATAGATTCTGTTGATAAAAATAAATTTTTAAGTTGGAACAAACTTTTCGGGAGAATATAATATGAAAAAAATATCAGTTTCAACGGGCACGCTTCAAAATCTTTTCGGTGAAAAAGGCGCTATATTAAAGGCAAAAGAAGCAGGTGCTGACGGTGTTGATTTTAACTTATGGAGTGAGTTATACGATATAAATAACGAAAACTCCATTTATGCAAAAAGCAATGAAGAACTAACGAAACACTTTGAAGATATTAAATTCTATGCCCAAAAAATCGGCATGGAGATCTTCACCACCCACGGCAACGGAACGGGATATAAAAATATAAAAGAAGACGACGAACTTTTAATTAAAAACGTTTTTAAGGATATTCTGGCAACAAAGGCGTTGGGCGCAAAAATCTGCGTTCTGCACACTGCAGGCAACTATCATCTCCCCCCTGAAACTCCAAGGGAAGAAATGTTCAGAATGAATTATGAGTTGTTTGATAAAACTCTGCCCTTTGCTAAAGAAAACGGGATAATTCTTGCAACGGAAACCTTTGGTTCATCTTCCCGTTACGGTTGTATCGACTTTTTCGGCAACGATAAAAATTTCATTGAAGGTTTTATGCCCCTTTATGAAAAGTACGGCGATAGTTTTTGTGTTTGCGTTGATACGGGCCACACAAACCTTACTTGTGCATTTGGTTGTCCGTCAGTTGAAGATATTATAAAAAACCTTGATAAGCACGTTAAAGCCTTACATCTTCACGATAACAACGGCTTAAAAGACCAGCACAAGATTCCCGGTACGGGAGATATAAATTGGCAAAACGTTTTAAAAACACTTGATGAAATAAATTATACGGGCGTTTACAATCTTGAAGTAGCGCCTGTTCACTACGGCGAAGATTTTGCTTTTGAAGAAACTCTTTTTTCCGTAAAAGCACTAAAACAGTTACTTAAAAATTCCGAGGTTTAAAAAATGAACAAACACAAATTGCTTAAATATGCCTGCTACGCTTCAGGGGCAACAATGTCAGTTACGGCGAACTTACCGCCATTACTTTTTTTGACTTTTCATTCACTTTATGATATTTCCTTTTCCCTTTTAGGAACTCTTATTGTTGTAAACTTTATAACACAGTTATCCATTGACCTTATATTTTCTTTCTTCTCACATAAGTTCAATATTGCAAAAACTGTCAAAACTATACCTTTTATCTGCACCCTCGGATTGATCCTGTTTGCCCTTGCCCCCGTTATTTTTGAGAACGTGTATATAGGACTTCTTCTTGGAACGATAGTCTTTTCAGTTTCATCAGGTTTAGGCGAAGTATTGGTAAGTCCCGTATTTGCCACCATTCCTGCAAAGGATCCTGACAGAGAAATGAGCAAACTTCACTCCTGCTATGCCTGGGGCACCGTTGCGGTAATCATTCTTGCAACCTTATTTATTTTCCTTTTCGGCGGTGAAAAATGGCAGATCCTTGTGCTTATTTCTACCGTAATTCCCCTTTTAAGTGCAATTCTTTTTCTTGCATCTTATATTCCCAAAATGGAAACGCCCAAAAAGACTTCCGATGCGCTTCATTTTTTAAAAAACAAAAGTGTTTGGCTTTCGGTTATCGCCATATTTTTAGGCGGTGCGGCAGAATGCAATATGTCCCAATGGGCGTCAAGTTATCTTGAGCAGGCCCTTAAAATTCCTAAAATCTGGGGCGACATTTTCGGTGTTGCATTATTTGCATTGTTTTTAGGTTTGGGCAGAACTCTTTACGGGCGGTTCGGCAAGAACGTTGAGAAAATACTTTTTCTCGGTTCAATAGGCGCTACCCTTTGTTATCTTGTCGCCGCAATAGTTCCGTTGCCCATAATCGGACTTTTTGCCTGCGCTTTCACCGGTTTTTGCACTTCAATGCTTTGGCCGGGAAATCTTGTGGTATCAGAAAAACGGTTTCCCCAAGGCGGAGTTTTTATCTACGCTTTAATGGCTTCAGGTGGAGATTTAGGTGCTTCCGTTGCGCCTCAACTTGTGGGTGTTATTACAGATACGGTAATTTCCAACGAAATCTTTTTATCACTTTCCGAAAATCTTTCCCTTGCCCCTGAACAGTTGGGCATGAAGTTAGGTTTATTATCAGGAATGCTTTTCCCATTGTTAGGAATATTTATTCAGTATAAAATAAAAAAGAACGCCTCGAAATGAGGCGTTCTTCTTTTAAAATATCATATTAACAAGTGCATACATTAAAGGAATCGTTATAACGCAAAGAGTGTGTGAGATCATTGCCATTGATGCGCCCGTTTTGGTATCGCCGCCGTAAGCGGCAGGATAAACAACGGTATTTAATCCTAAAGGTGTTCCGAAAGCAAACAAGCAAAGAATTATAGTTTCTTTATCGGCTTTAAGAAGCCACACAAGCGTTACGAACAATGCAGGCAAAACAAGGAGTCTCAATGCAGTTGCAACGTAAACTCTCTTTTTATTAAGAAGTTTTATAATATTGAAATCGCCTATAACGAATCCCGTAAGCACCATTGAAATGGGGCCCATACAAGCACCGAGATTTGATGCGGTGGTTTTAATAAAATCAGGCGTGTAATCCCATATTCCCGTTAAACCGATCAATGCGCCGATGATAAAGGAAAGACAAATAGGATTCATTATGCTTTTTAAAATACTCTGTTTTTCGTTGCCGTGGGGAATAAGAATTGCATTACCCCAAGTGTAAACAAGAGCGTATAAGGGAAGTATATATAAAAGATACTTAAAACTCATTTCCTCGCCTAAAATTGCAGGCACGATGGCAAGCCCCATAAACCCGAAATTACCGAAGGTAAGGGCATATTTATAAATGCTTCTGCGATAACTGTTGTGAGAAAAGAAACGGGATAAAAATATTGCAATTCCTACTGCCAGCGCAAGAGGAATAATACTGTAAACAAGCACCATATAGTTTTCGCTTAAAGATTTTACCGTACAGTTTGCCGCAAAAACGTTTATAATTCCTGCGGGAACAAGCACGTTATTTTCAAGTTTACTTAATACTGTTGCGGTATTTTCAGGCGTAATTTTCAGTTTGTTAAGAATCACACCGATAACTATGCACAAAAACATTACCATCATCGGTGAAAGAGTTGCCTTAAAAGTTTCAAACATCTTATCTTCTCCTTTTCAAAACAAAAGTATTTTATCACTACTCTCATTTTTTGACAAATAAAAACTTGCTTTTTTTGTTAATAATGATAAAATAATGTTAAACATTTTTTCAAGGAGGTTTTATTATGAATGAATGGATAGAACAACTTATGACTTTTTTGCAAAACAACGGACCAAAATTACTACTTTCCGTTATAGTGCTTATTGTAGGTCTCGTTTTAGTGAAACTTATAAAGAAGATAATTAAAAAGGCGCTTGGAAAAAGCCATATTGATTCCACCGCCCACAAACTTATTATTCAGATTCTTGATATCGTTCTTAAATTCGTGGTAATTCTTATTGCCGCTGAAACGCTCGGCATCAAAACTACTTCACTTATTACCATTTTCGGTGCGGCAGGTGTGGCAATAAGCCTTGCATTAAAGGATAGTTTATCTAACGTGGCAGGCGGATTTTTAGTGTTATTCTCTCACCCTTTTGTGAAAGGCGATTTTATTGAAACCAATTCCGTTTCGGGCACAGTTGACAATATAACGCTGTTCTACACCACACTAAAGACACCTGATAACAAAACTGTTTTCGTGCCTAACGGTGAAATTTCAACTGCCAAGATAACAAACTATTCAACGGAAAAAACGAGAAGACTTGATCTTGTTTTCTCCATAAATTATCAGAATGACGTGATAAAGGCAAAGACCGTTATTCAGCGTATTGCCGAAAGTTCAGGGTTCATGCTTGACGAGCCTGCGCCTACATTTGCAATCGGCGAGCACGGAGACCACGCCATAAAAATTTATTGCCGTTTCTGGCTTAATTCGGAAAATTATTGGAACGCTTATTTCTATATGCTTGAAAACGTTAAACTTGCCTTTGATAAGGAAGGTATCTCAATTCCCTATAATCAACTTGACGTTCATATTGATAAATAAAAGTTCATATAAAATAAAAACCACTAGTTCAACTAGTGGTTTTTATTGTAAGGGTTTGTCAGTGCTCTGAATGCAACGGATAAAATCCGTTGCATTTTAAATTATCATTGAAATAAGAGTCAGTATTATAAAAGCACCGAAAAACAGACCTATCACCCACCCTATAGGCGCAGTTTCGATTTTCATTTGGGGGCGGATTTCAACAAGTCTGTTTCCGCATTTTGTGCAGAATCTTGAATTTTCCTCAACGGGCGAACCGCAACGGGAACAAAAATTATTTGCCATTTTAATCAATTCCTTTTATTTTGTTTTCGCGGGCATAGTAAAAAAGATACTGTTGGGCAATGCCTGCATATTCCTTAAATGCCGTTTTTGCAAAATCTTCTATTTCGCTTTTAGTGGCGCTTCTTTTTAGATAGAGCCTTTCCATAACCTTTTTTATCCACGTATCAACGGGAAAAGCGTTAAGATAATTAAGACCGAACAAAAGAATGCAATCGGCAACTTTAGGGCCAACACCCTTATATAAAAGCAGTTTTTCTCTGGCTTCCAAGTAAGAAAGACCGTCAAAAACAGGCTTTTCATTAAGATACGCGCGAACCGTTTCTTCAAGATAACTTGCGCGGTATCCGCAACCTAACTTCATATAATCTTCTTTTGTAACGTCTTTTAACTGTTCTAAAGTGGGAAAGAGATAAAAAATAGTATTATCATATTCAATGGGCGTTCCGTAACTCATTGAAAGACGGGCAATAATATTCTTTATTCTCGTAATATTATTGTTCTGCGAAATAATAAAGGATATAAGCGTTTCCCAAAAATCCTGCTTAAGAATTTTCATTCCGTTGCCGTATTCTATGGCTTTTTTAAGATTTTCTTCCGCATCAAAGGATCGGGAAATTTTTTTATAATCCCTTTTTAAATCAAAATAATCAACGAAAATCTCATCAAATTCTTGTTCGGTAACACCGTCAATTAAAAACTCGTCGCCATTTTTCTCCAAATATATGACCTTGTTTTTGGCAATGCCCAGAAATCCGTTTTTATATGGATCAAATCTGAAACATTGACCGTTTAAAAAGGTGTTTTTTAAATCAAAATCATTTATAATTCTCTTAAACATAAGAAAATTATACTACAACGCTTAAAAATTTTCAACTGAAATTTCGGTAAATTTCCGAAGCCCATAATATTGACTTTTTACTTTTATACATTATATAATATAAAAAAAGCATCGGAGGCAATAATTATGAGCAAATTACTTATAGGCTGGGCAGAAAAAAGTATCGTGCCCGAAAATAAAAGAATTTCACTGGCTGGTCAGCTTTACGAGCGTCTTTCAGAGTACGTTGAATCGGATATTACCGCAACTGCTATGGCTGTTGAAAGTGAAGATGATCAGGTAATTTTCGTTTCGGTGGATATTGTAAAAGTTGCAAACAAGCTTATAGACAGAGCAAGAGATATTTTCAGTTCTTTAAATAATGAGTTTGATCCTAAGAAGATCATCGTCAGCGCAACACACACTCACACTTCCCATAAAACCGATCCACAGTCAACAGAGGCAAAGGATATTTTAATGGAGTTTATGCCCAAAGGCAAGGAATATAAGCCTTTAGTTGATGCCACTCAGGATGACGTTATTACTCCTATTGATGCCGCTGAACTTGTTGCAACACAGATCGCTCATTCAGCACACGAAGCGTGGCAGAACCGCAAAAATGCCCTTTACGTTAACGCTTTCGGCAGAGCACCCGTTGGTATGTGCAGACGTGTTACTTATGATGACGGTTCAGCACAGATGTGGGGCGACACAAATACTGCAAACTTTGTTTCATTGGAAGGCGGAAACGATTCGGGCATTGAACTTATTTACACTTTTGATGAAAACAAGAATATTACCGGTGTGGTTGCAAACATTGCATGCCCTTCACAGATACTTGAACATCAAAACTTCATTTCATCTGACTATTGGGGCAAAGCAAAAGAATATCTTCGCAAGAAATTAGGCGATCACGTTTATCTTTTAGGGCTTTGCGGTGCGGCAGGCGACCAATGCCCGCGTGATCTTGTGCGTTGGGTTCAATCTGACGTTTGTAAAAAGGATCCCCACATAAACCGACCAAATTACATTGAGCGCGTTCAGGATCCCTCAATGTTCGATATTGAAGGTGCGCGTCTTGCTGGCAAGCGAATTGCAAACGAGATTTTATCTGTTCTTGAAGAAATAACAGAATATAAAAACGAACTTGATCTTAAGCATAAGATATTTACCCTTGATCTTCCTTTAAGGCGCGCCACAATGGCAGAATATAACACCGCCGTCAGAGAGATTCAATATTACATGGATAAAAACAAGGATAAAGAAGGCTTCAATTTTGAAGATTATGCCGCAATGTACGTTCACGCAGGCACTATCGCCCGTTACAGAAGACAGCAGAATCAGGAGATCGTTCCTATTGAAGTGCATATCTTAAAATTCGGCGACGTTGCCTTTGCAACAAATCCCTTTGAACTTTTCCTTGATTACGGCAACCAGATAAAGGCACGTTCAAAGGCAAAGCAGACATTTATTCTGCAATTAACATGCGGTGCTTACAGTTATCTTCCCACCGAAAAGGCGGAAAAGGCAGGTCATTACAGTGCATATATTACAAGCGGTTGGACGGGCCATGAAGGCGGAAATATTTTAGTAAGAAAATCTATTAGCGAAATTAACGAAATGTTTTAGAGGTAAAAAATGAACTGTTTAGGTATTGATTTTGGCACGACCTCTGTTAAGTCTGCACTATATGATGAAAAACTTAATCTTTTATATTCAACAAGCGAAGAATACGTACTTAACACCAAGGGCGATATTGTTGAGTTTGAAGCAGAAAAATATTGGGCTTTGCTTTTAAACGTTATAAACGAAGTTAAAAAGCACTACTCAATTGACTGTCTTTCAATAGACACCCAATGTGAAACCCTTATTCTTGCCGATGAAAATGGCACACCCTTAAGAGATGCCATTGTGTGGCTTGATAACCGTGCAACAAAGGAAGCGGAAGAAATTCAAAAGTATTTTGGCAACAAAAGAGTTTATGAAATTACCGGTCAGCCTGAAGTTACGGCTACATGGCCCGCATCAAAACTTCTGTGGGTAAAAAACAACGAGCCTGAAATTTTTAAAAACACAAAAAAGATATTCCTTTTGGAAGATTATCTTTTATATAAGTTGACGGGCAAGTTCGTAACGGAAAAAACTCTTCAGTCTTCCACCATATATTTTGATATAAATAAAAGCATCTGGTGGGATGAAATGCTTGATTTTATCGGTGTTAAAAAGGAACAGTTGCCTGAACTTTACGATAGTGCAAAGTATGTAGGCGATTACGAAAACATAAAGGTAATAACCTCTGCCATTGATCAGATAGCAGGCGCAATCGGTGCAGGCGTTGTTAAAGAAGGCATTATCAGCGAAATGACGGGAACCACTATGGTTATATACGTTCCCTCAAAAACCGTTCCCCCGTATAAAGAAGATAGTATCGTTCCATGCCATTACTGTTATGACGGTTCATACTGTCTCCTTTCTTGGAGTCCCACCGCAGGCATGGCTTTAAAGTGGTTCAGGGATAAGTTTTTGGAAAATAAAGATTTTAAAGAACTTGACCTAATGGCAAAGGATATTGCCGTTGGCTCTGACGGTGTTACATTTCTCCCCTATCTGTGCGGTTCAACAATGCCAAAATATAATCCCGATGCAAGGGGAAGTTTTACGGGCATCACTCAGGAGCACACGCCAAATCATTTCGTAAGAAGCATTATGGAATCAATAGCTTGTATGCTCAAAAGCAATCTTGATTACTTAAACGTGCACGTTGATGAGATCCGCATTATGGGCGGCGGTGCAAAGAGTCCCTTATGGTGCAATATGAAAGCAAATCTCACAAAGAAAAAGCTTATTACTTTAAAGAATAAGGAAACGGCAACTTTAGGCTCCGCAATACTCGCAGGCGTTGGTGCAGGAGTTTTTGAATCCGTTGAAAAAGCGGCGGAAATGATTCTTCTTGATAAAGAATATTTACCTGACGGCACAGACTATACCGAAGTTTATGAAAGATTTACTGAAATTGATAATATTTTAAACGTCAGAAAGGATAAATAAAAATGATTAAAGCAGCCTTTGTAGGCTTTGGCGAGGTTAATACTCCCATTGATATTATTATAAACAAGTGTAAGGGCGCTGAAGAAGCACTTAAAAAGGAAGGTCTTGATCTTTTAAGCGTATATCCCGTTACCGATGATTATGAGGAAAAAGATATTAAAAAGGCGGTAGAAACTCTTAAAAACAAAGATTTTGACGTGCTCATCTGCTGTGTTGCAGGTTGGATACCCACCCACGCAGTTGTTAAAGTTACCGAGCATTTCCGCCATAAGCCAATGGTATTGTGGGGTCTTTGCGGTTGGATAGAGGGCGATCGCCTTGTTACCACTGCCGATCAGGCAGGCACTACCGCATTAAGAAAAACTTTTTATGATTTAGGCTATAATTTCAAGTATATTTACGATATTATCGGCTTGCCCACCAACTCAAAGAAGGTTTACGATTTCGCAGTTGCATCATACGCCGCACAGAAACTCCGCCATGCACGAGGCGGTATGGCAGGCTACCGCGATATGAATCTTTACGGCACCCTTTATGACGGCGGCTCACTTAAACGTCAGATCGGCCCTGAAATCGAGACCTTCGAAATGCTTGAAATCGAACAGCGTTATCAAAAAATTACCGATGAAGAAAAGCAGGCAGTTATTGATAACAAAATGAGCAAGTGGAAATTCTTAAAACCCGCTAACCCCGAAAGTATGAAAAAAGCCGCAGGATATTATCTTGCAATCAAATCTATCTGCGATGAGCGCGGATATGATTCAATTTCCCTTAAGGACGTTGACGGAATGAAGAAGCTTTTAGGCTTCCCCCCTGCGCCCATTTTTATGCTTCTTGCCAACGAAGAAGGACTTTGCACCATTCCCGAAAACGATTCTTTAGGCAATATTACTCAACTTATGGTAAAATATCTTACCGGTCAGTGCGCATATTATCTTGAGTTTTATGAGTTCTTTACCGACCGTGTTCTTGCAGGTGTTCCCGATTATATACCCTTTGATGCGACAGACGGTGAAATCACCGTTATGCCTGCCGCTTTCGGTGAACTTTCAGAAGGAATCTTAAACGTCAGCAAAGTTAAAACGGGCAAGGTTACAATGTGCCGTCTTACCTATGACGACGGCATCTACTATATGCATATGGTGGTTGGTGACGGCATCACTCCAAGAAAATGGGAAGAAGCCGGTTGGACTCAGCCTGCACCTCAGCTTCCCGGCCTTGAAATATTGCTTGATAACGTTCCCGATTTTGCCCAAAAGGTTATGTGCCAGCATTACATTATTTCTTACGGCGACAATTACGATCTTATCAAAGGTCTCTGCGATATTTTAGGAATTATTGTTATATAAAAAAATAGTAAACCCTCGCAAGTTATTTGCGAGGGTTTAGTTTTAATTGCTTATTGAGCTTCGGAAGTTCAAAAGCACTAAAAGCCATACAAGCCAAGGCGTGGGGCGGTAAAATTGAGGGCGCTTACACAGACGTAAGTAACCGAAAGATCATCCGCCCCACAACAAAGGAAATACCCCTTGCTTTCGCAAGGGGTATGTTTGTGTGACTTTTTGTTTTAAAGTACAAAGTATTTTATATCGTCACCGAAGCTCAAGAAGCATTGCAAGACGAGGCGTGGCGTTCTAAAAGCGAAGGAGTTTACATCATGGTAAATGACTGAGCTTTTATGGTTGCCACAACAAAGTAAATAAACCCTCGCAAATATCTTGCGAGGGTTTATGTTTGCATTGCTTATTGAGCTTCGGATATTATGCTACAGGGTAAATTGAAACCTGCTTCTTATCCTTACCCTTATGTTCAAAGCGAACGATGCCGTCAGCCTTTGCATAAAGAGTATCGTCGCTACCGATACCTACGTTAAGACCGGGATGGATCTTGGTACCTCTCTGACGAACAAGGATGTTGCCTGCGATTACCATCTGACCGTCTGCGCGCTTAACGCCAAGACGCTTGGATTCGCTGTCACGGCCGTTTTTGGTTGAACCTACACCCTTTTTATGAGCGAATAACTGTATGTTCATGCGGAGCATTATTACTGCACCTCCTCAAATATTTGAATGTATTTTGGGTTTTCTTCTTTAAATGATTGAAGACCCAGATTAAGAGTTTTAAATACTGTTTGGCAATTTTCCTGTTCTGCTTCCTTAGAACTTATTGTTGCTTTAAGGTAGCCATCGCGCATCTTCAGATCAAGTTTACATTTACAAACGTCTTCTAAACCGATGCACGCTGTTTGAGTAATGGCTGAAATGGCTGCACAGTAGATATCGAAACCTATATCACCGCCACCTGCATGACCCTTTGCCTCAAACCCGAAAAAATCGCCTTTTTTGTTTTTGTAAAATATGACCTTTGTCATAATTACTTTGAAATCTTAGTGATTTCAACCTTTGTGAAAGGCTGACGGTGACCGGTAGTTCTTCTGTAGCCCTTTTTAGCCTTGAACTTGAACACAACGATCTTATCGCCCTTGCCCTGACTAAGAACCTTACCTTCTACCTTTGCACCTTCAACAACGGGTGTACCAACAGTAACGTCATCACCTTCGCCACAAAGAAGAACATCAAAATTAACTGTAGCGTCAACTTCTGCATTCATCTTTTCTACGAAAATAACGTCGCCTTCCTGAACACGGTACTGCTTACCGCCTGTTTTAATAACTGCAAACATCATGTAGCACCTCCTCTACAAATCTCGCCAAATATCGGTACTCTTAAAAAGAGATTTAACAAACACGACCATGTGCGGCTTGTTAATAGTACCATAATTTTGTAAATATGTCAAACACATTTTTTACAATTTCATCGTTTTTATAACTGACGGATCTTGTTTACGATTTCCTTGGCTAAAAGTTCGTAGCCTTGGGGTTTTAAGTGAACGCCGTCAGAGAAAATTTCATTTCCCTTTTCTTTAATGATCGAATAAAAATCAAGAACTTGAAGACCGTATTTTTCTGCAAGTTTTAATACGGTTTCATTTCTCTTTTTAACTCTTTCATCGCGCTCATTATCTTCAACGGGAGTGGTTAAAAGCAAGATCAAAGGAGTGTTTTTAAACTCATTTAAAAGTGAAGTTATCATCTTTTCATAATATTCGCCGTAAGAAGTTACATCGTCTAAATGCCAGCCGTGAAGGCCGTTATTTAAAAGTATTGCCTTTCTTTTGCCTTGTTGTGAAGCAAACAGACGCACCGACTCAAAAAAGAAAGGATTATCAAGTGCCTTTGACGTGCCGAAGCCATCAAAGAATATCTTGTTATCGGCTTCCTTTGTTGCGGCAATTCTTACGTGGCAGGAAATAGAATCACCGATATAAAGCACTCTCGGAACGCCCTCAACGTTAGCGTGATCCCACCAGGTGTTATCCCACTCAAAGGTTTCAAGAGTTTTTGTGCTTTTTTCATATTCATAAGTAAAGTTGCTCATATTTATACCGCCTTAAATAAATTTTCTGAGTTCATTCATAATACTGTTTCTCACCTTTAATATGGTTTCTGCATTACATGCGCAGTTTTCAAAGGTTATTTCGCCCGTTATTTTTTCAAGAATTTCAATTACTTTATCTCTGCCAATATAGGATTCCAGCAAATTTAATGCTCTTAAATCCTGCAATGCTTCGAAAAAAGTAACTATTCTCATTGATTTTAACGGTCCTATCTCACCGGGATAAACGGAGAAGCAATCACCGCCGGGATAACCACCGTCAGCATCGGGAACATTAAAAGGATCGATTCTTTTTTTCGATAAGGGTGCATTATAAAAGTTCAACGCCCAATGGAAAAATGCTTTTACATCATATTTATAAAGTTGATAACCAAAGCATCTGTTTCTGTAAAGAGGCATCGCAATAAATCTGTTGGATACCTTATAATCCTGGGCGCAACAATAATACACGCTTAAAAAGTCAAAGTTTTCTATTTTAAAATTGGCTATATCACTTGTTGGAATAAGAGGTATATCCGCCCCTGATTTTTCAAACCTATCCTGATGAGTAAAAGCATCAATAACTTTAAAGTCCTTTAACATCGGCTTTAAAACTGAACTGAGTTTAGCGTACCTTTCAACTGTTATTTCATCAAAGGGTTCATCGGAAATTGAGAAGAAAACGTTCTTTTCTATTTTTAACTCTTTAAGTTTTTCAACTAAGCACGGCACAAATTTTTTCAGGAACGTTATATATTTTTCATCAGTTGATCTTACGTCCCACCCGAAAATTCTTTTTTCTTCATTATTTTCCGTTGCTATGATTTTAGGCGTAAATTCAGCTCCCCATTGAGTGAAAAATGGCGGCATATAAAAATATTTTATTCCGGCATTTATACACATTTCTATATAGCGTTCAAAAAGCGAAAAATCAAAAGAATATTCTTCGTTGTCTTTTTTGATTTTAACAAGTTGAACCGTTGTTCTTTCACCGCCGACAAATGTATCAACGGGCGGTGTAAAAATAGGCGGAACAAGCATATTTGAGCCATATTCTGCGCTGAGTTTAATGAATTTTTCCAAAATCGCCCAATGCTCTTTTGAAAACACCTGATATCCGTAATAATCGGCAATACAATCAGCATGCACAGCAAGACCGTATATTAAATTCTGTTCAGGCAAACTAAGTTTAAGTACCTCAAGGGTCATCAAATGCGAAACAGAATCTTCACCGTTTGATATTGTGATCTTTATTTCATGTTTTCCGGGAACTGTATTTTTATCGGTTTCGATCCACAGACCTTGATAATAATAGGCTAACGGTACAGTGTTATCCTTTATTTCACTTAATAAATCAGGATAAAGTCCGGGATCTACGCTTAAATAATTATCGTCTTCAAGTGCTTTTGGAAAAAATACAGTGCGTTTAACTCCTACGCAATCAACTTTATATATATGGATATTATCTTTAATATCGCTTTCCACTTCTATTTTGCAATCGCAAACTCTATCGCCTATATAAGCGATCTGATATGACGTTTTTTCGCCCTTAAGAATTGTAATTTCATTTATGTTTACAAAGTTCTGCTCTGTTTTAGGCATAATATTTTCTAAAGACGAAATCTGATATGATCTGATCATTTTAAAACACCTCGTTTTTTATAAGTTCGTTATAAAATGCTTCTGCCCATTTTTTACAGCCTTCGGAATTGGGATGTCCGCCGTACATAGCCATATGGGGTTCCTTTTCGCTTTTTCTTAAAACGGGATTATTATCAAAAACGAAATCAACCTTTTTTATAAGTTCGGTTTTTATATATCGGTTTATTCTTTGCCATTTTTCTATATCTTCATTTTTATAGTCAAAGGGCGGAACGGTTTGAAGAATAACGGTAATTCCCGCTTCTTTAAGTTTTTCAACAATAGTATTTATATCCGCACATATTTGCTCTGCGCCATTGCCTCCGTGAAGAATATCATTTACGCCAAAGCACACAAACACAATGTCATTATTTTTGGCTTTATTCAGCCATGCACCGTCAGTTGAAGCATCACTTGCGCGACCGTAGCCGATACCAAGATTCCAATAGGCATATTTATTTCCTAACTTTTCTGCAAGAACTGCATTCCAATGAGAATAAGAATCAAAAGGCGTGCCGCAACCCTGAGTGATAGAATCGCCCAAAAAGCCTATTCTCTTTTCTGCTTTCCTATCACATCCTACCATTGCAGGAACGGGCATTTTTCTGTTTAAAACCCATTTGCCGTCATCTTCTGAAAAGGTAGAAATAATTATTTCTTCGTGATAAGGAATCATGTTGCCCTTAAAGGTAATTTCAAGGCAAATATATTCTTTTGGCGAGATCAAAATAGGATCGGTTGAAAAAATTTCAGCCTCATTTACAACTTTTGTTTTTTCTCCTGAAAAGGTTACGGTTTTAAATTCGTTTTCAGGAATATCGTTATCTATCCTATCACAAGAAGCCACGCGCAGTTGTTCGATTAAAAACCTTTCGCACACAAGGTTTTTAAAACTAACTGAACCGTCGCCATAGGTAGAATCTATTGTGTTTGTGAAAAGAAAAGAATAATTGTACTGCCCTTTTTCAAAGACTTTATAAAAAACACGGCCCTTCTGAGTTTTGCCGTCGCTAATGAAAAAATGCTGATTACTGCTTCCTGCAAGAGTATTTGATACAAACTTATTAAAATACATTTTATCCTCGCTGATTAACCGATTTTCAAAAAAAATTATAACATATACGCCCTGCCGATTCAAGACAATTTTATAACAATATCGGTTATTTTTCTTATAATATCAGGTTAGTTATTTGTTAAAACGATCGTTTTTTAATTGACATTTTTCATGAAATTTACTATAATTTTCCCGTCTTAAAAAAATTTTTCAGGGAGTTACTTATGATCGAGATAATCGCGCAAATAATCGGGTATATTGCAACTGCGATAGTTTTAATTACTTTTCAGTTTAAAACCCAGAAAACTATAGTAATTTTTCAGTTTTTTTCAACTATGCTTTTTACGGTGCATTTCTATATGCTCGGCTTATATGCAGGCGCGCTTTTAAATGCCGTTTGCGCCATCCGTGCAATAGTATTTTCCCAAAAAGATAAAAAGTGGGCAGGGCACCCCATATGGATAGGCGTGTTTATATTTCTTACGGTGGTCTCCTACTTTATATCGGTGCTTTTCCTTAAGGAAAACCCCACGCCGTCAACTTATTTTATTGAACTTCTTCCCGTTGCAGGAAACGTTATAACAACTATCGGAATGCGCCAAGAAGCAAAAATGTGCCGCCGCTACACGTTGTGCGCATCACCTTTGTGGCTTACTTATAATATAATCGGTCATTCACAAGGCGGTATCATCACAGAAATTTTCGCTTCGCTTTCAATTATAATCGGTATGATCCGTCTTGACAGAAAAAAGAAATAAAACAATAAACACCTTGATATTTTGACGAATTTATGTTAAAATCTTCTTCGAGGTGTTTTTTTATGGACAGAATTGAACAGACCATCAGAAGAAAAGATGAAGAACAGCAGAAAAAAGACAGATTTAAGTATAATTTTCTCTTTGCCTGCGCGGCGGCATTAAGCCTTGTTGCAATATATTGGCTTGTTTCATTGTTTATGATCATTGCTTCGCCCTCGCTTAAGGCTACGTTTTTTGACGTTATTCCCCTTGTTGTTTCGGTTATTCTTACGGTAGTCTGCTTTTTAAAGAAAGACGATATGCTTCTTGAATACGATTATATTGTTGAAGATGACCGCTTTATTATTGCAAAAATCAAAAATCTTAACACAAGAAAAGAAGTTATCAATATTCCCGCATCATCTTTTAAACGTATCGATGCTTTTAATCAGGAAAACTTCAAAAGTCTTGATGGAAAAAAATATAACTGTTCCCTTAATAAGGACAGCGAAAAGTACGTGCTGATCTATGAGCAGGGCGAAAGATGCGCCGTTGTGTTTGAGCCCAATGATGAACTTCTTAAAATGATCAAAAAGGAACTTAATAAATGATATATCTTGATAATTCCGCAACCACGCGCCCCTTTTGCGAAGTGCTTGATGCGGTATACAATTCTTCAAAGGAAGATTTTTTCAACATTTCATCGCCCTACTATAAGGCTTTGGAAACCGAAAAAAAGATGCTTTCTGCAAAGAAAATTATTTTAAAAGCATTAAATGCAACCGATAAGGAAATTATCTTTACTTCCGGCGGAACGGAAAGTGATAACACCGCGCTGAATTTAGCAAAAGACAATTCGGAAGTTATTGTTTCAATTTACGAGCATCACGCCATTTTAAACTGCGAGGAATTTTTAAAAAAGAGAAATATTAAAGTTATTCTCTGCCCCGTAAACGAAAAAGGCGTTGTTGAAAAAGAAACTTTAAAAAATCTTGTGAATGAAAACACTTCTTTAGTCAGCATAATGCACGTAAATAACGAGATCGGTGCAGTAAACGATATTGCTTCCCTGGTTAAAGCCGTTAAAGAGAAAAATCCCGATACACTCTTTCATTCTGACGGTGTTCAGGCTTTTATGCACGTATGCACAGATATGAAAGAGTTGGGTGTTGACTTATATTCTTTAAGCGCCCACAAGTTGCACGGCCCTAAAGGCATAGGTGCATTATATATTAAAAAAGGTGTTCCGTTCTATCCTTTTATATACGGCGGAGGTCAGCAGGATAATCTGCGTTCAGGCACGGTAAACGTTCCCAATATTATCGGTTTTGCAAAGGCTGTTGAGATTTTGGAAGAACAAAAACCTGATCTTTTAAAAATAAAAAATGAGTATAAGCGTTTATTAAAAGAGATTCCCGATACGTCTTTTGTATTGGAAGACTCTGCGCCCAACATATTAAGCGTAACTTTTAAAGGTGTTAAGGCTTCTTCATTACAAAACGCCCTTGAAAATGACGTTATAATCGGCAAAGGTTCGGCATGCACAAGCCGTTCAAGCAAAGTAAGCCACGTGTTAGATGCAATAAATATGCCTCTTTCTTTGGCTGAAGCAACGGTAAGAATAAGTTTCGGTGCCTTTAACACGTTAGAAGAAGTACCCCTTGCCGTTGAAAAAATCAAAGAAAAAGTACAGTATCTTAGAAAATTCAAGCGAAAATAGGAGAAAAATTATGGATTACCGCAATATGATCATAGTTAAGGTTGGCGAAATTCATCTTAAAGGTCAGAACAGACCTTTTTTTGAGCGCACCCTTATAAACAACATAAAAGCCGCACTTAAAAATTTCAAAGAAGTGCGCGTTTCCATTGCGCAGAGCAGAATTTACGTTTACAATATTGATCCCAAAGATCTTGATGAAGCCCTTTCCCTGCTTTCAAAGATATTTGGCATTCACGCCCTTTCTCCTGCGCGAGAGTTTGAAAAAGATATTGATCTTTGCATTAAAAATGCCGTTGAAATGCTTAAAGAAGCCAACATTCTTTCAGGTACTTTTAAGGTTAAGGCAAGACGTGCCGATAAGCGTTTCCCCATGGAATCCCCTGAGATAGGCGCAGTTGTGGGCGGCGGAATTTTAGAAAATATGCCTGATATGCGCGTTGATCTTCATAATCCCGACCACGTAATTGAAGTTGAGATCCGCGAAAAGGCTTACGTTTATTTCGAGGATGTTCCTGCAGTTGGCGGACTTCCCATCGGCACAAACGGCAGAGCGGCACTTTTACTTTCCGGCGGTATCGACTCCCCCGTTGCAGGTTATATGATCGCAAAACGCGGTGTTCAGCTTGACGGTGTTCATTTCTACTCTTTCCCCCACACTTCCGAGCGCGCCAAGGAAAAAGTTTACGAACTTGCCCAGGAACTTTGCGCATATATTACGAGAATTTCCGTTTTCGTTGTGCCTTTTACTCATATTCAGGAAGAAATTTACGATAAATGCCCCGATCAGTTTATGACTATTCTTACGCGCCGTTTTATGATGAAGATCTCCGAGCGCATTGCTCGCCTTCGCGGTTGCGGTGCACTTGTTACGGGTGAAAGTATCGGTCAGGTTGCAAGCCAGACTATGGAGAGCCTTAACTGCACCGATTCGGCAGTAAACTTGCCTGTTTTCCGTCCCGTTATCGGTATGGACAAACTTGAAATTATGGCTATTGCAGAAAATATCGGCACTTACGAAACATCAATTCTTCCCTTTGAAGACTGTTGCACCGTGTTTACTCCCCGCCATCCTGCAACGAAGCCTAAACTTGACGAGGTTGTTAAGGCTGAAAAACTTTTAGATGAAGAAGCCTTAATTGACGAAGCAATGGCAATGATAGAGAGAATCGACATTGATGCTGACGGTGTTATCCATACACAGAAACTTACCGAAATGGCAATTTACCAGGAATATCTTGATTCAAAGAAATAATTAAATGAATATATAACAAATAATCCCCTGCAAAAAATGCAGGGGATTATTTTATCAGTAATTATTATTCATCAAGACCTAAACCGTTAACGAGTTCAGGATAAAGTTTTTCTGCAGCCTTCTGATGGGTTGCGATGGAAGGATGTAATCCGTCAGCACCGGGTTTCATGCCCCATTCATAGGAGTTAATGAACAGAACGTCATCATAAAGTGCAACAACTTCGTTGATAGTTTGAACTATAGCATCATTATTGTGCGTTGCTGAACTGTCAAAGGGAGTCATAATAATTATCTTAACGTCGGGATATGCTTCGTAAAGATCATCAAGGAAACTTATATAATTTGCCTTTGCTTCAGCCTGATCTTTATTATAATCGTTGGTTCCGATGTTTATAACGATATAATCAGGAACAAGCTTTGAAGTATCCCACATGGGAACGGTGCTTTCATCAACGCCACTCTGATATTCTCTCTCCTTAAAATATCTTCCGCCGATATTAAGGGGATCAGCGTAGTTTGCAAGACCAATGCCCCCAAAGGCAACGTTATGGAATCTGAATCCGTAATTTTCGCTTAACTTCTTACCTACGAGGAATCCATAGGAGTTAAGATATGAATTTGAGATTATAGTTCTGTCCGTATCATCAACGGTGTAGCCTTCCATAATGGAGTCGCCTATAAATTCGATTACGGGACCATCGGCAATTTTAAGGGTTTTTCCGTTTTCACCGATATAGAAACCGCCAACAGTAAGGTTGGATATCTGTGCCCGAGTATAAATTCTTACTTTATGATTAGTATTTGATAAATTTTCGGCAATCTTTGTAGATCCGCTGAAATCATAAAGAGTGTACTCACCGCTGTTATCAATTTCAACGTAGCCTTGGCCTGCGGGGTTAAGAACGTAAAGTTCAGTTCCTTCAAAATTCAATTCAACGTAGCCTTCAAAGGAAGCCCTTGTAGTACCGTTGCCCTGATCAGTCCAACGTCCTGAGAAAATAACATTTTCATCAGTTATGGGAACAAAGCCCTTTGAATACATAATACTGCCGTTCTCTCCTTTTACACCTGAAAAATCAATTTCAGGTGTTTTTGTGTTTACAAGCGTTGCTTTGCCGTTTATCGTCCATCCGTCAACCTCGCCTACAACGTTAGGCTTAAATTCGCCGTTTGCAAGCAACTGATCACTCCAAGTGCCGTCAGCATTTTTCTTATATAAGCCGAAATCATCACATATGATATCGCCTGTATAGGGACGTTTATCATAGTCTACGCTGCCGGGAACAACTGTGTGAATTGATATAAAACTGTAAGTCATACTGTCAACGTCGGTTATATTAAGTGTATAGCCGAATTTTTGCCACGAAGTATCGTAAACTGTCTTAAATGCGCTTGAGGGCCAATGTGTTGAAGTATCTTTATACTCGGCGATCATCTGCATTTGAACTCCGCTTTCTTCAGGATTTGCAAGGCGCATCCATCCGCTTACATAATATTCACCGTTGCCGTTAGCCTTTAATGCTTCAAGTATATCCTGCTTGGGACCTGATGTACGGCTACCTCTGTTTGTTACAAGTATGGCACCGTTATCTGTATCAGGTGCTACGCCTTCAAGAACGTTTGAAATAAAAACGTAAGCCTTTGCGGAAACACCGTAGTTGCTGATTGCTTTTACCAATGAGCCTACCGTTTCACTTTCATATTTTGCCCCGATATATGCGTTTACGTTATATTCGATCTTTGAAAGAACTTCATTTCCTCTAACGATCTCAATGGTATGAACGTCAGCATATTGAGTTGCCTTAATAGCTTCGGTATAAACCTTGTTGTTTTCATCGGGAGT
>JAZQII010000030.1:0-34407 GCA_045541035.1 Clostridia bacterium | reverse complement strand
TTCAGAGCACTGACAAACCCCTGCAAACACAAACCCCTGCAAAAATTTTGCAGGGGTTTGTTTCCGTCGTTGCATTTCACTTGCAAAATGCGGTCATTTACGTCTGTGTAAACTCCCTTTTTTGCAAGTTCAGCGCCTTGGCTTGCAAGGGTTTCTCGAACTCTGACAGTCTGCTGACTTTGCCAGCAGACTGAACACCCTGCAAGAAAATGCAGGGTGTTATGCTTTAATCAGATATTTTTAAATAAATACCTTCTCCGGCAGGGAGAGTAAATGTGTTTTCCGTTGTTAGTTCAAAGGAGTCGGTTTTAATATTAAAAAGAGCAAGTTTCTTTTTAGTTGTAATAGTAACAGAAGATGGGGAAACATAGTCCTGATTGGCGATAATAAAGGTATTGTCCTCAAAAAAGCCAACTGTAAAATTACCGCCCGAAACATTTTCTATGCCGCGGTAAGGGGCAAAGAGGGTTACTCCCTCATGCAAGAAACTGTTGCCAACGTGGAAAACTGCTTCTGATTTAGTTAAGGCAATATGCTCACCGATAGGCGCGATACGGCGGTTGATTTCCTGAGCATCATAATAATGATCACGTTTTTTTCCGTCAAAAGAAATAATGCCGTTGTTATAATCGTTGTGAGGGGGCAATTCCCAATAACTGTAATAGGAGAGGGCAGAGCAACCGTATGCTAAAGATTGCCACACTTCAAAGAACAGTTCTGCTCTTGTAACGTTACGGCAAGGACCGTGTTCAACCAATAATACTATAACCATATAGGGAATATCATTTTTTAAACCGTTTTTGCGAATGATCTCCAAGTTATTATAAAATCCGCTTTTTGCATCTCTGGAAAGCGATGCGGCATATACCTGCGCTTCAAAGGAATCAGGAGGAAGGGTTATTTTAATATCATCGGGGTTTATTTTCAAAAAATGATAATGGTCATAACAAAGAAGTTCAGGTTTTACCGTTTCCACAAATTGCTCAACGTAGGATTCGTAGTCAGGCGTGCCTAACTGTTTAGAAGAAGCATAGTTGGGGAAAAGGTTAATATAGGGCAGATGTTCAGGATCATAACGCTTAAAAGCATCTGTGATCTTTTTTATTTGCTCAAATTGCGAAGTATTTGGCTCATCTATAATAAGATAAGAATGAAGTGCAGAATAAGAACGAAAATCTTCGCATACGGCACGAACGGTGGCATCAATTTCGTCATCTGTGGGATTGCCTTTAAAAAGGTTTGCAATGCGAATGTCAAATACGGTGTATTGAACACCGTATTTTTCACATATTTTTAATGCCTTTTGGGAAGTTAAAACGTCATAAGCCTCGTCTATTTTGTTGTTTTCCAAATATCCGCCAACCTTACCGCCTTGAATAAGGTTGAATCCGCAATCAATGGCTTCTTTTATGCGTTCTTCAGAGAAAAACTCAAAAGGGATACCGTCCCAATATGTAATTAAATATGAATTTGACATAAAATACCTTTCGATTTTTTATAAAATATCGTCTTCAAGGTCAAAATTGTTATCTTTATCAAAGGTCTTTAAGTAGGCTTTTGCCGAGGAACCGTAATTTGATAATGCTTTTACGATTCCGCTTAAATTGCTATCGGAATATTTTGATTTAATATATGCATTTACGTTGTATTGCACTGTGCTTATTACAGTTGTATCTTTTATAAGTTTAAGTGTATAAACACCGTCAAATTCCGTTGCAAAAATATCATCGGTATAAAGAGTATAACTGCCGTCATTATTTAAAATAAGTTTTGATTTATCAATAACTTTATCGTTAAGGGTTATGGAAACTGTTTCATCTGTAAGTAAAAGTTTGAAATAGATACTGTTTGTATTTGACATGTTAAGACCAACTGACTTAACTTTGTTGTTTGCATCTGTGTTTCCCGTAACTTTCTTAACTCCGTTAGGTACTGTAAATGTGCTTTTATAAGTATCTACCCACAAAGAATCGTTGGCAAGGGAAGTTAAATTATATTTTCTATACTCTTGTGATTCTGCGCCGTAGGTAAGCATATCGGCAAGAAGAACTCTTAAAGCGTCACGCTGATCCTTTGTAAGGAAAAGGGAGCCAAGATCTGAAAGAATGTTATCAGCATAAGATTTTACACTATAGCCGGTTTTTGTATCAACTACATTGCCGTCATAGATAAGTTCAGCATCAATGGTATCGGTCATGCATTGAGGATTGATTCCCTCATAAGCAAACTTTACGTAGCCGGTTTCGCTATCGTAAACACCTGAAACTTCGGTAACTCTGCCGGAAGATGAGGTAAAACGCATTTTTGCTTTTTCGGCAGACTGAACACAAGCATAATAGTTAAGTGTAAGACTTGAACCAATATCAAGAGTTGCACCTGTAATTTCATTTATACGATCTGAATAATCAATGCCTTCGTAAATATTTTCGGTTAAAGTATCGGAAAGATTTGAAATGGTATCAGATGCTTTTTCAATATTTGAGCCGTTTGAAACACCGTTTACGGTAACTTCAACGGTCTTTCCGCTTTTATAGAAATCAATAGCCTCTTTTACTGCATTGATTCTGTTTTCGTTTATCTGTTTTGTGCCGTCTTCATTATAAAGTTGATTGCCGTTTTCATCTACTTCCAAAGTGGGGCAGATCCAACCGCCTTCGTCATGTTCGTTCCATGCATAGGCAAGAACTGTGTTTGCCATGGTGTATTCCTTAACGGAATCGTGTTGCATATATGAAAGGGCATAGGCAAAGTGATCTAAAATTTCAGTATCGCTTGCGTAGCCTGCCCAAGAGTTATTGCCAACCGTTGTCCAAGATACGGGGTTAATATATCGGGGTTCAGGTTGCCAGCCGCAAGTTATATTGGGAACGTATTGGAACTTATTATTGTTATAAGTGAGCCAACCGTCCTGACAAGCTGAAGCTAAATCAGCAAAAGTGCTTGTTCCGCTGAAAGCGTATTTTGAAACTGCATTTCCGCCGGTACCTTTTGCAACGGAGGAACTTACGTTAAGAATAACTGCAAAGGGCTTTTTGATTCCAAGTTCAGTACAGAGTTCTTCGTAATAAATAATATCCCTTAAAATGTTTGCAGTATTTCCGCTGGTAGCAAAATAGTACATAAGGGGTCTGCCGTCAAGAACGGTCATGTAATAGTTTTCTTGTAAAAGTGTGCGCATTTCTTCGCGGGCATAGGTCTGATTTATAGCGTTACCGTCAAAGCAAACACACATTTTAACGTCGTTTCTATATTGGCTCTGCTCGTGGAATTTGCGCGCCATCTTCATATCGCTGTTATACCAAACGTAAGCAAAGTAATCGATACCTGCATACATTGCATATTCCATTTCACGGTCGAAAATATCTTGAGTATATTCGGGCATTTCTATATTGCCTTCGTCGGTGATTTCGGCAAAGAAAGGTGCGCGGAAGTGGAACTGTGAAGGCGAAAGCGAACGCTCAACCTGGGAAACAACGGAGTTTTCCTTGCCGTCGTGAGAATACCAGGCATCCCAACGGATAGCGCCAACACTTGTGGTTGCGCTTCTCTCTGTATCAATTATTTCATTGTCAAAAACCACGTCAAGAGTCTTTTTAAGGGAAATAGAATCAACACAAACGTCAGGCGCAACGTTATTTGCATCAAAACTCTGCTGATAAACGATAACAGAAGTGATATCGTCAGTAATATCGATATATCCCTCAAAGGTGCATTTCTGCCAATCGGTTGTAAGGGTAAGTTGATTTGTGGTAAAATACTCATAAGTGTTATCGGAGAAATGGAATCTTATAACAAGATAGCCTTTTGTGGTTGAAGCGTGCTCGCTGTTAAGTTTCAACCAGCAGGATGCCGTATATATGCCTGCACCTTGTTCTTTAAGTTCAGGCAAAACTTCCTGATAATAAGTTGAATATTGGCTTTGGCGGTCTTTGATCAATAAACCGTATGAGCCGTCATGAGCGTAGGCGGTACCGGCTTTGAAAGAGGCGGAACCCATCATTCCGAAAGGATCAATAACGCCCGTTTCAAAATCACCGTTTACAATAATCTCCTCGTTAAGAGCAAATGAGTTGATGCCGAAAACCGGAAAAATAAGCGTAAGCATCAATAGAAAAGATAAAAGTTTTTTCATAAAAAACCTCACAAATATATTATTGTTAATAATATATCATAAAGTAGTTTAAAAATCAATAGAAAAGCGCTTGAAATTTTTTTCAAGCGCTTCAGAACACTGACAAACCCTTGCAAACATAATGCCCTGCGAAAATGCAGGGCATCATTTCCTTTGTTGCTATCACTTGCAAAATGCGGTCATTTACCGCGTCGGCACAAGCTACACCTTACACTTTTCTCAAGTGTGCGAAAAGCTGAATAGTTTTGCTGTGCCTCCTTTTCCCAAAATGCAATATTGCATTTTGGGAGCCCTAATTAACTCCCTTTTTTGCAAAGGGGACCCTAAAAAGCAAAAGTGCTTTTTGGGGATAAGGAATCGCAGTGGAGCAAAAAAGCATTCCGTGATTTTTTACGGAATGCGTAAAGCGGAACTTGCGATGACGCGGCTTGCAAGGGTTTCTCGAATTCTGACAATCTGCTGACTTTATCAGCAGATTAAAGCGCTTGAAATTTCTTTCAAGCGCAATTGATTTTATTCACTTATTCTTTCAATATCTGCACCGAGACTTTGAAGTTTTTCGACAATTTTTTCATATCCGCGGTCAATATACTGAACACCTGTTATAGTGGTGGTTCCTTCTGCCATAAGACCTGCAACGACAAGTGCTGCGCCGCCACGAAGATCTTGGGCAACAACGTCAGTTCCGTAAAGTTTCTCAACACCGTCGATCATGGCAACGCGGTCGGTAAAGTCATTTATAGCGCCCATTTTGCGCAACTCGTCAAGATGACGGTAACGAGATTCAAAAATGGTTTCCGTTATAACGCTTGTACCGTCAGCAACGGATAAAAGTGCCGAGAAAGGCTGTTGAAGATCGGTGGGGAAGCCGGGATAAACCATAGTTTTAACTTTAACTGCTTTTGGACGTTTCTCCATTGGAATGATACGCAAGGTATCTTCGCCCTCATCAATTTTATAACCTGCTTCAAAAAGTTTTGCCGAAAGAGATTCCATGTGAATGGGAATACAGTTTTTAATTAAAATATCACTTTTTGTTGCAGCGGCAATAACCATCCACGTGCCCGTTTCGATCTGATCGGGAATAAGAGTGTAATTACATGAATGAAGGCTTTTAACGCCTTTGATTTTTATAACGTCAGTACCTGCGCCTTTGATCTTTGCGCCCATGTTATTTAAGAAGTTGGCAACGTCAATAACGTGAGGCTCTTTTGCACAGTTGAAAATAGTTGTTGTGCCTTCAGCCTTAACTGCAGCAAGCATAATGTTGATGGTTGCGCCTACGCTTACAACGTCAAGATAAATTTCGGCGCCCGTTAAATGCTCTGCCTTAATATCAACATACTTGGTGGTTTTGATTTTTGCACCCAAGGCTTCAAAACCTTTAAGATGTTGGTCAATGGGGCGTTTGCCGATGATACAGCCACCCGGAGGGGGAATCTTTGCTTCTCCGAAGCGCGCAAGCATTGCGCCCATAAGGTAATAAGAAGCGCGCATTTTTCTCGTAAGCGCTTCATCGGGACAAATTGATTTTACGCCTGATGGATCAATAGTGATCTGACCGGGAACAGACGTATCCACCTTTGCGCCCAAAGAAGTGAGAAGTTCTGCTAAAACGTCAACATCATCAATATCGGGAATATTATCTATAACACAAATACCGTCGGAAATAAGTGCGGCAGGAATTATGGCAACTGCGGCATTTTTTGCACCGCTTACCGAAATTTCGCCTTTCATTTTCTTTCCGCCGTGAATAACAAGCTTATCCAAACTATTCAACCTGAAAAAAATTCAGGATTCCTCCTTGCACCAGTGTAACAAAACTATTCTATCATTTTTATAATGATTTTGCAATACCTTTTTCTAAATATCAACGTCAGGCGAAAGAATAGAGATTATTCTTTCAAGGTCATCACGGCTGAAATATTCAATTTCGATTTTACCTTTTTTATCGTTACCGTTTATTTTAACCTTTGTGCCCATATACATACGCATACTTTCTTCAATTCTGTCAAATTCGGCAACGCGTTTTTTCTCTTTTTTTGCCTTTGGCGGTTTTTTGTTTAAAAGTTCCTTTACTTTCTGCTCTGCCTGACGGACTGACCATGCGCATTTAACGCATTCTTCTGCCAAGGAAGAAATAAGTTTTTTATCTTCAAGAACTGCAAATGCTCTGCCGTGCCCTGCTGAAAGATCACCTGAAACGATTAAGTTTTTAACGTCTTCAGGAAGTTTAAGAAGCCTTAGCGCGTTGGCAATGGCGGGACGGGAAGATCCAATGCGCTTGGAAACTTCTTCCTGAGTAAGGGCATAATCTTTCATCAAGGAATCAATTGCCGAAGCGGCTTCAATGGGGTTAAGGTCTTCTCTCTGCAGGTTTTCAATAAGCGCAAGTTCGCAAACCTGACGTGGCGAAAGTTCCTTTATAATTGCAGGAATTGTTTCAAGTTTTAAAAGTCTGCAAGCGCGATAGCGACGTTCACCTGCGATGATCTCATAACGCTCGCCGTTTTTTTGAACGGTTATCGGCTGAAGCATACCGTTTGCTTCAATTGAATCGGCAAGAGCCTGAATTGTTTCCTGATTGAAAGTCTTTCGGGGTTGCGCCTTATTAACGTCAATTTTATTTATGGGAAGTTGATGCACGTATTCCTTATCAATTTCCGTTGAAATATTTTCAAAGGAGAAATCTTCGCCAAATACGGCATTTCGGCCTAAACCTTTTTTCTTCATGGGTTTTCGTTCCTTTCGATAATTTCGGCACACAGAGCCTTATAGGCAAGGGAACCGGGGCAATAAGAATCAAACAACTGTATGGGTTCACCGAAACTTGGCGCTTCGGCTAAACGCACGTTGCGGGGGATATGGGTTTTATATACTTTTTTTGAAAAGTATTTTTTAACTTCGTCAACAACCTGCTGTGAAAGGTTTGTACGGGAATCGTACATGGTGCAAACAACGCCGTCAATATCAAGAGTGGGATTTAATCGTTTCTTAATAAGCATAATTGTGTTTACAAGTTGCCCTAACCCCTCAAGAGCGTAATATTCGCATTGAATGGGAACGATTACCTTATCGCTGGCGGTAAAGGCGTTTACCGTCAAAAGGTCTAAAGACGGAGGACAGTCGATAATAATATAATCGTAATTATCTTTTATCTTTATAAGAGCATTCTTTAAAAGTTTTTCGCGGTCCTTTAAAGATACCATCTCAACGGTCGCACCTGAAAGGTCAATGTTTGACGGAATAATATAAAGATTTTTAACTTGAGTTTCCATGATCACAGAAGAAATATCTTCGCCGTTTATCATAACGTCATAGATACCCATATTGTCTTTTTCAATGCCAAGACCGCTTGTGGCGTTACCTTGGGGATCAAGATCTAAAAGCAGAACGCTTTTGCCCTTTAAAGCAAGGCCTGCCGAAATATTTATTGCCGACGTGGTTTTGCCCACACCGCCTTTTTGGTTTGATACAGAAAGGATCATTATTCAGGTTTCTCCGTTTTGTTTAAAAGATTATATTGTCTGTCCATACGGGCGTTAAGTTGATTGATACCTGAACGCACGGAGGATAAGTTTTCGTCAAATTCATCAAGTTTGTTCATTATGTAGCGCGCTTCAAAACTTGCGCTTCTTCCGGGAAGTTTGCGCATTGCAAGCATATTGAATTGCTCAAGATATCTTGCGATACGCTTCTTCTTGCTATCTTCAAGAATGGCATAAAAAACTTCAAGAAATGCTTCAAGAGCGATAAGCGCAAATAAAAGACAGCAAAGATTGAATTTTTCCGCTTCCCACAGACCGGGAATTTTTATAATGCCGATAGCCGTTAATGAAAATCCTATAATGGCGCAGGCACGGGATAAAAGTTTAAACACGTTTCTTCCCATAAGTAAATCGTCTTTTATAAGATAACTGTTTAATGAAACGGTATCTTCGCTGCAATAGGCAACGTAATAATCGTCCCACATTTTTGCAAAACGCTTTGAAAGACGTGTTGCCTCAATTTTTTTAATTATATCATCGCCCGATTCATTATAGAGAATTTTATTTATTTTCTTTAAAGAACCGCACCCGAAGAAGGAGAGAATGAAATAGAGAACAAACAGAAAAAGCAATATTCCTGCGATAATATAAAAAGCGTTTAAGCAGTTTGTGTAGAGTTTAAGAAAATCTTTTATGGCTTGTAACAAAGCACACACCTCCTCATATTATATATTCTAACAGATAAAGTATGTTTTTGTCAAAACAAACAGCAATAATTTTTTACATTCTATAAGTTGACAGTATGCCCCCATTGAGTGTATAATATAATCGTAATACTTTTGTAACGAGGTCCATGATGAAAAAACTAAAATACATATTCATTATATTGGTGCTGGCGTTAAGCATACTTCCTTTTTTTGTTGTAAACGCCGTAAGCACCACTGTTTCCGTTAATAAGACGGTTACCGCTTCACAGTTTACAGACGGTGTTTATAAATTCACCGTTGACGTGAGCAGTTATGCTGACGATCTTCTCGGTTCAAACGGGGGAACGCTTTCGGTAGGCAACGTAAGCCATACCGGCGGTGTGTCGGTAGCCACAAAAATTTCAGGGAAGACCGTTTCTCTTACGCTTACTATCAGCGATGAAAGCACTTTTACGTCAGTTACGGTCAACAGTTTTATTCTTAACGGAACACCCAATGAATCAACACCTACGCCTACTGCAACGGAGAATGCAACACCTACTGCTACTGCAACTTCAACTTCAACGGTAACGGCAACACCTACAGGCTCGCCTGACGGTTCGCCCAGCGCATCGCCAACGTCTTCATCAGACGTTTCGCCTACGCCTGACGGAAGTCCTTCGGCATCACCAAGTTCATCACCTAATTCATCAGATGATCCAAGCGCAAGTCCTTCAACTTCGCCATCGTCATCAGCAGGCGTAACGGGTACGGCAACAACAACACCTAAGGTAACTGCCAAGCCTACAAAACGTCCTTCCGCATCGGAGAGAACAAACGATCCTTATAACAGAGATTGGGAAACTCAGGCACCGCCTACGATTCCCCCTGAAGTAACCATGAAGCCTCAGGAATTGGCAACTCCCGTTGCAGGTGAGACAACACCTGTGCCTACACCTGCTCTTAAAGTTGATCCCGTGGGCAGTGCAAATATCACAAAAGGGCTTGTAATTCTGTTTTTAGTGCTTATTCTTTTGTTGGCAGTTGATATTTATGCGATTTTCTGGCGCAAGAGAATGGGTTATGAAAATATGATAAATAACGGAATCAGCCGCAGAAAAGTTCAGGATTTATGCGATTATCCCGAAGATGCTCTTCCCAGCGACCTTGAGCAGGCAATTATGGAAGATGCAAAAGCGGAAGAAGAACAAAAGGAAGATAAAGAAACTGAATAATTTATAAAACAACACTGGAAAAAATTTCAGTGTTGTAAGAGCACTGACAAACCCCTGCAAACACAAACCCCTGCAAAATTTTTGCAGGGGTTTGTTTCCGTCGTTGCATTTCACTTGCAAAATGCGGTCATTTACGTCTGTGTAAACTCCCTTTTTTGCAAGTTCAGCGCCTTGGCTTGCAAGGGTTTCTCGAACTCTGGCAGTCTGCTGACAAAGTCAGCAGACTGAGCGAACCTAAGTTCGCTCTTTCTTTGTCTGTCTGTATTTTTGCGGTGTGATACCTTTGAATTTTTTGAACACTTTGGTAAAATAACTGCTTTCCCAGAAACCGCACTCTGTAGCAATTTCTGTAATGTTCAGGTCGGTTGAGTCAAGCAAAAAGGAAGCCTGCTCAATTCTGTAAAGATTAACGTAATTCATTGGCGAAGAATGGGTGAGTGAGAAAAATACTTTGCAGAAATAACGGGCGTTCATTCCTGCAACGTTTGCAAGGATATCAAGTGAAAGTTCTTCTTTATAATGAGTTTCGATGTACTCAAGAACGGGTTTGATACGGGAAGACCATCTGCTTTTATCTGATGCCGTTTCATAACGGTTCTCTTTTATAAGCCATGCAAAAAAGGCAGAAATTGCCGAAAAGGTTTCAAGTTCGATGCAAGGCGAATTATGTTTAATAGAGAAGATATCAAGTATTTTTTTAGGTGCAATATCATCATTATTGAAAAATCTTTGGGGAATAATGTTTGCACGGTAGAAAGGTCGCAGTTGCGGTTTTACGGCTTCTGTTTTTCCAAAAAGTCCGTAAAGGTCAAAAACAAGACATTCATAAACGCAATCTTTAGGTTCGCCGCCATGCAACGTTTCACCGGTAATAAGTACGATATCGCCTTCTTTAACGAGAAATTGTTCATCATCAAGGAATAGGTGAAATTCACCTTTTATAACTCGCAGAAATTCCCACTCGTTATGCCAATGAAAAGCCATATTATATCGCGGATGATTACTGTCAACGTAATAATATTCAACGGGAAATTCTGTTGTTCCGTGCTGTTTTTTATCAAGATAATTGAATTTTAACAAGATAATCCCCCTAAAAAGTGATAATTTTACTGTTTTAAATGATAATATCACAAGAAAAGCATCTTTGTCAATGATATAATTATTGTGTATGGAGGTGAAAAATATGTCCTACGGAAAAAAAGTATGGATATTTCCCGATGCTGAACTTCCGCCCGTTGGCGAAAATGAAATACCGGGGCATGAGTCAGTGATCATTACAAACGTATCAGATAAGTGCGCCAACGTAAAGTTTACGCTTATTTACGTTGACCGCGATCCCGTATCTTTTACGGCAACAGTTGAAGCAAAGCGCGTAAGATGTTTGCGCAGTAATAATCCAAAGGATTTTGGTTTATATACTGCAAATGAAGGCGAACAATATGCCATCATGCTTGAAAGCGATGTTCCCGTTGTTGCTCAATACGGTCGTGCTGAACCCCGCAAGGTTAATTTTTATACGACACCGGGTTATTGTGAATAATAAATTTGAAGGAGAGAAAAAACTATGTCAAGAATTTGTATTCCCGATCATGAATATAAGGAAAGAGTAAAGCGCGCTGCAGCAATTCTTCAGCGTGAAGGCCTTGATGCTTTAATCGTAAACGGTAACGAGGCAGATTATGCAAACCCAAGATATTTCTCAGGCTTCTGGCCTCTTTTTGAACGTGCAGGCGTTGCAATTTCAGCAACGGGCGAAGCTGCTTTAATGGTAGGCCCCGAATCTGCTATCTTCGGCGCTGACAGAAATAAACTTGATAAGACTTTTGTTCTTACTGCTTACCGTGAGGGTGCAGATCCTGCATACCCTGAATTGAAGCCTGACACTTTCCAGGACGTTTTTAACTATATTAAAGTAACGGGTAAAAAGATCCGTATCGGTATTGCTTCTTATTTAGATACTTCCGTTGTAATCTTCAATGCAATCCGTGAAGCATTCCCCGAAGCAGAACTTGTTGATGCAGGCAAGATCATGGTAGAACTTCGTTCAATCAAAAGCGAAAACGAACTTAATTGCTTGCGTGAAGGCTACCGTATCGCAAATATTGCAACAGAGGAAGTTATTAAGGCTATACGACCCGGCATGACAGAACTTCAGATGGTTGGTGTTGCACAAAAGGCAGTTTATGAGCACGGCGCTGAATATGAAGGTTTGCCCATGTACGTTTTCTCAGAGGCATCAACACGTCATGCAATTTCGCGCTCATCATACCGCGAGTTCCAGAAAGGCGATATCGTTCAGTTAAACCTTTCCGCCAAGATCGACGGTTATTCAGCCGCAATCGGATATCCTATCTGCCTTGGCAAACTTGAAGGCAAGCGTAAGGAAATCGTTCAGTTCTGCCGAGAGGCTCACAAATGGAGCGAACAGCAGATAAAAGCAGGCGTTTATGCCGCAGATATCGCAAAGGGATTCTATAAATTCTACGTTGATAACGGCTACGAAAAGAATTACGTTTACGGACCTCTCCACGGCACAGGCATAATCGAAGTTGAAGCACCTTGGGTTGAAACAAGTTCAGATTATTTCTTAAAACCCAACATGTGTTATCAGGTAGATACCTATATTTCAGCCGATACATTTGGCGTTCGCTGGGAAAAGGGTATCGTTGTTAAAGAAAACGGTTTTGAAATGCTCAGCCCTGAAATTCCCGAAATCTGCCCCGAAAAATTATTCTGATAGGAGTTGTTTTTATGCAGATGCTTGAAATGCTTTATGATGAAATTGAGGACGCCGTAAAAAGAAACGTACCATTCATCATACCCATCGGAACGATGGAATATCATGCACATCACGCCTCCTGCGGAACGGATACGCTGGTTGTAACGGGATGTCTTCGCGAACTTGAAAAGGAAAAAGAAATCGTAGTTTGTCCGCCCATCTGGTACGGTGTGGCATCTTATGCAGTTTGCGATGCAAAACCCTCACATTTCCACGTTGATGAAGACGTTTATGCAAATTATCTTTATTGCATTTTAAAGTCAATGATAAATGCAGGTCATAAAAATATATATCTTATTCCTCATCATCAGACCGAGGGCGCAGGACTTATGCCTATGACTATTGCCTGCCACAAAGCCGCTAAAAAAGTTACCATGGAGTACATGGAAGAAAAACTTGGCAAAGGCTGGTGGGGAAGTGATGATTATGCTACCTATTACGAAGATCTTGGCGGTGGTGATGATCCTTTCTCATATATCAAGGTCATTCCGTTGATCGGTGCTGAAGCACAGAAAAAATGCGGCGGTTTCGATCATGCGGGCAAGTGGGAAACTTCTCTTTTAATGGGAACGTATCCTGAACTTGTTGATCTTTCCCGTTGCGAAAGAAATACGGAATGGTTTGCACAAAGCGCAAAGGAAGCAAGCAGCGAGATTGGCAAACATATGGTTGAATGCACTCTTGAGTGGTTAAGAGAGATGATAGTATGACCGAAGCAGAAAAGTGTTTACAAGGTCTTTTATACGATACTTCGTTTTCAGGGAGAGAAGAAGCCCATATTCAATGCGCTGATATGTGCTTTAAATATAACCGCACACGCCCGTCAAATAAAAAGCGTCGCGAAAAACTGTTAATAAAAATATTTGGCAGTTTAGGAAAAAATCCTTACGTTGAGCCTAATATCTTCTGCGGTTTCGGATATAACATTAAGGCAGGGGACAATCTGTTTATAAATAACGATTGCGTTTTTGTTGATCCCAACGAAATAATTTTAGGCGATAACGTGATGATAGGCCCACAATGCGGTTTTTATACGGCTCTTCATCCTTTAGATGCCAAAACGCGTATTAAAGGTTATGAATTGGCAAAACCCATAAAAATCGGTAATAATGTGTGGATCGGTGGCGGAGTGAAAATACTCCCCGGTGTTACGGTTGGCGATAATGCGGTAATCGGCGCAGGCTCTATCGTTACAAAAGATATTCCCGCAAACTCTTTGGCTTACGGGAACCCTTGCTGTGTGGTTCGCCAAATAGAAAACGGACAATTTAAGGACTGAGAAAAACAGTTTAGGGACATAGTATTGAATAAATTTTTAAGTGATATTACAATAATTGTGATATCACTTTTTTTGTTGGAGGATTTTATGAAAAAATACTTATGTCTTGTAATAACCGTACTTTTGATCTTTAGCGGTTGTAAACCTATACCTCAGGAAGAAATGAAAGAAATTGAAGTCGTACAAAATACTAATGATTTAGAAAAAAACGAAACCGTAAAAGCATCTATCCCGTACATACAGTCAGAAATTCCCGTTGATGCATCAGTTACAAGATTTACAAAAGAGCCGTTGTTTTCATACACTCCCCAAGAAATATATTTTCCGAAGTTAAGTTCGCTATATGAAATTTTCCCTCAATTTAAAGATGCTATAGTAAATGCCGAAACGGATAGCGAAGAAAGAATAATTCCGCCCTTATCCTTAATAAAAGACGAGATGTTATTATCTGTAACCGAACGATTTGCAAGAGTAGTTATAAGGCAACTGATTACATCTGATGAAAGAAAAGATGATGAGTATAAAGAAAACGAAGAAATGAATTTCAATAAACCCTATAAAGAAGTTGAAACTTTTGCATTAAATACGGCGCGAAAACTTTTAGATGATACCGATTATTCCTTTAAGATCGAAGCCGTTCGCAGATATGGTAAAGGCACTGACAAAAACTACTATGTGTTTTTTATTCTTGTTGAATATGATGGTGTAACTTTCAGTTCCTATGGCAGAAAAACTCATATAGGAAAAGATGAAGAAGGCTATGATAAATATAATACTTTAAAAGGCGGAAACTATATAACAATTTATATAGATGAACAAGGAATTTCCAGAATGGATTGGAATATCCAAAAGGTGGAAAAATATCATCAGGCGGAACTTTTAAGTTTTGAATATTTGTTTTCAAAGATTCAAACGCAAATTACGCAGTATGACATGATGAATTTTGCAGAATATGAACTTAACAAAGACGGAACGTATAAGGAAGGATCAATAAAGCCTTTTACGATAAGTAAAATAGAAATGGTATATGCCCTTGATCTGATATATAAAAATGATGAAAAAAACGATATATATTACGTGCCATGCTGGAAAATGACTTCCTTTGATTCAAAAGGGGCAGAGCGTTACATAATAGTCAATGCCGTTGACGGCGAAATTCTTACTGCAAGGTTTTAAAAATGAAACGTGAAATAAAAAATGCGCTGTTCTCGGTTAATTTTATCGGGGCAGTAGTTATAACTGCGCTGACTTTTTTAATTGGTGCCTATGAAGATATAGGTCATTCAGGCGGAACTATACTTTATTTTTTTGATATATGTATGCAACTTTCACCGTTGATAGTGTTTATTCCCTTTGTTGCATCATTGCCTTACGGTTATAGATTTATTGATGAATATAACAGTAATTATTACAGATTTTCTTTAAGCCGAAGCGGATATAAAAAATATGTGTTTCGTAAAACGGTTGCGGTTAATTTATCATCATTTCTCGCAGTATTTCTTGGCTTGACTTTTGCGGTACTGTTCTTATTGCCTTTTAGCGAAAAAACAAATTTTAATGACGTATTTCATATGCAACTGTATAACACTCTTGTTTCAGGGCGCACTTACGGTTTTTTAATAAATATAAACGAGTATCTTTATATTTTCGTATGTGTATTTTTTATAAGTCTTTTTGCAAGTTTGTGGCCAATAATCGGAATGATATCATCAACCTATATAAAAAATAGATACGTATCACTTATAATGCCGTTTATCGTGTTTTTCCTTTTGTGGCAGATAGGCGGAAGATGCGCACATTTGTTTTCGCACGCATCAGGATTTTTAATGATAATAAACGTTTATTACGGTAATTTCGGTGCTTTTAATAATATTTGGTTATCGTTGTTGGGAACGCTTGTTTTTGTATTTGCTTGGCATATTGGTATGCTTGTTTGGTTCAAAAAAAGAATGGAAAAATGCTGGTGATTTCAATGAAGTTTTTTATAAAGAATTTTTTAAATACTAAAATGTTGATAGCATTTCTTCTTGTTGCCTTATGGAGTTTTCTTTACGTTGAAGATTATATTACGGCATCTGAAATTACAAATAATAATTTTAATGTGCTTGAGCCTGCAATATATCTTCTTTCCAATAAAAGCGTATCAGCATTTTTGTTTGTTTTATGCTTCGTTTTTTCATTTTGCGATGTGCCTTTTGAAGATGGAATTTTACCATATTACGTGTACCGTTCAGGCTATAAACGTTGGCATAATAAACTAATTGCTTTTACTGTTGCTTTCTGCATTATTTTTATTTTGATTCCTATAATTACAAGCGTTGCTTTTGGCGCAATCAAAGGATTTTTATCGCTAAATATATGGAGCAGTACGGCTATTCTTACGGCAAACGGCGGTGCGCCGAAACTCTCTTTTGTTCCGGAGATTACATTGGGTATTATGGAATATTCTCCCGCTGAAGCGCTTTTATTTTCCTTTGTGTTGACATTTCTTCATTATTTCTTCATTGCCATGACTTTGCTTGTGATAAACAGTATGCTGAAAAAGACGTGGGGCGTCATGTTTGTTACGGCACTTGAAACAACAGGCTTTATTTTATCAATGACATATCCCAAAATTTCAAGAATATTTCCTTTTGCAAGCGGATCTTATGAAGAAAACGTTTTTTGTGTTTTAGAAGCGGTTTCAGGCTTTTTGATAATATGCACATTATTGATAATTTTAAGTTCTTTCTCAATAAAAAAATATAAGTTTGAGTCAGGTGAAGCCAAGTGAAATTTTTTCTGAACAACCTGAAAATAATGTTTAATCCAAAAATTATTTTAATAATTTTTTCTTGTGTTGCGGTGAATGTATTTTACAGTTATAGAAATTTTCCTGCCGTTTTATATGGGGTAGAGGGAAGTTTTAATCTTTTAACTGCAATACCGTGGATAGCAACCGTATTCCCGTTTTTCGTTATGACAGGTGCATATTTTTCTTTAATGGAAGAAAATAAAATATTTCTTTTATCAAGAATAAAAAAGATAAATATTTATCACGTGTATATTGTGCTGACAATAATTTTTTCGGCAATTGTTTATTGCTTATTTTATGTGGCTTTAGCATGTTTATTTGGCGGAAATACATTTGAGATTGTATGTTGCGGTGTGCTTATATGTGCAAATATTATTCTTGTTGCTATGGTTCAATGGTGCGTATATTCTGTTAAAAAAAGCGTTATGGCAAGTTTGCTTACGGTAATTTTTATAATAGTTTTTCCGTTGCTTTTTTATAAAAACAACTTTAACATAGGTGCTTGGGCAATGCTTGTAAAAACAGATTCATTGCTTATATGCATACCTGAATTGCTTTTCAGTGCACTGATATTTTGTTTAAAAAATTATTTAGGAGAATACAAATGGCAGAAATTGAAGTAAAAGAAATTTCCCTTATAATTAAGGATAAAAAGATTCTTGATAACGTAACAATTGAAATTGAAAAAGGCACAGTATGCGGCCTTGTTGGCGATAACGGCTCAGGCAAAACGATGCTTATGAAGTGCATTTGCGGATTCGTGCGCCTAAAGCAAGGTGAGATTTATGTGCGAAACAAAAAAATCGGTAAAGAAATTGACTTTCCTGACAGCATCGGAGTAATAATTGAAACACCCGGATTTATTCCGTACTTTTCAGGATATAAAAATCTTGAATATCTTGCATCTATAAAAGGAAAGATCGGAAAAAGTGAAATCATAGATGCCCTTGATAAAGTAGGATTGAAAGATGAAATGAATAAAAAAGCAGGTAAATATTCTTTAGGTATGCGCCAAAGGTTAGGAATCGCTCAAGCAATTATGGAAGATCCTGACATTCTTATTCTTGATGAGCCTATGAACGGTTTAGATAAAAGCGGAGTTGAACAAGTGCGTGAATTATTGCTTTCATTAAAATCAGAAGGCAAGACCATGGTCATAACAAGCCACAATTCCGAGGATATAGAGATTCTTTGCGACAGAATAATAAAAATGGAAAATGGCAAAATAACGGAAAATCTCCTTAAATAAGGAGATTTTTTTAATATTTATATGATGTTTGTCAAACAATATTACTAATATAAAAAATAGTAAATTCACAGTTTTGCTATTTACATTTTCAATCTTCTGTGATATACTCTAATATTGGAATTATATGTAACTTGAAAGGGGTTTTTATTATGAAACTCAACTACAAACGCGTTGTGCTTGTGGGAATGGCATTCTTTCTGATTTCGGCATTCTGGCAGGCATATGATGCTATCATACCTCTTATTTTAACAAACCACTTTGGTCTTCCGCAGACTGTTTCAGGCACGATCATGTCCATTGATAACGTGCTTGCAGTATTTTTATTGCCCTTGTTCGGCGCACTTTCTGACAAGGTGAACACTAAACATGGCAGACGTAAACCCTTTATTTTCTTTGGAACTATTGCGGCGGTAATTTCATTTATCGGTCTTACCTTTATTGATAATTATCAGATTTCAAAACTTGCTCTTGAAGGAATTACCGAACTTTCACAAGGTTCAATGACAGAAGAGGCGTTTAAAGAATTTGTAAGAACAACAACACTTGATCTTACTTTAAAAAATCCTTGGCCGTTAATTGGCTTTGTTGCAACGCTTCTTGTGGTGCTTATTTCTATGGCAACTTTCCGTTCGCCTGCCGTTGCTTTGATGCCTGACGTTACTGTTAAACCTTTAAGATCAAAAGCCAATGCCATTATAAATCTTACAGGTACCGCAGGCGGTATTATCGTTCTCGTTCTCGGCATGGTTTTTGCAACTTCAAAGCATCAGTATATGCAATATACCGGTTACGTTCTGGCAGTATGCTCCGTTATGCTTTTAGGCTTCATTATTTTCATGCTCACGGTTAAAGAAAAGAAGTGGGCAGAGGAAATGGAAGAAGATACGGTTAAATACGGTTTATCAGAAAAAGTTGAAGAAGATAATACAGAAAAACGTAAACTTACAAAAGCAGAATTTAAGTCATTGCTTCTTATCCTTGCATCAGTTGCACTTTGGTATATCGGCTACAATTCAATCACAAGTAAATATTCCGTATATGCAACCAATATTTTGAATTTTGACTTTAACTTTACTTTGATAATCGCTCAGGCAGCGGCAATCGTTGCATACATTCCCGTTGGTATTATTGCAACAAAGATAGGCAGAAAAAAGACTATTCTTGCAGGCGTTTTATTACTTGCATCTGCTTTCTTTATCGGATTCTTTATTACACCGCAAACACCTGAATTTATCATGTATCCCGTATTTATTCTTGCGGGTATCGGCTGGGCAACCATAAACGTAAACTCTTTCCCCATGGTTGTTGAACTTGCAAAAGCGGGCGACGTTGGTAAATATACAGGTTACTATTACACCGCATCAATGTCAGCACAGATCATTGCGCCTATTCTTTCAGGATTCTTATATGATAAGATCGGTATGCGCGAAGTATTCTTCCCGTTTGGCGCGCTGTTTGTAATTTTCTCGTTTATCACAATGTTCTTTGTAAAACACGGCGATTCTGCGCCGACAAATAAGAAAGATGTTTTAGAGCATCTTGACGTGGACTAAATTATGTATATTATTTTCGGAATTTTAGTTTTCTTAATTTTATTATTTCTTATATATCTGTTGGTGTTTATCCGTCCCCGAAAGAAACTTTATGATAAGAGCCTTTGTGTAGAATATGCCCATAGGGGACTTCACGGAAAAACTGTGCCCGAAAACTCACTTATGGCTTTTAAAAAGGCGGTTGATGAAGGTGTAGGCATCGAACTTGACGTTCAACTTTCAAAAGACGGTACCGTTATGGTTTTCCATGATTACACCCTTATCCGCATGACGGGCTTGGATAAAAAACTTTCAGAATTAACTTTAGAAGAACTTAAAGAACTTTCTTTAAAAGATACAAGCGAAAAGATACCTACTTTTAAGGAAGTTCTGGAACTTGTTGATAAAAAAGTTCCCTTGCTTATTGAATTAAAAGGCGAAAGTCTTGATTCGTCTCTTTGTCCCAAGGTTTTTGAAGAACTTAAAAACTATTCAGGTCCTTATTGTATAGAATCTTTTAACCCGCTTCTTGTGCGCGATATAAAGAAATATCTTCCCGATTGCTTCTGCGGTCAACTTTATACAAACGTTGTCCGCGATAAAAAGAAGGTAACGCCGTTAAATATTATTCTTACGCTTATGGCTTTTAATTTCTTGGCGAAACCTGATTTTATTGCGTTCAATAAAGAGGATAGAAGTTCTTTGCCCGTAAAGATTACAACGAGCTTATATAAGGCGCCTAAATTTGTTTGGACAGTAAAAAATGAAAATGAATTAAGCGTTGCGCGCCAAAAGGGCGAGTACGCAATATTTGAAAGAGAGATATGAAAATGAAATATGACGTTATTATAATCGGCGCAGGTCCGGGCGGAATTTTTTCTGCTTACGAACTTATAAAACTTAAACCCGAACTTAAAGTTGCTGTGTTTGAGGCAGGACATGCCTTAAAAAAACGCCGTTGTCCCATTGATGGGGATAAGGTTAAAAGTTGTATAGGTTGTAAAACCTGCTCAATAATGAGCGGTTTTGGCGGTGCAGGCGCCTTTTCCGACGGCAAATATAACATTACCAACGATTTCGGCGGAACGTTATATGAGTATATAGGCAAAAAGCAGGCACTTGATCTTATGCACTACGTTGACGAAATAAATATGCTCTATGGCGGTGAAGGCACAAAACTTTATACCACCGCAGGCACAAAGTTTAAAACTATCTGCATTCAGAACGATCTTCATTTATTAGATGCTTCCGTTCGCCATCTTGGAACGGACATAAACTACGTGGTGCTTGAAAATCTTTACGGTCATCTTAAAGATAAGGTCGATTTCTTCTTTGATACGCCTGTTCAGACTGTTAAAGCCGTTGATGGCGGATATGAAGTTGTTTGTAAAAATGATACATATTCATGTGGAGACTGTGTTATTTCAGTTGGGCGAAGCGGCAGTAAATGGATGGAAACCGTGTGCCGTGAGCTTCAGATTCCCACAAAATCAAACCGTGTTGATATCGGTGTGCGCGTTGAACTTCCTGCTGAGGTTTTTGCCCATCTTACAGATGAACTTTATGAAAGCAAGATAGTTTACCGTACCGAAAAATACGGTGATAAAGTCCGCACTTTCTGTATGAATCCCAAGGGCGCGGTTGTTAATGAAAATACAAACGGCATTATAACCGTAAACGGTCATAGTTATGAAGATCCCAAAAAACAGACTGAAAATACAAACTTTGCGCTTCTCGTTGCAAAACATTTTTCCGAGCCGTTTAAGGATTCCAACGGTTACGGTGAAAGTATCGCACGTTTAAGCAATATGCTTGGCGGCGGAGTTATCGTTCAGCGCTTTGGCGATCTTATCCGCGGAAGACGTTCAACGCCCGACCGCATTGAAGAAGCATTTATTACACCTACTTTAAGCGCAACCCCCGGTGATTTAAGTCTTGTTCTTCCCAAAAGAATTCTTGACGGCATAATCGAAATGATCTATGCACTTGATAAAGTTGCGCCCGGCACAGCCAATGACGATACTCTTTTATACGGCGTTGAAGTTAAGTTCTATAACATGCAAGTTGTCGTTAACGAAAAACTTGAGTCAAGATATAAAGGTTTGTATATTATAGGTGACGGAAGCGGAATAACTCATTCACTTTCCCATGCATCTGCAAGCGGTGTTTACGTTGCACGAAATATTATAAAAGCATAAAAATAAACCTGAAATTTCAAAGAAATTTCAGGTTTTCTTTTTAATCAAAACTCATTATACTTGCAAGATTCGTGCACTGATCACCTGATATTATAAGGTGATCAAGCACTTTAATATCAAGAAGTTTTAGCGCATCTTTTATTTTATTTGTTGCGTTTATATCCGCTGTAGACGGCTCAACCGAGCCGCTTAAATGGTTATGAACAAGAATTACGTGGTAGGCTCCCGTTTTAAGAATATCATTTACAAGATTTCGTATGTTAATATTTGCTTTTTCCGTTAAACCTTCCGAGTGTAAAACTGCACGGATTAGATGAAGGTGAGTATCAAGACACAGAGCATAGAAAACTTCATTTTTTTCAGGAGCGAGTTTAGGGATCATATAAGCCTTGGTTTTCTCATATGTATCAAGCACAACTCTGTCTTTAAATTTGCTCTCATAATAGGTTGCTGAAAGTTCGGGGATAAGTTTTAAAAGAACTGCACCGTATTCGGTGATATTTCTTGTTTTTACAAGATCAGAAATGTCAGCATCAAGAACTCCTGCAAGGGAGCCAAAACGATCGATAAGTTCGTGAGCAATTGGGTTTACGTCAATTCTTGGGATTATATAAGTCAACAACAATTCAAGAATTTGATGATCTGTCTTACCTTTAAGACCTGTGGCAAGAAAGTTTGTCCTTAAACGCTCTCTGTGTTTATCGTGTGTACCCATGAAAATCTCCTTAATGTTTCTGTTGCTTCAGCCATATTTTTATTACAAGGCTATGGGGCAGAAGCTTTACAAGTAATACCTGAAATTTTATTCTTAACCCGTGGATCGATACGGGTTTTTTCTTATACATATCTTTATAAGCCGTATCGATAACGTCTTTTGCCTTATATATTTTGTTAAAATACGTAACGGCATCTTTTTGTTCGGTTTCTGCGCGTGAAAAAAATTCCGTTTCAACCCAACCGGGACAAACTGCCATAACGTGTATCTTTCTGTCCTTTAATTCAGCGTTAAGACCTCGTGAATAGGAAAGCACAAAGGCTTTTGTTGAAGCGTAAACATTAAGATAGGGAACGGGTTGAAAAGAAGAAAGTGAACAAAGCTGAACAATATGACTGTTTTCAGCCATATAGGGGATCGTGTATTGTGTAACGGCAACAAGGGCTTTACAGTTAAGATCAATCATGCCAAGGCTATCTTCAACGCTGACAACGTCAGTATGCCCGAACTTTCCGTAACCTGAACAGTTTACAAGGATTTTGACTTCAGGCTTTTCACATTCAAGAAGATTAACGTAATTCTTTATACTGTTTTCGTCGGTTAAATCGCAAGGAATTACTCTTAAAGGAGTTTTTGTTTCCTTTTTTAATTCTTCAAGCCTGCTTGCACGGCGGGCGATAACCCAGATTTCATCTAACTTTTCGTTATCTAATTTTTTTACAAATTCTCTGCCCATTCCGGATGAAGCACCGGTAACGATTGCTATCATACTTATACACCTCTATATTATTCTATCATATTTAACACATTTATACAACAAGAAAAACAGAATCTTGACTACAATATTTTTTTATGTTATTATGGTATAACAGTTTTTGTTTGGAAGGCGGTTTGTTATGGAGAAAAACAAGAATATTTCAAAACGATGGATATACTTGGCAATCGGCGTTATTACGATGCTTTTTGCAGGAATTCTTTATGCTTGGTCAATTCTGAAAGTGCCCTTTGCGCAGGAACTTAATTATAAAAATAAGTTTTTGGCATTGAATTTTACCTTAACCATGTGCTTTTTCTGTATAGGCGGATTGATTTCAGGGGTGCTTGTGCGAAAGATAGGAACGAAAATTACCGTTTTGTCAGCAGGCATTTTGGCGGGAATAGGGTATTTTTTATGTTCGATATTGACTTCGGAAACAGTTGCTTTATTATATATAACCTATGCTTTTATGTGCGGAACAGGCATCGGTATGGCGTATATTGCACTTATTTCGGCGATAAATTCGTGGTTTCCTGATAAAAAAGGCTTGTCGTTTGGTGCTCTTATGATGGGATTTGGCGCAAGCAGTTTGATTTTAGGAAAAATTGCAGAAGCAATGTTCAATTCGCAGATAGGTTGGCGCGGAACTTATAAGATTATAGGCGTTGCACTTGGTTGTATTCTTATAATTTCTTCACTTGTCGTTGGTCAGCCTGATAGCACTACCGTTCTACCTCAAGCAAAGAAGAAAACATCAAAATCGGAGGAGATTTTTGAACTCCGCGATTATAAACCTCTTGAAATGATAAAAAGATTTACTTTCTGGAGAGGTTTTGTTTGCCTTGTTTTTATTACTGCCGTCGGCAATTCCGTTATTAGTTTTGCAAGAGACCTTGCGTTGTCAGTTGGCGCTGAAGCGGCTTTTGCAACAACTCTCGTCGGTGTTGTTTCCGTGTTTAACGGATTGGGCAGAATTGTTTCGGGAGCGCTTTTTGATTTAAAAGGGCGTAAGTTTATTATGATCGCATCTAATATATTAACTATCGTTGCGGCGGGAGTTGATTTAGTTGCAATAAATATCGGTTCTTTGCCTCTTTGTGTTATCGGCTTGTGCTTAACGGGAATGTCTTACGGAACTTCGCCTACTCTTAGTTCTGTGTTTACATCGAGTTTCTACGGCACAAAATATTTCAGTTCAAATTTAAGTATTATGAACTGTAACCTGATGGGTGCTTCTCTTATCGCTACGGTATGCTCAAATCTCTTTGATATATCAGGCGGATTTAATGTGCCGTTCATTCTTCTTTTTGCGCTTGCAATAATCGCATTGGCATTGAATATGAGTATAAAAAAACCGTGAATCGGTTGGGAAAAGGTGGCTTTTGCTACCTTTTTTTTATATAAAAATGATGTATTTTTATGAAACAAACAGTATAAAAAACAATAATTTTATACATTCAGTTGACATTTTGACATTTAGAATGTAGAATATATAAAATAATATAATGAGGGATTATATACTATGACGATTGTGCATCTTCTTGAAGATAACGCAAAGAAATTTGCAAACGATGTTGCGCTGGTTGAGATCAATCCTGATCAGCCCGAAACGCGCAGATTGACCTGGCATGAATTTGAACTTGTTGAACCAACAAACAGAAAACATTATCGACGTGAAATTACGTGGAACGTTTTTAATGAAAAATCAAACCGTCTTGCAAATATGCTTGTTCAGAACGGAATAGGCAAGGGCAAAAAAGTAGCAATACTTTTAATGAACTGTATTGATTGGCTTCCCATTTATTTTGGAATATTAAAGACGGGCGCACTTGCAGTTCCATTGAATTTCAGATATTCTTCTGATGAAATTGATTATTGTCTTCAGCTTGCCGAGGCTGACGTTTTAATATTCGGAACGGAATTTATCGGTCGCGTTGAAGCGGTTGCCGATAAAATTTCCAAAAACTGCACGCTTATTTATTTAGGCTCAGGCTGTCCGCCTTTTGCTGATGATTATAATGATCTTGTTTCAGAATGTTCAAGCACGTTCCCTGAATGTGAACTTAAAGAAGAGGACGATGCGGCAATATACTTTTCATCAGGAACAACGGGCTTTCCCAAGGCTATTTTACATAATCATGAAAGTCTTATACATTCCTGCCGAGTTGAACAGAAACATCATGGGCAGACGAAGAACGATTGCTTCCTTTGTATTCCGCCTTTGTATCACACAGGCGCGAAGATGCATTGGTTCGGCAGCCTTATTTCAGGCTCGAAAGCAGTTATCTTAAAAGGTACTCAGGCAAGGAATATTCTTCAGGCGGCAAGTGAAGAGAGATGTACTATCGTGTGGCTTCTTGTTCCGTGGGCGCAGGATATTTTAAATGCTCTTGACAGAGGCGAGATCAAACTTGACGAGTTTAATTTAAAACAGTGGCGTTTGATGCATATTGGCGCGCAGCCCGTTCCTCAGAGTCTTATTAAACGCTGGCTTGAATATTTCCCCGAACATCAGTACGATACTAACTACGGCTTAAGTGAATCTATCGGTCCGGGTGCAGTTCACCTCGGTGTTGAAAACATTCATAAAGTAGGTGCCATCGGTGTTCCGGGTTACGGCTGGGAAGTAAAGATTGTTGATACGGAAGATAATATTGTAAAACAAGGCGAAGTCGGCGAACTTTGCTTAAAAGGGCCCGGCGTTATGACTTGCTATTACCGCGATGAAAACGCAACAAAAGCATCTCTCAAAAACGGATGGCTTTTTACCGGTGATATGGCAATGCAGGATGATGAAGGTTTCATATATCTTGTTGACCGTAAAAAAGACGTTATTATTACCGGCGGTGAAAACCTTTATCCGGTACAGATCGAAAATTTCTTGTCGGCTCATTCAAAGATTAAGGACGTTGCAGTTATCGGTCTTCCCGATGCACGTTTAGGCGAAATAGCAACGGCTATTATTGAAATTAAAAAGGATATGGAATGTACGGAAGAAGAAATAAACAATTTCTGCCTTGACCTTCCAAGATACAAGCGTCCCAGAAAGATTATATTTGCTGACGTTCCAAGAAATCCCACCGGCAAAATCGAAAAACCCAAACTTCGCAAGATATACGGCGCTGAAGGTTTGGTTGATTCACAGAATAAAGCATAAAGTAAAGGAAATTTTAATATGAAAAAATTATTGATTGGTAATCAGGCTGTTGCGGCAGGTCTTCACGATGGCGGACTTGGTGTTGTTTCAAGTTACCCCGGAACACCTTCAACAGAAATTACGGAATTTTTATCTGAATATGATGATATACACAGCGAATGGGCACCTAACGAAAAGGTTGCCTGCGAAGTTGCTTTCGGCGCAAGCCTTGCAGGAGCACGCTCTGCTTGTGCGATGAAGCACGTAGGTCTTAACGTTGCGGCAGACCCATTATTTACGCTTTCTTATACAGGTGTAAACGGCGGTATGGTAATATGCGTTGCCGATGATCCTGCAATGCATTCTTCGCAGAATGAGCAGGATTCACGTCATTATGCAATTGCATCAAAGGTTCCCATGCTTGAGCCTTCTGATTCGCAGGAAGCATATACTTTTGCAAAAAGCGCCTTTGAACTTTCGGAAAAATATGATACACCCGTTCTTCTTCGTATGTGCACAAGAATTGCTCACAGTCAGTCCATCGTTGAGTTTGAAGAAAAAGTTCCCGCAGTTTTAAAGGATTATGAAAAAAATCCGCAGAAATATATTATGATGCCTGCAAACGCTATTAAACGTCATCCCTTTGTTGAGGAGCGTACACTTAAACTTCAGGCTTTGGCAGAAGATTCAATCTATAACACCGTTGAAATGAATTCAACTGAAATCGGCATTATTACTTCAGGCTGTTCCTATCTTTACGTTAAAGAGGTAATGGGGGATGAAGCAAGCATTTTAAAAATCGGTATGCCCAATCCTTTACCCGTTGATTTAATTAAGGATTTTGCCAAAAAAGTTAAAAAACTTTACGTTATTGAAGAACTTGATCCAATTATCGAAAATCATGTTCGCTCACTTGGTATTGAAGTTATCGGCAAAGAATTATTCTCGCTTTTAGGTGAGTTTTCACAAGCAACGATAAGAAAAGCATTTGGTAAAGAAGATAAGGTATCTGTTTCTGCCGATTCAGTTATTCCTAACCGCCCGCCAATGATGTGCGCAGGCTGTCCTCACAGAGGAATGTTCTATACCCTTGCTAAAAATAAGATCACCGTTTTAGGTGATATCGGTTGTTATACTTTAGGCGCAGTACCGCCGTTAAATGCTCTTGATTCAACACTTTGCATGGGCGCATCAATTTCAGGACTTCACGGCTTTAACGCCGCCCGCGGAAATGAAGCAGAAAAGAAATCCGTTGCAGTTATCGGTGATTCAACTTTTATGCATTCAGGTATGACGGGACTTGTTAATATTTCCTATAATGCAACAAATTCCACGGTAATTATTCTTGATAACTCAATTACCGGTATGACGGGCCACCAGCAGAATCCTACAACAGGCTATAATATTAAAGGTGATCCTGCCGCAAAAGTTGATCTTGAGGCACTTTGCAAAGCACTTGGTATTAACCGCGTTCGCGTAGTTGATCCTTATGATCTTAAAGCATGTGAAACTGCCGTTAAAGAAGAACTTGCAGTAGAAGAACCTTCAGTTATTATTTCACGCCGTCCTTGCGTACTTTTAAAGTCGGTTAAACCCCAGAAACCTTTGACGGTTGATCCTAATAAATGCAGATCATGCAAGCGTTGTATGGGTCTTGGCTGTCCTGCAATAAGCATGAAAGATAATAAAGCAAGAATCGATACCACGCTTTGCGTAGGTTGCGGCGTATGTAAACAACTTTGCGCTTTTGATGCAATCAATTAAGGAGGATATTATGAAGACTACAAGTGTTATGATAGTTGGTGTTGGCGGTCAGGGAAGCCTGCTTGCATCAAAATTATTAGGTCGCCTTCTTGTTGATGAAGGGTATGATGTAAAAGTCAGTGAAGTTCACGGCATGAGTCAGCGTGGCGGAAGCGTTGTTACATACGTTCGTTTCGGTGATAAGGTTTATTCACCTATAATCTGCGAAGGCGAGGCAGACGTTATTATTTCTTTTGAAAAACTTGAAGCGGCACGTTATGCAAAATTCCTTAAAAAGGACGGCAAAATCGTTGTAAATACGCAACAGATAGACCCGATGCCCGTAATTATCGGTGCGGCAGAATATCCCGAAAAGGTTTTAGATGAACTTGAAAACAAGGGTGTTAGTATTGATAAGATGGATGCACTTTCTTTGGCTGAAGAAGCAGGCTCATCAAAGGCGGTAAATATCGTTTTAATGGGTAAGGCATCAAAATACTTTGATATACCTTATGAACGTTGGATAAAGGCTATTGAAAATACGGTTAAAGAAAAATTCGTAGAGATGAATAAAAAAGCATTTGATTTAGGATACAATTCCTGATTATAATTTTATAAAAAGAAGGCGAAAAAATAATGGAACAACGTTACTATCAAAAAGAAATTGAAACCATGCCTGTTGAGGAAATTAAGAAACTCCAATCGGAAAAACTCGTTAAACAGGTAAAACACGTTTATGAAAACGTAGCTTACTACCGCGATCTTATGGATAAGAAAGGTGTTAAACCTGAAGATATCCATGGAATAGAAGATCTTCATAAACTTCCTTTTTTAACAAAGAGTGATTTAAGAGATGCATATCCTTACGGTCTTTTGGCAAAACCTTTAAAGGATTGCGTTAGAATACAGTCAACATCAGGAACGACCGGTAGACGCGTTGTTGCATTTTATACTCAGAAAGACGTTGAACTTTGGGAAGATTGCTGTGCTCGTGCCATCGTTGCCGCAGGCGGAACAAATGAGGATGTTTGTCAGGTTGCATATGGTTACGGATTGTTTACAGGCGGTCCCGGACTTAACGGCGGAAGCCATAAGGTTGGCTGCTTGACTCTTCCTATGTCATCAGGTAACACTGAAAGACAGATTCAGTTTATGATGGATCTTAATGCAACTATCCTTTGTTGTACGCCTTCTTATGCCGCATATATTGGCGAATCATTAAAAGAGCAGGGCTATAAGCCTGAGGATATTCCGTTAAAAGCAGGTATTTTCGGTGCAGAGCCTTGGACAAATGAGATGCGTAAGAACATTGAAGAAACTTTAGGCATCAAGGCTTACGATATTTACGGTCTTACCGAAACAAGCGGTCCCGGCGTTTCCTTTGAGTGTTCAGAGCAGACCGGTATGCACATAAACGAAGACCATTTCCTTGCTGAAATTATTGATCCTGAAACGGGTGAAGTTCTTCCTGAAGGTGAAAAGGGCGAACTTGTATTTACTTCACTTGATAAAGAAGCATTTCCCCTTTTAAGATACAGAACACGTGATATCTGCGTGCTTTCGAGAAAGAAATGTTCTTGCGGAAGAACTTTAATTAAAATGGCTAAACCTATGGGCAGAAGCGATGATATGCTTATTATCCGCGGTGTAAACGTATTCCCAAGCCAGATCGAAACGGTTCTTTTAAACGAAGGCTATCAGCCTAACTATCAGATAGTTGTTGACCGTAAGAATAATACGGATACTTTTGACGTTATGGTTGAAATGAATCCCGATCAGTTTACCGATACGGTTTCAGGTGTTACTCAGCTTGAAAAATCATTGGCAAACGCTATGAAGACTATGCTTGGAATTAACCCCGCAGTTCATCTTGTTGCCCCAAAGAGCATTACCCGCAGTGAGGGCAAGGCTGTTCGTGTTATTGATAAGCGTAAACTTCACGATTGATAGAAGGAGGATTTTATTATGTCATTAAAACAGTTGACGGTTTTTGTTGAAAATAAAAAGGGCGCACTTGTTGCAATTACCGAAACACTTGCTGCCAAAAATATTAACATCAGAGCACTTTCTATTGCTGATACTCAGGATTTTGGTATACTTCGTCTTATTGTAACGGATAATGATGCGGCAGTTGAAGCATTGGCTAATGAAGGCTATCTTATTAAAACAACTGAGGTTGTTGGTGTTAAAATTGGTGATGAGCCCGGAAAACTTTCAAAGGCACTTAGTGTTTTAGATAAAGAAAATATCAATATGGAATATCTTTATGCATTTATGTCAAGAACGGAAAAGCACGCGTATGTTGTACTTCGTGTTGCAGATAATCTCCATGCTGAAAAGGCTCTTGAGGATGCAGGCTTCCATATGATAACAGATGCTGACGTTCATAAACTATAAAAAGATTAAAAGCGCTTCAAAAAGAAGCGCTTTTCCTTATAATAGCGGTAATACTTTGTCAAGAAATATCTTTTTTGTGTTTTCATCGAGTTCTTTAAATGGTTTTCTCGGATTACCCATTTTAAATCCAAGTCCGTCAAGAATGGCTTTTGTGCCTTGCATAACGCCAACTTTCAGGAGTTCCGCAATAATTATGTCGGCTTCTTTTTGAATTTTCATGGCTTCTTTTACGTTATTCGCATTAAACAGATCATATATTTTTATAAACTTATCTGCCATAAAATTGTAAGTTGAACCTATTGCGCCGTCTGCACCCATTGAAAGCCCTGCAAGAAACGTTTCATCATAACCGTTATAAAGAATTTTATGGGGAAAAGCAGTTTTAAACTGTCGCAAAGCAAAATAATTGTTTGATGTATGCTTAACACCGATAAATCTTTCGTCGGACAAAAACTCACTTAAATTTTCAACTGAAAAATTTACACCTGAAAAGGCAGGAATATTATAAATAAGTATAGGCAGACCAACTTTGTCTGCAAGATCAAAATAATAACTTTTGATTTCTTCAAAGGTAAATTTGAAGTAGAAAGGTGCAACAGAAGAAATTGCATCATAACCAAGTTCTTTTGCATATAAACCAAGTTCAATAGCCTGATCTGTGGCGATGCATCCTATCTGCGCAATCAAAGTGCATTTATCTTTATATTCAGCGCAAGTCTTTAAGAGGGCTTTTCGCTCTTCAAAGGTCAAAAGAAATGCTTCGGCGCTGCTTCCGTCAACGTAGAAGCCGTTAACACCTTTTTTAAGATTATATTCTATGATTTTCCTTAGTTGGTCGTGCTCGATGTTGCCAAAATCATCAAAGGGCGTAAAAAGAGCGGGGAATATGCCTTTAAAATTTTTCATATCTATCACCTCAGATAAAATTTTATCAGCAAAATTGAAAAAATGCTTGCATATTTTTGCTAAATAATTTACTATATTTGCTGAGGTGAGTTTTATGCCGCTAATTGAAAATGTTGCAATAAGCCTTACGGGAATTGATTCGATGCATAATAAAAAGCATGTTCATTCTGACGGAATCGAAATTATGTATATTATAAAAGGCAAGGGCACTTTTTTAGTTGAAAATAAAGTTTTTGATATAAAACCCAATATGCTTATCGTAATTGATTCAGATACCCTTCATTGCTCAAACCATTCAAAGGAATGTGAGTATTTAAGAGATCGGATTTTATTTGATAAAGAGCAGTTTTTGTCGCTACTTGATCTTTGCAATGAAAACATAGAAAATATCTTGCAGAAATGCTTTTTTACCGAGGAAAATATTCATCATCTTTTTGAAAAGATTTTAAAATCGGATGATGGCATTGAAAAGTTACATTTTGCCTTAAAAATACTTGAAAATTGCAGAAATGAAAATAAAAGCGGAACGTCACTGATAGATGTAATTCTTGCGTTTATTGAAGATAATCTTGAAAATATGTTGAATGCTCAGGTTATTGCTGAGAAAGTGCATATTTCTTCATCCCATTTATATCACTTGTTTAAAGAAAAAACGGGTTTTCCTTTAATGGAATATATAAAGTTACGCCGTGTTGAAAAGGCAAAATCGTTGTTAAGAAACAGCGATTTAACGGTTTCTCAAATTTCTGTTAAGTGTGGATATGATAATTTTTCTCACTTCAGCCGTGTGTTTCATCTTATTGAAGGCGTAAGCCCCAACCAATACCGTAAAAAAGCGAGGGAATAGAAATGAAAAGATGCGTAATAATCGGCGGTGCACCGATAACTGATTACGAAAGAATAAAAAAATATTTTAGGTCTGACGATTATTTTATTTTCTGCGATAGCGGACTTAAACATAAGGAAAGACTTAATTTGACACCAAATCTCATTATCGGTGATTTTGATTCATACGAAGAACCTGAAACGGATATTGAAACAATAGTCCTTCCTTGCGAAAAGGACGATACTGACACGTTTTTTGCCGCAAAAGAAGGCTTAAAAAGAGGCTTTGATGAATTTTTGATTATAGGCGCTGTCGGCGGAAGATTAGACCATTCTTTAGGTAACATTTCAATTCTTTTGTATTTATATAACCAAAATAAAAAAGCAACGCTCGTTGATGATTATTCTGTTATGAGTATTGTGGGAAATGAGCCTGAATATATAGATAAAGAATATTTATACTTTTCCTTACTTAACGTGTGCGGTGATGCAAAGGGCGTAAATATTGAAAATGCAAAATATCCCTTAAAAAATGCAACGGTTAATTGTGAATATTCTTATTGCGTAAGCAACGAAGTTGTAAACGGCGAGCCTGCAAATGTTTATATAAACAACGGCAAAATGCTTCTTGTGAAAATTGACAAAGAGTAATTTGTTTAGTATAATAGACTCATAATTTTTAAGGAGAAACAAATATGTGCGAAAATACCATTAAATCAGTTCTTGAAAATAAGATAGTCGTTATTGTCCGCGGTGTTGAAAAGGAAAAGCTTATTCCTTTAGCACAGGCTATGTATGATGGCGGTATCCGTCTTATTGAAATCACTTTCGATGCAACCAAAAAGGTTTCTGATGAGGAAACGGGTGCAATGATAAAAATGCTTGCCCAAGAATTTGAAGGCAAAATGCTTGTTGGCGCAGGCACCGTTTTAACAAAAGAGCAGGTTGATATCACAAAGGCAGCAGGTGGTAAGTTTATTATCTCGCCTGATGCTAACGTTGAAGTAATTAAGTATACAAAGGAAAAAGGACTTGTTTCCATGCCGGGCGCCCTTACGCCTACTGAAATTCAGGCGGCTCATGCGGCAGGGGCTGACTTTGTTAAACTTTTCCCCATAACAAATATGGGCGTTTCCTACGTTAAGGCTGTTTCGGCACCTTTAAAGCACATAAAACTCATTGCCGTTGGCGGTGTTGACGTAAACAATATGGCTGATTACCTTAAAGCAGGTGCAGTAGGCTTTGGTTTAGGTTCAAATATCGTTGATAAGAAAATGCTTGAGAAAGAGGACTACGCATCTATTACGGCTTTGGCCCAGCAGTGCGTAAATGCAATAAAATAATGTATATAACCATTGATGGCGGAACTACAAACACGCGAATAAATTTATTTGATAATAAGATAACTGATTCTGTAAAAATCAATATAGGTGCGCGCCTTGGCTTGGAAGATAAAAAAGGTCTTTATAATGGCGTAAAAGATGCAATAAACGATCTTCTTTCCAAAAATTCTTTAACGGAAAAGGATATTGAATGCGTAATTGCCGCAGGAATGATCACTTCCGAGGGCGGCCTTAAAACGGTAAAACACGTACCTGCACCTGCTGGGTTAAAAGAATTGAAAAAGGGAATGGTTAAGGCAAATTTGCCCGAAATAACAAATATACCCTTTTACTTTGTGCCCGGTATAAGGCTTTACGGTGAAACTTTTGCTTGTACTGACGTTATGCGCGGTGAGGAGGCTGAAGTTTTTGGAATAAATAAACTCATGAACATAAAAGGCGAGGCGGCATACGTTCTTCCGGGTTCTCATTCAAAACTTATTTTTACGGATAATGACGGAAAGATATGTGATTTCTTTACCGCAATGACGGGGGAGATGATAGCCTCCCTTTCATCGGGAACGATTCTTAATTCAAACGTTGATCTCAAAAAAGCAAATTTAAACGATATGCTATATACGGGTTACAGTTATGCCCTTGAAAACGGTATAAATAAAGCGCTTTTTAAAGTGCGCATTTTATCAAATTTCATGAACGGCACCAAAGATGATGCTTACAGTTTCTTTTTAGGTGTTATCCTTGCTGATGAAGTTGAAGCGGTGAAAAAATCAACGGCATCAAAAGTTTATATTGCAGGCCGTGCACAGATAAAAGAAGCGGAAGCTCTTTTATTAAAAAGATTTACCGATAAAGAAGTTATTCTTGTGCCTGATGAATATGCTTCTCAAGCAACAAGTTTCGGCATGGCAGAAGTTTTTGAAACTATATAATTAAAAATCAAGCAAACTAAAACTTTCGTTTTCGTTTGCTTTTGTTCTTTATACCATAACACACACATACGAACCCGATTTTGAAGTATAAATTTCCGCGTCTACTTCGTTAAAAGCCTCGGCAATACTTCCTGTATTGCCTGCGTTTTTGCCTTGTAGCCATCAAAAATTTATTACTTTAAAATTCTCCGACCTAAAATGTGCGCATCGGTGGATGATTTTAGGTGCGGAGGATGCAGTAAGGCAGGTCGCCTTACAAAGACGACAAACCATAAAAGCGCCGC
>JAZQII010000029.1:0-6855 GCA_045541035.1 Clostridia bacterium | reverse complement strand
AACGTTTTTTGCAACTTCGATATCTTTGCAATGAATATGTTCAATTACCTTTGGTAATTGTTTGCGAATTCAACGAATTCGCAGTCGAAATAAGGCTTTTGCCTATTTCGACATCAACATAGTCATTATTACCGAATACAGAAATCTGTACCAGTTCGGTTTTGGGATAGTACCAGGGTTTCGCGCCGCGGGAAACGTAAATGTCGTTCTGAACAACTTTGTAAGATGCGCTTTGTGCTTCTTCTTCAGATATATAGAAAGTGTTGTGAAGAAGAATCTTAACAAAACGGCACTTTGCATTAAATCCGCTTGTTGCTTCGCCCTCATGGCTCTTTTTGCCGTCGCCTAAAGTATCGGCTTTAACGAACCATTTGTTTTTATCAAGAGATACTTCAACTCTGTAAGCAGGAAGGAGAGTACCTTTGTTAGGAACGATTTTTATTCCCGTTACGTCGCATTCCTTACCAAGATCGTAGATAAAGGTCTGTGTTGCATGGTTTGCAAAGGGAAGCCATACTGTTTCGGGGGAATTGTCATAAAGAACGGGAGTTTGGTCAATAAGTTTTCCGTCTTTATAAATCATACCGCCTATGGCAGAAACACTTTGGGGTGTTAAAGCCTCGCCCGTAACTGTTTCTGAATTTTTATATAAGGCAACTTTTGTTATGTTTTTAAGTTCTTCGCTTGTGAGAATAAATACCCAATCTTCATTGGTTGGCTTATCGGGAATATCATATTCCTTAACGCCCGAAACAGAACCGATCTCAATATAGTTACCTGAATAAACTTCAAACCACATTGCGGTATAGGTCGTATTCTCGTCAAGTTTAAGAATTTTACCCGTTTTAGTATCTTCGTTTCTGAAATAGCAGATAACGGTGTTTTCGTTACGCGCCATAAGCTTTAATTCATCTTCAAGGAAATCACCTAATGAAGTATCATAAAAAGCGGGAACAAGAGTGTGCCATGCAGGAATTCTTAAAATAAACTCCTTCATATACTTCATATCAAAACTTCCCGGAAGATCAAGGCCCATATACCACGGCACGTGACTGTAACTCTTGCATTCACCAAGCCAGCCTGTGCTCTTTTCCGTTGAATAGCCGTTTGCCCAGATACCTGATGCACCGTAAGTGTAGCCTGCGCAACCGTTTAAAATTGCATTCCAGCCTGCAACACGCGCGGTTTTGTTACCGCAGAATTGACCGCAGTTAAGGTCTTCATAACTGAGTTCGCCTTCAATTACGGGCTTGAAGTACTCTTTGGCTTCGGAATAGTCTTTATAGTGAGATTTCTTGGGAGTCATGGTAATGCCGTGACCGCCTTGAGTCATCCAATAACTGTGCCAAGGGGATTGTGAAAGCCTTTGTGCTCTTTCATCTGTAACGTCCATAACGTCCATATGTGCAGATAAGGGACGGTGATAACCATCTATTGTTGAAAGATACTTGGCAAGGTCAAGATATGTATCAAAAACCGTCTTTGTTTCATCCTTTGCAGGCTTTAATCTTGTGATTTCCTGAGCCGTTATCCATATAACGGGGTAACAAGCGTATCTTGCAACGATATAGCGAATAAAACGCTTCATGTCTTCTTCGCTTACCACCTGAACGGTGTATGCGTGTACACCAAAGCCTATTGCGGCGCACATACCCACTTCGTCAAGATATGAGATCATTTTATCGATCTTGTTTTCAAATTGATCACAAGAAGGCTTAACGTATCTTTTTTCCCAAAGTGAGGGCAAAAGTCCTGCCTGACCGCCGCCATCGTTTTCTGCTGTATCAAAATAAGTCTGATATACGGTAAAGCCTTTTTCTATGCGGTTATCAACCTCGTGCTTGAACTGATTTTTGCATGAGCAACCGGGATAGTTACAATCGTCAACCGTTTCATAGTTAGGTGCCTGCCAATGAGTGTCACCCAGCCAGAAGAAGGGAGTGCCGTCATCATAAGTAAAATATCTGTTATTATGTCTGTCAGTAATAAAGCCGTGCTTTCTTAAAGGAAGCTCGCTATCGTTTTTGGAAACTTCAAAGCTTCCCGATACGTTAAGTGAGCCATTGCTTTTATCAGAACATTCTGTTTTATAACTCCACTTGCCCAAAAGATCAGGAGTAAAGCGAACTGCCCAAATATCGTCTTTCAACCAAAAAGCAGGAACCTTTATTTCTTTTCCGCTTTCGTGGGTAAAAACTGCGTCAAGTTCGGCTTCTATATAAGGATTTGCATATTCTTGTGAACTTGTAAGTCTTATTTCAAGGGGAGTCCACAGTACTGCATTATTTGTGCTTCGCATATTGTCCTCCGAAACTACATATTATTATATAATATATTTTCTAAAATATCAATACCGATTTATAAGTTTTCCAGCATTTTAGAAACAATGTTAAAACAATCTCTTGCGTTTTCAACGGGAGTCTTTCTGTCAAAGTATGAATATTCAATAACAACCGTATCAGCACCGCCTTTTTCAACGGAAGCCTTTAAAAGTGCGTTCCAATCAAAACTGTCTTCACCGAACATAGTTGCGGCGCCAAGATCTTTGTGGAAAGGCTTAACGTGTACCCAAGGAGTACGGTTAGGATATTCCTCAAGATAGTGCATACTGTCACCCATGCCTGCAAGAGCATTGCCCGTATCAAGGATCATTAAGAAATCTTCAGGCATTTCCATGAAAATTCTATCCCAAACGGAAAGACCGTCAACCATCTTAAAATCTGTAAAATGGGTATGATAACCGATCTTAAAGCCGTTTTCTTTGGCTTTGTTATAAGCAAACTTAAGAACCTCAAAAATTTCGGGCATCTTTGAACGCTTGCCTAAATATTCAACGGGAGCTGAGCCGATAGCGATACGGTCAGTTCCTAAAGTTCTTAAAAGCTCAAAGGTCTTTTCAATGTTTTCGGGAAGAATGTCTGGCCAGTTTACGTTTACGCCACTGCAAGTAAGACCGTATTTATCCATCCATTCTTTTAAATTTTCTGCACTTGCCATGCCACCAAATGTAAAAAACTCTACTGCCTTGTAGCCGATATCTGATGCTTCCTTAAGTGCTTGCTCGGGATCCTTTATAAAAAGATCTCTCATTGTATATATCTGAAGACTTAACGTAATATCTTTCATTTTTGTTCCCTCTCTCATAATTCTTCCATAGTTACGGGAGCGCCGAAATTATCTGCCGATTCTGCCTGAGCGTTAATAATGGCAACTGCCTTCTTTGATTCTTCGGGAAGACACATACGCACCGGTTGATTTGTCTTTATTGCATTTGCAAAATATTCGATCTCGTTTCTTGCGGTGCTTGAGTGCATTTTAATAGAATCGGTAAGATCCGTTTCATTGCCCTCAAAATCAACGGCAACAAGTGCGTGCCTTGCTCCGCGCTCATTATAGAGATAACCCTTTTCAAAGTTAATACGAACACTGCGGAAAAGATGCTTGTTTACGGGAAGCCCCCAATCGCACCAGGAGTGAACGAAAAGTCCGTCACCGTAAATGTGGTTAGCGGAGATTGCTTCATAGCCTTCGCCATCGTGACGTTCAACAGCAGTTGTGGTAACCTTATCGGGAAGACCGAAATACCAGTTCATAAGGTCAATGTTATGTGCCTGAAGGTCAAGCATACATCCGCCTGAACGGTTTTTATCAAGGAACCAATCGTCCCAACCCCAGTCAGGTCTTCCGCCTGTTGAAGTAAAGAATGCAGAAAGAGGTCTGCCGAATTTTTTATCAAGAATAAATTGCTTAATGATCTGAAGATCTGAAGCAAAACGACAGCATTGACCGATCATAAGTTTTTTGCCCGTTCTTTTTGAACACTCGATCATTCTGTCACATTCTTCTGTCGTTAATGCCATAGGCTTTTCGCAAAGCACGTTGTAGCCTGCTTCCATACATTTAATGGAAAGTTCTGCATGAAGAAAAGTAGGGATCGCAAGATCAACGAAATCAATATCCTTTTCATTTTTAAGCATTTCGTCAAGATCTGTATAAGTTCTTGCACCGTCATTTTCAACTAATTTTTCGGGGCGAATATCGCAAATTGCCTGCAACTTGATATCTGAACCCTCTTCTTTTAAAAATCTGTAGCCTGCACGGTGGTTTGCACCGATAAAGCCGTTGCCAACTAATACTGCGTTCATAAATTTATTCTCCTTTTCTTGGTATCTCTTTCATCATCTGGAAAAGATACTCTTTGTTTTTCATACCGTCGATTGAGTTTTCCGAAAAAAGATTGCACGCGCCTGCGCATGAAGCAAACTCAAGAATTTCTCTGTCGGAAAAGTTATTATTTATTCCGTAAAGACAGCCTGCGCAGAATGCATCACCTGCACCGGTGGTGCTTTTTATATCTTTTTCCGGAATATCAAGGGATGAAACGGTTAAGAATTCTCCCTTATCATTTAACAAGAAACATGATTCTTTGCAATGAACGATAACCTTTTCTTTAACGCCCACCGCCATTGCTTTTCTCATTGCGGTCTTTATATTAAATACGTTTAACGAGCCGTCATCATTTCTTGGCGTAAGATTAAAACAGTTACAGCACTCAAATTCATTGCAAATAAGATAGTCAACGTATTTTAATACTGAAACAACGTCCTTTGACCAATCTGCCGTACTTCTTTTTGCAATGTCAACGGAAGTCTTTATGCCTTTTTTCTGCACCGAATGAAGAAAACGCGCCATCTTGGTGCCGTATTCAGGATCAGGTTCTTCAAATCTGTCAAGGACTAAAAGATATCCAACGTGCAGAATGTTGCATTGTAATTGGGAAAGATTTACGTGTTCAGGCATAAACAGATCGTTTGCGCCTTTTGAATAAAAGAATATTTTATCGCCCTGAGGCTGATTCATAACGTCGCAAAAACCTGTGTGGGTACTTGTCAGCACCGTTATGGGGCTTGTGTTTATATTGTATTGGCGCATAACCGCGTTTACGTATCTTCCGCTTTCATCATCACCAATGCAACCCCATACCGAAATAGGTATTGATTGATCGATCTTTGCAAGGTTAATGGCGGTGCAGGGAACACATCCGCCTACACTTTGTGAACATTCAGTTATGTGAGCAAGCATTTTTGATTTAGGAATCATATCCACTTTATTAAGTTTATCAACGTGAATATCACCAACAAAGGCAATACTCTTTCTTTCACCCAATAAAAGATAATCAACCGATACGCCGAAAATTTCCGCAAGGCGGGGAAGTACCGTTATTTCAGGCAGCGTTTCAGAGTTTTCCCACTTGCTTATGGTTTTGTTGGAAAAACCTATTTTTTCAGCAAGTTCCTGCTGAGTCAATCCCATTTTCCGTCTTAATAAGGAAAGAGTTTCGCCAAATACTCCGGTTTCCAAGAGTGCCACTCCTATCTAATATATATTATAACTTAGAGACGTCTGGATTTCAATCCCTCGTAAGAAGAACTTTTAAAAGATTTTCCTATTGATTATCCTGCTGATTCTCGCGTTAGGGGAATTTATGAAAAAAACACCTCGTATGATTCTTATTATAAGTGTTTTTTTAGGTATTTGCAAGTAAAATGATAAATTTTTAAAAATAATTCTCACAACGATAGATTTTTTTTAAAATAAAACCGTAAATTTCCGCAGAAGAGGTATTGACATTTTAAATAACTTTTGTAATAATAAACATATAGAAATATTCTGGAGGAGTATAATGAAAAAGTTTCTTGCTGTTTTACTTACATTTGTTTGCGTGTTTGGACTCGTTATTAACGTATCTGCTGAGGAGGAAGAATCCGTAAATCTTGTTTCCGCTATAAACTCCGGTTTTGAAGAAGCCAATACCGTTGAGGAAACTGCATGGTTCAGGCTTAACGATGCTTTCGGTGATTCAAAGACCAGATATCTTGATAATATTGAAATTAAAACCGGTGATGCTCATTCAGGTTTAAAATATCTTTCAACAAAGGGTACTGCAAGTTGGCGCAGTCCGTCTATCAACCTTCATCCCTTCTTTGTTGATGCAGGTCCGGGAGAATATATGATCACTTTCTTCTTCCGTTGCAAGGAGAAGAATATTAAAACTTTTACTGTTCGTGCGCTTGAATCGGACTATAAAGCTGAGCCTGACAGCGAAACTTTCCCTTCCATTAAGAGCAGAGGTAACGGTAACTATTTCTCTACGATTATGGGTGAAGTTACTGAAATGGGCGACTGGGATATGTTCGTTTCCGACCCCTTTGAGGTTGCAGAGTCTTCACTTGTTGAGCATCGTAACTGGTGGTTCTGCTTTGCAGAAATGCCTAATAATTATACCGTTGATATTGATGATTTCTGCATTATTCCCGCAGATGAATATGAAGATCCCAACAAGGTGCAATCAACTGACGTAACATATATTTCTGAGGAAATAAAAAACAGCGTTATTCCCGTAACCGAACCTGATCCTGCAATTGACGAAAAGATTTCACAGATGTCTTCCAACACGGGTAACGGTGCGGAAGAAAGCAAGACAGATATTACTCTTTACGTTTGCATCGCAATCGGTGTTGTGGCTGTAGCAATTATCGTGCCGACATTTATTGTAAAAACTAAAAAGAAAAAGTAGATAAATTTTAAGGCGATAAGAGTATTCTTTATCGCCTTTTTTGCAAGATTATTAAGGAGAAAAAAATGAGCTTAATTGACAATATGACTTTAAGAGAAAAAATCGGTCAAACCGCAGTATTCCGCCATCACATCATCGAAAGAATTGATGATTACGATAAGTATTTTGAAGAAAATCCCGTAGGCTTCACCTGGCTTATGTCCCACCCCAAAGAAATTTATAAAAAGCTGGAAGCTTCAATGGGCAATCCTGAGCTTATCGGCACAAAAGAGGATTTC
>JAZQII010000028.1:0-28632 GCA_045541035.1 Clostridia bacterium | reverse complement strand
TTATCTTCCTTGATTGAATTCCAAGCGCCGGTAGCCTTATCAAGTAATTCAAGGTCAAGGGTAAGAGTACCTGACTGAATCTTATTACCTGTTGAAGTAACAGAATCAGTAAACCAGGCGTAAGTTGAGCCAATAAGCATTGAGCAACACATAACAAGTGCTAAAACGCTTAAAAGCAATGCACGTTTTGTGCCTTTTTTCTGCGTCATAGTTTTATGACCTCCTAAAATATTTTTTACCATGCGGTAAGCAAAGGATATACGGTGATATATCTTTTGCTTACCGCCTATCCCTGAAGGATAGAGCGGTGAAGTTATTTAATAAGTTGTTTATTAAGGTCAATAACAACGTTTTTGAAATCGTTAACAGAGGGGAGAGTCTGCCAGGAGTTAATACCTACGGTGATCTCCGTACCTGCCTTGATATATTTGTTTTCTTTTGTGCTGTTGCTTGTTTTAAACACGTTTTCCTCAATAACCGCATTTCTGTTCACGCCGTTAAGATTCATTGCACGGGCAATATAACCTTTGTAGCCGTCGGTATTTGAAAAATTATTTCCGATAACCGTAGTAACGCCGTCGCTCTTGTGAGCAAGCTGAATTGAGTCGTACTGAATATTTTCAAAAGTGCAACCCGTAACGGTAAGGTTATTTGAATACTGAACGTAAAGCGCCGATGAACCTTGATTTTGCGGATCGGAAATATCTCTGCCTATATTCTTAAAGACGGAACCGTTTACCGCAAGATTGATAGGTTTATGCTTTGATGTGTTGTTGTCTACTGAATAATTGTTTATTACTCTTACGCCGTAATCACCTGTAAAGGAGCAATTGTCAACCGTAACGTTCTTTACGTTGCCAAGATCTGAAGACGAGCAGGTTGACGAGCCTTCGTATAAATTAAAGGTAAGTCCGCTTCCGTTGAAATTGATATCCTTAAAGGTAAGGGAATCGGCATATAAGCGAACGTAGTGGGCAGGTGCATTTTCGCGTGTATCTGAAATTTCAAACACGCGCTGTGAGATCACGTTTATTCCTTTAACCGTTGCACCGTCGCAACCGATTATTGTAAGACTTTTTATGGTGCGGGAGTACATATCAAGAGGAACGGTTGGAACAAGGGTATTAGAAGCAGTTTCTTTCTTATATAATGCGCCCTCATCAACGGTGAGAGTGCCGTATGAGCCGGGTGAAAGTTTTATTACGGTATAGTCGCTTGCGCTGTCAAGAACGGCTTGGGCGTTTTCAGGTGTTACTTTAATTACGGAAACGTATTCGGGATATTCTGTTTCTTCATCGTAATCTTTGCCGAAAGTATCGTTTTCGTAAGATGCCTGGGTGGCAAGAACAACCATGTCAAAAGCGCCGAGTTCAAGATTCTGATAACTGTTGCTTGCATTATCGTGCATTTTAAAGGCAATGCTTAAATATTGAACGTTGTTCGGTTGAAGAGTGCCGTAGGGTGCAAAGTCCGAATCAGAAATAAATTCACGGATAGTGCCTATGCGGGTATAGGCGGAAAGATCACGATTTTGGGGAATTGTAAGTTCTGTCTGGCTTGATAGGATATAAACGTCAATAACGTCGGCAAGGCCGCTTAATGCGCTTACGGGAACGAACTTTGCCATCCATTTAAGGCTTAAGGAACCCTCGTTTTCAATTTTAAAAAGTTTTATTTCCGTGTAGCCCGGTTCCCATTTATCGTAGTTAAAGATAGGCGAATCAGATGTCTTAAGTGACGCCCAATTATTTGTGCGCTCGTCAAAGATCTCAAGATCAACCTGCAACGTGCCTGATTGAATCTTGTTGCCCGTTGAGGTTACGCTATCTGAAAACCACGCATAAGTTGAGCCGACAAACATGGAAAAACAGGTTATAAGCGCAAGAAAACTAAAGATCAAAGCGCGCTTAGTGCCTTTGAGTTTTGCCATTACGTGGCCTCCTTGTGTGAGGTAAAATATCAATATCTGAAAAAAGGGAGAAGTGAAAGCCAAAGCCTCTTTTTTCTCTTTATCCAGAGTTGCTTTTCAGCACCCTCTGAACGGGAGATCTCCATTTCAAGATATCTAAGTTCTTGTTGAAAATCGTTTACGTATCGGGCAATAAATATTGCGGTAACAAATAATGCAAATGTTCCGATAAAAGCCAGCAATACGTAAGTAATAATGTCATCATTCATCGTTTTTATCAGTCAGTTTCAGAATCCTTTTTTTGTTCTTCAAGTTGAGCCTTAAGAGCCTTAAGCTCCTGAAGCATTTTTGCATTTTCTTCGCGTTCTGCATCAAGTTTTGCTTTTTCTTCTTCAAATTCTGCCATCTGCTCCTGTTTATAACGGCGGAATAAGCGAACACAGTTGATGCCCTGATAGATTATCAAAAGCATAAAGGGAACGAAAATACATATTATATATCCTTGAGGTGTTTTAAGGAAATTGAAGAAATGACCAACTCCCTGAAGATGTGAAACGTATTTTCCCATAACGTACATATGGGTAACGATAACTTCATCATCTTCGCCCGTAGTAGTACCGTATGTAATAAATCCCGGATTGCCTTTTGAATCGGTAGTTACTTTTCTGATCTTATGGGTAACTATTTCGTTGAAATTCTGGCTGTTCTGGGAAATATACGTAACGATATCACCCTCTTTTAAAGTGGAGGGATCAACTTCCTTAACAAATATAAGATCGCCTGCTTTAAAATCGGTGGCAGCCATAGAGTCAGAATTTACAATGTAAGCCTTGTAGCCAAAGAGACTTCTGTCATTACGGTTAAAGGTGGTAGATGAAATTATTGTAAAGATCATCATAAACACCGCTAACGCAACCACAAGCCATACAAGAACGTTTTTAATTATGTTAAGAACTTTTTGCATACGATTTTACAATCTCCTTACTTGTTTTAAAGTATTGCATTATTGAAAAATATACAAGACGGAATACGTGCTCGGCAGTATCTTCGCTATTGGAAACAGCGCCGTCAAAAACCTTTACTGCAAAATCTAACATGACGTTAAGGATATGATTTAAAATCATCCATACGTTAGACTCTGTTTTAAAAGCATCTGAAAATTTGGCAACTAAAGGAAGAAAACGCTCTTTATGCTCATCGGCAGAATATCTATTGAAATAAGGGGAATAATAGTATCTGATGTATGAAAGACATTTTTCACGGTTGTTAAGAATAAATTTCCACATTGAACTAAAGAAAAATCTGCAACGTATTTCGTATTCAAGGGATTGATTATACATAACTTCGATATGTTGCATTGATTTCTGAAACAGTTCTTCATCCAGAAAAGCAAAAGTTGCTTTTAAGAGTTCTTCTTTTGAAGAGAAAAAGCGGTAGATGTATGCCTCGTTAAGATCCGTACCCAAAACAATAGACTTTGTAGTAGTTTTATCCAGCCCTTCTGTAGCAATTACTTTAATAGTGTTTTCGATCAGTCTGTTTCGCACATTATGGTGCTTCACAAAAAATTCACTCCTTTTTAAGAAATTAAGTGTTTACTATTCTTTTTTGCTAAAAAAAGGCAAACTAATCCCTCGATGAGCCGTGAATAAATCGAAAGACAGTCAGCCCGCACGTTGCTTTCGCAGAGTTACCTAATCAATAAATTGATTTTCCGTAAAAAACACAACCACGTGCAGATTAAACATAAGTTCGCTTTAAAAATCTCTGTAATTCAAAGATTTTCGTAGAGTTACCTACTTTATGATAGGAAAGTTTCCCAATTTGTACGGCTATTTTAGCATAAAACAGTTGATAATGCAAGCGTTTTTTCTGTAAAAAAATGTAAAAATTTATCAAACACTTCATTTTTACTATGTGTTTTGCATTTATTTTCCGTCAGAAAAGCCGTCAAAATTTATAGAAAAGGAGATATATCTATGCCACGAAAAGGAGAAAACATTTACAAAAGAAAAGATTCCCGTTGGGAAGGAAGATACGTTAAAGGTCATGATTATACGGGAAAAGTGCAGTTTGGCTACGTCTATGCAAAAACTTATAACGAGGTGCGCGAAAAACTTAACAAAGCAAAAGTTATGCACGCTTCAGGCAAAGCGCCCAAGGAAAACAAGAAGTTTTCATACTATTGCGATCAATGGCTCTTGCTATCGCGCAACCGCATAAAGGAATCTACCTACGTGAAATATTTTAACACCGTTGAAAAACATTTGAAGCCTGTTTTGGGGCACTTTACGCCTTATGACATTGATACCGTGCGCATTGAAGAATTCAGTAACGAATTGTTACTTGACGGCTTAAAACCAAAAACCGTCAAGGATATTTTAACAGTATTACGTTCTGTGCTTAAGCATTGTAACCGCCAGATTGAGGGACTTCCTGCCGTTGACGTTATATATCCTAAAGAGTATAAAAAAGAAATGCGCGTGCTTACGCTTGAAGAACAACAACGGTTTTTTAATTTTCTGCTTGAGGAAACCGATGCGGTAAAATTCGGAATATTGCTTGCGCTTCTTACGGGTATGCGCATCGGTGAAATCTGCGCTCTTAAATGGAAAAATATTTCCTTAAAAGATAAAACCGTATCAGTATATGAAACAATGCAAAGACTTCAGAATTTAAAGGAAGATTCTTATAAAAAGACAAAGATAATCATTGATGAAGCGAAAAGCGAAACTTCAAAACGTGTAATTCCCTTAACAGATTCTGCATTGAAATTATGTAAAAAAATGAGATCCGACGATAATGCATTCGTGCTTACGGGCAGTTCGGACAAATATATCGAACCACGAGCACTACAGTACCGCTTTAATAAATACGTCAAAAGTTTAGGGCTGGAAAACGTGCATTTTCACACCATAAGGCATACTTTTGCCACAAGATGTGTTGAAGTAGGTTTTGAAATTAAATCTTTAAGTGAAGTTCTTGGGCATTCCAGCGCAAAAATAACTCTTGATAGATATGTTCATCCTTCTTTAGAACTTAAACGGGCAAATATGGATAAACTTGCTTTGGTCGGTTTATGATTTAAGCCGTCAGAATAAATCGTCAAAAAACAAAAAAATTGCATGAATGCTGTTAAAAATTACTATTTTGGCACAGTAGGTAACTCTGCGAAAAAAATAAAGATGCCGTTAAAAAATAACGGCATCTTTTGCTATAAAAAATGCACTCTCTACAGAGTGCATTGCTGTTTATTTTAAAAATATTTCGGGGCAAAGACCTGCGTTTATAAAATCGTCGTTTCTTACGGTGTTTCCGCCAAAGCCTGCGGAGCGCATGTATTTTTTCTTTGGATCTATATTTTCTTCTGTTGAACCTACGTTCATTCCCATATCTTTTAAAATAAGTCCCTCAGGGGAAACTATCATTGAACAGCCGCCGTGCTCATCACTATTCATTGAATATGACGACCTTAGCACGAAAGCATTTGCTCGGAATGCAGTAAGTTTTGCCTGGGCGCGAATAATATCGGTTCGCTCACCGCGCTGATATCCCGGAATAAGAATTATATCAGGTTTCTTGCTTGCAAGATATTCGATCTGCTCATTAAAATACACGTCGTAACAAGTCATGAAGCCAAAGCCAATACCGTCAAGTTCACAGAAACAAGGACCGTCACCTTTTTCAACGCCTAAGGAAACTTCCGATGGCGGAAGATGAATCTTATCGTAAATAAACACTTTTTCGCCGTTCTTATTTATAAGATACGTGCTGTTTCGTGTTTTTGCGTTTCGCTCTTCAAGAACGTTTATGACAACGTATAAATTTTTCTCTTTTGCAATTTTTTCTGCTTCATTAAGCATTTCTTCTGCCCGCGCCATGGCCTTTATTTCTCTTTCTGCATCGGAAAGACCGCCCGCGTTAGAATATTCGGGAAGAACGGTAAGTGAATCTTTTGGAGATTTCTTTAACTCGTTTATTAAAAAATCTGCAATTACCTTGTCAGGCTCATCACCTGCAAAATAAGGGGGTTGAATAACTTTAACTATCATTTTTTACACCTGCTTTCCGCTATTCTGCTTGTGTGGTTTTAAAATATTTATTAACTAAACTATCAAGATCTTCATCGGAACAGCTGAAATGTGTAGATGATATGCAGTTACCTTTATCATCAAAGGTTTCACCGTATCCGTCACATGAGTAAAATGTATATTGGTTATTGGTAAAATTAATTCTTATAACCCAATCTCCATAAGAAAAACTTGGGTCTACTGCCGCAAGTACAATAAAAAATGAGTCAGAAAATTCGAGATTTGAAAAATCAATCAAGAAGTCATCTATATCTTCCTGGGGTAAAGTATAAGCGGGTTTTATGCTTTTATCAAATCCCGGATATATTTCTGATTCACTGCTACGCAAATCATAGAATTGAATAGAATCAATTTCGTCGGAAGAATAAGAATAGTGTTTTGAAATAGGTACTGCTATACACCCGCATAGAGAAATAGTTAAAATAAAGGCACTTATTATAAAAATAATTCGTGAGTATAACTTCATAACTAAACCTCCTTGCACGGTAGCATTATATCATAAAAGGTTGGGGATTACAAGGACTTTTGGGGAAGAGGAGGCGCAGTGGAGCATAACAGCTTTTCGTGATATTTCACGGAAAGCGCAAAGCGGAACTTGTGCCGACGAGGCGGAGAAGGGGGGCAGATGCTACGCATCTGACTTGCTCGTTGACCGCTCCGTTTGCTTTGCAATACTCGCAGTACCCAACTCGCAAAAATAAGCCTAAAAACGATTATTAATCGTTTTCTTTACGGCTTATTCCCTCTTAGGCTTCAAATCCCCCCTGCAAACAAAAAACACACCATAAAGGTGTGTTCTTTGTTTGGCGGAGAAGGGGGGATTTGAACCCCCGCACGGTAATTAGCCGCCTACTGGTGTTCGAAGCCAGACCCTTCAGCCTCTTGGGTACTTCTCCGTATGCAAGGAATATTATACATAAATTATCGCTTTTGTCAAGTTGACTTTTATGAAAAAAGCCCAGACTTCTTTGTTAAAATCTGCGCTTATAATAATATCATTTTTCGAAAATACAACCACAGTTAAAGCAACGCTTTCTGTCAGCAGATTGCTTTCTTCCGCATTGGGGACAAACTATAAGGTCAGTGGAGTTTTCATCGTGAACAAGTTTGAGTCCCGGCTTTTGTATTTCTTCAGGCGAAGAATCAACTGTGATAGGTGAAGAAGTAGCAGGATCCGGAAAAGTATTTAACGATGTATTATCATCTGCTAAGGAAAGGGCGATCTCTTTTGCAAGCAATGATGTTCTGTAGGTGTTATCCAACGATTTGCATTTTAATTCTATAAATATTAAAATAACACTTTTTATTGCTGATATAATAGCCAACGATATAAAAACGGAAACTGTATTGTACATTCGGAAAAAAGATGCAATTTGGTCATCACCGAGGTCTTTAGCTAATGCATTACCGATAATATAAATAATATATAGTACAATTAAAGTTATAGTAATAACTTTATTCACAATTTCTGCGACTTGTCGTGTGTTTTCCGCTACGGGATCTTGAGTAGACATTATCTCATCATATTTGTTTTTATTCATAATATTTTCTCCTTAAGCACGTTTTTATTCATTATAGCATAAAGCGTATTGTAATTGCAAGAAAAAAACGCCGAAGGAGCGGCGTTTTAATTTACTGTTCGTTTGTTGCATTAAGTGCATACTTTAACTTGAAATAGTCGTAGTAATCGTTGAATTCCTTGGTGTTGCCACCCTTTACGTTGCTTAAATATTCGTGAATATCAAGTTCTTCGTGGGCGATCTCAAGTTCACAACCTGCGATATTTGAGCAATGGTCGGAGATACGCTCAAGGTTAGTTAAAAGATCGGACAACACGAAACCAAGTTCGATGGTACATTCTTTTCTTCTTAAACGTGCGATGTGCTGTTTCTTTAAAGCATCGCGGAGGCTGTCAACAACCTGCTCCAAAGGCTCAACCATAATTGCGGAATCAAGATCGTCTTCCTTAAATGCTTTAAGTGAAATATCAAGAATTTCCTTAACTGCATCAATAAGCACTTTAAGTTCACGCTTTGCTTCGCCTGAAAACTCCATGTTTTTATCACGGATTTCTTCGGCAGATTCAACGATGTTAAGTGCATGGTCGGAGATACGCTCAAAGTCCCCGATAACGTGAAGAAGTTTGTTGGCTTCGTTACTGTCGTTTTCGGACATGTTATGACTTGAAAGTTTTACAAGATATGAGCCAAGTTTATCTTCAAAGGTATCAACCTTACCTTCGATTTCGCGGATCTTATCGGCTTCTTTTTCATTGTAATTATCTAAAAGGTTAAGGGCATCATGAATAGAGCCTACTGCCATTTCTGCCATTGTTACGGCAACGGTTTTTGAACGCTCAATAGCAACGGAAGGAACGGTAAAGAAACGTTCATCAAGAAGTTTTGTTTCGTCCTTTTCGCTGCCTTCGGGAACGATAAGCGTTGAAAGTTTAACAAGTAATTTTGCAAAAGGCGCAAGAATTGAAATCGCGGCAATATTAAAGCCTGTGTGAAGTATAGCAATGCCAACGTGATTTACACCCATATCCATAAATGCAAAGTGTGCAAAATGGTTGATTAAATAGAATATGGGAAGAACAATAACCGTTCCCAATGTGTTAAATAACAAGTGGATAATTGCGGCGCGGCGCGCATTTTTACCCGTTCCGATCGAAGAGATAAGTGCAGTTACGCAAGTACCGATATTCTGACCCATGATTATGGGAAGTGCCGCTGAATAGGTTACCGCGCCCGTTGCACTTAATGCCTGAAGAATACCTACTGATGCAGATGATGACTGAATTATTGCAGTAAGAACTGCACCTGCGATAACGCCGAGCACGGGGTTCTGGAACATAAGGAATAATTGGGTGAACCATTGTTCGTCTTTAAGCCCTTTAACGGAAGAGGACATCATATCCATACCGAACATAAGAATTGCAAAGCCTAAAAGGATCATACCCATGTCTTTGCGTTTTGCATTTTTCTGGAAAACGTAAAGAATAACGCCGATAAGGGCGAGGATAGGAACGAAAGTATCAGGCTTGAACATCTGGATATACCAAACGTCTCCGCTTATGCCCTCAAGTGAAAGTATCCATGCGGTGATACTTGTTCCAAGGTTAGCGCCAAGTATTACGCTAACCGATTGAAAAAGATTCATCAGTCCTGAGTTTACAAAACCAACGACCATAACCGTTGTTGCCGATGATGACTGAATTACCATTGTTACGACAAGACCTAACAAAAATCCTTTAACGGGATTTGATGTTGCTTGTCCTAAAAACGTTTTTAATTTGTTGCCTGCGCTTTTTTCTAAAGCGTCGCCCATAGCGTTCATGCCGTATAAGAACAGCGCAAGACCGCCTAAAAGACCTAAAATTTCTGCAATACCCATCTCAAAAAATCTCCTTTGGTTTATTACTTTTTTAGTATAATTTGCCAAAGTTAAATCTGAAACGGGTTTATGTTAAATTTAGGTTAAATAAAAGAAATCACGGCAAAGCCGTGTATATCATCAAGACGTAGTCTTGCATATCATCAATTTCGCAGAAATTGTATATCATCATTGCGAAAAGTTTTCTAATGCACGCTAAAGCGTGATGATATACAGTCCTAACGGACTGATGAGATACAACGATAGCAACGCTGTTGTTGATGATATACCATTGCTTTCGCAATGGATAAAAAAATCCGACAAGTAGAAACTTGTCGGATTTTTTGGTCTGGGTGAGAAGACTTGAACTTCCGGCCTCATGAACCCCATTCATGCACGCTACCAAACTGCGCCACACCCAGAAAACATGTGTATTATATACTCAATGTTTTATTATGTCAAGCGAAAAATTAAAATTTTTTATAAAAGATGATGGTATATGAATAAAAAATCAGGGCAATAATCTTATCGGAGGGATAAAAATGAAAAAATTTCTATTTACGGTTTTTGCATCAGTAATATTTGCGGCTTTTATGTTTAACACAACTATGGCGGAAGATATTGTAAGGATACATATCCGCGCAAACAGTAACAGCGAAAGCGATCAGGCGGTAAAACTAAAGGTACGTGATGAAATAAACGAGTATCTTGCGCCTATTTTGGAAAAACCTGAAACAAAAGAAGAAGCGGTAAACGTTCTGAAAAATGAACTTTATACTCTTAAAGACATGGCGGAAAAGGTTTCGGGGCAAAAATGCAGAGTTTCAATAAAGGAAGAGTATTTTCCCGAAAAGACTTATAATAATAAAGTATATCCCGAAGGGGAATACACCGCGTTAATTATTGAGATCGGCTCAGGCGAAGGGCGGAATTGGTGGTGTGTGGCTTTTCCCAATATGTGCTATACAAGTTCTGAAAAACAAGTCGAATATAAATTCTTTTTTATAGAGATTCTTGAAAGGTTAGGTGTTTTATGAAAAAAGTTATTGCATGCGTACTGATGATGTTGATGCTTTCCCTTACCGTTTCTGCGGCTACTTTTTCGTCAGGCTCAAGGGGCGAGGAAGTAAAAAAACTTCAGCAGACTTTAAAAGATAAAGGGTATGAAATAAATAATGTTGACGGAATATTCGGCAATGAAACAAAAAAAGCGGTAATGGCTTTTCAAAAAGACAATAACCTGAAAGTTGACGGTATTGCAGGCACAGAAACTCTTTCGGCACTTGGAATGACCACACAGACAAATAATTCCGATTCGGATATTTATCTTCTTGCGCGCTGTGTTTACGGTGAAGCGCGGGGCGAAGTGTATTTAGGAAAAGTTGCCGTTGCGGCGGTAATACTTAACCGCGTTGACGATGCCAATTTTCCCAACTCCGTTTCAGGGGTAATATATCAGCCGGGCGCCTTCGATGCGGTGGCTGACGGGCAGATAAACCTTGCGCCTGATGAAGAATGTATCCGCGCCGCCCGCGATGCTTTCGGCGGATGGGATCCAACAAACGGGTGCCTTTATTACTATAATCCCAAAACTGCCACAAACAAGTGGATGCTTTCAAAGGAAGTAACGCTTACCGTTGGCAACCATTCTTTTTGCAGGTAGGTGATTTTTGTGCGGAAATTTTTTTATATGGCAGTATCTTTCGGACTGCTTATTATTCTTTTTGCAGTAAGCGTGTTTTTGGTAATTCAATCAAACAAGTTAAGTGATATGACTTTAAGGCTTGAAAACACCATGAAAGCATCACTTCAGGAAGCAACCCACGATATGCGCACCCTTGAAAACGATCTTTCAAAACTTATGATAACGTCAAACGAAAAATCGGCAACACAGCTTTTATCTAAAATAGCCTTGAAAAGTTCTGCCTGCGGTCAGGCACTTTCGGAACTTCCCATTGTTGCAACGGGCGTGCAGAATACGTTGAAATTTACAAATCAGTTATCGTCATACTGTGTTTGCGCTCTTAACGATTACTCTGTTGACGGGGGATTGCCCGAAAACTTTGATAATCAGATAAGCGACTTTTTTAATACGTGTAAAAACGTAAACGTAGAACTGCAAAAGGTTGAAAATGACGTAGCAACCCAAAAACTTTCGCTTCTTACCGTCAACAACGGTCAAACGGAAACGGAAGGACTTTTCGGAAGCATTGATAATAATTTGCTTGAATATCCGTCGGTGATATTTGACGGGCCTTTTTCTGACGGGCAGGAGAGAACTACTCCCAAACAAGAGAGAAAAGAAGTTTCAAAAGAAGATGCAATGAAAGTTGTTGAAAATTTAGGCTTTTCCTTGGAATATAAAGGCGAAGTAAACGGCGTTGTGCCCGTATATCTTTTTGAAAATGAAAAAACAAGCGTTCAGATAACAAAAAAAGGCGGTCTGCCGTTAATGGTGATGGCTGACCGCAATATAGAAAATGTTTCTTTATCGGAAAAAGAAGCAGAAGAAAAAGCACTTGAATTTGCAAATAAACTTAAATTTGGCGAGATCAAAAATGTGTGGCAGGAATATTATTCTAACTTTGCGGTGTTTAATTTTACACCTGTTATAGACGGCGTTGTTATATATCCTGACATTTTTAAAGTGAAAGTTGCCCTTGATAACGGTGAAGTTTTAGCGCTTGAAAGTAAAAGTTATATAATGAATAACCATGAACGGGAAATTCCTGAACCGAAGATTTCTGAAGAAGAAGCAAAAAACCGCCTTAAAGACGGCTTTTTAATTGAAACTTCACGCTTAACGATTATTTCCGTAAACGAAAAGGAACATTTATGTTACGAGTTTTTCGGAAAGTATAACGACCTTGATTTTGCGGTGTATATTTCCGCCCTTGACGGGGAAGAAAAAACGTCATTTAGGATCCTTTCCACCGAAACGGGAAGAATGGTGGCATAAACCGAAGCACAAAAAACTCTTGAAACTGCGGGTTGCGGTAACCGCGAAAACTCGGTTACTTACGTTTCTTTATCCACCGAAACGGGAAGAATTGCTAATTGAAGAAATAAAATATTTAAAAATGGCGCTTCCGTCAACCGTATCGGGGCGCTGTTCTTTATAGCACATTCGTTCAGGGTGAAATTGCAGAGCCATTATGGGTAAGGTTTCGTGAACGATACCCTCAATGATATTTTCACTTTGTGCGATAATTGAAAGATTTTCGCCAAGCACTTTTATTGCTTGGTGATGATAACTGTTCACAATAATATTTTCACCGTAAAGGGAATATAAAAAACTGTCCTTTTTTACAGAAACGTTGTGAATTGTAACCATATTATCATCTGATGAATGGTTAGGAATATCCTGAAAAAGCGTTCCGCCGAAAAACACGTTTATTACCTGCAGACCTCTGCAAATACCTAAAATCGGCTTTTTCTCTTTAATGAATTTTTCTAAAAGTTCAAATTCGCGCTTGTCGCGGTCAATATCAATGCGGATAGAATGAGAATTTTCCTCGTTATAAAAGGACGGCTCAATATCTCCGCCGCCGCAAAGCAAAAGACCGTCGCACTCAATATCCGATGGGTAAAGCACCGCTTCACCGCCTGAAAGATTTATGGCGTTTACGTAATTTTCGGGATCACCCTTAAAAGATAATAAAATTTTCGGTTTCATAAAAAACACCTCGGTATAAAATATGCAGAAAGTTAAGGAAGTTGTTCAATATATAGAATTAGGTTACCGTAAGTGGAATTGTAATAAACGTAATGTATTCTTAAATGCTGTCCGTTGCCGGAAATTACACCGCCATGTGATTTTGTGTTGTTATAGCCAGGCTGAACAGAATAATCGGAGTATGAAAACTTAACTCCGTTAATTTCAAAAGTTTCGTTGGCGTGCCCTTCGTAAGGCATGGGAACAAAGTTTTCCACATAACCTTCAACCGTTTTATATTCTCCTTTTTTATATGCACCCACTGTTTTGATATATAAAGAAAATTGACCTATTCCAATTATCACGTTAGCACAGATAACGAAACATGTGGCAAAAACAAAAAATATTTTGATAAAGCTTTTATTAAATTCAATATCTTTGATTTTACAAAATATTCGAATAATTATGGGCAAAACGAGCACAAGTATTAACAAAACAACAGGTATTTCAATAATCGATGCAAAATCATATTCAGATGGAATAACATATAAAACTTTACCCATAAAATCACCACCTTTTATGTGATTATAGCATATAAACAAAAATAAATCAATGCGGAGCATTGGATGTGATCGTTGCGAAAGTATTTTTGATACACGCTAAAGCGTGATGATATGCCATTGCATTCGCAATGGATAAAAAAACACTCGTTCAAAAGAACGAGTGTTTTTTGTCATTCGTGTCCGAAAAAGAACTGGTCAAAAACCGAGGATTTTCTTAATTTGATGAAGATTTATAATTGTACTGCATAGATAAATTTACAAAACCTTCGCAAATATTTTGATTAACAACTTCAAACCCTAAATTATTCCAAAACCTACAACCGGAAATATTGTTGTCTTGTACCGACAAACAAAACTTTTTGATAACAGTATTAGAAAAAGAATCAAATAGGGCTTTAATTACCTTTGTGCCTATTCCTTGTCTCTTAAACTCTTCATTCATTAGAAAAAGTCCTATATAAAATGTCTGCTTATCTGGATAACAATATAATGCAAATAGAGAACAAACAGGTTTTCCGTTATACAAAACCCCTATGTTATATACATTTTCTTTTGGAAAATCATTTGGACAATATTCAATTGTTTCAATGATAGCTTCTTTAGTTGCTGCTTGTCCGTCTGTCAATAAAAAATATTCTTTATTGCAATAGAAAATTTCTTCATATTTTTCAAAATTATCAGTTGTAATTCGTTCTATAACAAACTCAGGCAACCGCAACTGCATATTTTCGTATAAATTCATTCATTTACACCATTTTTAACTATTTATTCAATTTGCTTTTTGCTGTTTTGATTGAAGCAATCAATAATATGCGAATTGTCGAGCAAGTCTTATTAATAGATTTATAGGTTATATCATCAATATAGTCCGATTTCAACAGCATTTCAAGCCATTTACCTGTTTCATTTGCCTCTTTCAAAGCAATTTCAAGTTTAGCAATGAAATCAGCACGGCTATGACCATATTTGCTTTCTGCGATATTTGCACAAACACTCGTTGCACTTCTGCCGATTTGATTTGAAATAACAGTTTCGTGTTTTGCCCTTAATTCTTTTGTGAGTTTCAAAACATCAACAGAAAGTTGCATAGATAAATCCGACAGTTTATCCTCTTTCATTGCTATCACCTCTCTTATGGTATAGATTATACTATAAATTTGCGCAAAGCGCAACATCGTTTACACCGCAAGGTGTAACATCGTTGGGCGTAAGCCCACATCGTTTGTGCGAAGCACAACACTGTTTGCCAAAGGCAACCTCGTTTTGTGTCCGCTAAAGCGGAATGATGTTAGCCTTCGGCTAAATGATGTTGACCGCAAACGCTCAAACGATGTTGTGTCCTGCGGACACAAACACAAAAAACAAGAGCAAGTCTTTCAACTTGCTCTTGTTTTTTGGAGGCGCCACCCGGAATCGAACCGGGGGTGGAGGCTTTGCAGGCCCATGCCTTACCGCTTGGCTATAGCGCCATATGGAGCGATAGACGAGATTCGAACTCGCGACATCCACCTTGGCAAGGTGGCACTCTACCAGCTGAGTTACTACCGCAAATATTGGCGACCCGAATGGGGCTCGAACCCACGACCTCTAGCGTGACAGGCTAGCGCTCTAACCAGCTGAGCTACCGGGCCAATATGTGGTGGGAACAATAGGGCTCGAACCTATGACCCTCTGCTTGTAAGGCAGATGCTCTCCCAGCTGAGCTATGCTCCCACATATTTTCGCCAATGCTTCTCTCAAAGCGTTGTTATTATATTATAACAAAAAAGTTTTGTCAACTGTTTTTTACGTAACTTTTGACATTTCTTTTTTTAATTTCTTTATTATCTTCTTTTCAAGGCGGGAAATGTAGGATTGGCTTATATTCAGTTTTTCGGCGACTTCTTTTTGTGTTAGTTCTTTTTGGGTGTCAACACCGTAACGGAGTTTAATTATTTCCTTTTCGCGGGGGTTAAGTTCGTCGATAAGTTTGCGCAGGATCTTTATATCATCTTTTTCGTCCATATCCCGATATACTATATCCGCATCTGTGCCTAAAATATCGGAAAGTAATAGAGCATTGCCGTCCCAATCCACTTTTAAAGGTTCGTCAAAAGAAACTTCGCCCTTAATTTTACTTGTGCGCCTTAAATACATTAAAATTTCGTTTTCAATGCAACGGGAAGCGTAGGTTGCAAGGCGGATCTGCTTATCTGTATTATATGTATTTACCGCTTTAATAAGACCTATTGCACCGATACTTGTTAAGTCTTCAACGGAAATTCCCGTATTTTCAAACTTTTTTGCAATATAAACAACAAGGCGCAGGTTATGCTCAATTAAAAGACTGCGCGCATTGTTATCACCTTTTTTTAAACCCTCAAGGGCTTTGTCTTCTTCTTCGTTAGATAAGGGCGGAGGAAGCGTTTGTGCGCCTCCAACGTAATATATGTAATCTTTAATAAAAAGTTTCCTGATTTTTATAAGTAATTTTTCAAGCATTTAAACACACTCCAAAATAAGATCAGGATGCAAAAGAGCATCAAAATTTTTCTGAAATTTATGGTCGCATAAAGCAACAACACAATTTAATTCTATTGTTTTATCCATGTAAGTAAGAAACGCTTTTTCAGGCTTGAAGCCTAAAAGCGCGCCGTATGCGCCAACGGAAGAATAGGGAATTATTAAGGGTTTTACGGGCATTTTGTAATCTTTAAGTTTTGATTTGTTCACAAGTATTACGGGAAATTTTTTGTAATAAAGCGAGTTTCCGCTATCCACAAATGCTGAAAATTCTTTTCCGCCTAAACTTAATACGGCGATGTTCTTTTGAAGTTTTTTCATTCTTGTAAAGGGCGTAAGCAATCTGTATAATCCAACAGATAGAAGACTTGAACACAAAGCAAGCACAAAGAAAAAATCGTCTTCATAGAAAAAGCCGTTTTGGAATTTTCCGAAAAATAAGTTTACTGTTCCGTATAGCGCGCTTGCGCTTGCGGTGGTGGCAACGAAAGTATATAAAAGATTTTTTATGTTTTTTGTTCCGAAGCAGATCATGCACATAAAAAGAAGCACTAAAAAAGTCTCAAAGAAAGTTCCCGTAGAATAAAGTGGCATTATCACCGCGTAAACTGCGCCGAATATGCCGGCAATTACGGGGTGTTCAGGGGAAATATATGAAATTTTTCCGCCTAACAACAAAAGAAAATAATCTATTACGAAATTTTCTAAAAAAACGAGTTCAATATATACTTTCAATTTTTCTCACCGAAAATATTTTACTTTATTAAAGAGCAAAGGTTTGTCGCTTTAACGAAGAGAAAAAAGTTGTTTTTTGATTTATTTTGATGTGAAAAAAATTTCTCTTTTAATTTTTTATGGATTATGATATAATGAATGTGTAGTTATATATTTTTAAGGAGATTTTTTATGAAACCTATTAAAATTCTTTCTGATTCCACTTGCGATCTTTCAAAAGAGATTATTGAGGAATTTAATATTTCCATTTTGCCTTTGCAGGTAAATTTAGGCGATGAAAGCCGTTTCGACGGTGTTGACGTTCAGCCTGATGAAATCTATGCTTGGGCAGATAAAAACGGCAAAACTCCCACCACAAGCGCACCTGCACCTGATATGGTTGAACAGTTTTTCGGTCAGTTTGCCGATGAATACGATATTATTGCATTTACCATTTCAAGCGATATGTCATCAACTTATCAGACCTTCTGCAACGTTGCTTCAACCTTTGAAAATTCAAAGATCACCGTTATTGACAGCCGTAACCTTTCAACGGGTATAGGTCTTCAGATCGTAACGGCAGGCAACATGATAAAGGCAGGGGCAAGTTATGATGAGATCGTAGATAAGATCAATGAGATCATTCCTAAAGTTCGCGCAGGCTTCGTTGTTGAGGACGTTTTATTCTTACATAAGGGCGGAAGATGCTCTGCACTTGCCGCATTCGGCGCAACGGCACTTAAACTTCGCCCCACATTGGCAGTTGTTGACGGTAAGATCAAGGTTGATAAGAAAGTCCGCGGCGATATCCGTTCAGCCACATTGAAATATGCAAAGGGTCTTGAAAAAATTGCCAATGCTGATGAGGAGATCGTTTTCATTACTCATTCAGGTACTACAGAAGAAATTATTCAGGATGTTTATGAATACGTTTCAGGTCTTAATAAGTTCAAGAAAATCTATATTACCCGCGCAGGCTGTGTTGTTTCATCACATTGCGGTGCAGGTACTTTAGGTGTACTGTTTATCGAAAAATAATTTTCACGAGGTGATTTTATGAAGGTTATACTTTTACAGGACGTTAAGGGTTCAGGCAAGAAAAACCAGATTGTTGACGTTAATGACGGTTATGCAAGAAACTTCTTGTTCCCCAGAAAACTTGCCAAAGAAGCAACAAGCACCAATATAAATGCAGTTGACGTTCAGAATAAAGCAGAAGCACACCGCAAGGAAGTGCAGAAAGCTGAAGCAATAGCAAATGCCGAAAAGTTAAGCAAGTTATCCGTAACCGTAATCGGTAAAGGCGGTAACGGCAAAATGTTCGGTTCAATTTCTTCTGCCGACGTTGCCGAAGCCATCAAAAAAGAACACGGTCTTGATATTGACAAAAAGAAGATCGATATCCCCACCATGAAAACCGAAGGCGAATATACCGTAACTTTGAAATTATTCCCTGAGGTGTCGGCCAAGATGACGGTCATCGTTAAGGTGGGATAAAAAGCAAGCACAAAAATTCTCCACATTACTGTGTTGTGGCAACCATAAAAGCTCAGTCATTTACCGCTTTGTAAACTCCTTCGCTTTTAGAACGCCACGCCTTGTACTGTGGATTTTTTTGCACTTGCAGGAGAAGACGGCTTCTTACACTACTGAATTTCGAATTTTTTGCGCCTGTCAAGTGCGCGGAAAAAACGTGCAACCGCGCGTTGCAGACGGTATAATCTCTCAGTCATTTACCGAAATGTAAACTCCTTCAAGATTAACCGCCTGCGCCACTGATTTGCAAATTTTCTCGCACTCTTAGTGTGCTGCTTTTTTGCACTTGCAGAGAACGGCAGTTTCTTACACTATTGAATTTTGAATTTTTTGCGTCCTGCCAAGGACGTGGAAAAACGCAAACAAACCCCGAAATTTTCGGGGTTTGTTTTTTTAGTATCTGATACAAATATCGCCTAAAAGACCTGATGGCTTTAATTGAAGGAAGGCGGAGAAGCCATCTCTTTCACGGTTTACCGGAGTGTTTGAAACTATTACTTCCGCGTGGTTTTTGCCGTTTTTAAGGCAAGAGGTTATTTCAAACATATAGGGCGTGGTGATTCTTATACCGCAGGGGATGCCGTTTAAGATAAGCTCTGCATTTTGTCCGGCGATACCTAAATCAAGAAAAGTCCTTTTATCTGTTTTTTCAAAATCAAAGTCAAAGGTATATTTCATTTTTCCTGAAAAATCGGGCATAAAGTCGGGCGCATTTATATTAAAGAATTTATTAAATTCACCTTTATGCACGAAATTTGAAAGGTCGCCGTTATTTGCAAGGGAAAGTTGATATTTGATTTTTAAGGGGATTGCTTGTGTCAGGTTGATTTCCTCGGGGAAGCCTGAACCTTCGGTAAAGACTATTATCTGTGAGTGGTTAGGTGCAAGGGAGAGCTTTATTCTTCCGTCAGAAGAAACACCTGAAGCATAAATATCGTTAAGGATATCAAGTCTTGCATATTCGCCTTTTTGCTTGACGGTGACGTAAGTTCCACAAGCATGGCGGTAATCCTCGTTTACAAACATATAAATATGTGTATTATCTCTTGTCGCGTGGTATATGCGTAATTTAGGATAATCGCCATCAACGGTAACGTCGGTCATTAAGTTATCTCGCATTTTTTGAACCAAGTTTTCTTCCTTGACAACTGTACCATTAAAGGTGAGGTTTTCAGGAAGTGATTCCATAAACCACACATTTGCAGATTCGTTGAGTTTTTCAAGAGTCTTTATCAGATCCTTTGGCAGATGATCGGCATAGGGAACAACAAGGCAATCAAAGAATTCATTGTTCATGCGAATTCTGCCCTCTTCAACCGTTGCAGATTCCTCTATTATATCAAAGGGTGCGATATCATAGTCAATGTGATTATCGTAGAGAGCTTTCGCAATACTGTCCACGGTGGAAGCGTTTCTTAATCTGCTTGCCCATTCGCCCTCTGCGTGATACAGAACAAGTGCGTTGGCAACGTGGGTTGTATCATAAAGCAGGTGCGAGACCTTGTTGGTGTAGTTCATAAGGGCAGTAAATGCCTTAGAACTTGGATCGTTACCTTCTGCACCGAAATGTGGGGGACAGTCAGGGTTAGGGTAAACGGGACTGAAGGCGTGAGGTACAAAATGATTTATTCCCCTTACAAGCATATGATCCATAAGGAACTTCATCATTTCCGAGTCCTCACCCCAACCGTAAGCACCGAATATTTCACACATCGCTCTATTTTTCATATGTGGCGTAAGGTGTGCAAGCGATGCACCAAGCTTTGCTAAAACGTAGTGGTAAAAAGTACCTGACGGAGCGCGCTCACCGCATATTCCGGAGTGTACGTAATCGGAAAGACCGGGAATAATTTGATGAAGAACTACGTCAATACCGCTCATATCCTGCCACTTGAGGGCCTTGAAATAGTGCCCTACACCGCTGCTCAGGCGGCAGTTCATATCCTCGATTATATGACCTATATACAGAACGTTATGGTCGTGACACCAGGATGCAAGCTGTTTATTAAAGTTCGTGCTATACAAGTCCGTAATTGCCTTCATATAGGCATAGCGTATTTCGGCTTGTCTGTTACCGTTTTCGCCGTCCTCATACCATAAAAGGTTAAGGTGAGGCATTGGATCAAAGCCAAGTGTTTCCTGCATCATTTTAGGAACTTGATCGCTCCAAGGCAGGGCAAGACCGTCACCGCAGCCTACACGTTTTTCAAACAAACCGTAATCTTTTTTTAGTCTTTTTATTACGTCGTTGCCAAAACAAGGCTCATCGGAGAAAAAGCCCTGAAAGGTGTTGCCGAAATATTCCTTGTAATGCTCAAAGTGGCTTTCGTATACCGTGTCAATATACATTTTTACCGCATCGGGATTTAACATATCAATGTAATCGGCTCTTGAACCCTGGTGGGATTTGAAGTACAGGAATATGCGCCACACGCCCTCAGGTACATCCCAATAAAGAAAGCCTGATTTTATGTTGCCCGTAAGGTCTATTGCATCATAATAGCAGGTTTCATCCTCGTCCGCTCTGCGTTTGTAGGCATATGCACCTAAAAGAACGTCATCGTCCTTAATATTTACTAAAAGCATAGCATCCTTTGCGGGGCCCTGAACGTCAACGTGGTGGGAAATAAGCTCCCAGGCACGATATTCGGGAAACTCTTTTCCCACTCTGCCTACTGCGTGCCCTGATGGGAATCTGTCGTCATCAAGAAGCCACACCTGCATATTGCGCTTTTGTGCTTCCTTAAGGATAATATCCATATCCCTCCACCAGCCGTCTTTTATAAATTCGGGGTGGATACGGGACTCAACACAAAAGGCTTTGCAACCGCTATTATATATTTCTTCTATCTGCATAGGAATCTTATCGGTATGAGTTCCTTTTTGCCAATAAAATGGCAAAAGAAAATTATTTTCCTTGTCATTTAATATGTCGTTAATTTTTTTATCCATAAGGCTCAACTCCTTTTGAGAAATTATATCATAGCAAAAATCGGATTGTAAGAAAAAAGCTCAGAATTTTCTGATCTTAAAAATTATTCTTCTTCAGGGAAAAAGTTCCTTTTTGCAAGGCCGAGGCGGTAGGCGTCATTCATGTGAACGAAGTCAACGCGGTCAACGCAGGGCTCTTCGGGGGAGGACATAACGCCCAAGAAGTTTTCGGGGTGGTTTTTGCCAAACTCGGCAAGAGCGTTAAGGTTAAAGGCGGTAAGACCGTTGCCCTGATAGATAATATCGTTCTTAAAGTTTTTCTGTAATTCTTCAAGTTGTTTCTGTGCCTGGCTTCTGGAATCTCTGCCGTATTCGTCCATTTCGGGAAGAATTACGCCCTGATAATTTGCAGTAAGAATAACGTCTTCTGAAATATTCTTTGTGAAGAGATAGGGCTCGCGGGTATAATATTCACTGCTCATCATAGGACGTGCACCGTTTTTACGGCAAGCATCAAGCATAATGTTTACGTCTTCCCAGAAGTTGATTCTTCCGCGAGTTACGATAAAGCCGTAGTGCTTCTGATATTCGTTTGATTCATCACCCATACCGATATGGAAATAAGGCGGATTGTCAAAGAGTTCGCAAACCTCGTCAATAAGATTTTTAACAAGTTCACGGTAGGGAGTGGTGGTGAGCATTCTTGAATAATGCTTAAGCCATATATCGTGCGCCGCAGAGAAATCAAGCTTGGGAACGGGTGTCATACCGAGCTCACGAATTCTATCAAGCATTTTCTTAAATTCTGCTTTTTCCAAAGAGCCTTCAACGGCGATTTCGGGGCAGGAATCGTACTTAATGCCCTCAGCAAGGTCGATGATCACGGTGTTAATGCCCTGCTTAGGCAAGAACTCAATAATTCTGTCCCAAACGTCTCTTTCAAAATACAAGAAATCTCTTTCGATTTTATCATATTCGTTAAAATTTAAAAGGGAATACTTGTCAAACCACATATTGTAACCTAAATTGATGTTATATGCCCAGATTTTCATAATAAATTCCTCCAATTATTTTTCGTTAGGATAATGCTTTTTAATGGCAGCATTAAATATTTTTGCTTCAGCCTTGTGTTTTAAAACGTCAATTTCGCGGGTTCTGAACCAAGGTGCAGTCATAAAGCCTTTAATATTCGGCTGATCTTTTAAATGAGCAAAGGTTTCATCAAGATTCATTGAGTTGGTAATTGTTGAACCCGTTGGAACCTGATCAAAGCCGTTTCTTGCATAAACGTAATATGCTTCCATTGCGGCGCGGTTATAGTCGGTCATAATAGGCGGGTTTGCCCAGCGGTTATAGTACCAGTTGGAAACGAGCATATCCTTGGGAATATTTTTAACCGATTCTTCAGGCAAAACCCATGCACAGCAACCCCACATCCAGGGACGGACACCTTTATCAAGGCAACATTTTGCCATATAGTTTACGTCTTCCCAGAAAAGTTTGTTGGCACGACAGATAGAAATGCCGTATTTTTTCTGCATTTGCAGAACGTTAAAAGAAAGGAACGGATCGTAAACCTCTTCGTCAAGACCTAAATGAAGATAGGGCGGATTATCAAAAAGTTCGATTGCTTCGTCAATAAGATCCTTAACTACTTTATAGTAAATGGGAGTAGAACTCATTGAACCGTATTCGCCCATCCAACAGTTGTGAATAGTTGCAAAGTTTAATTTTGGAATAGGAGTCATTCCTAAAGCGCGGATGCGGTCAAGTTCTTTCTTTAATTTTTCCTTGCTCCAAGCGCCTTTTGTGGCAAGTTCGGGGTGACTTTCATATTGAACGCCTTCGCCTAAGTCAATTAAGAGAGTATTTATACCTTGTGTTGCAAGGTAATCGACAACTTCGCGCCAAGCCTTGTCTTCGGTGGGAAGTTCTTTAAATAATTGAGCGCTTGTGTCATCACCGCCGGGTTTTTTCCAGAAGTGAACACCTAAATGAATTAAATATGCCCAGATCATAATTTTTTCTCCTTATATTTATTTATTGCGTGCCCCATAAGTTTTGCGGCAGCCTTGTGAGTCATAACGTCAATTTGGCGGGTTCTGAACCAAGGTGCCATCATATAACCTTCAATATTAGGCTGATCTTTTAAAATAAACATGGTATCTTCAAGGTTTACCGATGGAACGTGCATACAAGTAGGTACTTGTCTAAAACCGTTTTCTGCAAAAAGATAATAGCCTTTAATTGCGGCACGGTTATATTCGGTTAAAATTTGAGGGTTAAGCATCTGACGGTAGCAAGCGTTGGAGATGAGCCAATCCTTGGAGAGATTTTTCAGTGTTTCTTCAGGGAAAACCCATATCATACAACCCCATGTCCACACGTTCATACCGTGCTTTTCAACACATGATGCTATATATTTTAAATCTTCCCAAAAAAGCTTGTTGGGGCGGACAACGGTCTGTCCCTGCTTAACCTGCATATCTATATACCAAAATGACAGATAGGGATTATAGGCTTCTTCATCCATACCGATATGGAAATATTCAGGGGTATCAAAAACTTCGCCAACTTCTTTAATAAGATCGTCAACCACTTGGTAATAGGTTGGTGTTGATACCATTAAAGAATATTCTTTCATCCATGAATCGTGCAAGGTTGAAAAGTTAAGTTTGGGAATAGGTGTGATACCTAATGAACGGATATAATCAAGTTCCTTTTTTAAGAAATCCTTTGTCCACGCGCCTTTTGTGGCAAGCTCGGGATGGCTTTCGTATTGAAGACCTTCAGCAACGTCAATTATTAACGTATTTACACCGTTTTTGTGGAGGGTATCAATAATTTCACGCCAAGCCTCATATTCAGTTATCATTTCATCGGCATAAAAGCCTAAAGGACCGCCATCGCCTAAGGGCCCTTTCCACATATTTACGCCAAGATGAATTAAATAAGTCCACTTCATTATTTCAGATCCTTTATTGCATGACCGAAGCACTTGGCTTCAGCCATAAGTTTTAGTTTATCGGTTTCACGAGTTCTGAACCAAGGAGCGGTAATAAAGCCTTTAACGCCCTTTAAGTCCTTAAACATTGAAACACAATCTTCCTGATTTAAGGAGTTTTGGTAAGTTGCGCAAGTGGGTATTTGATCAAAGCCCTGTTCTGATAAGAAATAATACGTATCAACACCGGGATGCTGAAAGAACGTATCAAAATTCAAAAGTCTTTCATACATCGCATTTGACACTATATATTCCCTTGAAAGTCGGTTTTTGACACCGTCGCGCAAAAACCACGCCATATCGCACCAAGTCCAGGCGCGAGTCTTGTTTTTGTTGCAACATTCTAAATAGAAATCCATATCGTGCCAATAAAGCTCACCTTGGCGCATATGGGTTATGCCGTACTGTTTTTGATAGCCGATGGTATGGGGAAATTCTTCATCCATACCTATATGGAAGAAATCGGGTGTATCAAAAAGCTCGGAAACTTCAGAAATAAGCTCGTCAACCACCTTATAATAAGTAGGTGTTGAAACCATTCTTGAATATTCTTTAAGCCATGCATCGTGAGTTGTTGCAAAGTTAAGTTTGGGAATGGGATTTAAACCGATCTTGCGCAAACGGTCAAGTTCGGTTTTTAATTTCTCCTTACTCCACGCACCACGGCAGGCAAGTTCAGGATGGCTTTCATACTGTATGCCTTCGCCAAGATCAATAACAAGGGTGTTAATGCCTTGCTTTGCAATAAAATCGGTAACTTCCCGCCATACGGAATCTTCGGTAATCATTTCCTCGGTATAAAAACCAAGCTTACCGCCGTCACCGTCTTTTTCGCGCCAGAAGTTTACTCCTAAATGAATTAAATATGCAGAAATCATTTTAGTCCTCTCTTGAAACAACTTTAAGGCATTCGGTATCTTCTTTTACTGCTTTTATTTTATCGGCAAGATTGTCAGATACTATTTCACAAAATGCTCTGCCGATAGTTTCTGTGCAGCCAAGGGGTGCAAAACCTGAAAATGCAAAGGGATGGTCTGCCATCCAAGCACCGCCAAAGTTGATATTTTTCTTTGTAATATGATCGAAACGGTGAATGCAGGGACCTTCCTGATAAAATTTTTCGGGGCGCACAAGGTGCTCGCCTTGAGCATAGCAGAATGCTACTTCCGAAAAATCGGCATGACCGCCGCCAAAACCCGTTTCACTGAACTTTTTAAGAGTTTTGAAATCTTCTTCCGTAAGATAATCAAAACGCTCTTTCTGACTTAAAATTTTATCGTAGTAAACGTTGCCGTCACCAACGGTGTTAAGATTTGTCCATAACACACAGTAGTCGCGCTTTTTATATAACATATTTCTTGTAAAAAGATCAAGTAAAGGTCTGTTTCCGCCGTGACCGTTTACAATGAGAATCTTATTAAAGCCGTTGCGGTGGATCTCATCGCAAAGTTCTTCTAAAATAATTAAAAGGGTTTGCGGTTTTATGGAAATATATCCGCGCAACTGATTTTTCTGTAAAAGGGAAGCATCGTTAGAGTGGTTGGGAACAACTTCGCCAAGCCAATGACATACGGGGAAAACCACTACCGGCTCTTTTTTTGCGGCAAGATTTGCAATATAACTTGCCGAATATCCGTCGCATCCTACACAAAGATGCTCACCGTGTTTTTCTAAACAGCCTAAAGGTATGATGCATACGCCCTTTGATTTTTCAATAGCCTCGTCAAACTCAGGCGAGGTAAGATCTTCCCACTTCATAAAAACCGCTCCTTATATTGTTCTGCGTTTATTATATAAAGGATAGATTGAAAAGTCAATGATTTGTGGTGCGAATCAAGGAAATATGAAAAAAAGCAGGGCAAAAACAAAAAGTTTTCAATCAGTGATTGAAAACTTTTCAAAAGCAACTTTAAATACCTTTGCTTCGGCAAAATGTTTCAGAACGTCAATTTCGCGAGTCCTGAACCAAGGGGCGGCCATAAAGCCTAAAATACCGTCAAGATCCTTGTATGTTGCCATAAAATCATCGGGGTTTATGCTGGTGTTATAGGTAGCGCATACGGGCACTTGCTTAAATCCGTTTTCGGAAAATTTAAAAGTGCTTTCATAGGCAGGAGCTTGAAACAAAATAAATTGTTCGGGATTTAAAAGCCGATCATAGAAACCGCTTGAGATTATTGCATTTTTAGGCATATTCAATAAAGTTTCTTCTTTTTCGTACCAATATTTCGTGCCCCACAGCCAAGGCGTTACACCGTTTTCTTCAACGGTTTTACATAAAAATCTTATATCGTCCCAAAATACCTGACCTTGGCGGACACAGGTGAAACCGTATTTCTGCTGATAAAAAGAAAATTCAAAGCATTCTTCATCCATACCCAAATGGAAATAGTCGGGGGAGTCAAAAAGTTCGCATACTTCATCAATAAGATCTTTTGCCACTTTATAATAGGTGGGCGTTGAAAGCATATGGGAGTAGTCTTTAAGCCATGCATCGTGGGTGGCGGCAAAATTCAGTTTGGGAACGGGGTTAAGTCCCATATCCCTTAAACGCTGAAGTTCTTTTTTCATCTTGATTTTATCCCATGCGCCGATAACAGAAAGTTCGGGGTGAGTTTCGTATTTGTAGCCTTCGGCAAGGTCAATGATCAAAGTATTGAAACCGCATTCTTTAACAAATTCGGTTATTTTTTTCCACGCATCATCTTCGGTTATCATATTAAAGGAATAGTTACTTAAAGGGCCCGGATCACCGATAGGCTCTTTCCATAAATTCTGTCCTAAATGTATCAAGTAGGCTTTTATCATTATTTTCACCTCGCAAAGGGATTATATAATAGATTTTTGTCTCTGTAAATGTCTTTTTTTAATAAAAAGATATCTTTTTTTCAGAAAACTTGTGTTTTTTGACAATATGTGATACAATATTATTATCTTGAACTTCAGAGGTGCGCTATGAGGAAAAAGGTTACTGTTGATGAATTTGTTTTTAGGCCCGTAAAAGCCATAGTGTTTGGTGATAGCGGATATTCCCGCGGTGTGTGGGGCAGGCTTATTCAGGGGCTTAACGATAATGATATTGATAACTTAAATTGCGTTATTGTCCGCGATAAACCTTGCGATAAAAATCAGCGTCAGTTTAACCGTTATGCGCTTTCCTTTAAAAAGGGCGCAAAAGAAATTTTAAGGGATATAAACTGTGTTTCAGGCGTTATTGATGCCTATAATAACTTCAATGCTTTTTCCGATCTTGCCGATAATAACCATATTTCCACCATTCTTTTTGCACCTGAAGAAAAAACTTGGATAAATAAAAATAACACCATTAAAAATGAACAGGCTAATCCTCTGGGACTTTTAACCATGCTTCTCTTCAGAAGATTCTGTCAGGAGAAAAAAGGTTTTTCAATTATTTCGGGTATCAACGAAGACCATAACGGCGAAGTTTTAAAAGCCGAGATAATTGAATATTCCCACGTTCGCGGACTTGGTATGGACTTTATAAATTGGCTTACCATGGAAAATCAGTTTATAAATTCCTTTGTTGAAACGCGCGTAGGAAATCAGAAAATTGATGCAAATCTTGTTGTTAGTGCCGAAAACTATTTCCTTTGCGTGCTTGATAAGGAAGACGGACTCATTTCTTTAAATAACGAAGTTATGATAAATCCTGAACTTTCATCATATTACGTGTTGAGAAGGCATATTTTTGACGGCGCTCTCTGTTCCGCCTGCGCTTATGCTCTTCTTCATGACGTTAAAACTCTTGATGCTTTCATGTTAAGGGAAAAACTTGTTAAGCATATGACTGTTTCCGTTTTTGAAGAAATTATTCCTGCTCTTGACGTGAACTTTGAAACCACTCAGGCATATACGGTTGAACTTCTTCAGCGCTTTGAAGATGCTTCTCTTTCTGTAAAGTGGAGTGATTACGCTGAAAATCTCGGCGATAAGTTTAAGGAAAGTATTGTTCCGCTTATTCGCCGATATGCTGAAATTCATGAAAAACTGCCAAAGCATCTTGTGTTCAGCCTGTTCTGCACCATGAAACTTTACGACGTCATGAACATTAACGACGATTTCTCCCGTAAACTAAAAGAATGTAAAAATATTTACACCGATTTGTGGGGCGAAGATATCTCTTACTTAAAAGAGGAACTTGATTATTTTGAAAAGAAGATGGGATAAAGTGAGGATAAAAATCCTCACTTTCAGAGCACTGACAAACCCCTGCAAACACAAACCCCTGCAAAATTTTTGCAGGGGTTTGTTTCCGTCGTTGCATTTCACTTGCAAAATGCGGTCATTTACGTCTGTGTAAACTCCCTTTTTTGCAAGTTCAGCGCCTTGGC
>JAZQII010000027.1:0-2648 GCA_045541035.1 Clostridia bacterium | reverse complement strand
AGAAGAAGCAGTTGAAGAAGCTACTGAAGAATAATTTTCAGAGTATCGATAAAATCTTGCAAACATAAAATCCTGCAATATTTTGCAGGATTTTATTTCCTGTGTTGTGGCAACCAAACGCTCAGTTACTTACGCTTTTGTAAGCGCCTTCGCGTTTAGAACGCCACGCCTTGGCTTGCAAGTTTTCTCGAACTCTGTAAATCTTTAAGAATTTAGTATTGGTGTATAATTGTCAAAAATTTTCGGCACTTTTTTTATAAAATATCTTTTAATTACAAATAATATACTTGGTGATTTATATGAATATAGCATTTTTTGATGCAAAGCCTTATGATATTGTTCACTTTGAAAAGTTGGGAAAAGAAAAAGGCGTAAACTTTAAATTTTTTGAAACGAAATTAAATGAAGATACGGTTAACCTGGCACAGAATTGTCAGGGTGTTTGTGTTTTCGTAAACGATACCGTAAATTCATCTGTAATAGATAAATTATATGAAATGGGTGTAAAAGTCATTGCTTTAAGATGCGCAGGCTATAATAACGTTGACGTTAAGCACGCATTTTCTAAAATTCATATAATGCGCGTGCCTGCATATTCGCCTTATGCAGTTGCTGAGCACGCTATGGCACTTCTTTTAACTCAGGTAAGAAAAACTCATAAGGCATATATCCGCACCCGTGATTTTAACTTTTCACTTAACGGAATGACGGGCTTTGATCTTTATAATAAAACTGTGGGCGTTGTTGGTACGGGCAAAATAGGCAGAGTTTTTATGGATATCTGTAAAGGCTTTAATATGAATATTATTGCTTACGATAAATTTCCCATAAAGGATAGTGGAATCAACTACGTTTCTTTAGATGAACTTTACGAAAAAAGCGATATTATATCATTCCATTGTCCTTTAACTGATGAAACACATCATATGTTAAATGATGAAACTATGAAAAAGTTAAAAGACGGGGTAGTTATCATAAACACTTCCCGCGGTGCGCTTATTGATACGGAAGCGCTTATTGAAGGCATAAAAACAAAAAAGATAGGTGCCGCCTGCCTTGATGTTTACGAGGAAGAATCAGAATTTTTCTTTGAAGATCTTTCGCAGAATATTATTACTGATGATACTCTTTTAAGGCTCATTTCAATGCCTAACGTTATCGTAACCTCACATCAGGCATTTTTGACTAATGAGGCGCTTGGCAATATTGCCGAAACTACCGTTTCAAATATCGTAAATTACTTTGAAAAAGATATTTGCGATAATGAAATCTGCTACCGTTGCGGTAAGTGCGAGGAAATGGGTTCACATACAAATAACAAATGCTTTTAAACTTTTCAGGAGGAAAAAAGAATGACAGTATATACACCACCTATGGGATATAACACTTGGAATACTTTTGGCGCAGAAATAAATGAAAAGCTTTTGATGGAGCTTGCAGATGCGCTTGTAAGCACGGGACTTAGGGACATTGGCTACGATTATCTTGTAATTGATGATTGTTGGGCAGAAAAAGAGCGCGATGAAAATGGAAAAATGGTGCCCGATAAAAACAAATTTCCTAACGGAATGAAGGCAGTTTCTGATTACATACATTCAAAAGGACTTAAATTTGGTATGTATTCTTGTGTAGGAACAATGACCTGCGCCGGTTATCCCGGTAGCTTCGGACACGAGTATGCTGATGCTGAGACCTTTAAGGAGTGGGGGATAGATTTTCTGAAATATGATTATTGCTTTCGCTCAAAAAAGACGGAAGGCGTTGATCTTTACAGAAAAATGGCTATTGCACTTAAAAACACAGGCAGGGATATTTTGTTTTCTGCTTGCTCTTGGGGACACGATGATACCCATAAGTGGATAGATACAACCGGTGCAAATATGTGGCGCGCCACGGGAGATATAAAGGATTCCTGGGAGCATATAAAGAAGCTTGCCTTTGAAGGCATTGATATTAACAATGTTAACTATATAAATTGCTTTTCAGATCTTGATATGCTTATCGTAGGTATGAACGGCAAAGGCTTCTGTTCAATTACGGGATGTACTGTTGAAGAGTACAAAACCCATTTCTCATTCTGGTCCTTTTTTGGTTCACCGCTTATGATCGGTTGCGATATCCGCAATATGGATGATGACACTGTAAAGATCCTCACAAATAAAGAGATAATTGGCATAAATCAAGATAAAGAGCTTAACCGTCCGTTTAGGTTGCGCAGCGGTGATACAATGGAAGATGATCACGAGGTTCGCGTGTACGCCAAAATTCTTGAAAACGGTGATATTGCTCTTGGATTTTTTAACTTCAGCGACAATAGGGTACATAATCGCTTCGTAACACTTGATATGATAGGACTTGATGCAGATACCGATATTGAGATAACCGTAAAAAATCTTTGGACGGGTGAATATAACAAGGTGATCAATGATACTGTTAAGGTATCGGTTATTGAGCCTCACGCATCTGAAATTTACAGAATTTCGATTAAACAAAAATAAGTGGCGAAAAGTGCGATGCAGGTGTTTCAAAGTATTTTCTTAACACAACTGAAACACTTGCATATATGCGCATTTGTAACGCTTTTTATATATATAAAAATTCATATATTATTACCAAAAAAGAGCCAAAAGTCGGTTGACATTTTTGGC
>JAZQII010000026.1:0-30905 GCA_045541035.1 Clostridia bacterium | reverse complement strand
TCCTCTAACGATCTCAATGGTATGAACGTCAGCATATTGAGTTGCCTTAATAGCTTCGGTATAAACCTTGTTGTTTTCATCGGGAGTCATTTCAACACCGTCAACGTAAACTGTTGCGTCCGTTACGTTTACGCGGAAGTAAATTTTATTTACGTTGCTAACGTTTACGCCAAGACCGAGAACTTTGTTGTTTTCATCAGCATTGCCTGTAACGTTCTTAACGCCTGCAGGTACGCTGAATGTTGAAGGTGCAAGCCATGAAACTCCGTCAGTTGCAAGATTTTCCGTGTTATATTTTCTGTTTTCCTGAGCGTTATCACCATAGACAAGCATATCGGAAAGAAGTGTTTTAAGGGCGCTATACTTACTTTCACTCATGCCAAGTTGGCTTGCCGTCTTTGCCATAAGATTTTCTGCATAAGCCTTAACTGAATATTCTTCCTTTACGGAAATAACTTCGCCGTCATAAACAAGTTCTGCCTTGATATTATCGGTCATACACTGAGGATTGATTCCCTTATATGAGAACTTATAATATCCCGTATTTTCATCATATACGCCGTCAAGTTCAGTAACTTTGTTATTTCTTGTTACTTTAAGTTTTGCCAAAAGATGTTCTTCGCTAAGTTCCGCATAATAATTTACCGTAAGCGAACTTCCGATCTCAAGATCTGCACCTGCTATTTCACTTACACCCGTTGCATAGCAAGCATAAACTGTCTGCTCTTTTGCGCCGGCTTCAGGAACATAAGTATAGTTTTTATCTTTTGAAATAAGTGTACCGTCTTCCTTATACCAGCCTACGAATTTATATTCTTCGTTATCGGTTGCTCTTGCAATAAAGTTATCAAGAACATTTTTATCAAAGGGATTGCCTGATTTTGCGCTGATGCCCTGAGCGGAAAGTGTTTCATAAGCATTTTCAACTTTTCCGTTAAGTTTATATTGAACGTTCCATTTTGCATAATCGCAAAGACTTTCTTCCCAAACTTCCGTTATTTCAACGCCGCCTGAGGTTGCCGCATTAGTTGAAAGTTCATCTGCGGTAAGGTATACAACGTCGCCTACCTCAGCATCGGGAGCCTTAAAATACATAAGGGTATCAAATTCGTTCTGTGTGTACATACGGTCGGCAACTCCTGCTGATGAATAACCCTGAACGCTTTCAATTTGAGAGAAATCGCGTGTTAAGGTTACGCTTTCACCTGCGGGGATCTTCGTCCAATCGCCTTCATGAATAACACGCGTCCAAACACCGTCAGGAATAAATACGCCAAGTTTAACGTAAAGATCAGCGCTTGCAAAGGTGTTATGGATGCTTAAGGTTGCCTTTTTATTTTCATAATCGATACATTTAATCTTGTTTGTTAAAAGGTAGCTTTTTACAAAGGATCCCGTATCATCGGCAACAGTCATCTTTAAGCCTGCAAATGCGCCTCTTGTGCTTTCGATATTAAGCCCTTTAAGTTCAGTTGAAAGATCAAGAGCAAGTTGCTGTTTAATGATTGTGGGTATTGACGCTAAATGATAATATTCATCTGTGCTAAGCATTTTTCTTCCATCTGGCTCAATCTGAAGCCTATAGAAGTTTTCTGTTTTTATTAGAACGTTGAGAATATCTGAAACGTTGCGCTTGATTTCATCACGGGTGATATATCCGTCTAAAATTGCCTGATGAACTCTGTTTGTATCTTCAATAATGTTTGCAGCCTGACCGCCCTGTGTTCTGGGGTGCATATTGTTATGTGCTTTTACCGCTTCAACAACGTCAGTTCCACCGTTCCAGTCAGCGCTGACGAAACCGTCAAAGCCCCATTCTTCACGGAGAATGTTGTGAACGAGTTCATAGTTTTGGCAACACTGTACGCCGTTGATCTTGTTATAAGCACTCATAAAGGACCAGGGCATCTCGTATCTTGTAACGATCCTGAAGGGTTCAAGATAGATTTCTCTTAATGCGCGCTCTGTTACACGTGTATCACCTGAAAGCTTGCCGCTTTCTTTCTCGTTACCTACAAAGTGCTTGATCATAACGCCAACGCCCTTTTCCTGGATAGCCTTTGTTATGATACTTGCAAAAGTTCCGCTTACAAAGGGATCTTCGGAATAATATTCATTATATCTTCCGCCAAGGGGATTGCGCTGGAGGTTTACAGAGGGTGCTTCCCAGATGCCGTAGCCACGTTCAAGTGCCTCTTTTGCGATGCACTTACCAAAAGCTTCTGCAAGGGTAAGGTTCCAGGTTGATGCCATTGCCGTTTCGCTGGGGAAGCAAGTACCCGTCATTACACCTGAAGGTGTGTTATCAAGAACGATGTTATCAATGCCATACTTATCTCTTATTTCTTTGATAGTACCTGCACTCTTTGAAAGGTGAAGCATGGAGAAACTTGAAAGTTCATAGTTTGTCATCTGATCAACAAACTGATCCATAGTGATAACTTTATTATAAACGTCTTTAAGTTTATAATTGGCAACACCTGAACCGTCTTCAACTTCTACTTCGTCTTCAGTTGTTCCGCCCTTATAAGTAAGACGGAATGATTCAAGGTTGGGTGCTTCTGCCTTGGGCATAATGAAGCGAATATAGTTTGTGCCCTTTTTAAGTTCGATCTCACCAAGAGAACAATCTGTAATAAGATTGAACTTATAAGTGTTAGTTGTATCGCCTGATGCAGTCTGATATAAAGCAAATTGATTTTCCAGCTTCGTATCGCTGACAACCGTATTATAAGTAACGTTATCAGTTGAAGTGCTTACTGCGATATAAGCGTTATCGTGAGGGCTTCCGCCTCTTAAGGAAAGATCATATTTACCTGCTTTTGGTACTTCTATCTTATAGGTTGCATATCTGCCTGAAGTATAAGCCTTATTATCTACATAAGTAACACCCTTTGAGCTTGATATCCAACTATCTGAATTATAAACCTTAGGCGCTGTCTTTGTATTTGTCTTAAGTGCTTCGTGAAGTTCGTAATAATCTTTAGCAAGATATCTTACAGAATCATTTTCCTTTTCTAAAAGGATATGTGCAAAGTTGGGAGTGCTTAAGTTTTGAGAACCGAAATTTGCACCTGTAAGCTTAATGTAATTGGTTCCCTTATTAAGATGTACCGTAACAGCCTCAGTATCAATAAAAGCGAAGAAATAGGAACTTGTGCCGTTATAAAGCTCGGAAGTATTGGGTAAATTCAAGGACATAGGCACTTCCGTATAGGTGCCGTCAAGGGCATCTGAAAGGGAAATGCTGAAGTGGTTATGGCTGTTTTTAACAGTTGCAAGGCGGAAAGACATTTTATAGTCGCCTGCAACGGGGATCTCTGCTTTATAAATTACGTAAGCGCCGCTGCTTGAAAGGTTCATAAGATAACTGCCTGAAACACTTGTCCACGTTCCGTCATCATTAAGCACAACGCCTGAACGGGTTCCGTAATTTGCAGTTTGACTATCAACAACGTCATCACCGTCAACATATATCTTAACCTCTTCGGGGGTTAATGTAAAACTGTCAACACCGGGGTTGTTTGAGAAAGTAAGTTTTACAAACTGCACGCCTTCTTCAAGATATATTACGTCACTTGCCGTAAAATCCTTGTAGTTGTGATATTGGTTTTTAAATGCAGTACTGTCAAAGGTATTTGCAGGAGTATATGTATCAGAAACGTTAGCCTCAGTAAGAAGCGTATATTCACTGCCGTCAGCAGAAACAGAGAAATTAACTTTTCCCGTTGCGGTTGTGCCGTTTGATGATGCTCTTACGGAAAGACTGTAAAATCCTGCTTCGGTAACGTTTACCTTATATAAAGAGTAAGCACCTGATTTCCAGGTATCACCTAATGCTTTTACAGGATATGATACCCAAGTTTCTGTTGAGGGATCGTAAAGCGAAGCGCCTGAGGGGCTCTTTGTTGCCGCCTGAGCAATTTCGGTGTAGGCTTCTGCTTCAACGGTAACTGCACCTGCGCCGATTTTGGGAAGACCTGCTGTTTCATCATCTGTTTTATCTTCCTCTGTTTCTTCCTCTTCTGCTTTTGCGGAAGGAATATTGATAAATGTGCCGTCATAAGTTAAGCGTTTTGTAAGCTCTGACGGGCATTGCTCGCTTAACTGTTCTACAACTTTAAGTTCATCAATTGTTACAGTTCCTGCAACGGTGGTATTTCTAACGGAATTACCCAAGTAAACCGTGTAATCACCCTTTTCAAGAACGTATGCTGATTTATGACCTGTGTAGCCGAAATCATCGTAAGATGACATATCGTCAACTTTAAAAGTAAGGGTAAGAGTTTCTGACTGACCGGGCTCTAAAAGTTCGGTCTTTGTAAAGGCGCAAAGTTCTTTTTTAGCCTTATCAAGAACTGCTTCGCCTACACCCTTCTGTGGTGCGCCGAAATAAAGTTGAACTACTTCTTTACCTGCAACGCTGCCGGTGTTTGTTACTTTTACCTGAACCGTAACGGTTTCGCCGTTATTTGTAAAGTTTTCAAGGGCAATATCAAAATCGGTATAGGATAAACCGTAGCCGAAGGGATATAATACCTTTTCGCTTGCGCCGGGAATGGTTTCAAAATAACGGTAGCCAACGAAAATATCTTCAGTATATTCCTGAACACTATTGCTTGCAAGGAAAGTTTCGGTGCTTGGGTAATCGTAAATATCCTTTGCCCAGGTGCTTGTTGTCTTACCTGAAGGATTTACTCTGCCCATTATGGTATCAACAATACCGTAACCGCCGTAATATCCGCCGTAGCCTGAATAAAGAACGGCGTCAACTTCAATGCCCTCAACACTTCCGTATGCCCAATCCATATCAATGGGCGTACCCGTATTAAGAACAACAACTACTTTTTCAAACTTACTGCTTACTGTTTTTAACATTGTTTCTTCAGCATCGGTAAGTTCCCACTGTGCGGTGGTGTAGTCAAAACATTCGCCGCCCCAACGGCGAATAAATACGATTGCCGTATCTGCAAACTGGGATGCAAGTTTATATTCTTCTTCAGTTGGCACATACTCGGTTGTGATCTCTTCTTTACGGGCATTAGTGTAAGCGCCAAAGAATTTTGATTGGTTTTCATAACTCTGTGCAAGAGGCTCATAAATATTTACAAAGCCTGCTTTCTGATAATCCCTGAACACAGTTAAAGGACCAACCATTGTATTACTTTGAGGAGTAATATATGATGAGCCTGCACAGAAGGGAATATATCCGGGCTGTTCAATCAAAGAGCCTACTGCCTGATATTTTAATACCTGTGCATCACCGAACAAAGCGATATTGCTCTGCTCCTTTAAAGGCAAAGCATTATTATCGTTCTTTAATAAGATGATGCTTTCATCACTTATCTGACGAACTACGTCAAGAGCTGTAAGTTCATTTGTTGCTTCTTCTTGATTGGCATTGGCGTTTACAAGTGAGGTTGGAAAAACAAACGCCATCGTAAGCACAAGAAAAAAAGCAATCAAACGATTAAAGTTTAATGACTTTTTCAAAAAAATTCCTCCTTTAATGTGTTTATCCATCATTATTATAAAGCATTTTTTTGCAGATTTCTATTGATTTTTGTGCATAAAATATGATATAATCACCAAGGAGGCGATTTTTATGTATGATAAGGTCAACGCAATAGCTCTTGATTCTATAAGCGACATAAGGCTTGGCATCTACTTTTACGATACGGATGAAAATTCACCCCCTTCACATATGCCAAGCCATTCCCATGGTGTTTATGAATTATACGTCAATCTTTCAGGCGAAGTATCTTTTATTGTAAACAACAAGATATTCCCACTTCAATCAGGGGATATTATTCTTTCGCGCCCAAACGAATTTCATCACATAATATTCAAGGAGTCTACCGTTTGCCGAAGATTCGTTCTGTTCTTTTCCGGGGAAGGCTCAACCGAGATCTTTGAAGATGCGTTAAAAAACATCGGAAGTCATATTGTTTTACCAATAGAAAAGAAAAAACGTTTTATTTCCCTATGCCACAGTCTTATTGATAGCGATAATTCTCATTTTTCCCGTTGGTATCAGGTTTTTGAGCTTATGCACCTTTTAACTTACGGCTCAACCAATACAATAGAATATGATAATTCATCTTTGCCTGAAGATATTATTATTACTACACATTTTGTTGAAAAAAATCTTTCAAATAGCATCACCGTAAAAAATATGGCTGAAAATGCCCACGTAAGTATTAACACCCTTGAAAGGCATTTTAAGGAATATTTAAACGTTTCGCCCAAAGATTATTTAAAATACAAACGTCTTGCCCGCGCCTGCACCTTGCTCGCAGAAGATAAAAGCGTGCAGGAAGCCTGCGATCTGTGCGGTTTTCCCGATTATTCACACTTTATAGCCACCTTTAAAAAAGAATATGGCATGACTCCTTTAAAATACAAAAACAATAACAAACGATAAAAAACAACCCGAAATCTTTTTGATTTTGGGTTCAGTCTGCTGACAAAGTCAGCAGACTGTCAGAGTTCGAGAAACCCTTGCAAGCCAAGGCGCTGAACTTGCAAAAAAGAGAGTTTACAAAAGAGTAAATGACCGCATTTTGCAAGTGAAATGCAACGACGGAAACAAACCCCTGCAAAAATTTTGCAGGGGTTTGTGTTTGCAGGGGTTTGTCAGTGCTCTGAACCCGAAATCAAAAAGATTTCGGGATGTTTGTTTAAAATTTATTTTGCTGATCTGTAAGCCTTTGCCGATACACCATAATTGTTAAGCGCTTTTACGATGGAGCCTACTGTTGTGCTCGCATTTTTGCTTTCAATATAAGCATTTACGTTATATTGAATTTCTGCAATAGTTGTGCTGTCCTTTACGATTGTTAACGTGTAAACCTTATCAAACTCCGTTGCCTTAATATCGGAAGTATAGATCTTATTTTCAGCATTGGGAGTTACAAGTTTTTCATTAAGATAAATTTCAGCATCGGTTACGTTTACTCTGAAATAGATTCTGTTTACGTTTGAGATCTGAACGCCTAAACCAAGTACCTTATTGTTTTCGTCAGTATTTCCCGTGGTGATCTTAACACCTGCAGGTGTAACAAAAGTTGAAGGCACAAGCCATGAAACGCTATCAGTTGCAAGAGTTTCGGTATTATAGCCCATATGCTTCTGTGCTTCTGCGCCGTAAACAAGCATATCTGAAAGGAGTGTTTTTAAAGCACTATATTGGTTTTCGGTTAATCCGTTATCTTCTGCACTCTTTGACATAAGATTATCGGCATAAGATTTAACTGAATAGTTATCCTTTATTGAAATTACCTTACCGTCAACGATAAGTTCGGCTTTAATAATATCGGTCATACACTGGGGAGTAATTCCGCTGTAAGAGAACTTATACATGCCCGTTTCGTTATCATATACGCCCTGAAGAACTTCTGATTTACCATTTCTTGTTACTTTTATTGTTGCATCAAGGTTATCCCAAAGGGATGCATAATAGTTAAGAGTAAGTGTTTCGCCAAGATCGAGGCTTGCGCCCTGAATCTTTTCTTCGGGAAGTGCGGTTAACGTGTTATAAGTTACATCGCCCGTTCCGTCAGTGCCTTTCTGAACTGCCTTTGAGCCTATGTTGATTACGGCTAAATCAGCAGGATCATCAGGTGTTACGATATATGATGCACCTAAAGGAATAACTGTTTCCGAAGCGGTTCCGATATTTATCTGTGTTCTGAAGGTCAGTGTGCTTAAATCAACCTTTGCACCGTCTTTTTTACGGGTTACCATTCCGTTTTCATCAATCTGTACTTTAATTACAAATGTTTCTTTTGTTCCTTTTTTAACTGTTAAATCCTTTATTGCTGACTCGTCAACAACGTCATCCCAACCGGTCTGCCAATAAATTCTGATAGGAAGATCGCAGTTACCTACGTTATAAACTGTATAACTTCTTGTAATATAGCCGTTTTCATCGGCATCCGCTTTAGTGAGACCTGTTGCATTTGTTGCGCTTGCCCTGAAATAAGGATATGCGTGGTAGATATCCTCAGTAACGTTAAACTGCATACCGTTTACAAAAGGCTCAACCTCAGGCAACTTGCCGTTATCTTCGTAATCCTTTATAACTGCAAAAAGTTTTTCCGCTGCAACATCAAGACTTGTTGGTGCAGGGTGAAGTCCGTCAGCACCGCCTTCAACGCCCCACTTTGAAGAATCAATAAAGATAACCTTTTCATCAGCACCGTAGGTTTCGGCAGCCATTCTTACCTGCAAAGCTTTTGAACCGTTAAAGGGTGCCATACAGAAAATTGTAACGTTGGGGTTAACTTCTTTAAGAGAAGCAATAAAATCAACGTAAGCATTAAGGAAAGTCTTGTTTTCCTGACCGGAATCGTTAGTGCCAAGATTTATAACGATATAATCGGGAACGTACTTTCTATCGTAAGTTCCTGCGGCGGCAAGTGCACTTTCCTGAGTTGTGCCGTCAGTTGAAGAAATATACTCTCTTGAAGTAAAATATCTTTCAGGCATTGTAAGGGGATCGGGACTGTTTCTTAAAATGATACCGATTCCGCCGAAAGCAACGGTGTTAAAGCTCCAGCCGTATTCTTTGTTAAGCTTTCTGCCCGTTTTTAAAGTAAATGAATTAAGATAGCTGTTGGTTGCAAGGTCCGAAAGCTTATCAGCAGGAGCAACATAGCCTTCTGAAATGGAATCGCCGATAAACTCGATTTTTTTAGGCTCTTCTATGATCATTGTCTTTGCATTTTCATCAAGAACAAAGCCACCGATAGAGAATCTTGAAGTCTGTGCCTGAGCAAAAAGCTTTAAGGTATGCTCACCATCAGAAAGACCGGTTATATTTAAAGCGCTCATTGAATACAAGGTATGTCCTAAAACACCGTCAATTTCAGCATAAGCGCTACCTGAACCGGGAATAACCTTAATGGATGTTCCGGTAAATTTAATTTCCGTATAACCTTCAAAAGCAACCTGCTTGCTTGATTCGCCTAAATCATACCAACGGCCTGAATAGATAATGTTCTTATCTGTTACGGGAACGTAGCCGTTAGCATAGGTAATTGTGCCGTCAGGATTTTCAACGCCATTAAAGCCTGTATCGGGTTCTTCAGGTTCTTCAGTTGTAAAGCCCGTATTTGTTAAAGTAGCCACTCTGTATGTACCCCAATCTGTTGTCGTTCCGTTTTCATCAAATTCCATTGTGGGATTTAAAATTATGTTTTCGCTATAGGTGCCGTCCTCATTCTGCTTTGCAAGGAGAACGCCGTCCATTTCCATATCGTAGGCATTTGCTTCGTTTATAAAGGTTACGGCAGAATCAAAATCCTTGTTTATATTTACGGTACCGGTAATCTTGTGCCATTGATTATCCGATATGCTGACGGCAGTTGTCTGAGGCCAGCCAACACCTGCTCCATTTAAAGTAAGTTCAATGCCAAGTTGGAACGCAGTTGCACTTTGAGGAACTTCAACAAGACGAACGTATGCACTATATAAATACGTTCCTTTTTCAAGTCTGCCCGTCAATTTTTGTGAAGGACCTGACGTGTTAGAACTTCTGTCCTCAACGTGAAGTGCGTTTTCATCCTGAACGGGAACAAGGGAGTTTGTCATTGTAAAGCCCTGATTTTTGCCCCAGCTTACCGTATTACCCGAAGCATCAATATTCATATCTGGGTTTTTAAATAAGTTTTCACCGTAAGTACCGTCAGGATAAACGTAACAAACGGTAAAAGCATCCCATTCCATATCTTCTAAATATGCGCCTGCATCGCCGCTTTGACCGCTATAAAGCACTTCAGCAAAAGTTTTTAAAGAAGTGATATTTTCCTTTAAAATATTCCACGTGCCGCTTACCTTATGCCATTGATTATCGGAAACAGTCAATTTTGCGGTCTGTGGCCAGGAAGTGGTATCTGCAACGAGAGTTGCGCCGATGCCAACTGTAACGGGTTTATCAGGTGTTTCTAAAAATCTTACGTAACCGCTTACGTAATATGTACCCACTCCGTACTCATTTAAGCCTGAAACCAATTCCTGCGAAGGCGCTGAGCAACGGTGATTGCGGTTGGTTGTAATAATGCTTGCACCGCCTAAAGTAGGTTCAGGTGCTTCTACACTGCCAAGTGCCGCATAATCTGATACCGTCCATGTTGCGTTAGCTGCTTTTTTAAGTGTTTGAAGCCTTTCAACACCGCGGGCATCATTTGCTATAAAGGTAACAGATGTACCTGTAGCAATAGCTGAGGTCGCCTGAATACGAAGCATCATATCTTTAAGGTTGATAGTAAAATCATTTGTGCCGTTATTATACGGTGCTGTGTAACTATCGCCATTTTTGGTAAAAATCAAAGCACTTGTAACTTCAACGGTGGTTGATGCCTTCGCTGCAAGACTTATACTTTTATTTTCCCAAATCCAAGAGCCTGACGCTTTTTCAAAAAATGCAACTGAAATGCCTACTGTAAAATCGTTGTTGTTTACAACTCTTACCGTTGTTTTTATTTTTCCGTCAACAAGATCTGCTTCGGTAAAAGTACCCGTTGCACTTATCATGCCGGAGGTAGAATAGCCTACAGCCATATCGGAGCCTGCAGTAAGAGTAACTCCGATAATGTTTTCTTCTTCCGCTGCGAAAGTAACCATACTTACACATGAAATAACCATCGCAAGGATTAGAAGAACACTAAATATCTTTTTCATAGAAAATCGCCCTTTCTTTTTATATATTATTGTATTCACTATGGTATTATTTTACCATATCAACAAGGCAAAGCACATTGCAATTTTACCTTTGTTGATTGCAATTTTACCTTTGTTCATTAAAAATACATAAATATTATATACCCCTCCCCGAAATTTTTTGTTAATATTTAATTATAAAAAAATTAAAAATTGCAGGAAGCATATGTTCCCTGCAATTTTTTATTGTAATTTCTTTTGTGCAAAAGTACTATAGAGCGCAAAAAAATTCGCAGTACAAGGCGTGGCGTTCTGAACGCGAGGGCGCTTACACGACAGTAAGTAACTGAGTAATTACATCGCCCGTGAACCGCAGTTTCAAGAATTTCTCGTGCTCTGCCTTATCTGGGTTTGTAGGTGTTACAACTACACTCATTCGATAAATTATCGTTAGGTGATAATATGTGTACGCTTTGGGCGGTGCAGGCGCAATCCTCATTATGGCAACAATCAAACTTTCCGCAGGCGATGGGAATATCTTCATCTTTATTGTGGCGGTCTAAAGACATATCCTCACCCATTTCCATTAAAAGTCGGCTGCCTGAATTGGAAATTCTATAGGCATAGGTCGTACAACGGGCGCTTTGGGTGCTTTCCTTTCCATCGCGAACGTGGACAACAGATGCATCACACAGTCCTGAACAGTTGTGCATACACTTTTCTGCATCACATTTTATATTACTTTTCATTTTTTACACCTCCGTTAAAACTATTCTATCCTTAAAAGGACAAAGATATACTTGTTTTTACCGACAAAGTGTGCTAAAATATTTAAGATTTTAAAAAAAGGACTGATTTTTATGTTAATAGAAAACGGAAAGTTACTTCAATATATTTCAGGTTATATAAGGTATGAGGAAAATGACGGCTATCTTTCACTTTGCCGTTTTACAAAAAAGCAGGCAGAGAGCCTTATTGAAAGAGATCACGCGATAAAAGTTCCTGCATCAAGCAGTATGTTTTTGGAATTTGTTACTGACGGAAATGAATTTTCCTTTGATTATAGAACATCGACCGGCTCAAGCCAGAAGTTTTACGCTATTGACGTTCTTATAAACGGTATGAACACGCTTTGCAAATTTGAGCAGGTTGAAGAAACGGAAAGCACGCTTATTGTGCCCATAAAAGGCGAAGGCAAAAAACGAGTTACCGTATTTTTTCCTAACCTTGCAAAGTTAGAGATAAAAAATTTTAACATTGACGGCTCTATGGAAAAACATCAGCGCAAATTAAAGTATTTGGCTTTAGGTGATTCCATTACCCAGGGCTACTGTACCAAGCATCCAAGCCTTACTTACGTTAACATCGTTGCCCAAAAACTTGATGCTTACGTTTTAAATCAGGCTGTTGGCGGCGACGTTTTCTTTGACGGTAACGTTGATCCTGAAGTAAAAGAACAGTTCTCTCCCGATTTTATAACTGTTGCATACGGCACAAACGATTGGTCAAGAGAATTAGACGTTTATAGCGGTGCAAGCAAGTTTTTTAAAGCCTTAAAAGAATTATATGCAGATACGCCCATATATGCACTTGTTCCTATTCACCGTAACGCTATAGACGGAATTCTTAAACGTGGCAAGACTTTGGAGGAAGCACGCAAGGACATAGAAAAGGCGGCAGAAGAAAACGGAATTACCGTTATTGATGCGCGGGATTTTGTGCCCTATCATGAAGATTTTTATTGCGATAAGATCCTGCATCCCAACGATTTAGGTTTTACCTTTTACGGACATAATTTATACGAGACAATAAAAAAGCAGTTTCGTGATATTTAATTGACATTTTTTCCAAATGGTAATATAATAACAAATAATATTGTTAAAAAGGGGTTTTATGCAATGAGCGAAAATAAAAATATGATAACCGCTGAAGGTTTAGCCAAACTTCAGGAGAAACTTGACTATTATCTTAAAGTTAAACGTCCTGAGATCGCAAAGAGAATTCAGGCTGCAAGAGAATTGGGCGACCTTTCGGAAAACGCTGAATATGATGAAGCAAAACGCGATCAGGCTGAAATGGAAGTTGAGATCGCTAAAATGCAGAAGCAGATCGAAGAAGCCGTTGTTATTGACGAATCAGAACTTCCTAACGACGAAGTTCGTATCGGCTCAAAGATCCGCCTTAAGGATATGCAGACCAAAGAGGAGTTTATTTTTGATATCATCGGTTCTTCAGAAGCCGATCCTTTAAACGGCAAGATTTCAAACTTAAGCCCCATCGGCAGCGCACTTCTTAAAAAGAAGAAAGGCGCAACTGTTAAGATCAATACACCCAACGGTGTGCTTTCCTATAAACTTATGGAGATCATGCCCAAGGAATAAAGGAGAAATACAATGTCAGAAAACGTTATGACAGAAAAGGAATTAAGCGAAGTTCTTCAGGTGCGCCGCGACAAGTTAAAGGCGTTATGTGAACAGGGCAAGAATCCTTATGAAATTACTAAATTTGATTTTACACACTATTCTCAGGATATTTTCGATACGTTTAATGACGGTGATGAGGTAACCGTTAAGATCGCAGGCAGACTTATGTCCAAGCGCGTTATGGGTAAAGCAAGTTTTGCTCACGTTCGCGATGCAAAAGGTCTTATTCAGCTTTACGTGCGCCGTGATGATATCGGTGTTGACGAATATATGGCTTTCAAGCAGATGGATATCGGTGATATTGTCGGCGTTGAAGGCTTCGTGTTCAGAACACAGACAGGCGAAGTTTCAATTCACGTTCATAAAATCGAACTTCTTTCAAAATCACTTCTTCCCTTGCCTGAAAAGTTCCACGGTCTTAAAGACGTTGACACACGTTACCGCCAGAGAGAGGTTGACTTAATAGTTAACCCTGACGTTGCCGATGTTTTCCGCAAGCGTTCACAGATTTTGAAGGAAATCAGAAACTATCTTGACAATAAGGGATTTTTAGAGGTTGATACACCTATCCTTGTTCCCCTTGAGATCGGTGCTTCTGCCCGTCCCTTCAAAACTCATCACAACACGCTTGATATGGATATGTACCTCCGTATCGAAACTGAGCTTTACTTAAAGCGCCTTATTGTTGGCGGACTTAACCGCGTTTATGAGGTTGGCAGAATCTTCCGTAACGAAGGTATGGATACAAAGCACAATCCTGAATTTACTACTATCGAACTTTATCAGGCTTACACCGATTTTGAAGGCATGATGGATCTTGTTGAAGAACTTTATATTCTTCTTGCCAAGGAGATCTGCGGTGATACAAAGATCACATATCAGGGTGTTGAGATCGATATGGGCCATTGGGAGCGCCTTACAATGGTTGAAGCAGTTAAGAAATATTCAGGCTGCGACTACAACGATTGGAAGACTGATGAGGATGCACGGGCTTGTGCAAAGGAAAAACACGTTCCCGTTCCCGAGGATGCAACAAAGGGCGCAGTTTTAGTTGAGTTCTTTGATGCTTTCGTTGAGGAAAATCTTATCCAGCCTACGTTTATTTACGATTATCCCGTTGAAAACAGTCCCCTTGCAAAGCGCAAGCCAAATGATCCTGCTTTCACCGAGAGATTTGAGTATTTCATCAATGCAACCGAGTTTGGTAATGCATTCTCCGAACTTAACGATCCCATCGATCAGAGAGAGCGTTTTGAAAAGCAAGTTGCAAAGAAGAAAGAGGAAGAACCCGGAAGCAACGCTCAGGTTGACTACGATTTCGTTACAGCCCTTGAGTACGGCATGCCCCCCACGGGCGGTTTAGGCTTTGGTATTGACCGTCTTGTTATGCTTTTAACAGACTCTGCTTCTATCAGGGACGTTTTATGCTTCCCCACGATGAAACCTTTAGGATAAACTTTTATAAGCACCTGATCTTTCAGGTGCTTTTATTGCAAAGTTTTTTAGATCCGCCAACAAAAATTTATTGCTTTAAAATTTTCCGATCTAAAATGCGCACATCAGTTAATGATTTTTGGTGCCTCACAAAGACGATAAACCATAAAAGCGCTGTTGATACTGAGGCATTGCATTTTACTGTATTTATTATCTTTTAAAGAAAAAATTTCAAGGAGTGATTTTATGAAAAAGAAAATCTTATCGCTGATTTTAGCCGTTATTCTTTGCTTTTTAATTTCTGCCTGCGTTCCTAACAATCCTGAAGAAAGTGTTCCTACTCCAAGCGCAACGCCCGTTAAAACTTCAGTTTCAACGCCTTTATTATATAAGGTTACAGATGCTTCTGATAATATTATTTGGCTTTTCGGCACCATTCACGTTGGCAGAGAAGATTTCTTTCCCCTGCCCGACTATGCTTTAAATGCCCTTTATGAAAGTGATGCTCTGGCGGTGGAATTTGATCTTACTGAATTTGAAACAGATTTCAGTGCGCAGACGGCTTGTTTACAAAAACTTACTTATTCAGACGGTTCAACCATTGATGATCATATTCCAAAAGACCTTTATGATGATTCCGTAAAAATTCTAAAAGAAAACAGTTTTTACAACGAAATGTTTGATTATTATATGCCTTCAATGTGGTCCAGCCTTATTGATAACGTTTTGTATATGAAACTTGAAATTGACGTAAATTCAGGCGTTGACCGTCATCTTATCAAACTCGCCAAGGAAAAGAACATTGAGGTTCTTGACGTTGAATCGGCTGAATTTCAGTACAATATGCTTGCAGAATTTTCTCCCCAACTTCAGGAACTGATTTTACGGGAATCGGTAAAATCATATAACGAGTCTTCCGAAACGAAAAGCGGTCTTGACGAACTTATGGAAGCATGGTTTAAGGGCGACGAAAAAGTTGTTACCGATCTTATAAATGAAGACAATCCCGATCTTACCGATGACGAAAAACTCATTTATAACGAATATTTGGAAAAACTGATCACATCCCGCAACAAAACAATGACCGAATATGCCGAAAACTCCCTTAAATCAGGCAAAACAGTATTTATGGCAGTAGGCACGGGACACATCGTTGGCGACGGCGGTGTTAAAGACAGTCTTGAAAAATTGGGATATAAAGTTGAGGTTATAAGATAAAAAAGAGATGCATCAAAATGCATCTCTTTTTTTCGACTAAAATTGGCTTAACATCGGTGTTTTCTTGACAAACATATTTACAAGTGGTATAATTTAAAGTAAATAATTATGTCTATTAAATTGAGGTAGTATTTGTGAATTTTTTAAATAAAAAAGGCACAAAATCTTTAATTGTTTTAGTTGTTGCACTTATCGTTGCTTTGTTTGTGGAATTTAATTTTTTTGTTTACGATTCCATATTTAAAGTTTCAGGTAATAAGGCTTCGTTATTGGACGGTACAACTTGCAAAACCATTGTTTCAGGCTATGAGATTGATTCTTTCGGAACTTACTTTCCCATAAACAGTGATCCGCAAATTATTTTTACGGATATTCAGGCAGAAACAGATTCTATACTTATTACCTTTGCCGATAAGATTCTCACCCCCACCGATTATCAGTTTTTCTATAGTTCCGACGGTGATTTCATAGAAGAAAATTCTTTTACACAAACTATTCCCATTGGCGCCGAATCTCTTTTACTTACTTTGCCCGACGGTGATTTTGATGATCTGCGGCTTGATATAAACGGCAATTTCATTTTCAAAGATATCGTTGTTACAGACGGTGAAATTATCCTTGAAAAAGTTGCGGTGCAGAATTTTAGTTTTCTCCGCTTGACAGTTTTATTCCTTATAATTTCATGCATTGCTCTGTGCTTTACATATTGGATCTTAAGTAAGAATCCACGTAAATTATCGCTTTGCGAGTTGTTATTTGTTTTTGGAGTTTTCTGTTTTTATTTCTTGTGGGCAATAGCAAAAAGATATAATTATGCTCCTGATGAAGCAATGCGCTATGACGTAACGCAGTTCCTTTTTGAAAATAACCGCCTGCCCGTTTACGATGAGCTTTTATCAGAGTGGGGTTTTTCATACGCCCATTTGCCTGCAGTTCTGTGCAATCAACTTGGTTACGTTCTGATGAAAATAGCATCTGTTTTCACTTCTTCCCCGCAAAAACTATTGCTTGTTGCAAGAATGGTCAGCGTGCTTTCATGTACCGGTGCAGTTTACTTTATTATTAAGCTTACCAAAATTATTTTTAAATCCCCTGCACGCTGGATAATGATCGTTACCGTTGCCTTTATGCCTCAATTTGCATTTATTGCAAGTTACGTAAATAACGATTCCGTTGCATTTTTAGGAATTGCCATTATTGCCTATTCCTGGGCACTTGGCATGACTGATAACTGGAATATAAAAAACTGCTTGCTTTTATCAATAGGTCTTGCCACCTGTGCGCTTTCATACTATAACAGTTATGCATGGATACTTTTAAGCATATTCTTCTTTATATTCAGTTACCTTTACAAAAACAAGAAGGATTACAAGGGTCTTTTAAAATACGTTGGTATCGTTGCAGGCTTGACCTTCCTTTTAGCAGGGCACAGCTTCATAAGGCATTTGGTGCTTTATAATGACCTTCTTGGCTTTAAAACATCCCACTACTACGGCGATCTTTATTCAACACCTGCTTTGCACCCGAATAACCGTTTATCAATTTCAGAACAAGGGTTTAGTCTTCATCACATGCTTTTTGACATGGATTGGCTTTTAATATCCTTCCGCAGTTTTATCGGTGTATTTGGATATATGGAATACCCTTTAAGTGAAAAAATTTATTCGCTTGCCAGAATATTTATACTCATTGCAATCATCGGTTGCGCCATAAATCTTGCTATCAGAATTTTTAAAAAGCAAAAGCCTGACACATTAAAACTTGTTTTCTGTATTTCGGCAATTCTTTGCGCCGTGATTACAATAGGTTTGAGTATATACAACAGTTATAATACAGATTTCCAGCCTCAGGGCAGATACTGTTACCCTGCATTCTTAACTATTGCGCTTTTTATAGAGTTGGGGTACGACGGTATTTTAAAATTATTTAAAGATGAAAAATACAGATATGTGCTGACTGCTATAATCTCAACAGCATTTATCGGAATTTCATTATATACTTATTTAAGCGTATATTTACCATCTTAACTAGGAGGATATAAATAATGATTCATTTTAACATTCCGCCTTTTGTGGGCAAGGAACTTGAATACGTAAAACAGGCTATTGATAACAAAAAGATCTGCGGAGACGGTGAGTTCACAAAGCTTTGCAACAAGTGGATCGAAGATACCACGGGAACAAAGAAAGCGCTTCTTACCACTTCCTGCACCCATGCGTTGGAAATGGCCGCAATTCTCTGCGATATTAAACCGGGCGATGAGGTTATTATGCCCTCATACACCTTCGTTTCGACTGCAGATGCTTTCGTTTCACGCGGCGCAACGGTTGTGTTTGTTGACATTCGGCCCGACACTTTAAATATTGATGAAAACTTAATTGAAGATGCCATTACCGATAAAACAAAGGCTATCGTTCCCGTTCATTATGCAGGTGTTTCCTGCGAAATGGATAAGATCATGGAGATCGCAAAAAAATATAATCTCCTTGTTGTTGAAGATGCCGCACAAGGCGTAACCGCAACTTATAAGGGACAGCAATTAGGTGCTATCGGTGATTTTGGTTGCTATTCTTTCCATGAAACGAAAAACTATTCAATGGGTGAAGGCGGCGCACTTTTAATTAAAGACGAAAAATACGTTGAGCAGGCTGAAATCATTCGTGAAAAAGGTACTAACCGTTCAAAATTCTTCCGCGGACAGATAGATAAATATACTTGGGTTGATTTTGGCTCAAGTTATCTGCCCAGCGACATGAATGCCGCATATCTTTGGGCGCAGTTTGAAAGTATTGACGATATCTTTGCTTCACGTATGAACGCCTGGAACACATATTATGAAGGTCTTAAAGAATTAAGTGATTTTATTGATCTTCCCTATATTCCTAAGCATTGCACCCACAATGCACATATGTTCTATATAAAAGCAAAGGATCTTGAAGAAAGAACTGAACTTATTTCGTTCCTTAAAAAGAGAGAAATTCAAACGGTTTTCCATTATATTCCCTTGCATTCTGCCCCTGCAGGTCAGAAATACGGCAGATTTTCAGGTGAAGATAAGTATACCACCAAGGAAAGTGAACGTTTGTTAAGACTTCCTTTATATTACGGTATTACTAACGAAGAATGTCAAAAAGTTATTAACGGCATAAAGGAATTTTATAAAAAATGAAAAAAATAGTTCTTTTCGGTGCAACGGGCAATACGGGAATGTATTTTGCTTCTCATTGCTTGAAAAATCTTGATAAAACTCAATATGAACTTATTTGTGTTGGCAGAAAAAACACCGATTGGTTTAAGAAGAACGGTATCACCTACTATCAGGTAGATATAAGAAACGGCGCAGATTTTGAAAAACTTCCGCAAAAAGACGTTCATGCCATAGTAAATATGGCAGGTCTTTTACCTGCATACTTAAAGGAATACGATCCTTTTAAGTACATTGATACCAACGTTACCGGCGGTATGCAGATTCTTGAATATGCCCGCAGAACAGGTGCTGACCGCGTACTCTATGCGCAGACCTGGGCAGAAATGGCAGGCTATTGGGGCAAGGAGGACGTGCTCTCCCCTAAAATGGAAAGAAAACTTTTATATACCGGTGATCACGCCTTTTATGCTATTTCAAAAAGTATGATCGTTGAGGCTATGAAACATTATCAGGAAGAGTTTAATATAAAAAGCTTTGTGTTCCGTTTGCCCAACATTTACTTATATAATCCGCAAAAAACATATTACGTTGACGGCGTTGAAAAGCCTATAGCCTATAGATACATGATCGATAAAGCCATAAAGGGCGAAACCATCGAAATGTGGGGCAATGCCGACGCTTTTAAGGATATTGTTTACGTTAAAGATTTCTGCCAGATGGTATATAAGGCAATGTTTGCAGAAGTTCAGGGCGGAACTTATAACGTAGGTACGGGCATTAAAACCACGTTAAGAGAGCAGATCGAAGGTATGGTGAAGGTGTTCTCACCCAAAGACGCGCCCTCAAAAATTATTGAAAAGCCTGAAAAGCCTACCTTTACAAGTTTCGTTATGGATATTGAAAATGCAAAAGAAGATTTAGGTTACGTTCCTGAATACGATTATATTGCTTATTTAGAAGACTATAAACGCGAAATGGAAGAAAACCGCTTTGACGGTTTATGGTAAGAAATGAAAAAAATAGTTATTATTGGGGCAAATGATTTTCAGAATCCCCTTATTTTAAAAGCAAAAGAAATGGGTTACGAAACTCACGTTTTTGCATGGCAAGACGGTTCAATAGGCGAAAAAACGGCTGATTACTTCTACCCTATCAGCATTGTTGAAAAAGATGAAATTTTAGAGGTATGCAAAAAAATTCAGCCTGATGCCGTTGCAACAATCGCATCTGACCTTGCAAATATCACGGTGCAGTATCTTGCAAAGAATCTTGGTCTGCCACACAACAGCGACAGATGTATTGAGATATCGACCAACAAATTTTTAATGCGCTGTGCCTTTAAAGAGCATAACGTAAGCACTCCCTATTTTGCAAAAATTTCTGACGCAGACGAGCTTGACTTTGAAAAATTCGCCTTTCCGGTTATAGTAAAGCCTACCGACCGTTCAGGCAGCCGCGGCATAACCAAAGTTTTTTCTAAAGAAGAATTGCCTGAAGCCATTAAAGTTTCATGCGAGCAATCCTTTGAAAAAATGGCTATTTTGGAAGAATATATTGAGGGTCCCGAATTTTCCTGCGAGTGTATTTCCTTTAAGGGCAAGCACACTATGCTTACCGTTACAAAGAAGTTTACTACCGGTGCCCCCCACTTTATTGAAACAGGTCATATGGAGCCTGCACCGTTAGATGAAGATATGCTTCAAAAAGTCAAATCAGAAATTTTTTCAGGTCTTGACGCCCTTGAAATAGAATTCGGTGCTTCGCATTCTGAATTCAGGATCACTCCTGAAGGTAACGTGCGTATCATCGAAATCGGCTCTCGAATGGGCGGCGACTGCATTGGTTCTGATCTTGTGCGCCTTTCTACCGGCTATGATTTTGTAAAAATGGTAATTGATACGGCAAGCGGTAAAGAGCCTGATCTCTCACCTGTAAAAGAGCCTGCATTTTCCGCAATCAGATTCGTTTTTGAACAAAAAGACGTTGATATTTTAGAGAAAATCAAAAAAGAAGCACCTGAAGCGTTGTATTTTGTCAGCGATATCGAGCCTATAGGCGATCACAAAATCGTTGATAGCGGTACCCGTTACGGATTCTATATTATCTGTACGGACAGTTTTGAAAAACTTATGAGTCTTTCGGAGTTAAAAGAATGAAGAAAAATTTAAACCCTCAAATGGCTTTATTCTTGCAAGGTGCAGTTATTATCTACACTCTTGCAGGTGTGTGCGGCAAACTCGCAAGCAATCACCCAATGTTTTCATTGGGTTTTATACTGTGGTTTGGTTGCGAATTTTTAGTTTTAGGCGTTTATGCAATTTTATGGCAGCAGATCATCAAGCGTGTTGATCTTTCTATTGCATACGTCAACAGATCCATGGCGATCATCTATTCAATGTTATGGGCGTTTTTGATCTTTTCAGAAAAAATCCGCCCGCAAAATATTATAGGAGTAATTATCATCGTTTTAGGTACGTTGATAGTAAATAGTGATAATGCCTAAAATATTTGCAATTCTTTTAATGTGCGCATCTGTGGTAATTGCATCCTTTTCGCAAATACTTTTAAAAGCAGGTGCAGGAAAAAAATATTCCTCTGCCATAAGGGAATATCTTAACGTTTACGTTATTTCAGGCTACGGCTTGATGCTTGTATCAATGGTGTTACCCATAATTGCCTACAGATTCGGCCTTGACTACAAGGAAGCACCTGTTATTGAGGCTATAGGTCCTGCCCTTGTTACGGTTTTATCATTCTTCTTTTTTAAGGAAAAACTTACAAAGAAAAAGATAATCGGCAACGTTTTAGTTGTGTTAGGTATAATCATTTTCTATCTTTAAGGAGTTATAAAATGGATATTTCAGTTGTTGTTCCCGTTTACGGATGCCGTGCCGCCCTGCCTGAATTGCACAGAAGGCTTACGGAAACTCTTACAAAAATCACAAATGACTATGAGATCATTCTTGTGAACGATTATTGCCCCCAAAATTCATGGGAGGTTATAGAACAGCTTTGCGAAAAAGATAAAAAAGTTGTTGGCATTGAACTTTCACGTAATTTCGGGCAGATCTATGCAATTACCGCAGGTCTTGATAAATCAAAGGGAGAATGGGTAGTTGTTATGGACTGTGATCTTCAGGACAGACCTGAAGAAATTTTAAATCTTTACTCTAAAGCACAAGAAGGTTATGACGTTGTTTTTGCCCGTCGTGCACAAAGAAAAGATTCGGGCTTAAAAATTCTTGTTTCAAAGATGTTCTATTCGATCTACTCCTTTGCGACAAGCACCAAGTATGATCCTGCCATTTGCAATTTTAGCGTTGTAAACCGCAAAGTAATTGATGCTTATTGCTCAATGCGTGAATCACACCGCGCCTACGTTGCCTATATTAAATGGCTTGGATTTAGACAAACTGCCATTGACGTTGAGCACAACGACCGCCACGAAGGTAAATCTTCCTATAACTTCAAGCGCCGTATGAAAATGGCTATGGAAATTCTTGTTTCCCAATCGGATAAGGTTCTGAAATTCACCGTTATTTTAGGCTTCATAATCACCCTTATATCACTTATCGGTGCAATAGGTCTTGTTATAAATTACTTTATTTCAAATACCCTTTCAGGTTGGACAAGCACCATGGTTCTTATGTGCTTCTTCGGCGGAATAATTGAGATGTCCATCGGTCTTGTTGGAATTTACGTTGGCAATATCTTTATGCAAAGCAAAGGCCGTCCATTATATATTGTTCGCACAGTAAAAAACGATAATGAATAAATGAAAAAGCCACCTTGGCGCACCTGCGATAAAGCAGGTTTATAAGCCAAACAAAAATACCGCCGAGAGCGACCAAAACGGTTACTCTCGGCGGTATTCTGTTTACTTTTCTACACTCATCCAACAACCTTCTGCACCAATTCCGTCTTCGGGAGGTGTTAATACACCTTTTTCAATAAGACATTCAACAACTGCGTCAAGAATCGGCATACTCGCAAGGTTATTTGCCAATCTCCATTCTCCGAGAAGATAATCGGGAACAGATTTTTTGATAAGTTCTGCAACCTTTGCTGCAACAATTTCGGCATCGGCTTCGAAATATCCATTCTGCAAAGCATTACTGATATCAAATAGTCTATCTCTATCAGAAAGCGCATTTACAAGAATTTTGGTATAAAGCATATCTCCGTCGCGATACAAATAGCCGCACTCAATAGCTTTTGCAGCGTGCTCCTTTTCTTTTTCAGAAAGCAACGTAATATCAAGACCATCAATGGCACGGAGTGCAAGTTGAGTCTGAGGGTCTTTAGACACATTTAGTCCGCAGCTAAAGTGTTTTTTAATACGTGTGATGTAGATATTATCAAGATGAACATTAGAGAATCCGCACACGTTTTGTGCGTCAACGCCATCCCAACCGCCGCCATAATACTTGCCGTTATCTACATATCCAAACACACTAAACGGACGATCTGTTTTTTCAACATCCGCAAAATGATTCTTCTTCAAAGCACACTCAACAGAGTACGAGAAGGCATCTGCAATATTAAATATCTGCTGCCAAAGAATAAGATTCATATCAACTTTCTTGTTCAAATACGGGAAAGCAAGATATTCTGCTTTGTGTTCCTCAATATAGTTTGATATGGTCTCGCAAATTTTCGGCAACTGCTCTGTATAAATTGCATTTGCTTTTTCAAATACATCCTTATTAAGCAAAATGAAATTAAGCGCATATTTGCCGTTTTCCAAGCGACGAAGAAAACCGTACTTTCCATTTTCACCTTTGCGGAGGATTTCAAGTTCTTCTTCAACGTAAATGGTGGGTACATTCAGTTCCTCTGCAATTTCAGAAGCACTCATCGGCTTCTTGTGGCAAAGCCAAACGATATGATTTGAGAACATTCTCGTGCATACGTTACGCGGATCTCCCCAAGCGGGACTTCCGGTTCCCCAAATGACAAAATCTATTTTGTCAAGTGCTACGGGTTTGTTATAAGTTTCTGCCATTTCTTCCACCTCACTTTTGATCTTTTGTCTTGCTGAAAAGAGCCTTTGACGAACAGCTCCTTCACTTGTTCCTTGCGCTTTGGCTATTTGAGCCGTGGAAAGACCGTCTATGTAGAACATTATCATAACTTCGCGGTATGCTTTTGTCAAAAAAGCAATTCTGCGATATACGGATGTTAATAACTCTGCAGTATCATCAGAAGTATCTTCTTTAGCAACACTGAGCAAAATTTCTTCCGAATCGCCTTCATAAATAGTTTCCGCGCGTTTTCTTCGATTATCGGAAAAGTCAGCATAAACATTACGAGCCACTCTCCAAATAAACGGATATACGCTTTCAATCTCTCCATCACTATTGGCAACTTTAACGAGGGAATAGATTATATCCGAGCATAGTTCCTCTGCCTCGTAGCTGTCGTTTGTTCTTGCATAACAAAAGCCAAATAGCTTATCAAGCAAGTTGCCGTCAAAATATTTTAGCAAGTCTTGTTTTTTCATCTGTTTCTCCAAGCGATTGATCAATGCTTCTACTTATATAGTCCGCGCGTTTATGGAAATGTTAGGTGGGTTTTAGAATATTATATCATAAATTTGTGAATTAGTCCACTCGATGAATATATGTTTCGCTTTTGTGTCCACTAAAGCAGTGCTTGTAAGGAAAAGTAGATGGAATTTCGGGGCGTACAAAACAAGCCTTCCCCAGTGGGGGAAGGTGGCAGCCGAAGGCTGACGGATGAGGTGTCATAAGTTCAAATCAACTCCTCATCCACCGCTATCGCGGTCCCCCTTCTCCCGCAGGAGAAGGCTCATTACCGCCCGACAGTATGAAAAAGGAGTACGAGCAATATTGATCGTACTCCTTTTGTGTTTCGGTAGAAAAACCTGCTTTATGGAAGACACCTCTTTCGGTGGCTTTTCTTTTATCAAATAGTATCTTCAAGAAGTTTTGCGCTGTTTTCGATGAAAGATGAAACGTCTTCAGGGGAAAGAGTGCCATGCTGGAGACGTGCAAGGTCGTAAACGTATTTTACGCTTTGCTCTTTTTTCTCGCCGTCATCCATTTTGTTGATTGCCTGAACAAGTGAACTTTCGGTGTTTAATACGAGAGTATATTTAAGCATACCGCCCATATTCTGCATACCGTAATAACGTTGGGCTTCTTCCATTCTTCTTGAAAACTCATCAAGAAGAAGTACCGCAGGCGCCTTGGTTTTAAGACTTTGCGCCTTAATTTCCACGTTATCCCCTGCAATCTTTTTGGTATATTCGCAGAGCATATCGAAAAGGTGATTTTTAACGTCTTCCCCTGCGATTTCGGCATCGACGCGGGCAAAGCGAACGCCCTGATTTTGCATTTCGATATGTTGCATAAAGGGAATATCAAGCATACCGCCCAAAATAACTACGGTTTTACCTGATTCGGTGAGCATAGAAACGTACTGTGCCTGCTGTTTTTTGTCAGTTGCATAGTATACTTTCTTATCTTCTGCCCCCTCAAGATACTTTTCAAGGGTAATATACTTATCTTCGGTAGTTTTATAGATAATATGCTCTTTTAAACGGTCGTCAAACTTCTGATCGCGCATACAGCCGTATTTGATGAAAACGTTAATATCATCCCAATACTTTTCAAAAGTTTCAGTTTCGTTTTTAGCCATACCCGTAAGACGGTCGGCAATCTTTTTGGTGATGTGATTGGATATCTGCTGAACAGTTCTGTCGTTCTGCAAGAAACTGCGTGATACGTTAAGAGGCATATCGGGGCAATCAATAACACCCTTTAAAAGCATCAGAAATTCGGGAATAATTTCCTTAATATTATCTGCAACGAACACCTGATTGTTAAATAACTTTATCTGTCCCTGAACGCTATCGGGGTTTTCGGTAAGTTTTGGGAAATAGATTATGCCTTTTAAATTAAAAGGATAATCAACGTTTAAGTGGATCCAGAATAAGGGATCGTTAAAATCGGTAAAAACCTTATGATAGAAGTTTTTATATTCTTCCTCAGTACATTCAGAAGGCTTTTTAAGCCATAAAGGAAGCGTATCGTTTATTTTTTCTTCATTACCCTCAAGATAGATTTCAACGGGCATAAAACCGCAATACTTGGTCAAAACGGGAAGAACTGCGGAATTTTCACTAAAATCCTTGCTTTCATCATTTAAGTAAAGAGTAATTTCCGTTCCGAAATCGGTTTTATCGCAATCGGAAATGGTATATTCATCACTGCCATCGCTTTCCCACAAAATGGCGGAAGCATTTTCCTTATATGAAAGAGTTCTGATCTCAACTTTATCGGCAACCATAAATGCAGAATAAAAACCTAAACCGAAATGACCGATAATACTGTTGCCTGCATCTTCATACTTTTCCAAAAAGTCAGCGGCGCCTGAAAAAGCAACCTGATTGATGTACTTTTCAACTTCTTCTTTGGTCATACCGATACCGTTATCGGTGAAAGTTAAGGTTGAAGCGTCTTTATCGGCTTTAACGGTAACTTTATAGTTTTCTCTCTCTTCTGCTTCGCCCATTTCAACAAGTTTCTTATACTTGCTTATGGCGTCAACTCCGTTTGAAACAAGTTCGCGAATAAAAATATCGCGGTCGGAATAAAGCCATTTTTTGATGATGGGCATTAAGTTGTCGGAGTTTACTGAAATCTTTCCTGTTTCTTTCATGTTATTTACCTTCTTTGTTCATGTAATAGATTATTCTTAAGCCTTCTAAGGTAAGGCGAGAATCAACAACGTCAATTACTTTAGTGTGAACGGCAATGGTCTTTGCCAGACCGCCCGTTGCAATAACGCGGGCATTTTCAAAGCCTTTTTCCTTTTTCATTTTACCGATGATATATTCTATCTGACCGATATATCCGTACAAAAGACCTGCCTGCATACATTGAACGGTGTTTTTACCTAAAATGCTTTCGGGAAGGTCAAGGGCAACGGATGGCAGATTTGCCGCTTTAGAAGAAAGAGCATCGGAAGAAACCCTTACACCTGCTAAAATGCAACCGCCTAAAAACTCATTTTTCTCATTGGTTGCGCAGATGGTTGTTGCCGTGCCGAAATCAATGGTAATTACCGGTCCGCCGTAACGTTTTATTGCTGATACGGCATCACAGATAATATCTCCGCCGGTCTCTTTGGGGTTATCTATCTTTATGTTAAGTCCCGTCTTGATACCTGCGCCAACGATAACAGGTTTTTTGTGGATATAATCCGTAAGCATATGCTCGATAGTAAAGTTTATGCCCGGCACTACCGAGGACATGATAACGCCTTCAATATCATCTACTGAAATGTTACCCGTTTTAAGCATTTCAAGAACAGCGATACCGTATTCATCGCTGGTCTTTCTTAAATCTGTGGAAATTCGCCACGTTCCTTTTAATTTATCCTTATCAAAAACGCCCAACTTTACGTTGGTATTGCCGATATCAAGTACAAGAATCATTTATTTTACCTTCTTAATTTCTTTAATATTTAAAAGTCTTAATATTGCGGGACTTAAAATGATGTTGAACAAAAGTTCTACGGGGAAATTTATTATACCCAGTCCCATAATAAAGTAATTCACAAGGTCTCCGCCGCCTGCCCACTCTTTAATTGCTTCCATAAAGAAAGTGAAGCAACCTAAAAGGAACACGCCCGTATTTACTACGGGGCATACTATTGCCGCAAGAATTACTGCAAGATACTTGTTTTTCTTTTCAAATGCCTTATAAACAAGCGCCGCGGCAAGACCTGATAAAGTTCCTTTAAGAAGAACTGTGACTATGGTGCCGAAAACGTCAATAGCTAAAAATCCTGCCGCATCACCGTTCAATAGAACTACCACGCCGAACACGAAGCCAAGCCATGCGCCCAGACCTACTCCGCCGATTGCCGCGCCGATAACGATAGGCGCAAGTACCAGAGATACCTGGAACATTCCGAATCTAATAAACGCCCCTAACATCTGCAGTACGATTACCACAGCCGTTAAAGCGGCGCCTATCACAAGAGTCTTTGTTGAAATCTTTTTCATTTTTCTCTCCATTCCGTCTCCTTCAGGATGACTTATGAAACAATAATTTTTTCGTAAAAACCGTTTTTACCAATGACCTCCGGGCGGTAGATCTTGAAACGTATCTTTACATAATTATTATATACCCCTTTCCTGATTATGGCAATAATTTTTTAAGAATATACAGAAAAAAGACAAAGGTTTACGCCCTTGTCTTTCTTTTAGAAATTATGAATTTTATTAAAATTACTATTCCGATGCCCAATAAAGCGCCGAGAGTATCGATTAAAACGTCACGAAATTCGCATGATCTGCCTGCAACAAAACTCTGATGAATTTCATCACTTATCGCATAAAGGCAAGTTCCGCCAAGCGCCCATAGCCACAGAAATTTTTTATCAAACGTCAGCAAAAGTGCCATAAAAAGCGACGTTCCCAAAGCGGTGTATATGAAAAAATGTGCAGATTTGCGCACGAAAAATTGCAAGTCAATAACGATTTTATCTTGTTCTTCTTCAGGCAGTTCCCTGAACTCCTTGCAGGTTGAAAGAACCTTTTTGGTAAGACCTTCGCTTGTTTCCTGAGATTCTTTTGCCTGTTGGGAAGAGAAACAGAATATTCCCACCATTATGCCTATCGTAAGAACCCAGAAAAAATATCTGAAAATAGTTTTTATCATATATTTGAAAGTCCCGCGTTGCCTAAATATGTAGGAACGATTTCGCTGATAAGCCTTCTTGCATCGGTAGGTTCTTTTTCAAGAGCGAGCTCAAGTTCTTCAAGTTGCCTGAAAAATATTTCGGAATCCATTTCAATGGGCTTGCCGATATGGATAAGTTTATTTTCAGTTTCGTTAAGACCTTCTTCGCTCATAAGCATTTCTTCATAAAGTTTCTCACCGGGGCGCAAGCCCGTAAACTGAATATCAATGTCTTTATAAGGCTCAAGACCTGAAAGACGGATAATATTTTCGGCAAGATCAAGAATCTTTACCGGCTGCCCCATATCAAGCACGAAGATCTCTCCGCCCTTTGCATAAGCGCCTGCCTGAATAACAAGTGCAACTGCTTCGGAAATGGTCATAAAATATCTGATGATATCAGGGTGTGTAACCGTAACGGGACCGCCTGCTTCGATCTGCTTTTTAAAAAGAGGAATAACACTTCCGTTTGAGCCTAAAACGTTACCGAAACGAACTGCAACAAACTCTGTTCTTGACTTTTTATCAAAACTCTGAACTATCATTTCGCAGATTCGCTTTGTGGCGCCCATAACGTTGGTGGGATTAACCGCCTTATCGGTGGAAATAAGCACGAATCTTTTAACACCGTACTTATCTGCAAGTTTTGCAGTTTTGAAGGTGCCGAAAACGTTGTTTTTAATGGCTTCGTTAGGTGATTCTTCCATTAAAGGAACATGCTTGTGCGCCGCCGCATGATAGATTATTTCAGGCTCGTAAGTTGCAAAAATACGCTCCATTCGTTTCTCATCGCGGACAGATGCAATAAGCGTAACAAGATCAAGATCAGGATAGTTCTTTATAAGTTCCTGCTGAATATCGTAAGCGTTGTTTTCGTAAATATCAACAATAATAAGTCGGCTTGGGTTATGGCTTGCTATCTGACGGCAAAGTTCACTGCCGATGGATCCGCCGCCGCCCGTTACCATAACTACTTTGTTGGAAACGTAACCCATCACCTTATCAAGGTCAACAGAAATTGCTTCACGGGCAAGAAGATCTTCAATGCTTACTTTTCTTAACTTGCTGATCTTTATTTCACCGTTTACAAGCTGATATATGCCCGGCAGAGTTTTAACGTTACAGCCAAGGTCCTTACAGATGCGTGTAAATTCCCTTACCACTTCACCGCCGCAAGAGGGCATTGCAATATAAACGTTCTTTACGCCGTATTTTTTAACAAGTTCAGGCAACTTTTCCCTGCCGCCTGCAACCTTTACACCTGAAATATAGGTGCCTTGTTTTTTAGGATCATCATCAACAAAACACTTTACCGAAAACTTAACTTTATTGCTATATTCAATTTCATGAAGAAGAGCAACGCCTGCATCGCCTGCGCCGATAATTATAACGGGAGTTCTATCACCGTTTATGTAATTGAGAACGTAAGACTTAATAGCGGCAAATATTCTTGACTTAAATCTGATGATAAAGGTAATTAAAGCAAAAAGGAAAAGAAATATTAAAGAGTATTCGCCATCGGCAAGATAATTCATGTTAAAGGCAAGTTTAAATAAAAGCACGTGCAGCACCGTTACAATTGACGTTGCCACCGCCAACTTGATGCCTTCAAGGGAACCTACGTAAAGGTGAATATTGCTATACATTCTAAAAGCGGCAAACACAAAAACCGCTATCACCGCAGTAATGCCCACCGCCATAAAATAAGTGCCCAGCGCTCCGTTGTTAACGAGAGATTGGAACCCTTCGCCGATTGCCGTGCCTACTGCTGATGCAATAAATACGGCAATTATATCTATCAGTAAAAATACTATTATGTTAATTACTTTTTTAAACTTTTCCACAAAAAACACCTTTTTTTATCTTTATCTCAATTATTGTACACTATTTGTTCACAATTGTCAAGGCAGAATAGAAATTATTCACATTTGTGCGCATTTATTCTTTGTTTTTTTAATAAAGTTACAAATACTTCTATTTTTCTAAAATTTCTAACAATAAATAACTTAAAATTCTTGTGTTTTTCGTGTAATTCTTATTGACAAAAGCATTGCACTGTTCTATAATGAAGGTAAACTTAAAAAAGGAGTAAATGTTATGAAAAAATTAAGTGTTTTGATCGCATTGATGCTTTGCATCACCATCGGCGGAGTGTACGCAACATGGACATACACACAGACTACTGACGTTGCAGACGAATCTGTTGGTGCTGCTATGAACCTTACCAGCGTTATTTACGCAGGCAGTTACGGTACATATGAGATCGACAAGTCTACTCTTGCACTTACTATCGATCCCAAGACC
>JAZQII010000025.1:0-16212 GCA_045541035.1 Clostridia bacterium | reverse complement strand
TTTTAAAGGAATAAATTTTTGAAGGATGCGCGGCGAAAACGCAGGCAATACGAGTGCAGTATTGCCGAGTATTTCAACAAAGCAGACACGGAAATTTATCCTTTAAAATCGGACTCCTTTGCGCGCGCTATAGTATATAGCCAAATTCGGTCATTTACGTCTGTGTAAACTCCCTTTTTTGCAAGTTCAGCGCCTTGGCTTGCAAGGGTTTCTCGAACTCTGGCAGCCTGCTGACTTTGTCAGCAGACTGAGATCTGCATTTTTGCAGATCTTTGTTTCTTTATATCCGTATATAACAAAGTTTTTCGGGTTATAACCGCAAAAGTTGTCAAAAAACAAAAGTTTTTCGGGTTATAACCGCAAAACTATTGACTTGATTTTTGCTTGATGTTATAATATCTTCGTAAGGAGGAATGGAATATGATATTCAGGGAAAATTACGTAAAAAAAATAATGACGTTTACTGATACGCCTTTTGTGAAAATATTAACGGGTGTACGCCGATCAGGCAAGTCAACAATAATGCAAATGATAATGGGAGAGCTTCGCAAAAAAGGTGTTCCTGATGAAAGAATAATAAGCTACCGTTTTGACTCAATGGAATATGAGGGTATGACGGCAAAAAGTTTATATAATACTATTAAAGAAAGATTATCGCCTGAAAATAAGACGTATTTGTTTCTTGATGAGGTTCAGGAAATTCCGTCATGGGAAAAAACAGTAAATTCCATAAATACTGATTTTGACGTTGATATATACGTTACGGGTTCAAATTCAAGAATGATGGCTTCGGAGATATCTACCTATTTGACGGGAAGGTATGTTTCGTTTAAAATATTTACTCTTTCCTTTAAAGAATACCTTACGTTCAAAAAGCAATACGGCGAAATTGGCGATATGAACAAGGAACTTGTTAATTATATAAAATACGGTGGTTTTCCTGCGATACATTTGCAGGAATATCCTCTTGATGATGCTTATACCATCGTACGTGATATATATAATTCAACAATTTTTTCCGATATTGTTAAGCGCAATCAGGTTCGCAAGGTAGATCAGCTTGAAAGGGTAGTTAAGTTTGTTTTTGATAACGTAGGAAAAACTTTTTCTGCAAAATCTATTTCTGATTACATAAAATCCGAACACCGAAGCATCGATAATGAAACGGTATATAGTTATCTTGAAAAATTGGAGAATGCTTATATACTGCACCGATGCTCAAGATATGACATTCAGGGAAAAGAACTGCTGAAAACTCAGGAAAAGTTTTATGTTGCTGACAGTTCGTTCAAATACAGCGTTTTAGGTTATACCGACCAAAGCATTGCCGCAATGCTTGAAAACGTAGTGTATCTTGAACTGCTTCGCCGAGGATATGAGGTTTGTATCGGTAAAACACAAAATGGCGAGATCGATTTTATCGCTACAAGGCAAAACGATAGGCTTTATATACAGATAACAAAAGAAATAAAATCGGACAAAACGGAAAAAAGAGAATATGAGCGCTTGCTTGAAATTGATGATAATTATCCTAAATATCTGTTACGCACAGATGATTTTGCAGGTGGATCATATGAAGGAATAAAGACAATGCACGTTGCAGAATTTTTACTGTCAGATGAATATTAAAAAAACACCGCCAATTTGCGGTGTTTTTTTGTTGTAACGATTAAAGTCCGTATCTCTTCTTGAACTTGTCAACACGGCCTGCAGAGTCAACGAGCTTCTGCTTACCTGTGTAGAAAGGATGGCACTTTGAGCAAATTTCTACTGAAAGAGAATCTTTAACTGAGCCTGTTTCGAATGTTTCGCCACAAGCGCACTTTACTGTTACCTTTTTGTAATCCGGATGTATACCCTGTTTCATTTCAGTATCACCTCATTTTCTTTTCCGAAATATTAAGCATAAGTATTATACATACAAAACAACCTTGTGTCAAATGATTTTTTTAAATTTCTGTATTTATTGCTTGTCCCTTCTCATCGGAAGCGAAAGCGGCTTCCATTACGCAAAGAACTCTGCGCACTTCGGGAAGTTTAATTAAACTTTCTTCCTTGTTATCAAGAACTGCGCAAACGTTGCGGTAGAAATTATGAACGTCGCTTTTAGGAATTTCAATATCGTATTCATCAAGAGTAATTTCATCTCTCGGTGCCATGGTCTTTGTAATACCTGCGGCGTTCTGAACGGGTGTAACGTCTTTCTCCTGCCATGCCTTTAACTTTGCAACGTGGCACTTGTGCTGCCAATCTTCGATTTTTGCACTTCCCTTTTCAGCCTGCATATAGAAGCGGGGCATAGGAAGGAAGTTATACGTTCCAACTTCAACTAAAGCAGTTGCGCCGTCTTCAAAAACAAGATTTAATTTAAACCCGTCATCAACTTCTTTGTTGGTGTAATGTGAGCAAGTGCAGTAAACGCGAACGATTTTTTGCTTGAAAAGTTGAAGCATCTGGTCAATAAGATGCACGCCCCAATCAAGAATCATACCGCCGCCGTGTTCTTTTTCGCAGCGCCAATCGCTGGGAATACCGCGGGAACCGTGGATACGTGATTCGATACAAAGGGGTTTGCCGATCTCACCGCTATTAACGATCTGTTTCATTGCTAAAAAGTCAACGTCCCAACGTCTGTTCTGGTGAACGGTAAAGAATTTATTGTATTTCTTTGAAGCATCGATCATTTCATCAAGTGCTTCAACGCTCATTTCAACGGGTTTTTCGCAGATAACGTTTTTGCCTGCCTTCATTGCTTCAACCACAAGGTTTTTGTGAAGGTCGTTAGGTGTTGCAACAACAACAACGTCAACTTCAGGATCTGCAAAAATTGCTTCGTTTGATTCATATACTTTTATGCCGTTGTTTTTTGCGGCTTCACGGCGAATTCCGCGGATATCGTAAGTACCTGCTAAAGTACAAACGTCACTTTTAAGAATCTGGGTGCAATGCCATGCGCCCTGACCGCCGTAACCTATAACTGCTATTTTTTTCATAAAGATCCCTCGCTTAATCTTTTTATCGGGAATAGTATAGTACTAAATATTGCCCTTTTCAAGACAATTTTATATTATTTTAAGACAAAAATTGTTATAATGATAACTGAATGTCGTTTTCGTCCTCAACAACCATTATCTTTTTACAAGAGTTGAGCCTTCGGGAGAATCCTTGATATCGTAGCCTGCGGCGTTGATCTCATCACGGAGTTTATCTGAAAGCGCCCAATTCTTTTCTTTTCTTGCCTGAGTACGTTCTGCTAACTTATCTAAAAGTTCCTGGGGAATATCGTTCTTTTCTTCCATGGGAACGTAACCCTTTTCAAGATCAAGACCTAAAACAGCATCCATTTTAAGGGCGGTTTCATAAATTTCCCTGCCCTGCTTGCCTGAACGGAGAAGATTCCATAAAAGGCCCAATGCTTTAGGCACGTTAAGGTCATCATTTACGGCTTCGCAGAAAGCGGAGTATGCTTCTTCGCAAAGGGGAACAAGTGTTTCATCACTTTCGGCATCTTTATTGGCGGAAACTGCTTCTAAAAGACGGATATATGCTTTTTGTGATGCCTTAATTGCATCCCATGTGAAGTTGATCTTGTTTCTGTAATGGGCGTTTAAGCAGAAGTATCTGAAAGTTAAGGGCATGATGCCTCTTTCCTTAAGATCGGAAACGGTGTAGGTGTTGCCTAAACTTTTGCTCATCTTGCCGTTATCAACCATCATGAACTCACCGTGCATCCAATAGTTTACTGCAGGGTGACCTAAAAGTGCATTGGACTGTGCAATTTCGTTTTCATGGTGAACGGGAATATGGTCAACACCGCCGGTATGAATATCAAAGGTATCACCCAAATATTTTCTGCCCATTGCCGAACATTCAATATGCCAGCCGGGATATCCCATACCCCAGGGGCTCTCCCACTGCTGAAGATGTTCTTTAGGTGCTTTCTTCCAAACTGCAAAGTCAGCAGGGTGCCTTTTCTGATCGTTTACTTCAACACGTGCGCCTGCTAACTGCTCGTCAAGATCAAGTTTTGAAAGCGCGCCGTATTTGCCGTATTTTACGATGTCAAAATAAATACCGTCATCAGTTTCGTAAGCAAAGCCTTTTTCTTCAAGACCTTTTACGAACTCGATCATTTCCTCAATATGTTCAGTTGCCTTGGGAACGATTTCGGGCAAAGAGATATTTAACTGCTGAACGTCATCTTTAAAAACTGAAGTGTAGTATGCGGCAATTTCAAGGGGAGATTTTTTCTGCTGTTTTGCCGCCTTCTCCATTTTATCTTCGCCTTCATCAGCATCGGAAGTAAGATGACCAACGTCGGTAATGTTCATAACGCCAAGAAGTTTGTAACCGTTTAATTTTAAGGTTCTTCTTAAAAGATCCATGAACACGTATGTGCGCAAGTTACCGATATGGGCAAAGTTATATACGGTAGGACCGCAAGAATACATTCTTACTTCGCCTTCGTGAATAGTTTTTAATTCTTCTTTTTTGTTTGTAAGTGTGTTGTAAACTAACATAAAATACTCCAATTTAATTTAGTTATATTATTATACAACATTAAATGCCCGCGCGCAACCTTTTTATGCAAAAAAAGACTGCTATCTGCAGTCTTTTTTAAGTTTTTTTTACTTTTTCTTGGGTTTCTTGATCTTGTTAAGTTTTTTGTTAAGATCTAAAAGTTCTTCTTTTGTGAACTTAATATCCATCATGCCGCCCATTAAAGTAAAGAGACGAAGTACGGTAAATCCGCCCATCATACTCATCATTTCGGGGCCTACTTCAAAGCCTGCTGCCTTGATCTTGCCATCGCCCTTATCACCTTTGTTTCCGCCCATAAGTTTGCCAACAAGTCCCATAAAGATCATTTTGCCCTGAATGGTTCCGATTACGTCACTCATCTTATCGTTTAATGAAAGATATCCTTCGGGAGCATCAATATCGAACCAGTTAAGGACAGCGCCCTTTTCTTTAAGGCGGTAACTTTCATTGAAAGTATCAACCTTATTGATAAGGCTGTAATCTTTATATTCGCCTGCAACTGCTTCTAATTTTGTTACGCCTTGGTTGGGAACTTCAAAATAGAAGAAGTGTTCTGCACTTGATTTTTTGCCTAATGATACGCCGTTTGCAAAAAGTTCAACTTCGGGAAGGTTTGAATATACCGTAACCTTTGTAACGTCTTCAACGCGGTCAACGTAACGTTTACCGCAGATGTGAACGAAAGGATCGTCGGAAAGCCATGCCTTATATGCATAGAAAGCATCTTTTTTATACTTTCTGTCAATGGTAACAAGACCTTTGTGGTTCTGACCGTTTTCACCGCCTTCGTTACGGGCATCGGCACCAAAGTCAAACATATTCCATACGTGGGTTGCCCACATATATTTACGGGTAAAGAACTGTTTGATAAGTTCTTCGTGGTAGTATGCCTGATATTCTTCGGTATAGTCGCCCTGTAAGGGAGTTGATGTGTGCCAATTAAGCGCTTCGCAACCGTATTCGGAACAACCGATGGGAATGTTGGGGTGTGTTTCGTGGAATTTATCAAACCAAGGACCGTTCATATCCGTTTCACCGCCGTACCAACCGAAGTAATGGTTATATGAAACAACGTCGGGAATCTGAAGATATGGATCGTCCATTTTACACATTGAAACTGCCGCAACGGTGGTAAGACGAGTCTTATCCATTTCGTGGCACATATCGTTCAAAATGCGGTGGTTTTCCAAAAGATCGTCATCACTTCCGCCGATACCGATCTCGTTTGAAAGGCCCCAAACAACGATTGAGGGGTGGTTGTAGTTCTGGGTAATAAGTTCTTTCATCTGTGAAACGGTGTTTTCACGACCGGTAGGCATATGCTTTGAAATGTAGGGGATCTCTGCCCAGATAACAAGACCGTACTCATCGCAAAGATCATAAAAATACTGATCGTGCTGATAGTGTGCAAGACGGATCGTTGTTGCGCCTACTTCATAGATAAGTTCAATATCTTCCTTGTGATCTTCAGGGGAAAGCGCGTTGCCTTTGCCCCAACGGTCCTGATGACGGGATACACCGCGCAAGGGATATTCTTCACCGTTTAAGATAAAGCCGTTTTCGGGATCGATTCTGAATGTGCGGCAACCGAAGCGTGATGAAATATTATCTAAAACTTCGCCGTTTTCTTTAAGTTCAACCTTTAAGGTGTAAAGGTAAGGATTCTTTCTGCCGTGCCAAAGAGTAACGTTGGGAATAGCAATGTTTACCTTTGTATCGGAAGTAAGAAGTTCTGAAACTACGTTACCTTCCTTATCTTCAATAACGTAATTTAACTGCTGACCGTCTTTAAAGTTTGTAACGTAAGTTTCGATTTCAACGTCAGCGGTTGAGCCGTTGATCTGAGGTGTGATCTTTACGCCGGGAGTTCCGTAGTAGTCAAGATCAAAGTGTGATTCCTTAACGCAGATAAGGTTCACGTTACGGTATAAACCGCCGTAGAAAGTGAAGTCTGCCATCTGGGGATAAACTGTTTCGTTAGGTGAGTTATCAACCTTAATGGCAAGAACGTTCATGGCGTTTAACTTTTCGGTAAGATCAACGCGCCATGTAGAATATCCGCCGTCGTGGTGGCAAAGATGCTCGCCGTTAAGATAAACGTCTGCCGAGGAGTTTGCACCGCGGATTTCAAGATAATAGCGGTCGCTTTCGGGGAAGTCGGCTTTGTTTAATGCTTTCACGTAGTAGCAGGCACCGCGGTAAAAATCGTTATCACCGTCCTGACCGTCAATGGCATTCCATGAATGGGGAAGATTTACAAAATCCCATTTGTTTGAAACTTCTGTAGGAACTGCTTCGCAAGATTTTGAAAAAGCCCATTTTCTGTTTAAACTAATAATTTCTCTCATCGTGTTTCCTCCTGTCTTTTGAGAATATTATATAACAGTTTTAATAGTTTTATATGGTGTTTTTTTGAAAATTTATTAAAAAGTCCGCCGAATAGACGGACTTTTAATTATTACTCTGCTGCTTCGGCACCTCTGCCTAATTCTTTGTTCATCTGCGCAAGAGTCTTCTTGTCAAGATTATAGATAACTGCAAGACCGATAAACTCTAAAACAGCGCTTACAAGGAAGAGAACTGCAACAAGATAACGCATGTTAAGGGCAACTTCCTGAGTCTGCGCGCCGCCGTTTGCACCAACGTAACCTAATGCTACCATGATAACAAGTACAAGTGAGGGACCTGCGCCCTGAGCAAGTTTACGGAAGAATGAGTGAAGTGAATATACAACACCTTCTTCGCGGTTGCCTGTTTTCCATTCGTTATAGTCAATGGCATCGCCCATAAGAGCCCATGAAACTGTTGAGTAGATACCAAGACCGAGGTTATAAACAAGCTGGCAAACAATGTAGATAATAAGACCGGTTGAATCGGGAGTAATGGGAAGAACCACAAGACCGATACCTGCAACAACCGATAAAAGCGAACCGACTACGCAAAGTTCCTTTTTGCCGAACTTCTCAACTGCCTTACGGGCAAGGGGAGTAAAGCAAAGAATAGGAATCATTGAGAATAACTGAACGATACCTGACATTTCGGGATTTTTGAAATATGTCTGGAAAAGAACCGTAACTGCGGTTGCGGCGCCCTGCATACCGATAAACATACCCATAGCGGCAAGTGTTGCGCCAACTGCGGGGCGGTTTTTCATAAAGTTGCCGAAAGCTCTTAAAACGTTGAACTTAGGCTGATCTTCGTTGATCTTAACGCTTGTTGTAACGCGGATTTCGGTATTGCGGATCATAATCTGGAATGAGATAAATCCGATAACACCCATGATAAGTGCTGCCCAGAAAACGTTATATCCCTGAAGGTCCTTAATAACTTCGCCTGCTTCATCTAAAACTTCAACGCCGTTTTCATCAACTCTGTTCTTCCAGATAAGGAAGGGAAGGATAACCATGGGAACCATGTTACCAAGCATTGAGCCAACTGAACGCCATGCTGAAAGAGATGCGCGGTCCTTAACGTCATCAGAGATAAGGGAAAGAAGTGAACCGTAAGGAACGTTTGCAACGGTATAGAAAGCATCCCAGATAACGTAGCCTGCAAGGAAGAGAATAACTCTTATTGCGTGGGGCGCGTTTGGTACGGGGATAAAGCATAATGCGCCTGCAACCAAAAGACCGATTGAACCTGCGAAAATGTAAGCAAGGAATTTGTTGCGCTTATATTTTCTTGTGTCAGCATCAATCAATGAACCGATAAGGGGATCGTTGATAGCATCCCAGATCTGAACAAAGATCAGTAAAAGTGCATAGAGTGAGTCACCAAGGCCCATGAACTGTGACCAGAAAATGGTCAGAGTGCCTTTAAGGGCAAAACTCATGTTACATCCGAAATCACCTAATGCATAGGCAATACTGTCCCTTATACCAAAGGGGCGCGGTTTGCGATTTTCCATAAAAAAACCTCATTTCATAATATTTTACCACTGTTATCATTATAAAACATTATATAAACTGACTGTTAGCATGATTTTAATGTTTTGTAGCATTATTTTTAACTATTTATTAAACAGTATGCTTGAAAAATTACAAAAAATAGGTTATAATATCATAAATTGATTATTATTTTTTTAAAAATATGTAAATGCGGGAGAAAATTTTTTATGGAATACCAAAGAGAACTTAATTTTTTAAGAAAAATCCTTGATAAATATCACATTGAAAACAAGGTAATTGAAACGGGCGAACTTATTTATGATAAGATCGGTACGGTATTTTCGCAGATAATGGATAAAAAAATCATAGGCAAAACTTTCAATGATTTTTTTCCTGAAATTAAAAGCAATGCAGTGTATCAGGGAAGAGATGATTTTCAACTTCAGTATATCATCATGAAACTTGAGGAGAACAAGGCTTTTGTTATCGGACCGTATTTAGAGGAAGATATAACCGAACAACAGATCATGGAGATGGCTGAAAAATTCAATCTTTCATCGGAAGTTGAAAAGGAACTTGGATTTTTCTATTCATCTGTTCCCGTAGTAAAAGATGAAAATTTTCTTCTTGCGGCAGTATATTCTCTTGCCGAAACTGTTTTTGAGGATTTTGAATGTATTGAACTTAACAGAGAAAATTCAACGGCTATTATGTCTGACGATCTTAAGCCTGAACGGAATGACGAAAACATTATAAGTATCATGGAAAAGCGTTACAGTTATGAAAATGAACTTATGTTGCTTGTCAGTCAGGGGAATTTTCATAAAGCACAACTTATGCTTGCCAATTTTTCGTCTCTTGCCTTTGAAAAGCGAATTTCCGATCCTTTAAGAAACATGAAGAACTACTGTATCGTTATGAACACTCTTTTCAGAAAAGCCGCAGAAAACGGCGGAGTTCATCCCATTTATCTTGACAGCGTATCTTCGGGCTTTGCGCGGCGCACCGAAAATATACATGCGCTTAATATGATACCCGAATTTATGCTTGAAATTCTTGAAACTTACTGTAATCTTGTAAAACAGCACTCGGTGAAAAATTATTCGCCCATAATTCAAAGAGCCATAATTAAAATTGAGGCAGACCTTACAAGTGATTTAAGTTTAAAGGAAATGGCAAAACTTGCAAACGTAAGTTCGGGATATTTTTCGGCGCTGTTTAAAAAGGAAACGGGAATGTCCTTAACACAGTTTGTAAATAACCGCCGAATTAAATACGCCCAGAACCTTTTAAGAACCACTAATCTTCAGGTGCAGACGGTGGCGCAACATTGCGGAATCCTTGATTTTCACTATTTCTGCAGAATGTTTAAAACTGTAACGGGCAAAACTCCAACTGAATATAAGGAAACGACCTTGTACTAATAAAACTCTCTTTTTCATATTCTTATTACGGTGATGAATGTGAAAAAGAGATTATTTTTTAATATGGGTATGCTTTCTTTAAGCAATATTATCGTGCGCGTTATCGGTATGGTCTATAAAGTGTGGCTGGCAAAGGAAATTTCTCCCGTTGCTTTAGGTATCTATCAACTTGCGATGAGCGTCTATTCCGTTTTTATTACGCCCGTTGCTTCAGGACTTCCCAATGCAACAAGCCGACTTTCCGCCAAATATCTAAAATCGGGAAAAGAAAAAAACGTTCTTGCTTCTGCAATGAAGATAGCCTTTTATCCTTTGATAATTTCTGCCCTTTTGCTTTTTGCGGGAAAAGATATTATCGCGGGAATTTTCCTTCACGATAAAAAGGCGGGAAACGTTATCCTTGCACTTATCCCTGCGGTAACCTTAGGGGCGTTGGCAGCGCTTCCATGCGGATTTCTGCACGCCAAAGAAAAATCATATTTTTCTGCAATTTTTGAAATCATTGAACAACTCGGTAAAATAGTCTTTGCATTTTTTCTAATAAAATTATTTAAAAATTCAAGTGATCAGATTCAGGCAATGCTTCCCGTGCTGGCGGTAAGTTTTGGCGGAATTTTATCATTTTTTATGCATCTTTTTGCCGTTAAAGGCGTGGATCTTAAATTAAAAGGCTTTTCAAAAGAAATTCTTGAAAACGCTCTTCCGCCTACCTTTGCAAGGCTCGGAACGTCACTTCTGCATTTGGGCACAACAACTATTCTTCCCATTGGTCTAATGGCTTACGGCTTAACTAAAGAAGCGGCACTTTCTCAATACGGAATACTAACTTCTATGGCATATCCCGTGGTCTTTGCGCCAATGACCGTTATCGGCGCTTTGTGCGTTGTAACCTTACCCGAAGTTGCCAAAAATCTTGATAACCCTAAAATTATCCGTCGCAAGTTTTTACAGACTTTCATAATATCTTTAATGGTTACGGGAACGTTTTCGGTGCTTCTTTTCTTGTTTGCACCGTGGTTTTCCATAAATTTCTTTAAAAATCCCATGGCAGGCAGATTTATGGTAATGCTTATACCGTCGGTTATTTTTTTAGGTCTTTCTCAAGTTTCAAGAACCATGCTGAACGGACTTGGTAAACAAAAAACGCTTATGGTAACAAGCGTTATTGACGGATTTTTTGGACTTATTCTTACATATATCCTCGTGTGGCGCTTTGGCATCTATGGCTTTGTTGTAGGCAACTGCATTCAGGATCTTTTGGCATTTTTAATAAATTTTTCTTTGTGCCTTCGCTATATAAAAAAATCCCGATAGGTTTTGACTAGTGCGTATGTAAAAAATCTGTTTTGTTATGGAATAAAACTACTTTTTTTAGTGTGAATATTGCAAAAAAGCTTCTTTTGTGTTATTGTAACAAAGAAAACTTTTTTTGAAAGGATTTTCTTTAATGGATAAAAATACGAATATAAATTGGATAACCACAATAAATAATAAAGAAGATGAATGGATAGAATATTCCAAAAACTTTTTTGTTGAAAAGGACGTTAAAAATGCGGTGATTCGGTATGAATCAGATTCAGTTTGTGCTGTATTTATAAACGGTCAGTTCATAATAAGCGGAACGGGCAGAACTCCTGAAAGAGTTAACTGCCATCAGGTTTATTCATTTATCAAAAAAGGTGAAAACAATATTAAAATTCTTCTTGGCGGCCATTATTTTCAGGGATTCGGTCTTAACACAAGAAAGATGCGCGGGTATTGGATGAATCAGGCAGCGTTGGAATTAGCAGTTTCTTTTTCTGATGGAACAGATTTAAAGATAGTTACCGATAAAACCTGGGGCGAAAAGGCTACGGAAACTATGCAGATAACGGAAAAAGAATATAATTTAACGTGGAAAAATGCGCTTTGCTGGCCTGAAAAAAAGGATGTAAAAATCCCCGATGAAGTATTAAAGGTTGCGGGGAAAGAATACGAAAATTATATACAGAATAAGTGCGATGACTTTATAGATTATGAAAAAATAGTTGAAACGGATATGTCCGTTAATGATGGGGTAATTTCCTCAACTGCCAATGAAAACTATATTATCCTTGATTTCGGAAAAACTGTTGTTGGATACGTTGAAATTAATTTTAACAGTAATTTAAAAGTTGATGTTGATAGCCTTTTTGATCTTACTGAGCAGTTAACGGATTTTGATCTTTCGGGCGATTGGGCATATACTGTTGAAAGGCTCAGAACAAAGGATACAGTTTCAGGCGGATTTTATAGAAACTACCGCCGCAGAGCATTCAGATATCTTAAGCTCGCCTTTAATGGGCAATTAAAAATAAATTCAATAAAAGTTCGGCCTTGTATGTTTCCGCAGAATAAAAAAGGATGGTTTAATTGCTCGGATAGATTGCTTAACCAAATATGGGAAACGGGTAAATACACTTTCCATCTTATAAAACAGCAAGAATATGAAAGCTGCCCAAGATGTGAAATGCTTTTCTTTGCAGGGGATGGTGTAATAGACGCTTCTATTGATAATTACGTTTTCGGTGATTGCAGAATGCTTAATACCTCTTTAAGTTTAAGGCACGAAGAAAAAGCAGCAGGCATTTCAACAGTGGATAGCTTCAATCGCACGGTATGGCAGTGGGATTATCTTGCCTGGCGCATAATTTCAGTTTATGAATATTTTTGTAAATATGGCGAAAAAAGCTTTCTGGAAGAGCATTATGATGAGATCGTAACCAATATTTTATGGCTTACAGAACGAATGAATAATAATAACTTGTTGTTTCAGACACCTGCTTTTCATTCAACCTTCAGTTCAACTTTGATTCAGGTTGACTGGGCGTGCTCCATTCATCGATTAGGCGAAAACGTTTTCCTGAACTGTCTTTTATATAAGAGTTTTCTCTGTATGAGCGAACTTGCAAAAGCAATGAACGATAAGCGCGCAAAAGAATGGGGCGAACTTGCAGAAAAAGTAAAAGATGCAGTGAACACACGGCTTTTTAGTGAAGAAAAGGGTGCCTATATTAACAGTTTGGATGATGCTATCTGTCAGGATTCAAACGTTCTGGCGGTGCTTTTTGGTGTTGCTGATAGAGAAAGAAGCGAGGAAGTTTTAAATACGGTAAAAGAAAAACTATGGTCTGAATACGGTTCCCAAATGGCGGACAAGCTTTTTAAAAACGGAACTCTTCGTGGCGGAAGCGCTACGATTTCGCCTACAATGTGTGCCTTTGAGGCGGAAGCGCGGTTTAAGGCGGAAAAACCTCTTGAGGGCATAACACTTATTCGTAACACATGGGGAGCAATGCTTAAAAAAGGCGCAACCACATTCTGGGAATTTAATCCCAATAATGCTACTGATAAGTGGGAGCATTCAGTTTGCCACGGATGGTCGGCAGGGTGCACATATCTTTTAAGCGCATATATTCTGGGTATCCGTTTTGAAAATGAAAAAATTCTTTTTGCTCCAAGACCTTGTGATTTAGAGGAAGTGACGGGTGTTGTGCCAACAGAAAAAGGCTTTGTTGCCGCAAAACTTAAAGATAAGACTTTTTCGTTGGCGGTACCAAAAGAAGTTGAGGTTATCTGCGATATTCCTGAAAATTATAAAGCGGAGATAATTAAATATTAAGAGGGTTATATACATTAATAAAATTAAAAAACCGTTAAATCATTCTTAAAAACAGCAGATTGATTTAACGGTTATTATATCGGTATTTATATTAGTTTCTTTTTGCTTTTAGGTACATGCTATCCTTTTCAGTATCATCAACACCTAACTTATTATATTGCTCACAAAGACGGTGACTATCTTTTTGTATCGTGCCTAATTCTTCGGTAAGGCAATCATAGATCATACCGTTGTGCATTTTTTCGTACTCGCTCATATTAAACTCTCTTTCTATAGTCAAAACTTTTTTATGTTGTAAAAACTACTGTTTTATGCTAAAATAAAAAAAGAGAGAAGTAACTTCTCTCCGCGCATTTAAGCTATGCTAATTATTCCTGCTCAGGTGCAGAAACGGGGCATGCATCAGCACAAGCACCGCATTCGATGCAAGTATCAGCATCGATAACGTACTTACCGTCACCTTCAGCAATAGCGTTTACGGGGCAAGCACCTGCGCAAGCACCGCATGAAATGCAATCATCATTAATCTTATAGGCCATTATTTTCACCTCCGCCCTATATTCATCGATAATATTATAACATCATTTTTCTATTTTGCAAGTAATTTTGACAAAATAAATAACATAAACAGAGGAAATTTTATGAAAAAACAGATAAAAAGTTTTCAAGTCGACCATGATTTTATAATTCCGGGTATGTATGTATCCCGTATTGACGGTGACGTTATCACCTACGATCTAAGAACGCGCAAGCCAAACTGCGGTGATTATATGGATAGTGTTACCATGCACACCTTGGAGCATATGTTTGCAACTTACGTCCGTTTTTCAAATAAAGGCGAAAATATCATCTATTTTGGACCTATGGGTTGCAGAACGGGATTTTATCTTTTGGTAAGAAATATGACTAACGAAGAAGTTTTGGAACTTACCAAGGAAACGTTAAAGCAGATCATTGCTCATGAAGGCGAAGTTTTCGGTGCATCAAGAAAAGAGTGCGGAAATTATAGGGAGCTTGATCTTGAAAGCGCAAAAAAAGAGTGCAGAGAGTATCTTAAAAATTTAGAAAATTGGAACGATTTTAACTACAAAGGAGAATAAAAATGATCGGCATAATCGGCGCAATGGACGTTGAGGTTGAAAATCTCAAAGCCAAAATTGAAAACAAAAAAACCGAAGTTTTCAGCGGAATAGAATTTGTTTCGGGCAAAATATTTGATAAGGACGTTGTTGTTGCAAAGTGCGGTATCGGCAAGGTTTTTGCAGCCATCTGTGCAGAAGCGATGATTTTAAAATATAACCCTGAATTTATTATAAATACGGGCGTTGCAGGAACATTAACATGCAAACTTTCAATAGGCGACGTTGCAATATCAGAAAGCCTTTGTCAGCACGATATGGATACTTCGCCCATCGGTGATCCTAAAGGTCTTTTATCGGGAATAAATATTATAAATATTCCTGCTGATGAATATTTAGTTAATCTTGCGGAAAAAGTTATAAAAGAACAAAACATCAACTGCAAAAAAGGCGTTATCGCATCAGGAGATCAGTTTATCGCATCAAAAGAGCAAAAGGATTTTATTCTTTCGGAGTTTTCTGCCATTGCCTGCGAAATGGAAGGCGCATCAATCGGTCACGTTTGTTATGTCAATGACGTAAAATTCCTTGTGTTAAGGGCAATTTCCGATAGTGCTGATAATTCATCACATATGGATTATCCAACTTTCTTAAAAATGGCTTCGGAAAATTCAACAAAGGTTACTTTGGGATTGATTGAGAGAATATAATTTCTTTTTCTGCACAAACTGTTCTTGAGGTGATTTTTTTGAAAAAGAACAGATTGGGCGAAAAGTTTGATAAATCTAACGTTTGCGATCAGCCAATGGACTGTGCCGAAATGGTGAATAAGTACGGCACCTATAACATTCAGCCTACCTGCGATACGGAAAATTCTTTTCCCACCATTGCGCAAGGATATAGCGAAAAAGGAAAAAAGAGTATAAAAATAAATTAAGGCGGATTTTGTATCCGCCTTATATTTTTTCATACGCAATACGGGGATCACCGTTTTCAAGATAGATGATTCCGCATTTTTTGAAGCCGTTTTTATCTAAAACGTGTTGCATAACTGAATTATCTTCATGAGTGTCAATGCGAAGATGAGTTGTATAAGGGGAAGCAAATTCTATCATTTTTGAAAGCATTCCCTTTAATTTTCCGCCGTTTGCAACGCGGTGAAAAACACCGTAAGGCTCAGAAGAAAGCCAACTTCCCTCAATATAAGAGTATGTTGGATCATCGCCTAAAAAGAAAACAAATACGCCCTCAATGCCGTTTCCGTCAAAAACGTAAAGACGGTCTTTTTTTATATCGTCAATTAAAACTTCTCTTTGGGGATAACCGCCGTCCCATTGGTGCATATTGCCCGTCTTGCGCATAAAACTGCGGGCAAAATTAAAAACTTCTTCTATTTTATCTAAATCACTATAAGTTGCTTTGCGAATCATAATGCCACCTCGTTTTGATAATAACATAAAGTATTGTTTTTTGCAACAAAAAAAGGCTTTTTCAAGCTTTCAGTCTGCTGACAAAGTCAGCAGGCTGCCAGAGTTCGAGAAACCCTTGCAAGCCAAGGCGCTGAACTTGCAAAAAAGGGAGTTTACACAGACGTAAATGACCGCATTTTGCAAGTGAAATGCAACGACGGAAACAAACCC
>JAZQII010000024.1:0-6265 GCA_045541035.1 Clostridia bacterium | reverse complement strand
AGGCGGAGTAAAGGAAGCAGTTAAAATGGCAAAGGAATATGCACCTTTCGTGCGCAAGATAGAGGTTGAGGTTGAAAATCTACAGATGCTTAAAGAAGCACTTGAAGCAGGTGCAGATATTATTATGCTTGATAATATGAGCGTTGAAGATATGAAAGAAGCAGTAAAATTATGCGGAGGCAAAGCCGAAACAGAATGTAGCGGAAACGTTACCAAAGAAAACGTATTAAAACTTATAGACATCGGCGTAGACTATATTTCAAGCGGTGCGCTTACACATTCTTCACCCATATTAGATCTTTCTCTTAAAAACTTGCATGCAATTTAAAGGGGTAAGTATATGAAAGCTGATGACAGAAGAAAAAATATTGCAAATCGGCTATTATCGGCAAATGAAGCCGTTTCAGGTACTGTACTGTCAAATGAATTTGGCGTATCGCGTCAGATTATTGTGCAGGATATTGCTGCGCTAAAAAATGAAGGTTATGATATTCTTTCTACTCACAACGGCTACGTTATTCAAAAATCGCCCCTTAAAGAGTGCGTTTTTAAACTGTACCATACGACTGAGCAAACTGAAGATGAACTTAATACCATTGTTGATCTTGGCGGAACGGTTGTAAACGTCTATGTGTGGCACAAAGTATACGGTAAGATGATTGCGCCGTTGAACATATTTTCGCGCCATCACGTTAAACAGTTTATTGAAGGTGTTAGAAGCGGAAAATCCTCAGAGCTTATGAATATTACGGGCGGATATCATTATCACACCGTGCGTGCTGATTCCGAAAAAGTTTTGGATTTGATTAAAACCGCACTTGAGGAAAAAGGTTATATTGCACCGATAATATAATATTTTAGAACGGCTTTTTTTTAGCCGTTTTTTATTGCAATTAAAAAAGTTTATGGTATAATATTTACGAATAAACTTAGGGGAGATATATTATGGAAACAAAAGTAAAAAAATACGGTATGTTTATATTGGGTGTTATAATATGCTTTGCTGTTGCAGGTGTGGCAACAGCACTTGAAATACTGATTCCAGGTGATTTGTTGGGGGCATCAATTATTGCATTATTTATGGGTACTATAATAAATAGTTTTTTTCATCCTGCGTGGATAAAACCGTCACTTAAGTTTGTATCCAAAAAAATATTAAAGGTCGCGATTATTCTTTTAGGCGCATCTTTATCAATAAAAACGATTATGGAAGTAGGAAAGATGACCTTCTTCGTAATGATATTTACCTTTGCCATGTGCTTTGGTGGCGGATATTTTATCCGCAAGTTATTCGGTCTTAATTGGAAATTAAGCAATCTTATTTCTGCAGGCACGGGCATCTGCGGCGGCTCTGCCGTTGCGGCTATTGCGCCCGTAATAGATGCTGACGATAAGGACGTTGCATTTGCACTATCCTCAACCTTTTTATTTGATATGGTGATGGTAGCCTTATATCCTCTTATGGGTATGTGGCTTGGTATGAATGATATGGCTTACGGCATTTGGGCAGGTACTTCCGTAAACGATACGGCCAGCGTTGTTGCTTCAGGCTATGCTTTCTCTGAAGCCGCAGGAGATTTCGCCACAATGGTAAAACTCACAAGAACTATTGCCATAATTCCTACTGTGCTTGTTTTTGCATATATCGGCACTCGCGCAAAGCAGAAAGAACTTAAGGCACAGAATAACGGCGGAAAAGTTAACTTAATAAAAATCATTCCTTGGTTTATAGGAGGATTTTTGTTGCTTGCAATTTTAAATAGCGTAATAACGATACCTGCAGATATTTCAACTGCTGTAAAAGGCACAAGCAAATTTCTTATGGTAACTGCTCTTGCGGCTATCGGTCTAAACACGAGCATAACCGATTTTAGAAAAGCAGGTCTTAAACCTATGTTCTACGGCATAACTATTGATACATTGGTAACCATAACTGCCCTTATCGTTATTTGGTGTATGGGACTTATGTAAGATTATGGAAAAAATAAATATTAAAAAACTTATTATTGAACTTTTATGTATAGTTTTAGGCAGCGTTTTATATGCTGCAAGCACAATTTTATTTATTTTTCCGCAAAAGCTTTTGCTTGGTGGAACAAGCGGTATCTCAGTAATTTTAGAGGAATTTCTTCCTTTTTCACCCGGCACGATCTTAATGGTAATAAACTTTCTGCTTATTCTTTTAGCCTTCATAATTCTTGGTAAAAGTATGGCTTTTAAAACGTTGATCGGTTCAGTTTTAACCACTGTTTTTATTGGCGTTTTTGAGGAGATCATTGTCTTTCAAAACCCGCTTATTGAAAGTCCGTATTTATCGGCAAGCATCGGTGCAGTTATCATTGCAGTTGCAAGCGGAGTTATGTTTTATGTTGATTCAAGCTCAGGTGGCACAGATATTATTGCGTTGATCGTGCGTAAATTTTCCCATATTGATATTGGCAAAGCGCTTTTGATTACTGATATTCTTATTGTGCTTATAGGCGGAGTAATATCGGGCTGGGTTATTCTTTTTAGTTCTTTGCTTGGCTTATTTATAAAAACGATGGGAATAGATTTTGTAATATCCTTAATTAAAAAGCAAAAGGGGAGTCAAAATGATAGGTAATTTTCACACTCACACCACCTTTTGTGACGGTAAAAATACTCCTGAAGAGATTGTTTTAGCATCCATTGAAAAAGGCTTTGATTCCGTGGGCTTTTCAGGGCATGGATATACATCCTTTGACTTAAGATATTGTATGAAGGATACTGATTCATATATTTTGGAAATAAATAGGTTAAAGGAAAAATATAAAAGTAAAATTCAGGTTTATCTTGGAATTGAAGAGGATGCCTTTAGCCCGTCAGATAGAGGTAGGTTTGATTATATTATCGGATCTTCACATTATTTCAACAGAAACGATCAGTATTTTCCCATTGATTCGAGTTATGATTATTTCAAAAAGTGTCTTGAATTATTTAATTATGATATTATTTTGCTTGCCGAAACTTACTATAGTAATTTTTGCAAATATATAAAAAGCAGAAAACCTGATATTATCGGGCATTTTGATCTTATAACTAAGTTTGATGAGCTTGATACTTCTTTGTTTTTAAAAAACGAAAAGTATAATAAAATAGCAGAAAAATTTTTGACGGAAATAGTAAACGATGGTATTTTTGAATATAATACCGGTGCTGTATCAAGAGGATTTCGTACAAAAGCGTACCCTAACGAAAACTTGCTTTATATACTTAAAAAGAACGATAGCAAAATAATTCTTTCTTCTGATAGCCATAATATTGCCACATTGGATTTTGATTTTGAGGAAGCAAAATTATGTTTAAAAGATATAGGAATCAAGTACATATATACGTTGTATAATAATGAGTTTGTAAAGGTGAAAATATGAAATTATGCACTTCAACAGGTGATTTTAGCTATTACGTAGATAACGTTACCGAAAAAATTAAAAGCTTTAAAGGGTCGAAGTTTAAGTATATAAATCTTGAGCAAACAGGTTCAATTCCTGAATTTTTCAGCGAAAATGATGAAAATTGGAAACGATTGGCTGATGATTGGAGCAATGCTGCTGCTTATGCAGGGGTTGAATTTGTTGTTTCGCATGCACCGTGCCTCGATGAACCTATTCCGGATGCAATAAAAAATCCCGATAACGAAGAATATAACTTAAATCTACGTGCGCTAAAACGCTCGATAGAAATCTGTAATCTCCTTAATATTGATCGCATTGTTGTGCATCCTTGCACCAGCGAGAAGTTTTCAGTTGATGAACTTTATAAGTATAACAAAATGTTTTACGGTGATCTGTTGAAGGTAGCCGAAAAATATAATATTATGCTTTTAACTGAAAATATGCCTAAAAATTCATTGCGTTTTTCAACGGGGAAGGAAATTCGTGATTTTTTAGAATTTTTTGATCATCCATTGCTTGGTGCTTGCTGGGATACGGCTCACGCTAATATTGATACTGTTGCACGTAAAATAGGTCAATATGACAATATAATTGCACTTGGTGATAAGTTAAAAGGTGTGCATATTTCCGATAATTTCGGTGATTGCCACCATCACTCATGGCCTTTTGCAGGCGTAATAAACTTTGATTCCGTTATGCAAGGGTTGCTTGATGTTAATTATGACGGCTACTTTACTTTTGAGGCATCATATACGCTCTTGCACAACAGCAATCCACCTTACGGTCGTCAACCTTGGATGCATAATGGCGAGGCCGTAAGAAAGCTTTTAAGTCCGTCGATAGAGCTTAAGAAAAAGGCAGTTGACCTTCTTTATGAAACAGGCAAATATATTTTAGAAACCTATAATTGTTTGGAGGAATAAAAAATGAAAAGTGTTTTTTTAAGATATCCTGGAGGCAAAGCGAAAGCAGTTACTTTCAGCTATGATGACGGTGCTCCGCAAGATAGGAAACTTGCAGAAATTTTTGATAAATATGGAATGAAAGGTACTTTTAATTTTTGCGCATATAATAATAATTTCTCCGATGAAGAAATTGACGATATATTCCTTTCAAAGGGCCACGAAATTGCGGTGCACGGTGAATTTCATAGGGCAAACGGTAACACACGTCCCATTGAAGGCATAAGGGACGTACTTAATTGCAGACTGGACCTTGAAAAAAGGTGCAAAAGAATTATCCGTGGGATGGCATATCCTGATACGGGGATAAGAATAATGGGTAATTTCGGCACTTATGAAGGCATAAAAAATTATCTTAAGGAACTTGATATTGTTTACGCAAGAACATTGGGCGGCGATAACGATGAATTTCGCTTGCCTGACGATTTTCACGCGTGGATGCCTACCGCACACCATAAAAACCCAAAAATTATGGAATATATTGATAAATTCCTTAATCTCAACCTTTCAATCAATGCTTGTTATCACGCAAGGCGTTTTCCCAGACTTTTTTATGTTTGGGGGCATAGCTTTGAGTTTGACCGCGATAATAATTGGGATCTGATTGAAAGCATCTGCCAAAAATTTTTAGGAAACGATGAAATTTGGTTCGCTACAAATATTGAAATTTATGAGTACGTGGAAGCCTATAAACGCCTTGTTTACAGTGCTGACGGTCTTCGAGTATATAACCCAACTTTAATTGATTTGTGGATTGATGTTGACGGAAAATTGCATACAATCAAATCAGGCGAAACTATTATTATAATGATTGCTGAACGTTGAAATAATAATTATTTCAACGAAAAACCGTTCTAACGGTTTTTAATCAATCAAATATCATTATATTTGATTGATTTTCAACATCATTGCAATGGAGGTTGACAAATTTTTATTCAAAAATTTGAACCAAATCTCCGATTTGGTGTGGAAACTGCATTAAAATGCTGTTTCCACCCTCAACAACCATTATAGAATAATATTTGTTTTAAGGAACAGAAAATATGACGGTTAAACTATTCATTCAGGCAATAACTAAATTTGTTTTAGGTGCTCTTTTAGTAGGCGTTTTGATATTTTTGCCTGCAGGCACTTTGTTTTTTAACGGATTGCTTCTTATGGCGATCTTATTTGTGCCGATGTTTTTTGCAGGAATCGTAATGATGATAAAAAATCCACGATTACTAAATAAACGTCTTGATGCCAAAGAAAAACTAAAAGAACAGAATCTCGTTATAAAACTAAGCGGACTTATGTTTTTAGTTGGCTTTATTATTGCAGGCTTAGGTGTGCGCTTTAATTGGTACACTTTGCCTAAAACTGTTTCCGCTATTTTTGCGGTAGTGTTTCTCGTTGCCTATGTTCTTTATGCTGAAGTTTTAAGAGAAAACACGTATTTAAGCCGTACTATTGAAGTTCAGCAAGACCAAAAAGTAATTGATACGGGACTTTACGGAATAGTAAGGCACCCTATGTATAGCGTAACGCTTTTATTGTTTTTATCAATGCCTTTGGTGTTAGGCTCTTTATATTCCTTTATAATATTTCTCGCGTACCCTTTTATCATTATTAAAAGAATAAAAAGCGAAGAAGAATTTTTGGAAAAGGAACTTAAAGGCTACTCGGAATATAAACAAAAAGTAAAATATAGATTGATACCGTTTGTTTGGTAATATTGGTTAAAAAAAAGAGCGAACCTAAGTTCGCTCAGAGCACTGACAAACCCCTGCAAACACAAACCCCTGCAAAATTTTTGCAGGGGTTTGTTTCCGTCGTTGCATTTCACTTGCAAAATGCGGTCATTTACGTCTGTGTAAACTCCCTTTTTTGCAAGTTCAGCGCCTTGGC
>JAZQII010000023.1:0-27297 GCA_045541035.1 Clostridia bacterium | reverse complement strand
CAAGGGTAAAACGGTGTAACACCATATAGTGGGATGAAATGAGTTGTTTGCGGAAAACCCTTTATTTAAGGCGGTTTTAGAGCATTTTACTACGTGTTATGAATAAGCAATAACATCTCAAAAAATCTAGCTATTCAAATTCAAGTTTATCATCTCAAAAAGACAAGTTGGATAATGATAAAAATCAACATTCCAATAATCCCACTCAATACTGCAAATTTCAATCTTAATCGCTTTCCATATTTTTCTCTGAAATACAAACGAAGATTCTGTTCGGAAAGCTGCTCGAAATCCATATCTGTCTTTTTTTCACCGTAATAAAATTCATTTACAGAAATTCCCAAGGCTTTGCATAAAGAATCCAAAACAGTATAGTCAGGCAAAGTTATTCCGTTTTCCCATCTACTAACAGATTTTGATGATACCCCTAAAATTTCACTCAGTTGTTCTTGTGTTAGATTTTTTTGCTTTCTGCATCCTGCAATGAATTTTCCAATTTTTTCTTGATTCATAATCAGTCTCCTTTCTTGATTCCCAAGAACCATTATAACAGAGACTCTCACATATTAACAGGACATAACCTGAGAATCGTTAAATTCTTATTTATCGGCGAAATTATTATATCATTTTTCGCATCTTTTCTCAATCCCTTTTTCTTTGTCTACTGCGGCGCAGAATTTATTTTACAAAAGTCCTTGCCTTTTTCCGCAGGTAAAAAATTCCGTACCGTCAACAAAAAAATATATATGTAGATGTTTTTTGTTATAATTCTATAGTTTTAACAGATTTTTGAGGTCATTATAAAAAAGATTGCCGAAGTGCTTACCTTCGGCAATCAAAAATAATTAATCTTTTTTCTTGTTCTTTAAAACAATTGCAACGATAATAAGTGCTATAAGACCAACTCCTCCGCCAATAACGCCCCAACGAAGTGGCTTATTTGCCCAGAAGATCATGAATGCGCTTGAAGAAATAGATACATTTGAATATACCTCATTTTCTTGAGCACCGATAATATTACCTGCATAATCTTCGCATATAATCTGAACGTTCTGATAAAGTCCTTCATTAAGTTCAAACGTAATGTTTCCTGCAGCCATAGCCTCTAAAAGAGCATCTCCTGAAAGATTTATCAATTCCTTAATAACATTGCCATCCTCATCTAATGTGCGAACGATAAGGCTCTTTAATGATCCGCCATCATCTGAAGGAACAAGGGTAACTGTTTGTTTCTCAACCTGATATCTTCCGTCAACCTTAAGTCCTGCAACAGTAACAATAGGTGCTGTTCTGTCAACAACGAACTTAACGGCTACATCCTTAACGTCACTGAACGCATCATTGTTTGCTTTATCCTTTGATGATATAACAATGTTATATTCGCTTTCGTTCGCAAAAAGTTCCTTATTAAGACTATATGTGTACTTATACCACGTGCCGTTTGAATGATCGAGAACAACCTTATAATCCTCATTTTCAACAAGCTTTTTACCATTAAGAGTTACGCTATTTTCAACAATGGGGTCCGCATTAATCTCTATGATTGAAACTGCTTCAGTAATATTCTGAAGATAATAATTACCAACCACCTGAGTTGCATAAGACTCAAGAGCAAAAACCGAGCCCTTGCGGTTTACAGAGAACGTTACCAAATTATCTGTTGAAGTGCGTTTTTCTGTGTAGTTCTTTCCGTCAGCCGCCTGAAGAATCACTTCAGTAAACTCGTTGCCCGCTTTATCGACAACTGTACATGTTACGCTATAAATACCATCTGTTTCAATATTTGCAACAGTATATCTCTGTCCGTTTTCAACATTTGAAACCTCGCCAATATCGATTGTATTGGTTTCGAACTTATTATCCTTCATAGTAACAGCCGTTAAAACGGGTGTAAATCCATTATAGTTAGTATCTGTTGCCGTAAGTATAAAGCCGATTGTTCCTTCACTGTTGTTTGCTGACTGATCAACAATTCCTGTTATTTCAACAACGGGATTTGTTTTATCAATAACAAATTCCTGCTTAGCAAAATCCTTAATAAGGTTGCCTGCCATATCGTTAAATTCAATATCAAGAGCATATCTGCCATCAACGTCATATACGATTGTTGCCGTGTGTGTATCGCCCTTGCTTGTCCAACGGCTTATTGCGGGAATCTTTTCAAGAATCTGAACGCGGCTTGAATCAAAATTATGCTCAACTATAGTGATGGTAGCCGTACGATCAGCCTTATAGTAGTTACCGTTCTGAGCGGAGTTGTTATTAAATGTTACCGTAACAACAGGAAGCGTCTTATCAACGGTAAATTTCTGAGGAGCAATAGAATCGCCGAAATCAACACCGTTGTTTGCATTTTTTGCATTATCGGTGCAAGCGATATCGAAGGTATAGTCTCCATCAGCAGTATAGTTTATAACTGCAGTATATGTAGTCTTATCCAAGTCTGTTTCGTCAACATTTTCGGTCCATACACTGATGTTCTTAAGATCAATTTCGGGAATAACGTTATCTGTGCTTGTTATTGCGAAAGCAACGTTCTCTGCACGGAAATTACGTTCCGTAATTGTAATGGTTGCAACACGGTCAGTTCTAAAGAAATCTGTATTGGTGTCATCGTTTATTGCTTCATTATCGTTATACTGAACTTTAATAACCGGCAACACAGTATCTATACCAAATACGTAGTAGTCATAACTTGTGTTACCTGCGCGGTCTGTAAGTTCAACAAGAAGTACCATATTGTTGTGGTTACCTGTTACGTTAATGTTTGCGCTAATGCCGTAAACAAGGTTATCTGTGTCTTCTTCATCAACAATAGTCCATTCTGCACTATCTCCGCCAAGAACTCCGTCATTGTCAACAGTAACTTCTTTTTCTGTAACAACTTGGCTTCCTGCCTCGCCTTCAAAAATCGTCCACTTAACGCTTCTGATACCTGCATATGTATCTTTAACGCTTACGTTAAAGGTAATGTTACTATTGTAAAGAGGAACGAGCTGTGAATCATCATAATCTTTTACAGCGTCAAGCATAACTGCTGCGCCACCGTAATTATAGGCATAAGCATTATTTTGTGTATCTGTTTTTAAAGGTGCCGTAATAGTAATATCTGAAGTTTCTTTGTGCTTTTCAAGGCTTTCAACAATTGTTCCGTTGGGATGAGCAAAGCCCTTGTCTTCACCTTCCTTGATAGCCAATTCATCAGTAAAGGTTACACAGTCTGTAGGAGTGTTTCCTACCATATCGGTTGCATAAGCATATATCTGACCTTTAAAGTTATCTTCCTTAAGAATATCAAAGCTTATTGATCCGTTTTCATCAACTTCAACATTATTACCGCTATACATGATCTTGCCGCTGATATCTACTGCCTTATAAGTAATATATTTTACGCCTGATGCTACTGTTTCGTTAGCACCAATAAGATCCTTTGCATAGATGGTAACGGTAACGTCTTCCTTGAAATAGAAGCCGTAATCTTCAATGGTAACGGAATTGAAAAGTTTGGATTCCTCATCCTTTTCAACATCAATACTCTCAGTAAGGCTGAAATCAAAGCCGGCAATAACGGGTGAATTCTGGTCAAAGTATGCAACGGTCTTCTTTTCGATGGCTTTATTGCCCGCATTATCGTAAGCATTTACTTTTATTTCGATAAAGCCTTTATTCCAAAGATCGTTGTTGTTGTCATCAACAAGCTTAACGCCGTTAATCGTCTGTTCAGCAGGATCTACAACAAGAACGTATTCTTTTTCCGCGGTGATTTCTGATTCATCATCGGTAAGATCGTCAATAAGCACTACTTTACCATCAAGTTTCTGATCGTCAAGCAACACTAATTTGTCGTTTGCTATTACCTGAACGCTGTTGATTCCGGAAATATACTTTCCTTCAACTATATCCGAAACGGTAAACTTAAACTCAAAAGCATCTTTATGTATAGCTTCATATTCAGGTGTTATCTGTTCAATATCACTTATAACGGGAGCATCATTTTCAATCATTAACCAATCAATGTCATTATCTAAAGATGAATTTTCTGCAATAACAGCCAACTCATCTGACATATTTCCTGCATTATCGAGAATTGCTATGGCTATTGTTCCCTTAAAGTTCTCAACTTCATTTTTTGATATGGTAAATACGTTTGATTCGCTGCCTTCCTCTCTATGGATAAGGTCACCGTTTTCTGTGTAAAGATAGATGGAATAACTCTTAATGCCCGAAGCATTGCTTATCATTTCTTCATCTGAATCCTTAACGTCTTCTGCAGTAACGGTTATAACAGTTTCCTCTTTAAAGAAGTTACCGAAAGTGATAAAGTTAAGTATTCTTGCAAAAGCAGAATCATTTGTCTGCGTGATCTCAACATTTGTAAGTTTATCTACAGCTTTAACATCGTAATTTCCAGATGTATATTTACTTACCTCAGAAACGTTTCCTGCATTATCTTTTACGTAGAACTTATGTTCTTTTCTATCTTCGATTTCAAAGGTGTTTGCTGTCTGCCACTGGCCTTCATCCATCTTATACTCTTTAACGCCCGAGATCTCATCGCTTGCATTTACGGTAATGATAATGGTCTTGTTTGTCCAGTCAGTTGTTGAGGGTTTAAGTTCATCGATCTCAGGAAGTTCCACATCGTAGTTATCTGCGGTATATGTGCTTACAGCAGAAATGTTTCCTGCTTTATCTTTTACTTCGAACTTATGCTCGTCTCTATCATTGATTGTGAAGGAATTTTCTTCCTGCCAGTTGCCACCGTCAACACGATATAATTCAACACCTGATTTATCATCTGAAACCTCAATTTCAACGGTAATATCTGCATTTGTCCATTCCGTTGTTGAAGGTTTAATATTAGTTATCTCAGGATTTGTGTTATCATAATTTTGGGCATTCTTTACATATACTGCAGAGATATTGCCTGCATTATCGATAACTTCAAACTTATGTTCGGTATCATCAGCGATCTTTTTAAACGTAGCATCGGTCTGCCATTCTTTTCCGTCGATTCTATAAGCCTTTATGTTTGAACCGCCATTATCGCTTGCAACAACCGTAAAGTCGATAGGCTGATTTGTCCAATTTGTTGTTGAAAGTACAACGTCGCTGATAACGGGAGCTTCTTTTTCTATCTGCGCAGGCACAGTCATGGTATAAGTTGTAACGTTACCTGCATTATCTTTCACGTAGAAAGTATAAAGCTGTGTATCTGTAATAGTAAATACATACTGTGCTTCAAAAGATTCTACCCAAGTAATATCTGTTGATTCTTTAACCGAAACACCGTACTCTGCAACGCCTGATTTTTCATCGGTTGCTTTAACCGTAAAATCTATTGATTCATTTGACCAACCGTCTTCAGGAGTTACTTCCGAAATTACGGGGAAGCCGCTATCAAAATTATCGGCTTTTGCCATATATACTGCTGAAATATTGCCTGCGTTATCAATAACCTCAAACTTATGTTCAGCATCATCGGTAATATTTTCAAATGTAGCATTGGTCTGCCATGCTTTTCCGTCGATTCTGTAAGCCTTTATGCCTGAACCGCCATTATCGCTTGCAACAACAGTAAGAGCAACTTTATCGTTTGTCCATTTCACAGGATCAACTGTTACGCCACTGATAACAGGTGCTTCTTTTTCAATGTTGGCAGATTCTATCACGTTGGTTTTTGCAACGTTACCTGCATTATCTTTTACATAGAAAGTATAAAGCTGTGTATCTGTAATAGTGAATACATACTGTGCTTCAGAAGATTTTACCCATTCAATATCTTCTGATCCTGTAACTGCAATACCGTATTCTTTAACTCCTGATTTATCATCAGTTGCGCTAACGGTATATTTTATTGATGTGTTTGACCAACCGTCTTCAGGAGTTACCTCCGAAATTACGGGAGCAACTTTATCAAACTTACTAATGATTACCTTTGTGTCTGCAACGTTTCCAAGAACGTCCTTAACGTATACGGTATGCTCTTCTCCGTCAGCAATAACAAATTTGTTTTCTGTCTGCCACTGACCGTCATCTAACTTATATTGACTGACACCGGACTTGCTGTCAATTGCATTAACGGTTATTTCTACAGAAGTGTTTGTCCAAACGTCAGGAATAACAACGGATTGAATAACCGGAGCTTCCGTATCAATATTTGTTGCATTAGCAACAACACTTGTTTCGTTGCCCAAGGCATCTTTCACATAGAAAGTATGTTGTTCAACACCATTAACAGTAAAGAAATTCTCTGTCTGCCACTGACCGTCATCCATCTTATACTGAATGTTTCCGCAGCCTTTATCTTCTGCAGTAACGATAAGTTTTACATCGCCAACCGTCCACTCGTCGGATTCAGCCGCAACGCCTTTTATTTCAGGAGCTTCGTTATCAATTTTTTCAACAACAATGCTTACCTGATCGCTTATATTTCCTGCAGTATCTTTAACTGCAAAGATATACGTGCCGTTGGCAGATACAGTAAATTCTTTTTCTGTCTGCCACTGGCTGCCCTCTTTTACAATCATATAACCTGCTACATCAGCATCCTCTGAAACAACAGTAAGTGTAATGCTTCCCTTTGTCCACTCTGTAGCGTTACCTATTACTTCCTTAATGACGGGTTTTACGCCTTCTTTAAGCTTAACTGTAGTGGATCCTTCTGCTTTAACAGTAATTGCTTTTTCTTCAGTTATAGAAGCAGTTTGGTAATTTTCTGCTGTAACTGTGTATATAGCATTAAACTCAGTAATCTCAGCATTTGCTTCAAAATAATCCTTTACAGAATTGAAGTATGCCTTTCCGTTTGATTCTGTAACAACATCAAGGCTTTCAATAACAATATTTTCATCTGTAGGCACTAACTTTACCTTTGCACCCTCAATAGGTGTACCTGCTTCATCTGTAACTTCTACGATGAATCCCGTATAGGGTATAGCAAATACGTTGGCTATCGAGCCTACATTAAGCGCAGTAAACGCCATGACTGTACAAAGCACAACTGCAAGTATTTTCGCACCCTTTGAATTGTGTTTCATAAACTTCATTTCTTTACTCTCCCTTTTTCTAAAGAATTTATATGTTTTCAGAAAATTTATCTGATAACTTCATTTGAGTGAACGTAAGTAATATCAATAAGCACTTTGAACTGCTCGTTGTGTTTCGGCTCTTCCTGTTGCCGACTGCCACTAAGCACGGTTGTCTGGCTTAAATCGTCAGCACTAAGCACCGTCGTATCGCTTCCATCGATAGCGTTAAGCACCGTCGTTTCCGATGCTTCCATATTATCATAGCGATCTTGCGGACTGATTTTTGTCGTTTCAACAGACTCTGCTGCAAGTTTTGCCGACGTCGTCTGATTTTCATAATCAAATTTCGTCGGTTTCTTTTCTGCAGAAGTCGAAACGCTTTTGTTATGTATATTTTCAATAGCCTTACGCTTATTGGCACCGGTTATATCGCCCATTGCCGCTTTGATTTTTAGCAAGAAAAACAACAAAACCGTAACTATAAGCATTACTATGCAGAGAACAAGGCCGCCGACGAAAATATATCTATATACTTCATACATCTTCTTGGTCCTCCTTATTTACTCTCTACTGTACCGATTTTGGATATGGTTGTTTCAATATTGCTTTGCAATAATGCAACATTTTCCTTAAGAAACGTATTGGTAACGTTCTTTGATTCATCAAAAATTTTGCTCATCATCGAAGTTAATTCCGTTTTTGATGTTACTTCGCAAAATTCCTTGCAATTGTTATTGACCATATTAACAATCTCATTCCAAACCTGAATCTTAAGATCGTCTTCCAAGTTTTCAGCCTCATCATGAAGAACTGTTACTTCGTTCCAAAGGTTTTCATACTCTTCGTAAAGTTTTGCTGTCTGATTAGCCTTTGAATATTTATATACGTTCTGTAAGCAGTTTGAAATATCACAGTATATTTTTGCAACAGGATAAGTATCTACAGAATCCTTTAACCAAGATGCTGCCGTTTGATATTTATCTTTTTCAACACCTATGTTATAATAAAAGAGATATGTTTCCCCTATCTCATAACAAACCTGCTCATATCCTTCAGGGTTGTCATCTTTTAGCTCGCTTAACACGTCAACCGTACTAGTATATCCATTGCTTCCGCTTTTTTCAATGCCAACCTTTAACTGTGCAAGAATCGAACTGTCATTGGCTGACAACTCTCCATCGGATATCAGATAATCTATCAATCCATCAAAATCATCTGTTCCCAAGTATGCTTCCGTTCTTGTAGGATCCGTAAGAATTGTCTCATAATAATCGCTTTCTATCTCAGCATTGGCAAGCAAGTAATCATAATTTTCCTTTTTAGCACCTTCTGCAGAAAAAAATCCCCAAGCAGAAATCGCGCCAAAGATAACCGTTAGTGCTGCTGTCGTAAAAAACAAACTTATTTTATGCTTCTGATGTTTTATATACTCATCTTCAAAATCCTTATAGTGCTCAAGATCATACATCAATTCGGCACATGACTGATATCTATCAGCAGGATTGTTCTGAGTACACTTTAAAATTATTTTTTCAAGACCTGTCGATAAACTGGGGTCAATCTCCGTTATAGGTCTTATCTCGTATGGTGGCTGGCTGGGATTCATCCCTGTTACAAGATGATAGATCGTTGCACCAAGACAGTAAATATCTGTTCTTGCATCGGTCTGTCCCATTCCGCCATACTGTTCAGGTGCTGCATATCCGCGCGTACCTAAACAAGTGGTATCTTCTACCTTTGATGCCTTATGCTCACGCGCTGTACCAAAGTCAATAAGCGAAATACTGCCATCAGGCTTCAGCATAACGTTTGCAGGCTTCATATCACGATATATAATTGCAGGTTGACGCGTATGAAGATATCCTAGCACATCACACAACTGTTTCGCCCATTCAATAACATCTTCCTGCGGTTGTGCTCCAAACTCTTTTAGTGCTTTATCCAAAGAGTTACCTTGCACATAATCCATTATTATAATGAACGAATCTTCCGTATCAATAACGTCAATAATACTTGGAAGATGTTTGTGACTTAATTTTTTCAATATGTCGGTTTCAGCAACAAGACCTTGCTTAACCGATTCAAAGTCCAAGACTCCGTCCTTACGAACCTCTTTAACTGCCCATTGCTTATTTGCTCTCTCATTCATAGCAAGATAAACAACACTCATACCGCCTTGTCCGACTTTATTTAATATTTTATATTTTCCGTCAACAAGCGAACCTACTTCTAACATATTTTATCCCCTTAGTATGTTCTTACAAGCACGACGGAAATATTATCTCTTTCCGACCTGCTCTTATTTAATTCGATCAAACTTCTTGAATTTTCGTTCATAGCATCAGCGCTGTACGAAGCATTCGGCTGAAATTTCTCATATATTTCATCAGGTGTTATCTCATGTCTAAATCCGTCGGAACATAACATATACACAGCATCTTTCTTTGTTTTGCCGAAAAACATATCGGGATACACCTCTTCTGAAGCACCAACACACTGAAGAAGAACGTTTCTTCTTGAATCTGTTTTTGCCTCTTCCGGTGTCATTCTACCCAGCTGAATTTCTCTCGCAACAAAGGTCTGGTCTTCTGTAATCTGATGAAGTGTATCAGAAATCTCATATGCACGGGAATCGCCAACATTCAAAATATAGTATCTACTTTCTGTCAGCAACATAACTACCGCCGTTGTACCAAGTCGAATACCCTGGCGCGCACCGTAGTTCTTAATATTATTGTTCTGCGATACAATAATTCTCTCCCATTGATTTCTTATATCTGAATCCTCAATAGGCTTATTGCATAAAACTGCAAGGTTATCAAACACCCAATCATTAAAAGCAGCTATCAACGTTGTGCTTGCCACCTCTCCTTTTGCAAGACCTCCCATTCCATCGCAAAGAATAGCAAAAGTCATTTTGCCTTGAGGTGTGTCAATAACCTTTACGGACATACCATCCTGATTCGTATCCTTAACTATGCCTATATCCGTATTAGCCGTAACAATAAACTCCATACTCTACCTCTTGAAAATCGATTTTAGAAAACAGCAGAATAAAGGCGGAGTCAAAGCCGCCTCTATTCTACATATAAATTGGAAATTACTTATTGAACTCAAATTTCTCATCTGCAAGAAGGATCTTGTCGCCATTCTTGAGTTCAAGTTCCTGTCCTGCACGTGCCTTAACACCATTTACGAACGTACCGTTTGCGGCTTTATTGTCAACAATATAAGTTACACCGTTACGAACGATAAATCTTGCATGAACACGGCTGATATTAGTGTTTCCACCAACGCAATAATCAACGCTTGCACGTTCTCTACCTACTGTAAATTCAGCAGAACAGATCGGAATGCGTTCATTGTTGCTTACACGAACAAGTGTTCCGCCATTTACATTCTGTGAAAGAACTGTTGTTTCACCTGCATTCTGTGAAAGAACTGTTGTCTCTCCGGCATTCTGTGAAAGAACCGTTGTTTCACCTGCGCTCTGCGGAGCAGGTGCCTGAGGTGCCTGAGGAGCCTGAGGTCTTACAGGCATCTGAGGAGCCTGAGGTCTTACAGGTGCCTGAGGTGCTGCATACATATTTGCGGGAGCAGCCTGAGGTTTAGACTTCTTTTTGCCAAGAACAACAACAAGAACAATGACTACTGCAATAATTACAATCGCAACAACTGCAATAACACCTACTAACGCAAGGGTGTTTATTGATGAACCCTTTGCTTCTTCAAGAGCATCGATAGCATCTTCAAGATCTGCCACTGCATCGTCAACTTCATCTTGAGTTTTTGCGCTCATTGCTTTTTCTGCAGCCTTAAGAGTTTTCTGAACAGCCTTAAATGAATCTTCGGTATATTTCTCTTCATTTAATGCTTCTGCTTCTTTAATGAGATCTGAAAGTTCCTTTGTGTCAACAGTTACTTCTTCAACATCACCGCTTGTAGGTGCATCTGTTGCAGGAGCAGGTGTTTCAACGCTTGCAGTTTCACCTGCAGGAGTATATGTAATACCGAGAGCATTAAGAACATCAATAAGTTGTTTACTGCTGATAGCGATATTTCTTGTTTCGTTACCTGCAGCATTAATGCCTACAACATTACCGTCAGCATCTACCAAAGGTCCGCCTGAATTGCCACCGGTAATGAGAGCACTGCTCTCAACACAGTTAACACTGTCATATACGCCGCCATCAACTGTTTCAAAACTCATGTTACCAACCTTGTTTACATTACCGGTTGTAATTGTAACATCATCAGCATCATAATGATTTGCATCCTCAAGTGAAGCAATATCTGCAGGGAATCCTAATGCGAAAACATCTTCTGTCTGCTTAAGAGCTGAACTATCGCGAAGTTTTAAGGGTGTACGGTTGTGAATCTTCTCGTTTAACGTTAATACAGCATAGTCCATTTCGGTACTTGCCTTCTTAACAGTTGCTTTTACATAAACGTCACGGTAAACGCTGATACGAAGTTCAAGATTCTCCTTAACCTGCGCGGCTGTACGATTGCCACCTAATATTGCGTTAGTTTCTTGAGCCCACTGAACATACCATGCATCAGGGAAACCTGTTGCCACATGCTGGCAAGTAACCACCGTGTTTTCATTGATAAGGAAACCGGTACCTGAGTGAAGATAAAGATCTTTTGCTGTTTCGGGGTCTGAGAACCATACTTGAATCTGCACAACGCCATTCTTGGCTTCTGTAACCTTTTCATTAACAGTTGCTGCACTTACAGTAATAGCCATTGCGCCTAAAATTAAGCACACTGCCATTACAAATGCGAGAAAACGTCCTGCAAATCGAATTCTCTTTTGTCCATTGAATTTCATTTTAAACTCCTCCGTAAAAATTAAATTTATATGTAACGGTGTTTTCCGTTCACATTTTCCCAAACGACAAAACCTTTTTCGTAGAACTAAACATTCTATGAAAAGACTATAAATGTTGGGTTTTTACATTTTTTTGACCACAATATTGACCATTTTCAAAGGCAAATATGTCGTTTATTTGTTGATGTATAATGCTCATAGCAGGATGAACATATACGTTAAGTGTAACACTAGCATTTGAGTGCCCAAGTATGATGCTAAGTGTTTTTGCATCCATACCTGATTGTGCACATTTTGTAGCAAACACATGTCTAAATCTATGAAAATTAATTATTGGCAAGTCATTCTCTTTTAGAAATTTTTTATATTGATAGTCAAAGGTTCGTGTGTTAACAAAACTTGATGTTTTTGAAACAACAAATTCAGACGTTCTCTCAATATATGCTTTAAGCAAAACACTTTTTAAAAAATCTGTCATAGGTATATCCCTTCTTGACGAAGGAGTTTTAGGAGATTCAAGCTGCATAACTGATTTTTTATCAGATAGATCTGATACAACCCTTGATACAGTGTATCTTACTCTCAAAAAAGACTGCTCGAAAACAACATCTTTCCACCTCAAAGCACAAACCTCGCCTATGCGCAAACCTGCTTGCAAAGCTAAAACAATGCCAATAGAAGCTGGACAATTTGCCGCTGACAAAGCTTTTAAAAAGCGGGCTTCCTCGGATTCTTTTAATATTGAGATATCTTTTTTTTGAACGATTGGCATAAAAATTGGAGAATTTAAAGGCTTACACAAGCCTTCGGCTGCAGCAAATTCAATAACAGCATTAAGAATTATTGCCATTGTTTTAATATATGACGGGGATAAAGGGCCGCTTCCTTTTTTTCTTCCATTTTTTATTTTGTTTTCCAAAAAAGCATTTATTTTCGATGTGTCTATTTCTGATGCCTTCATTCTTCCTATTTCAGGAATTATGTGAGTATCAATGATATTGCGATATTTTAATTCAGTTGCTCCTTTTATTTTGATTCTTCGCATATTTAGCCACTTATACAATAAATCACTTAAATTAAAATCTTTTGAATGCAAATGTTTGTCAGTTTTTTGTATTGCTATTTCTAACTTCTTTTTGCAACCTAAAAAAGTTTTATCATAAACTGACGTGTATTTAACAGATCCATCCGGTTTGAATCCATTTTTATATCTTCCCTCCCATCTTCCGTCTTTTCTTTTATGAATGTTATCTCCTCTTCTTGGCATATATAATAAACCCCTTTCTCGAAAAAAATGACCATAGCCTTGACCATGTTTGTTTTTTAATGTAGTTTTTTATTTGCTTTTTCGACAAAAAAACCGAAAAAACTGCTTTATTTTGTTGACAATAGAGTGTTCGAATGTTATAATTAACAAAAATATTATTATAAATTGCGTTTGTATACGCTTTTTTAAGTTTTTAGAATGTTTAGTTCTACGAACGACCTGAAATTTTATGTAAATAGGCTTTAAAGCAAAAAACCGCCTCATTATAAAGGCGGTTTTTATTATTTTAAAATAATTTTAATTATCCATAATTGCATGGATTTTGGTAGCAGATTCAAAAGAATCAGAAGCGGATTGCGATTTAAATTGCAACAAAAAGCCGGTTTGGTTTCTTTAAGAATTTTCAGGACTTTTTTTGCAATTTTATCGGGCGGAACACTTCTTGCTTCAACGCGATCCACAATGTTTTTGAATCGGTCGGCATTGCAGGAATAGAGTTTTGTTTTTTGACAGAAAGTATCTAAAGCATCGGTGGAAACACCTAACATTCCCGTATCTACTGCGCCTGCGCGAAGTACGGAAACAAATATTCCCAACAGTTGCAATTCCATTCTTAAAGAATAGGCGTACTTATCAAGCGCGCCTTTTGTAACAGCATAAATCCCTGTAAATGGCAACGGATCAAGGGGCGCAAGTTCACTTGTTGTAATAATAATACGGCTTCCTTTTTTCAAAAAAGGCAAGAACGTTTTGTTTATAAGAAATGCTCCGCGCAAATTCACGTTGATAATTTTATCGAATGATTCTGACTCTATTTCAGCCAAAGAATCAAGCATATAAATTCCGGCAAAATGGATAATTGCATACAAAGAATCGGTATATTGGCACACTTTTTCAAGTGCATTTTTTATTGATTCTTCGCTTGTTATATCTGCTTCTATGGGAATAATATTTTCCTCAACTTTATCTGTTTTTTTATCAAGAGCAAAAATACGAAAGCCTTGTTTTTTCAGTTTAAGTACCGTTGCACGTCCCATTCCGCCATAAGCGCCCGTTACAAGAATATCTTTCATTACATCTTCCAATCTTCTATTCCGCCGAATTCCTTTACGTTTGTGTAACCCATATCCACAAGTGTTTGTGCGGCAATCTTACTGCGCCTGCCCGTTCTGCAATAGACAAGAATCAGCGCATCTTTGTCAGGAATCACGCTTTCTGCTTTTTCAGGAAGTTCTTCGTGATCAATATTTATCGCTCCATCAATATGCTTTTCGCTAAATTCCGCCGCTGTACGAACGTCAAGAATTATACATTCTTCAGTATCCATGAGTTTTTTGGCTTCTTCTTGAGAAATTTGCTGATACTCGTTTTCTTTTTCATATCTTGTGCACCCTACAGCGCAGACCAAAATCAATAAAATTGCCAAAATTCTAATTTTCATTTTCATCACCTTTCAAAGTTTTGTTTAGTACTAATGCATAACACAAAGCGACCGCAAAAAGAATCACAGAAAGAATAATTCTGTTATTTCCCGAAACGTCATTTGAAAAAACGCTTGTTGCATTTATAAAACTATGCGAAATTATACAAGGTAACAAGGTTTTTCCGCGGTAGAAAATAATAACGAACAAATATCCGAAAGCCATAGCCTCAAATATCTGACAGATCGTAGGCATTAGATCGGCACCGTTCAAAAGATTGATTACGTGCCCTATTCCAAAAGTTATGCTTGAAACTGCTATTGCCCATTTAACGCTATCTTCCGCCATCGCTTTAAAAAGAAGTCCGCGAAAAATAAGTTCTTCAAGAAATCCCACACAAAGCATACTGCCGATAGAAAAAATCATTTTCCAAGGAGATATTTCCATTGAAAAACCCACAAACAAATTTACCGACGAAAGCAAAATAAGCGGTATAAAATAAAGAAAGTTCTTTGCTTTTTTGGAAGATACTTGCAAACCGAACTCTTTAAAAAGGTCTTGTTTTTTCAACCAAAATATAAGAGTTATGCTCATAACGACGTGCAAAACAAAGGTTACTGATTTATCGATATTTTCAGCAATACTTGTCAATACAACATATAAAATTATCCACACGACAGCAAACCATATTTTGCTTTTTTCATAAAGTTTATGCACATTTTCTCACCTCTTTTTTCAAGAATATTATAATTGATAAAGGTCTATTATGCAAGAAAAACTGTTTTTTTATCTTTTGGCGCAACACTAACCTATTTTTTAATGCAAAAAATCCAATAAAACTTGAAATTCAAGGCGCGAGATATACAATGCTTTGCATTGATGATATACACGACTTTGTCGTGATGATATACAAAACTTCGTTTTGATGATATGCAATGCTTCTCTTTGTTCAGCATTGATTGAGGTATGCCTTCGGCAACTTTATATGAATCTCAACCTTGCGAGTGAGAAAAACTTAAAATTCAAGGCGTGCGAGGGTAAAAGCGTAATAAAGTTGTATGTACTTCTTATCCTCTTCGCCAAAAAGTGCGAGAACCTCTGCAATTTAAAGCGTAAGAAATTATGCCGGTACCATAAAATTTCGAGAAACGAGCAAGGCAAGGCGCGCAAAAGTAAAAACGAAGGAGTTTACAAAGACGTAAATGACTGAGTTTTTATCTTTTTGCGCAACACTAACCTATTTTTAACGCAAAAAATCCAATAAAACTTAAAATTCAAAGCGTGCGAGGGTAAGAGCGCAATAAAGTTGTATGTACTTCTTATCCTCTTCGCCAAAAAGTGCGAGAAACTCTGCAAGCCAAGGCGCAAGGGATTAAAAACAAAGGAGCTTACAAAGACGTAAGTGACTGCGTTTTTATATCCCTTGCAACAAAGGAAAAGCCCCTACATCAGTAGGGGCTTGTTTGCAGAGATTTCTCGTGCTTTTTTAGTTTTCCTTTTTCTTCTTAGCAACTACTACCAAAGCAGCTGAAGCAACTACTACTGTTGCAATAAGTGCAACGGGAAGCATGTCACCACTTTCGGAAGAACCGCTCTTCTCATAGATAGGTGTAACTACCCATACCTTTGAGTTGCTGGTTGCAAGTTTTGCCATTGCCTTATAATCAGCCTTGTTTGTTGCAACGATTGAGAACTTAAGACCCTTGGTAAATTCGTTAGTGCCATCTTCGTTCTTTAAGTTGAAACGTGCGAAGAACTTATCAAGTGTTACATCCTGATCACCAATAGAAACGGTATTATCCTCATTAACGTCAACGGTGTAGGTAAGTTCTACTGTTTCGCCAGGTCCGATTTCAACCAATTCACCTGCTTCAGGTGCCTTCCATGAAGCCTTACCACCTGATGTTACGGTTGCCTGAAGTTCGAACTGAATCTGAATGGCTTCTTCACTGTTGTTTGTTACCTTATAGGTCTTTGTGATCTGACCATCCTTAATCTGGCTCTTTGTAAGGATGCCTGTATCGGTCTTGAAGTATGTTGATGCATTGATATCTTCATTAAGTGAAATTTCAACACCAACTACTGCTTTATTTGAGTAGCTTGCAGTCTTCTTAATGGAGATCTGGTCAACATAGTATGCGAACTGCTTATCCTTAAATGCACTTGAGCCACCGTCAAAACGTAATACAAGCTGATATGCCATAGGAGCATTGGGATGTGAAGAATTATAGAGTTTCTTCATCATTGAGTACCATTCGGTCTTAACGTCGAATGTTACTGTGTACTTCTTCCAGCCCTTTGTCATATCGATGGAGCCGCCGCCGATCCAAGTGCTGCTAACTGCTGCGCCTGAACCGATTTCCTTAGCAACGCCCTTCTGATCAAGGTGAAGCTGTGAGTTAAGCATAATGTTAAACTTACCTGTGCCTTCGCCCTTAGCGTAGAAAGTAACTTCGTACTTACCTGCGCCGCCACCGGTATAACCGTTAGCCTTATCATAGATGATCCAGGGACCAAGGTCAAATGCGATTGAGTTATACTTGCCGCCTGCTGCGGGGATAAGTTTAACTGCATGACCTGTGCCTGCAGCACCGGGAGTTACGTGCTCGATCTTACCACCGTGGATTGTACCCCAGTTTACAAGACCGTTTTCAGCATTTGCGTTTTCCTTCTTAGGAGCGGTATCAGCCTTTGAAGCTTCAATGTAATCGGGAAGTTCTGCTACCTTCTGAACAGTTAACTTATATCCGCCCTTAAGGCTATAAATAATATCTTCTGCAATATTGCCTGCAACGATAACTGTGTTACCAGCTTCAGTTGCGCCGGGGAATTTAATATTGAAACGTAAGAAGATGTCCTTAATGGGATGCTGAATAGTTGTGCCACCGTTAGTAACGACTACATGACCGTTAACAACATCAAGTTCAGCAGTAAGTGTAACCTTTCTTTCAGGAAGAATGGTCATTGACTGGCCCTTACCTGCTTCTGCCCAAGTGTCATTACCATCAGCCTTCTTATGTGTTACGTTGAAACCAAAGAAGATAGTTGCATTCTGATCTACACTGGTGTTATAGAAGGTATATGCAACCTGTAACTTACCTGTGAAATCTTCAGGAATATAAGCCAAACCACCTGCTTGGGTTACTATATAGTGATCGCCTGCGATAGCTTCTGTTGACTTAAATTCCATACCAACGGGATCAGGATCGGGAGGAAGAACTTCGATCTGAACATCATCGATGAAGTATGTGAAGTACTCTTCATTCTTAAATGCATTGCTTGAACCATCAAAACGAAGGTTAAGGATATAGGAATTTGTCTTGCCGTTGTCATTATAATACTTAAATGCGTCAAGATATGCCTTATCAGGAGTAAATATATACTCAAGATTCTGCCATTGATCGGTCATATTAACATTGCCTGCACCGAAATATGTTTCAACGAGACCAAGATCCTCATTTTTGCTCTGGTGGTTTGCAGAGTTAATGTACAAGTTGAACTTACCACCCTTACCTTCTTCTGCCTTTACGCGGAATGTAAGCTTATACTTAGCGATACCTGCACCGTTGTATCCGTTTGCAGGATCGTTAATGATAGCAGGACCAAGGTCAAAGTTTACTGTGTGATATTTGCCGGAGGGAACGAATTGAACGATATGATTATCAGCGTTATCGGGATCAACGATAACTTCTGTTGTACCGCCCATATATGCGCCCCAGTTCTTGTTGCCGTTTTCAGCATCGCCGTTTGAAACAACTTTCTGTGCAACGGGAGTGGGTGTGGGAACGGTGTAAGCAGGAAGTTCTGTTACGCCTGATGCTGCGCCCTTACCTGTGCCGCCACTTGGATTACCGTTCTTAGTAACGCCAAAGATTTCATCGCCGGGTTCACCTGCAATAATAACGCTTGTGCCAACAGGCAACTCTATTCCGCCTTGACCTATATCAATTCTTAATGAAAGAGCTGCAGGATCAACTGAATCTGCTACGGGAACAACTGTTGTGATAATAGCCTTTGACTTGGGAAGTACAGTTGCTTTTCCCTGAACGGTGTTTGCAATTGATGTCCAGCCGTTCTGATAATAAATAGTAACGGGAACGTTAATATCGCTGGGGTTATAAACCTCATAAGTCTTTGTAAGCTTGCCGTCAACGATTTCGCTTGCAGTGATGCCTGCAGCTGCATTTCTGAAGTAAATGTAACCACCGGCAACAGCCTGAGTAACTTCAAACTTCATACCTACGTAATCTGTTGCAGGAGCAGTTGCGGTTGCAGTTGCAGTTGCGGTTGCGGTTGCTGTTGCTGTTGCTGTTGCTGTAGGTGTTGCGGAAGCTTCCTTTGTAATTACAACGTCATCAACGTAGTATGTGAAGTAGTTGTCTGCACCTTCAAGTTTAAATGCCTTGTTTGAACCGTCAAGACGAAGTGTAAGGTTATAGATCTTTGCTAATGTTGCGGCATCAGCCTCAGCTGCTGCTGCATAAAGGTTGTTAAGCCATGCTTCGGTAATGTTAACTGACATTGTGTAGGTTCCCCATGCATCAGTCATATCAAAACCGTTAGCAGTATTAAGGTAAGTGTTGGCAGTAAGTGTGTAATCACCGATAGTTGCATTCTTATTCTGATGCCACTGTGAGTTTACAAAACCACCGAACTTGCCGCCCTTACCGGCTTCTGCTTTAGCGCGGAAAGTAATCTTATATGTACCTGCGCCGCCGCCCTGATAGCCGTTAGCAGCATCCTGAAGGATTGCAGGACCAAGATCGAAGGATACAGTATGATACTGACCTGAGGGAACAAATTTTGCAACCTTGTTTGTTGCATTGTCAGGATCAGCAACGATTGTAGTTGTTCCGCCAAGGATTGCGCCCCATGCGGTGTTGCCGTTTTCAGCATCGCCGTTTACAACCTGCTTAACGGGAACTGCAGTAGCAGTAGCAGTTGCTGTAGGTGTTGCGCCTGCAATGTTGGGAAGTTCATAAACAAGAGTCTTTGTTGCATATGCACTTGTATCTGCAAGTGTGTAGATTATATCATCTTCATCTGCTACCTGAGGAGCAATTACCATTGAAGCGCCAACTTCGAAATCCCAGAAGTCAACACGAAGACGGAGTGTGTTAAGAGGAGCATAGCCTGTAACGTTAGTTCCGCCAATTTCCATTGCTGATTTTGTATCTTTAATAACAATGGTGCCATCCTGAAGCTGATATACGGGAATAACGATATTCTGTGTTCTTACTGACTGTGCAGCAAGTGCTTCGGTGTTATGATCAACGTGACCTTTTGTGCCGGTGGGAAGATCCCAACCTACAACAGCGCTTGTGCCGTTCGCAAGACGGTTACCGCCATAAACGGTTACGCCTGCACGGAAAGGAACTGTGCCATCGTTATATACATCATATACTTTTGTAATAGTACCGGATTTCTTTGTATATGTGGTGCCATCACCTGTTGAAGCATCATCCCAAAGGATATCATCTGCAGTGAAAGCAAATGCTGTTGTGGGATATTTTGCTGCAGTACCGCTGGAAGCAAGAAGCTTTGTGGTACCAACGATCTTAAGGCCCTTAACTACGGGAACGGGTGTGGGAGTAGGTGTAGCCGTTGCTGTAGGAGTGGGTGTTGCAACTTCGGGAAGCTCGGTTACTGCAGTTGTAGTAAAGCCTGTGCCTGCAAATTTGGAGATAGGATCGTTCTCTTTTGCTTCAAAGATAACTTTTACACCCTGCTCAATAGTATTACCCTTCTTAATATCAAGACGGATAAATACCTTTGTTACATCAACTTCCTGCTCATTTACATCAGAACTTTCAGGAATAATAACCTTACCTGCTGTAGTGCCTTCTGCAAGATAAGTAGTAACTTCTGCACTTGATTTTGCAGGAATGTTAACGGTAGCAGTTCTTCCTGCCCAAGCACTGCCTGAAGTCTTTTTCGGAACTGTTGCCTGAAGTGCAAAATTTATATTTACTTCATAATCATTTGGGTTATAAACGGTATAGGTCTTTTCAAGCTTGCCGCCCTTAATATCAGCAGTTGTATAGCTACCGCCGTTTGTACCGGTTGTACCATATTTAGTTGTATCAGTGCCGGTCTTTTCGATAGCATAACCAACAACGGTGTTGGGAAGAGTCATTACAGCTGAAGCCTTAGCTTTACCTGCTGTACCGCCCTGTCTGTTAGCTGCACCGATAGTTGCAACTTCCTTGTTGCCTTCTGCTGAAATAACAACAGCGTTACCTGCCTTAAGAGAGCCTGATGCTGCCCTAACGTTAAAGCGAAGAGTAAGTGCGCTTAATGCAATTGTATCGGTAACCATACCGCTTGCATTGCAAGGAACTGTAAGAGTAAAGGTCTTCTTTCCGCCTGCAGGAATTTCATCATTATGAACAACGCTTGAAACTCCTGTAACTGTGTCCCAACCGTTCTGATACATTGCTTCGATCTTGATAGCAACGTCAGAAATATTGTGGATCACGAAGTTCTTTACGATCTCACCGTCAACAGCCATTTCCTTTGTAAGGCCTGTTGATTCTGTACGAACGTAAGTATAAGCACCGTCGCCTACGAAATCTTCGGTAACTTCTACCTTAATACCCTTAGGCTCAGCCTGCTTTTCAATTGTCATATCATCAACATAATAATTGAAAGTGCTGCTTGCAAATGCATTGCTTCCGCCTGCACCGTCAAGACGGATGGTAAGAGTCTGTGCCTTTGCCTGACCTGCAGCTTCGCAAGCCTTAAGCATTGCAAGATATGCTTCACTTACCGTAACAGTACCTTCATAGGTCTGCCACTGATCAGTCATTGTGATGCTTGAAGGTTGCATTCCGAAGTATGTATTTTCTGCATGAGCTTCAGCGCCAAGTAACGTTGTTACGTTTGATTTCTGGCCGTGCCAAGCCGAAGCAAGGTTTACGGTAAAATTACCTGTTTTGCCTGCTTCTGCTGCCTTATAACGGAAAGATACGTTATAAATGCCTGCGCCGCCGCCTGCAAGATTTTTAGCAGCGTCCTGAATAATAGCGGGTGAGAAATCATAACCGATGGTATGATATGTACCGCCAATGGTAGCCATAGCAACGTGGTTTGTTTCGTTACCGGGCTCTTCGATAATTGTGGTTGTTCCGCCAAGGTGACCGTTCATCCAGCCGCCTGTGCTTTCGGCATCGCCGTTAACAACCGTCTTAGTTGTTTCCCCTGCAAAAATGGTGATCATAGTAAAGCAAGATGCTATGATAGCCAATGCAAGAACAACACTTAAGAGTTTCTTCATACTGTTCGTTCCTTTCTTTTAAGTGACGTTAGTTCGCCACGATATTTTTATACAGTATTATAATACACCATCAAATAGTCATTTGTCAAAACTTTTTTCATCTTTTTTTAATTATTTTTTTGGGAATTATGCAAAAAACTTCCACGAACCACTATATATAGCGGTTAAAAAATTTCCCTTGATAAATGTAAAGATTTATCATATAATATATACATTAAATTTATAGTTGGTGTTTTTATGGCATACGTTGCACTTTACAGAAAATTCCGCCCGCAGAAATTTTCAGAACTTGTTGGGCAGGAACATATAATCCGAACCCTTTCAAATCAGCTTGAATCAGGCAGAATTGCCCATGCATATCTTTTTGCAGGGCCAAGGGGTACGGGAAAAACAAGCACGGCAAAACTTTTTGCACGCGCTATCAACTGCGCCCAGCCCAAAAACGGCGATCCTTGCGGAAAATGCGATGCGTGCCAGGCTTTTTTGGCTGACGATAATATGGATATTATTGAAATTGACGCCGCTTCAAACAACGGTGTTGATAATATCCGCGATATTCGTGATAAAGTTGTTTTCACTCCTGCACACGGCAAATATAAGGTTTATATTATTGACGAGGTGCATATGCTTTCCGGCGGTGCTTTCAACGCGCTTTTAAAAACTCTTGAAGAACCGCCTGCACACGTAGTATTTATTCTTGCAACAACCGAGATCCATAAACTTCCCGCAACCATTTTAAGCCGTTGCCAACGTTTTGATTTCAGGCTTATTTCCTCGGAAGTAATTTTTAACAGATTGAAATACGTTTTAAAGGAAAGCCATGCAGATTTTGAAGATTCTGCCATTGACTTGATTGCAAAAAGTGCTTCGGGCGGTATGCGCGATGCTCTTTCATTAGCCGACGTGTGCCTTTCCTATTGCGGAAACAAGGTAACACTTCAGGACGCAATGAACGTTTTAGGTATTTCTGATAGAAGTTTTGTGTTCTCTTTTGCAGATGCGCTTATTTCCTCCGATTCCTCTCTTGCACTTAAAAAGTGCCGTGAACTTGAGAATGAAGGCAAAGATATAGGCGTTTTTGCTTTAGAACTGATGGAGCATATGCGCGATATCATGCTTTGTATATATGCACCAAACAGCGAAGAAATTACTGCACTTCCTTTAGAAATGCAGGATAAATTAAAAGATCAGGCGCAAAAGGCCAACGGCGAAAGAATTTTAAGAAGTATTGAGATTCTTTCACACCTTGAAAGCGAGATAAAACTTCATTCGCGTCCCGAAATTCAACTTGAAACTGCCGTTGTGCGCATTTGCACGCCTCAGATCGAAAACGATCTTTCTTCGGTTATGGACAGACTTTCTTCTTTAGAGGAAAAAATCAAAAACGGCGTTACGGTATCTGCTCCCATTAACGCGGTTGCAGAAAAGCCAACCGTTCAGGATATTCCCGACCTTCCCTGGGAAGAACCGAAAAAGGCGCCTGAAGTGAAAAAAGAAGTTCCAAAACCTGCTTCCGTGCCTATTCCCAAGCAAAATTCAGGCGCGCCCCATTGGACCGCAATCGTAAACCGTATAAAGCAGGCTGATATTCCCCTTTATATGATGATCCGCGCCTTTGACGGCGCCGTTGAGGGGGACAAGTTCAATATATATATTCCCGAAAGCGCAAAGGGTAAAGAAGCGCTGGTTACAAAGAACATCGAACTGATAACGTCAACCGTAAAAGCCGTTACGGGACAAGATCTTAAAGTTATGACAGTTATCGGTGCAAAACCAAAAAGCGAACAGAATGGCGGCAATGATCTGATGAATGCCGCGCTTGATCTGTTTTCATAAATTTTAAGGAGGATTTTAAATTATGGGTAGAGGTGGATTCCCCGGCGGAGGTTTCGGCGGCGGCGCAAATATGCAGCAACTTCTTCGTCAGGCACAAAAAATGCAGGCAGATATGGAAAAGGCTCAGCAGGAACTTGAAGAATCTGAACTTGAGGTTTCTTCAGGCGGCGGCATGGTGGTTTGTAAGGTTACGGGAAAAGGTGAACTTAAATCAATTAAGATCAATCCCGAAATCGTTGATCCCGATGACGTTGAAATGCTTGAAGACACAGTTTGTGCCGCAGTAAAAGAGGCTTTAAGACAAGCCGAAGAACTTAAAAATCAGAAAATGAGCAAAATTACCGGCGGTGTTGGCGGAGGTCTTTTTTAAGTGAGTGTTTATATTGAGCCTTTAGCAAAGCTTGTAAATGCTTTTTCAAAACTTCCCGGTATCGGCGGAAAAACTGCACTTCGTTTAGCATATCACATCATAAGCGCGCCCGATGACGACGTTAAAGAACTTATCGATGCATTAGGCAATATTAAAGAAAAAATAAAGTATTGCGAGGATTGCGGTAATTTCTGCGAAGGCGAGCGTTGCGACGTCTGTGCAGATACAAGGCGCGACCATTCGGTTATTTGTGTAGTTAAGGACCCCCGCGACGTTATTGCAATGGAGAAAACAGGCTCCTTTAAAGGCGTTTATCACGTTCTTCACGGAACAATTTCGCCTATGGACGGTGTTGGTCCCGACGATATCCGCATAAAGGAACTTTTAGGTCGTCTTGACGGTGTAAACGAAATTATCATCGCAACAAATCCTGACGTTGAGGGTGATGCAACTGCCGTTTATATTGCAAGACTTTTAAAGCCTTTCGGTATAAAAACTACAAGGATCGCCCACGGCATTCCCATTGGCGGTGATCTTGAATACATCGATGAAGTTACTTTAGCAAAAGCCCTTGACGGCAGACGCGAGATGTAAAAAAATAAAAACCCTTCCGAAGAAGGGTTTTTGTGTTTTTGTATAACTTACTTATTACCTGCTGTAATAGTTGCAAGAACATCACCGTTCTTATCACAAACATTTACCTGATAATATTCAAGTTCTTTTAACTCGGTCTGCATTGTCTTAAGAGACTGTTCAAACGTTGCGCTCATTCCGTCATATGCGGTCTGCAACTGATCCTTAACTGAATCTTCAACGTTTTCAAGCTGATCGATCTTAATGGTGATAATGAAACCGTCGCCGTCAACTTCAACGTCTGACTTACAAGTCATACCTGCTGATGTTGCAAATGATGCTTCCATTGAAGAAAGAAGTGCTTCCTTATTCTTTGCAATGTAAGCTTCGATTACGGGATTGTTCTTAGGTTCCTGGGGTTCTTCACCAACTTCGCCGCAAGCAACGAATGAAAGACAGAGCACAAGAGCAATAATGAGTGATAATACTTTTTTCATGATAGATTTCTCCTTTTGTCGTTTGTAGTCGGGTTTATAAGTAACTCGGCTCTTATTTAATTATCTCACTTTAAAATAAAAAAGTCAATAAGAATTTAAGAATTTTTCAAGATACAAAAGAAGATATCCCCCATTCGCCATAAATTTAGTTTTAAGGAAAACTAAAAGCCCTGCAATCACCGACTAAGCAGTAATCACAAGGCTTTAAAGCTTGGTGCGAATGAAGGGACTTGAACCCTTACGTCTGTTGACACATGATCCTTAGTCATGCCTGTCTGCCAATTCCAGCACACTCGCGACTTATTAACGTAACCAATTATATTTTATAATGAAAATTCTGTCAAGCGTTTTTTAAAAAAAGAAAAAAATTTTTTATAAAAAAACAAAAAGCAGGTGAAATTACCTGCTTTTTGCGTTTTTTCTGATTATCTTAAGAAGTTGAGTTTCTTAATGATAGCGGGTTCTTTTGCCTGACCTTTGCAGATCTGGAAGAAGCAGATGATCTTAACAACGAAAAGTGCGATTGAAAGAACTACTGCGGCAATAGCTGCAATGATATAAACTATCTGACCAAGAATAGGAATGATGTTAACGATTGCGCCAATGCCAAGAACAATGGGGATAAGTGTTTCAACAACAACGAACTTAAGTGCCTGACGAACGTGGAATGCTGCATACTTTGATGTACTGCTGCCTAAAAGAGCGATAACGATACCGATCCAACCCATAAGATAAACGAGCATTGAAATTACTTTGTTATCGGAAATATCCTTGGGATCAAATTCAGCGGTATGATCATAGGGATCAGGCTGGGGTGCATACTGCTGATACTGCTGTTGCTGATACTGAGGCTGTGCCTGCTGAGCAAACTGTGTTCCGCAATTTGTGCAGAATGCTGCATCATCATTAAGTTGAGCGTTACAATTGGGACAAATTTTCATAGTTAAATTCCTCGCTTTCGTTTTTTTGTCAAAAAACAGCGTTTTTTGACTTTATCTTGAGAAAATTTTATCACATAAAAAATCGTTTGTCAATATTACTTATCTAATTTTTTTAAAATAGTTTCGTTTATTTTTGCTCTTAACAACATCATCTGTTCAACCTTATATATACAACTGTCAAAGGTGAACTCACCAAGAACTTCCTCAATTATTTTAACGGTTTCCTCAAAAGAAGTAAGTTTTGCGCAAAGCAAATATGCGCGGATATCTTGTTTCATTTCAAGGAACGCAAAATAATGCCTTGATTTAGGATTGATCCTTATTTCATCAAGATTGTTTACAAAACCATACTTAAAGAGTTTTGCGCCCATAAGGCGTGTTCTTGCATAAGGTCTTGCCATCTCGTCAATGCCTTTAAAGAAATCGCTTTTTGCTAACGCGGTCGTTTGATTTTCCAAATGTTCGGTATCCCTTATTTCAGGCAAAAGCGCATCTATTACCGTAAGATTGAAAGTATCTTCGCATATAATTTTATCAGTAAATTTAAGTCCTTGCTCGTAAGCGCCTTCAAAGATTTTTATTTTGATATCGAAGTTGCCCGAAATTTTGCAGGCAGGATCAACGGTAACCATAAAGCATCTTAACTGCTCACTCATAACGCGGAACATTCCGCAATAACTCAAACTCTTTAACAAATCGGGGAAAATACCTGCTTTTGTTCTGTCAACGCCCTCATCGGAAGTTAATATTGCAGGAATTTCGCAGGGAATATAGGAAACTTCTTTGATGGTAATATAATCGCTGATTTCGCTTTCAATTATAGGAAACACATCATATTTACCGTACATTTCAGTAAGTTTTTCGCTCTTTAACGCAACCTGAAAATTAAACTTTTCATTTTTAAATATGGTTGCCTGCTTATATTCGGTAAACTTATCAAGATTATCCTCGATAAAACATTTTTCAAGTGATGAAATAAATTTAATATCCATATTTTTCACCTTACTTTCCTAACTTCTCAAAAATCATATTGTCAATGGTATGGCGAATTTTAAGCATAGTAACAGATTCGCAAACGCATTTATCAAAAACTATTTCGCCCGTAATTTCTTCAATCACCTTAACAACTTCATCATAGGAATAAAGCTTCTCGCAAAGTTTCATTGCGCGTAAGTCTTCAATAGCCTCATAGAACGCCATATATCTGTTGGATTCCCAAGCCGTTCCGTCAGGTGCAGGATATACCATATA
>JAZQII010000022.1:0-8344 GCA_045541035.1 Clostridia bacterium | reverse complement strand
TCGCCGTTTTGGGGGCGTTTTTACCCCCTGTTTTTACGTCTCCGCTGAAAATTTTTTAATTTTTTTCTTAGCAGCGAGTATTGACTTGGAAATTCGCTGTTGGTCAACGCCTTCGATTTCTGCAATTTGTTGTTCTGTTTTTCCCTCAACGCAATACATCCAAAGTCTGCGGAACTGTATGTCTGTCAGCTTGTCCTTGAGCTTCACGACCATATCGGATGCAATCTTGCGCTTCTCGGCTCTCTCGTGCTGACGTTCCATAATCACATCGGCGGCAGGAACAGCGAGAGCTGCTTCGGATAGATCATCAACAGACAGAATGTGGTTGGCTTCTCTGTGGTCGAGCTTTTCTTCTTCGTGGAAGTTTTCATCCGACCACTTCTTGAAAGCGAGAAATTCTTCCTCGTTCGGAAAATCCTCACGAGTAACACGGATAAGTTTACCGTTGGCAGACGGATACACGATGGCATCCGGGTCTTTCTTGTTGAGTGCGTAAATGCTGTTTTTGTTTACCATTTGTGGTTCCTCCGAATTTTTGAAATTTGATTTTGGGTAAAGTCAAATTTCAGTTCGGAGGATCACGGCAGCCGTGTATTGTATGGCTGACAAAAAAAGAAGGGGTGCTTCTGCGTTTTGCAAAAGCACCCTTGTTAAGGAATATGTAGGTCAAAATAAAAACCCCCGTAAATTAGTCTTTAGAGCTTTTGCCCCTAAAGGCTACCTTACGGGTGTCGCTTGAAAGTCGTTTGAGAGTCGCACGAAAGTCGAATGACCCCCGTTTGCGTCGCACGAGAGTCAAATGAGAAAAAGAGGTGTCGCACGAAAGTCGCATGGGGTGTCGCACGAGAGTCAAATGGGCATTTTTCGACAAAAAAACAGAGGGTGCGAACCCTTTTTGAGATTCGCACCCTCTGCTGCATTGGTTATTTAGTTTTCAGTCAAATAGTTGTCCGTATGGGAGTGATTCATCTTTGCAAATGAACTTTTGAAGCGTATCAAATTCTTCCGAGGTCAACCGGAATTTAGCTTTTTCTATCTCTCTCTTGGCGAGAGCCACAACACCGGAATGGTAGATTGAATACACAAGCCAATACTGTGCCTTTACGTTTTCGGGCACAAGGTTTAATGCCTGGGTAGCAAAGTGATGAATACCGTCGTAATCTTCAAACCGTGCAAAAATGGAAAGAAGCTCATCGACCATAGCGATGTACTTCATTTTATAATCTGTTGCTATGCCGACAATCCAATGGTCATCACAGGCAGCTCCTAAAACGTGCCCTTTATACAGCTTGATGGCGTGTTTCAAGGAGTGGACTTTTTGCGGGATGGGAATATCCTGCTGCACCTGCTTCCACAACTTCTCGAACTTTTGCAGATCGCTCATTACGTTCGCTGACGGACTTAATCTATAGCCGTTTGGTGTATATTCTATGAGCTTGCTCTTGCAGATCGGCTCAAACGACTTTCTAAAGCGGTATATATAACCACGAATGTTCTTATTGATCGTGTCGATGTCGGAACCATCTTCTGGGTACAAGGCATCGGCAATAGCTAAAGCGGAATGAGATGTTTTTCTGTTGAGCATGATGTAAGCAACGGCACGGCTGCTCTTTGGAGAGTTAAAATCCTGTTCTTTCCACACACCTGCTGATGTTGTGATTTCCATACCTCCGAAGAAGTTGATAATTACATCGTTGTCGGTCTTGATTTCATCCGGCGTAAGAGCCATTCTGACTCTTTCCATAGTGTTTTTCTGTGCAATGGCACGATGAAGAACGTAAGCAAGGATATTGAGAGTGCTTGTCCGATTGTTATACCTTTTGAGATTTCGGATAGCCAAGAACCCCATAGGCTTCGGTCCAAAAGGTACTGCCATAATAGAGTGCGCTTCCAATCGCTTATACACCTCATACTCTTTCGGAGAGGATTTTGCGATGTCCTCAATGTCGCATATAATGATTGGTTTTTGCTTTTTGATTGCTTCGACAATGCTCGGCATAACCATAAGGTTCTCAAATTCCTGCAGCTTCTCCAGTTCTTTCACGGTGGGATCAATGTTGTACCACCAACCGGTAGCCCAGATATTGAGTTCCAAGTCAATCTCAATAACGCCCGCCCAATCTGCATCATAAAAGGCACAAGCTGCTGCAAGTGCTTTTTTAGCAATTTCTCCGGGGTCATCGTTTGTGTGTAACCCCGATTCCAGTTTGCTGATGGTCTTTTCCTGCTCAATGCAGTATGTAACGTACTCATTCTCATACTGAGAAAAGTCCTGCGGAACAGACGGGGGATGTGTGTCTTGCGGTTTCTCTATTCTCTTAATGAAACCGCTGAAAAAATTAGCCATAACGCTATTTCCTCCTTATATCGTTTTGTTTTCCAATATTATACAAGAAAAAGACTGCGAAACTTCGGGAAATATGCCGAACGTCTCGCAGTCTTATCATTTTTTTGAAAGTCGGCTCATATAATTACTATTTGTCTTTATTTAGCCGACGGGTATTGCTTATTACGAGCATCAGATCGTCATCGTCGAGCTTCTTGAGTTCTTCGATGGCAGATTGCAGTAATGCTGGGTTGTCTGCTGCATCGTTGAAAAACTGGCTTGGGGTAATCTCAAAGTAATCACATATTTCGAGGAACTCTGCCATGGGAGGCAAAGATTTACCGGAAGAAATATTGTATATGTAACTGCGGCTATGACCAAGATCATAACTCATTTTGTACTCGGATACACCCTTTTGTATCCTCAACTGCGTAATCCTATCACGAATAAACTTAGTGTCCACTTGCCTCACCACCTATCCTATATATTGTAGGCGAAAAGGCGGTTTCACTAACCCAAGTGCTTACGCTTAATTCGACAGGATATTACAGAATTTTACGCTTTCTGCGTAAAATAAACCAAATTGACGTATTTGCATAGTTTTTTCGGAACTAACATCCGAGGTAAAGCGTTTTTGCTTTGCAAATTGCGAGACGAATATGGATAAGTAATAACCGCAAAACGCCTCGAATAATATTATATCACGATTCTAATTCAATAAGTCGAAAATTATTTTAACAATACAAGATGAATTTTGTGTTTCTCATTGTAAGGAACGCTCTTTCGTGATATAATATATGGCGAAGAATACAGTACCCCGATGTTTGTGAGGTGAATATAGTGAGAGTTAGTTATAAAAAATTATGGGTTATGCTTGCAGAGCGTGAAATGAGCAAGGCGGAGCTTCGCAAGCTCGCCGGTATTGCTCCTGCTACATTTACAAAACTTGGACGAAATCAAGAAGTTGCACTTTCCGTTCTTTTGAGGATCGCAGACGTTCTAAACTGCGATGCTGGGGATATAATGAGTTTTATAAAAGATAATTAAATCAATTTGAACAACAAAGCATAAAAGAATGTTAAGCTCCCTATTGTTAAGCAAATCGTTAATACTGGACCGATGGACATAAAAAGTGTGTCCATCGGTCTTTTTTTACAAAAAAGTTTCAAAGCACTTCTACGGATAGCAGAACTATTCGATAGATGGCTTATTCCGCAAAAACGGTGAAATACTTATACTATTTATATAAGTCTACTGCTATTTGTGAAGGAGGTGCGAAGATGGACAAGGTAGCAATCGGTTCTCGCTTGCGCGAAGCGAGAAATATGGTTAAGCTCACACAGGAGCAGTTAGCCGAGAAAGTTAATATCGGTACAACTTATATTTCAGACATTGAGCGTGGGGCAAAGTTCCCAAGCTTGAGTTTGTTTATCAAGATTGTGGATGCCTTGGGCGTATCCTCTGACTTTATTCTTCGCGGTGAAATTGAAGCCGGGAAGAACTTTGTATATGATGATATAACCAAAAAGCTCGATGGACTTACACCGAAGCAAAGATTGGCTGTTGCCGAATTGATTGCAGCATACATCAAGAATCTAAATTAATATTGAACATTCAGAGGGCGATCCATCATGGGTCGTCCTCTTTTTTTGCCTGTATGTCGGAATGTGTCGATGAATATTTTATATTCAACACCACATTTCGACTTTTTTTTCGCAATTTTAGTGTATAATATAGACGGATAGAAGAACACTACTACGGATAGCCGAATACAAAAGGAGTGAAAATATGACAAACATCGGAATCGTGAGAAAAGTGGACTCACTTGGAAGGGTTACTCTCCCGAAAGAATTACGGCGGGTGTTTTGTTTGGACAAAGATAGCCAAATAGAAATTCTTGCCACAGATCAAGGGATACTGCTGCGTGTCCCCAATATCGAGATTAAGCGAACGGACAGAAACGGAGGTGCGGTATTGCTCAATGGCTAATGAGAACACAACAGAAAAAAGAAGCATTTTGAAAGAACCATACCCCCGCAATCTGCTCCTTGCCGTCAGAGGTACATGGGAGCAAGAGTCACCAACCGAGCTGACCGCAGATGTGCTTGCGGGAATACAGTATGCAATCTCCACGCTCAATGAGCGAGAGCAACTTGTGGTCAGCCGTCGGTATAAGGAACGCAAAAAGCTACGAGAGATTGGCGAGGAAATCGGAGTTCAGCAAGAACGCAGTCGGCAAATTGAAACTGCAGCTCTACGCAAATTGCGGTCTCGGCGTAATATGTCCTTTATGACTAAGGGCGTGGACGGGTACATAAAGGAGCGTTGCAAGGTCGAATATGAGCGAGGTTATCAAGTTGGTTATAGCACAGGGTATCAGCAAGGTGTGGAGGAAGCACCGAAAGGGATAACCAAAGCAGGGATCAGCGTTACGATAGTCTCTCTGCCGATTGAAGCTTTGGACTTATCTGTGCGTTCCTTTAACGCTCTGCGCCGAGCCGGTTATGTAACGATTGGCGATCTGCTGAATGTGGACGAAAAAGGAATCATACACATCAAGAACCTCGGCACAAAGCAGCGTCAAGAGGTTGCCGCAAGTTTGTATCGTTACGGCATATCACAAACAGCGTGGGACATCTACTGCCCCGGGATGAATGAATGAAAATTATATGGAGGAAAACAAAATGAACACACAGGTACTTACTATTTTGAACGCAGAGGAAATGCTGACAAAGATGGTCGGCGTGATTGAGGGCATAAGCAAGGACTTTCCCCACATCAAGGAAGAATACGAACAGGCGCTTCTTGTTTTTCGCCGTGAATTGGGCGACGAGAAAATCAACCCCTTTCTTGATGCCATCAACCGTCGTTGTGAATCTGATCTGCTTTTTTGCGGTAGTCTTGGGTATCAAGCGAATCTGAATAACTTCCGTGATCCGATTGCCCGAACCTTTATGGACGTGGATTTTGAGGAATATCTGAGAGTGGAGGTTCTGCAGAGGATGCCCCAAAGACAAGAAGCGGAAGCGGAAATTGATGCGTTCTATCATTCGCTCAGCAACGAGCAGAAAGGCATATATGATGCAATCTCCTCTTACTTGATCAGCTTGGAGCTTGACCTAACCAAATTGGCGCATTATGCAGGTTTCATGTTTGCGAACGAAATGCTGAAATATACGGAGCCTGGATATGTACCTAACTACGCTTTGTCACTTCGTTATCAGAGTTTTATGAGCGATTGGTTCGGCGCAGAGTTGGAGAATACGAGCGTATGAATGGCAATGTATATAGCCGACTGACTCTTTCATCACCTTTTTCGCATAAATCAGTTCAAAATAGCTGATTTTACATAAAGTTTCAAAAAAATAAGCAGTTTATATCGTGTCAAGATCTTGCGAACGCAATTATTTACAATTCTCGGGTAAAATATATATAGCGTTCTAATGAGGATAAACAAATAGGAGGACACGATATGTCAATAGAAACTATAACGCAAACACACTTAACCGCATTTGAAGAATACCTTTTGAGAGAAGAAAAAAGCGCGGCGACAGTGGAGAAATATCTCCGTGACGCTCGCGCTTTTGTGCTATATGCGGAAGGAAAAACGTTAACAAAGGAAATGACCGTTGCTTATAAAAGGTCGTTGGAGGACGCGGGATACAAGCCCCGTTCAATCAATTCCATGCTTGCAAGTCTCAACAGCTTTTTGGAGTTTATTGGAGCCGAGGGTTGTAAAGTAAAGACTGTCCGTATTCAAAAACCAACCTATCTAACAGAGGAAAAGGAACTTACAAAAGATGAATATAAACGGTTGCTTGCGGCGGCAAAAAACAAGGAGCAGTTAAACCTTGTGATACGGACGATCTGTGCAACCGGCATCCGCGTTTCGGAACTGAAATACTTTACCGTGGAAGCTGTCAGAAACGGTGAGGTATCGGTGAAGTGTAAAAGTAAAACCCGGACGATACTCGTTCCGGGCGATTTAGGTAAGCTTTTATTAAGTTATGCAAAGAAACACGGTATCACGGACGGCGCGGTATTCGTTACAAGAAACGGAAAACCGCTTGACCGTAGCTTTATCTGGGCGCAAATGAAAGGGCTTTGTGAAGCCGCAGGAGTAAATCCATCAAAGGTCTTTCCCCATAATCTCCGTAAGCTCTTTGCCCGTACCTTTTACGGCATTGAAAAGGATATTGCAAAGTTAGCGGACATTCTGGGACACAGCAGTATTGAGACCACCCGTATCTATATTATGACTACAGGCAGCGAGCACAGACGGCAGATTGAACGAATGGGGCTTGCCCTTGCAGAGAGGTTTGCTTAGCCGGAAAATAAAAAATCCACATAATTCGCATTATGTTGAAAAACACGCAAGGAAGCAGCGCGTGAAAAAGCTCGTGATAATATATCCTCCGAAAAATAGGCATACCAAAGCACACCCTCCTGGATTTTGTAAAAAAATTTCGGACGGAGGGTGTTGTTGTCATGCTTGTTTGTCAAAAGTTTCAAAAATGTTTACAGAGTTATATCGCATTTTTTCCTCAAAGGTCTTGACGAAAACGGTTTTTTGGTGTATAATACTATCGTGTATTGTTATGTACACACATTGCTTTCAGCCTTGTATCCACATAATGCGAATTATGTTAGAGGCAGCTTTGTAAAAATATATATCCATCCGCATAATGCGAATTATGTGGAAAGCTCAAACGGATACTCGCAGGGGTGCTGCGGTGTCCGTTAAAAAAAGCGGAAAATGTAGCAAGTGCTAATGATGGAGGCATATGTACGCGCTATGAAAAATGAAAAAATTTACCGGGAGGTATTTACAAACAACACAATAAGGCTTGTTGCAGAGGGTGGCTTTGAGAAGGCTACCACAAGAGCGATCGCAGGTGAACGCAGAGAAATCAATAATATAAAGCTGAACGAGGCGCACATCTACCGCGTATTCGGCACAAAGGAAAATCTCTTTGCGGAAACATTTGCTATGCTCGACAACGAACTCATATCCAACATTAAGGATAGTCTGGCTGTCTTTGATATTAGAGAGGATTTTCGCAGTCAGTGTGAAAGGATTTTTATGCGGCTGTGGCGTTTCCTTTTACAGAATGAGGATAAATGCAGATATTATACGCGCTATTACTATTCTATTTACTTTAAGGAAGATATCTACAAGACACATATAAAGAAATATGAAATCCTCATTGAAAGAATTGCATCAGCTTTTGTTGATGGTGCTGATGTGTGGTCTCTCTTGCATCATATTATAACCGTTATGCTGGATTTTGCAATACGGGTTTATAACGGAGCACTTGAAGATACGGAAGAAAACGCTGCACACATTTTTAATGTTGCCTTTTCTTCGATTGCACCATATTTGAAATAAGTAAAACACAAGGAGGTGGAGCCCATGGCGGATACCCTTAAAAAGATGAAAATAATTATCGTCGTCCTTGCCGTACTGCTTGGACTAAGCCTGACTGCTCTTGCAGGTGTTATCATTTACGGACAGTTCAACCCGTCAAACGGTTCTGCTGTTATTCCCGATAATTACATAGAGCCGACGAGCAGCGGCGAATTGAATACAGGAGCAAGAGTAACACAGCTTCGCACCGGCCCCGTTCTTCTGTGTGTGTCTGTTCCGACAGTCAACCTTTCCGGCAACGTTCCCGTGATGGCACTTTCCAAAACGGTCATTACCTCGGACAGTGCAAAGGAAACGGTGATCTCCATTTACAAAAATCACGCCGAGGATAGCGAGCCGTTCAACTGCCCGAATATGTTTCCCGGTGACAGCGAAACAAATGTATATCTCGTAGAGGTATCTCACAAAGGAACGGTGACAGTCCGTTTCCACGCGGATATCCGAACAGGCTACGAAAAGCTCTCCGAGGTTTTGAAATGCAAGGTTGTTTTGCGCGGTGAGAACAAGACCCTGTATGACGGTCTTATGCGTGATATGCCCGAAAGTATCAATCACCGCATATCTTCCATATTCAAGAAAACCACCGAGCT
>JAZQII010000021.1:0-5052 GCA_045541035.1 Clostridia bacterium | reverse complement strand
GCCTCAAACAACTCGCCTAAAAACGATTATCAATCGTTTTTTTACGGCTCGTTCCCACTCTGGCTTCGAATCCCCTTGGGGAATTTTAGATAAAAAAATACTGCACCGTTTCGTGCAGTCTTTCTTCGTGGCACCCCCAAGGGGATTCGAACCCCTGTTGCTGCCGTGAGAGGGCAGTGTCCTAGGCCACTAGACCATGGAGGCATTTGGCTGCGGAACAAGGATTCGAACCTTGACAATACGAGTCAGAGTCGTAGGTGCTGCCGTTACACAATTCCGCAATGTTTTTATTTAACGGTGCTATTATATTTTAAATATAAAACTTTGTCAAGCATTTTTTAGAAAAAAAATAAAAAAATGTCCGGAATGCCGTCCGTATCACATTCGACGGGGTTATCTCCATATACAAATTTCTTACATAAATAAAAAAATGTCCAAAACGCCGTCCGTATCACATCTAACACCCGTCTCTCGACAGGTGGGTGTGCCGCCTGCACGCTTCTGCCTTCCACAAAAGCACAATTCCGGCGAAGGAATTGTGGAGGCTTGGCATTGCCACAGTGCTTCTCATGACACTTAAGTCAGGCACTCCCTTTTTGCATAACGTGGGTATTATACAATGATACGTAACGTACGCTCCAGACGGAATATATTATTACACAAAAGTCTCTTTTTTACAAGCAATTTAAACATCGGAATTTGTAAATATTTGTTTTGGTATATTTATCTTTGAAAATTGCTCTTGAAACCTTTGTTTTTATATGCTAAACTTATCTTGTATTTCGTTAAATATTTGGAGGAATTTTATGAACAAGCGTTTCCTTTCACTTTTACTTGCATTCATAATGCTTTTTGCAGTAATAGGCTGTGATAACTCGACCGATAATCCTGAAGGAACTCCCGCAAGTGAGGCACAGCCAACCATTGACGTTCTTTCTTCAGTAACGCCTATACCCAACAAAATGCAACCTGTAACCAATGATGTTGGCAGCAATACCGTTGTTGAAAGCGTTGTAAATATACTGCCTGAAGAAAAAACAAATTTTGATACTATTACCAAAGCAAAAGATTCAGGCTGGTTTAACTATGCAAGCGGAAAAGTTGAACTTTCCCCTGACGGTATTGACGGCACTCAATGCATAAAATATTCAGGCAGTAAAAACTCATGGTCATCCCCTGCAACAAACCTTAATTCAGTTATTAAAGAAGCAGGCAGATACAATATATCTTTCAGCGTTAAATTGGGTGGTGAAGATATTGACACCATTTCAGGCGCCGCCTTTGCAATGCTTATTCGCGGCAACGGTTCTGAAGACGCAAACTCCTTTATTGTAAAAAGTGCCAGCAACGATAACTACCGTTACGTCCCATCTGCCACCATTGACGGTGATATTGAAGATTGGATGACCGTTGAACTTACTCTTGAAGTGCAACCTGAAGATATTGACGGTGAATCTCACGGCTGGCATATGTGTATGCACATGATAAATGAAGCCGTTACTGAAATTTATATTGATAACGTCGTTATCGGCAAAGTAATAAGAGAATCTGCCCCCGAAACACAGAAACTTATTACCGAAACCGAAACGTGGATCGCCAATGAAATGACTTTTATTGCGCAAACAGACATTAAAGATCCCGTTGCAAGCGCAAAATTTGACGTTGTATTTAAAAAAGATAAAAGCGAAATGGTTGTTCCTGCTTTCTGGGACGGTGAAAATATCTGGCGTGTTCGTTTTGCCCTTCCCGCGGAAGGCACTTGGTCTTTTACAACGGTATTTTCAGATGCTTCCGATTCAGGACTTCATAATATTTCAGGCACAATCAACTGTACAAAATATTCAGGCGACCTTGATATTTATAAGCACGGTTTTGTAACAACGGACCCTGAAAAGAAGTATTTCGTTTATAACGACGGCACACCATTCTTCTATTTAGGCGATACCCATTGGAACTTCCTTACCGAGGAATATGATAAAGCAGGCAGTAACGCTGAGGATATTAGCACAACCTCCCATTTCAAATATATTGTAAACAAGCGTGTTGCGCAAGGCTATACGGTTTATCAGAGCCAGCCTAACGAGGCAGGTTTTGACTTTACAAACGGCATAACCCAATCAGATATCCAAGGCTTAAGGGATGCTGATAAATATTTCAAATACATTGCCGATATGGGATTAGTACACGCCAATGCACAGTTCTTCTTTGCTTCAACCATGAACCAAACCATAATGAATATGGAAAATTATACAGAATATCTTGATATACTTTCACGCTATTGGGTTGCACGTTTCGGTGCATATCCCGTAATGTGGACTCTGGGCCAGGAAATTGACAACGACTTTTATTTCAACGAAAACACAAAAACAAACACCACTATGAATTCTGTAAACAACCCCTGGAAAGACGTTTGCAAGAGCATTTATAAGTATGACCCCCACAAGAATCCCATTTCAGGTCATCAGGAAGGCTCTTCTTCAGTAATCAATTTCACAACCGCATCAAACTCCGCTTTCCGTGAAATTGAAGGTCATACCTGGTGGGCAAACCAGTGGAAGCCCAAACTTGATCAGCCCCTTGATTTCTCCGCCGCTATGGATTTCTGGGCGAGCGGACAGAATAAGCCTATCGTTGTTTATGAGGGACGCTATGATTTGCTCTGGACAAATGAATACGGCGCACGTGCCCAAGGCTGGCTTGCATTTTTAAACGGTATGTACGGTCACGGCTACGGCGCGGTTGATATTTGGCTTTATAAGAGTTCTTACGATATCGAAAACGATACTGTCCGCGACGGCATCACAATTACCACCAAAGATAAGGCAACCAAGTGGGGAACGTCAATAGAGCTTCCCGCAGGCTATCAGCTTGGTTATATGAAAGAGTTTTTGGAGCAGTTTGAATGGTGGAAGCTCGTTCCCGTGTTCGGTGATAAAGAGGTTTTTGAAAGCGAAACGGGCACATATTCCTTTGCAAAGATTGAAAACGATCTTTATATCGGATATCTTTATGATGACATTTCTAAAGAAGGCACAGTTTTATCAGGTACGTTAAAAGGTCTTGATGAAAATGCCGACTACACCTATTATTGGTACAATCCCAGAACAAACGTTTCAGGCTCAAAAACAAAAATCGAAAAAGGCAGTCAGTTTGTTATCGGTGAAAAACCATCAGCCGAAGACTGGGTAATCGTAGTTGAAAAGGTGAAATAATATGAAATTATTTGCTGAAACGTGGAGAAAATGTGAGATCGTTCTTTCCGCGTCAAAGGAATATGAAAATCCTATTCATGACGTTATTCTTGATATGGAGATATCAAACGGCAACAAAACGCTCACCGTTCCCGGTTTCTGGAACGGAAAAAAAGAATGGGTTTTGCGCTTTGCTCTTCCCCAAGCAGGCACGTGGGAATATAAAACATTCTGCAAAGAAGACAGTTTTTTAGATAACGTTACGGGTTTTGTTGAATGTAAAGAATATTCAGGCGAGCTTGAAATATTTAAGCGTGGCTTTGTAACAACGCATCCTGATAAACAGTATTTTGTTTATGCTGACGGTACTCCCTTCTTCTATTTGGGCGACACTCATTGGAATTTTATGGCAGAGGAATTTGATTCCCCCGGTGATCACGCCTGCGATATAGAATGTGAATCCCACTTTAAATACATAGTTGATAAGCGCGTTGAACAAGGATATACTGTCTATCAGACCGAGCCCAATGAAACGGGCTACAACATGATGGACGGCATTGATGAAAAAGATATCATTGCTTTAAAGCGTGCCGATCAATATTATGAATATATTGCAGATCAAGGTTTAGTTCACGCCAACGCACAGTTCTTCTTCCCGCGGGAAATGATAACTCTTATGAATACTAACCCCAATTATCTTGAGCTTCTTCACGATCTTTCACGGTATTGGGTCGCACGTTTTTCGGCATTCCCCTGCCTTTGGACGTTAGGTCAGGAAATCGATAACGATTTTTATTATTTTGAATGTTTAAAAACCAATCAGACCATGACGGCAGAAAACAATCCCTATAAAGACGTTTGCAGATGGATGCACAAATACGATCCCTTAAAGCAGCCTATCTCGGGGCATCAGGAAGGCTCTTACTTCATCGGCAAGTTTACTACTGCGGTAAATTCCGCTTTTCGCGACGTTGAAGGTCATTCTTGGTGGGCAAACCAATGGAAACCCGTTTTAAATGCGCCTCTTGATTTTACGGGTGCTATGGACTATTGGTTTAACGGTCAGAACAAACCTGCCATCGTTTACGAAGCACGTTATGAATATTTGTGGACCAACTCCGTCGGTGCAAGAATTCAAGGCTGGCTTGCATTTTTGAACGGTATGTACGGTCACGGCTACGGCGTTGTTGATATGTGGCTTTATAAGAGCACTTACGATATCAAAAATCCTACCTACCGTGACGGTCTTACGATGAGCGTTGAAGGAAAAATGCTTCATTGGTCAGAAACGATTAATCTGCCCGGTGGCATCGCAATGGTTTATCTGAAAAAGTTCCTTGAAAAATTAGAGTGGTGGAAATTGGAGCCCTGCTTTGATTTAAAGGAGCATTTTGAAGCAGATCACGGATATTATTCCTGCGCGCACATTGACTCTGATATTTACGTCGCCTATTTTTACGATAAAATTGACGACGTTTTTACCGATATAACGGGAACAGTTAAAAATATGGATAAAAACGCTTCCTACACTTATCAATGGTATGATCCGAGAAAAAATATCTATCTTGAAGAAATGCCTGCAACAGTAGTGAACGGCTCATTTACACTTCCTAAACGTCCTACAAAAGAAGATTGGGTAATAATTATTAAAAAGGCTTAAAAAAGCCTTCAGAGCACTGACAAACCCCTGCAAACACAAACCCCTGCAAATTTTTTGCAGGGGTTTGTTTCCGTCGTTGCATTTCACTTGCAAAATGCGGTCATTTACGTCTGTGTAAACTCCCTTTTTTGCAAGTTCAGCGCCTTGGCTTGCAAGGGTTTCTCGAACTCTGGCAGCCTGCTGACTTTGTCAGCAGACTGA
>JAZQII010000020.1:0-22179 GCA_045541035.1 Clostridia bacterium | reverse complement strand
ATTTTTCGGTTAAAATAATGATTTTTTTATTGAGCGTTTGTTTTTTAGAAAAAGCCCGTTTTTCGCGGTAATTAAAGGCTTTTTCGGCTTTTCCCAGTCACCTAAGGAATCTCACGGAAAATTATTTCTAAAAAAATTTTTAGAAAATACGGCAACGATGAAGAATCTGTTTTAAAATATTATGATGATATTTGTGAAGAACTCGATAGACTTATAAATGCCGAAAAGACAATTGATGAACTTGAAAAACAAGCGGAACAGTTTAAAACAGAATATTTCAGACAAGCGGACAAGTTAAGTGAACTTCGCCATGATGTTGCCATTGCTTTCGAGGATAGAATTAAAAATGAACTTTCTGATCTCGGAATGAAAAATGCTGTTCTTGAAGTTGAATTTTTAGATACAAATGCAATATCACCTGATGGATATGATGATGTTGAGTTTTTGTTTTCCGCAAACACAGGTGAACCCGTTAAGCCATTATCAAAAATTATAAGCGGCGGTGAAATGAGCAGATTTATGCTTGCAATGAAAAGTGTTGCGGCAGATGATGCTATGCTTCCGACTATGGTATTTGATGAAATTGATACAGGTATCAGCGGAAACGGTGCTCAGGTTGTTGCGCAAAAAATTGCTGTAATTTCAAAGAAACACCAAGTTATTGCAATAACTCATTTACCGCAATTGGCATCGATGGCAGATTCCCATTTTCTTATAAGAAAACTTTCTGATGGTGAAAGAACCCATACGGAAGTTGTACTTATGAATTATGAGCAGCGTAAACATGAAATTGCACGTCTTGCCGGAGGTGCAGAAACAAGTCTTGCACTTGAACGTGCTGATGAAATTTTAAAACAAGCAAATGAATATAAAATATCTATTTAAGAATCTGTCAATGGACAGATTCTTTTTATATATTTTTAAAAAATGGATATATTAAACTATAATGTGATAAAAAAAGTTTATTTGTAAAAACAGATATTGATTCCAAAAATATTTTGTTTTCAATTCATCTTTTTATTCAAACAATATATGAAGCCTGAAATGAGGAGTTAATATGAAATTTAAAAATATTATTGCATTTTTTTTGATAGCATTTGTTTTGCTTGGCTCACAAAGCAAAACTGCATATAATTTGTTTGATAAGAGAGAAAAAACTTTATTTGAAAATGAATATTATAGAACTATCAGCACTGATGGAAGCGTAAGTGTCAGTTGCGGTGTAGAAATAAGTTCTCAACCAAAAAAAGTAAGTTTATTGAATAATGTAGTAAATATTAAGAAAGACAAAGAAGTGTATCTTGGCGGACAAACTGTGGGAATAGCATTTTATACAAAAGGACTATACATTACCGACATAGTTCCTATTGAAGACACTAATTCTAACTATCGTATTCCTGCAAACGATGCGGGATTAAAAGTAGGCGACTATATAATCAGTGCAAACGGAGTCGACTTAAAGGATATATCTAATCTTGATGCTATATTAAAGGCATCAAAAGGGAACAGTATCAAAATAGATGTCTTAAGAGGAGAAAAACGCTTTTTCACGGAAATTAAGCCAATTAAAAACGTTAAAACAAATGAATTTTCTTTAGGCTTGTGGTTACGCGATAGTGCCGCCGGACTAGGTACTGTGACATACGTTGATCCTCAAAATAATTCTTTTGCCGCATTAGGACATTCCATATGTGATGGTGATACAGGAGAAATGTTATCGGTAAGTGATGGGAGAATAGTGGAATGTAATATTACCGGCGTTAAAAAAGGCGGAGTTGGTTTTGCGGGAGAATTAAAAGGCTCGTTTGGAATAAATGCCGAACAGTTAGGCGTAATAAATGAAAATACAAAATTTGGAATAAAAGGGACTGTATATAATTTAGAAAATAAACAACTTATTCAGCTTGGCTCAAAAGAATTTGTTCATGAGGGAGAGGCGTTTATATATTCTGATTTTAATGATGGAAAAATACAAAAATATTCCGTAAAAATACTGCATGTAAATGATCAGACTTACCCTTGTGAAAAAAGTATGGTAATTAAGATAACTGATGATGATCTTATAGAAAAAACCGGAGGTATAGTGCAAGGGCTTTCAGGTTCGCCAATAGTTCAGGATGGAAAATTAGTCGGTGCGGTTACACACGTTATGATCAACGATCCCACAAAAGGTTACGGTATTTTTATAGAAAATATGCTTGAAGGAATTTCTGATTCTTTTCTTAATGTTGCTGCATAAAAATCTCCTTTTCAAGGAGATTTTTTTTGACAAAACAATTCAAATTTATCACTTGTTCTTTTAATATGTTTTTATTAAAATAAGAAGGGTGATTGTATGAGTAATATAAAAAAAGAGTTAAATAAACTTGGAATGAATAATGATCTGAAAGGATATTATTATTGTAAATATGCTATTGAATTAATAATCAAATTAGGTTTTTTTGTTGAAATAAATAATGTATATGTTCTTACAGGTGATAAATTCAAAACATCGGGAAAAAATGTTGAAAGAAATATAAGATATTCTATCGAAAAAACATGGGAAAAAGGAAATACTGAAAATATTGATAAAATGTTTGGATATAGCGTTGATTATGAGAGAGGTAAACCTACAAACAGAGAGTTTTTATTTATGATAGCAGATAGGGTTAAGAATTTTTACGAATAGGGACAGGAACTTGAGGAATATACTTTAAAAAAGTAAAGGAGTATATGTCTTGTCATCACTATTAAAAAAAGTAATAGTTTGCTGCTTGGTTTTTGTTGCGGCAATAGGCTTTGCCGCAGGAATGAATTTTTCTGTTAATTTTGATGTATATGAAAATGCAAAAAGATGTTTCTCGTTTGGCGTTTATGAGTTTTTTCAAGGAAAGGATTTTTATAAAATTTTTTTCTCGTCAATATTTGCAACAATAAAGTTTTATATTATTCATATTTGCGGTATTTTTTCATGGTGGACGTTTCCGATTATGCCGATAAATCTGTTTTGTATAAGTTTTAAGATAGGTGTTGTATCCTCATTTGTTTTAAATATTTTAGGATTTAGTAATTTGGGGGAAAGCGTTTATTTTGTTTTGATAATATGTATATTTTTAATTTATGCTCTATTATTTTCAGTATCTGTTCTTGAACGCAAAATTTATCATTTGAGAATAAAAAAATTTGATATATCTGATTTCGAATATTTAAAAAAGACATTATTGTGCGCATCTTTGTTTATTGCAATAATCAATTGTTTGTATACTGTTTCTTCCGGATTGGGATTAAAACTATTTGGATTTTTTAATACTTTCTTGTAAAAATTAGAATAATAAATCCTCCTTTTTATGAAAAAATATAATATGAAAGGAGGACTTTTTTTATGCGTAAATTTTTTATAATGTTTGTTGTTGTAAGTTTGCTTGTTTTACCCATAACTTCATTTGCACAACCTGATAACGATATCGATGTTTCGTGTAAAGGGGCAATACTTGTTGACTCAAAAAGCGGCAGAGTAATGTTTGAAAAAAATGCAGATCAACCGCTTCCTATTGCAAGCGTAACAAAGGTAATGACACTTTTGTTGATTTTTGAGGAACTTGATAGCGGAAACGTTTCTTTAGATGAAAAAATTACTATAAGTGAAACTGCTTCAGGAATGGGTGGTTCGCAGGCGTTTATTGATGCAGGTTACAGTTATCCCGTCGAAGAACTTGTCAAATCAATAATTGTTGCCTCTGCAAATGATTGCGCTGTTGCAATGGCAGAAAGAATTTCAGGAAGTGAAGAAGCGTTTGTCGCCAAAATGAACAAAAAGGCACAAGAATTGAATATGAATAATACTGTTTTTAAAAACTGTACGGGACTACCTGAAAATGGTCATCATTCAAGTGCTCGAGACGTGGCGATAATGTCAAGTGAATTGTTGAAGCACAATCAGTATTTTAAGTGGGGAACTGTCTGGATTGATGAAATAAAACATGAAAAAGACGGCAGAGTTACTGAACTTGTAAATACAAACAGATTGATCAGGTCTTTACAAGGCTGTGACGGCTTAAAAACAGGATATACCAATGAAGCAGGATTCTGTGTAACAACAACGGCAAAAAGAGGAGATATGAGACTTGTTTCTGTTATTCTTGGCGGAAATACAAGCAAGGAAAGATTTAACGACGCTGCAAAACTTATCAATTACGGTTTTGCAAATTATTCCGTTGAAAATGTGGTTAAGGTTGGAGACGTTGTCGGGCAGGTTGCGCTTAACGGCGGTGTGGAAGAAAATGTAAATGCAATAGCACATGAAGATTATTCCGTTTGCGTTAAAAATGACGGTACAGATAAAATTGAAACTCGAATAGAATTGCCCGGTGAAATAAATGCACCGATTATAAGCGATCAGGAAATCGGGCGTGTAATTATTGTTCTAAACGGTGAAGAAAAAGGCGAAGTTGTACTAAAAGCAGATAAAGAGTATAAAAAGGCAGATTTTTTTGATAAAGTCAAAGGAATTATATCATTTTGGAAGTAGCAATTATTGACTAAAAAATGATTTTGTGATATCATAGCATAATAAAGGAGATTTGTGCTATGAATTTACACTACGGTATGGAGATAAATGAAGAAGGACATTTAACTATCAGCGGCTGCGATACTGTTGAACTTAAAGAACAGTATGGTACGCCGCTTTATGTGATTGATGAAGATTTCTTACGCAAAAATTGCAAAGAATTTAAAAACGCCATGGATAAATATTTTGAAAATGGTCGCGTTATGTATGCATCAAAAGCACTAAATACAAAAGCTATTCTCAAAATTGTTGATAGTGAAGGTCTTGGTATTGACGTTGTTTCCGGTGGTGAGTTATATACTGCTTTATCTGCAGGAGTTTCACCTCAAAAGATAGAACTTCACGGCAACAGTAAAACAGAAGATGAAATAACCATGGCTGTTGATAATCAAATTTACTGCATTATTGCTGATGGCTTTGATGAACTCGATCTTATAGAAAATGTTTGCGAAAAACTTAATAAAAAGATTAAAGTAACTATCAGATTGCGCCCCAATATTGATATTCATGCTCACGAAGCCGTTCAAACGGCAAAAATGGATTGTAAATTTGGCTTTGGTCTTATAGACGGACAAGCAATTAAAGCGGTTGAAATTATCTCCAAAAGTAAATGGATGGATTTTTACGGAATCCATTGCCATATTGGTTCACAAATTTTTGATGAATTGCCTTTTGAAGAACTTTGTAAGCACTTTGTTGATTTTGCTTGTGAGATAAGAGAAAAGTTTGGGCTTATTGTTAAACAGTTTAACTGTGGCGGCGGTTACGGTGTTACCTATAATGAAAAAGATACACCGAAACCTTTTGAAAATTTTATAAAGATTATATCAAATTCATTAAAAAAACTTTGTTCGGAAAAAGATTATCCTTTTCCGCTTGTTGCCATTGAACCGGGAAGAAGTATTATCGGTGAAGCAGGAACAACATTATATACGGTAAACGGTTTAAAAGAGATTCCTGATATTCGCACATATTGCATGAGTGATGGCGGTATGTTTGAAAATATCAGAACTGCACTTTATGATGCCGAATACACCGCATACTGTGCATCAAAAATGAATGAAAAACACACAAAAAAAGTTTCTATTGCAGGTAAGTGCTGTGAATCGGGCGACATGATCACTTGGGATACACCGATGCCTGAAAGTCTTTCTGTAGGAGATACTCTTGCTGTGCTTACAACCGGTGCTTATAATTATTCTATGGCAAGTAATTATAACAGAAATCCCGTTCCTGCGCTTGTTCTTGTCAAAAACGGCAAATCATATCTTGCTGTAAAACGTCAAAGTTATGAAGATATTGCTATGAACGACATTGTTCCTGATCATTTGAAATAGGAGATTTTTTCGTATGTTACTCGATGTTCTTTTTTCTGATAACGTTATGTTATCACTTTTATCTGTGCTTATTGCTTTGCCTGCGCTTTTGTTTTCTTTATCTGCGCATGAATATGCTCATGGTTTTGCAGCATATAAACAAGGTGACGGTTTTGCAAAAAGCGCGGGAAGACTTACCTTAAATCCTTTTAAGCATATTGATCCCATTGGTACATTGATGATGCTTCTTGTGGGATTTGGCTGGGCAAAACCTGTTCCGATTGTTCCGGGAAATTTTAGAAATGGCAGAAAAAGTATGTTTATCGTTTCTTTTGCAGGAATATTAACTAACTTGATTCTTGCTGTTATTTCAATGTTTCTTATTTATTTTTTTGTGTATATAATCGCACCTGCATCTTCGTTTTTTTTAACCGATATAGGAATTAAAATTCATAGCGTTGTTTATATGGTTCTTTACTATATGGTTTTTATAAATTTGAATCTTGCAGTATTTAATCTTATACCAATTTCACCCTTGGATGGCTATAAGATTTTTAAAGAAATTTTTATAGGTAAGATAAATTACAGTTTCTTTCTTAACATGGAACGTCATTCAACAATAATTCTTCTTGTGTTTTTAGTAGTAAGCAACCGCATAGGTCTTATCAGCATGGTTTCTGACTTTTTGTTTATGTTGATGACTAAGGTTATGGAATTGATATTTATTGCTTTTGTTTAGGTGAGTAATGGAACTTAAATTAAAACTTAACCAGTTTGAAGGTCCTCTTGATTTACTTCTTCATTTGTTGGATAAAGACAAAATTGATATTAAAGATATTTTTGTTTCGGATATTACTGAACAATATCTTCAATATATTGCAGATATTAATGAATTTGATATGGAGAATGCCAGTGAGTTTTTAACTGTTGCTGCGCATTTGCTTGAAATAAAATCAAGATCGCTTCTTCCTAAACCTGCACCGCTTGAAGATGGGGAAGAAGATCCTGAACAAGCACTTATTCGTCGGCTGACTGAGTATAAAATGTATAAAGAAGCAGGCGAAAAACTTCATGATCTTGAAGAAGAAAATCTGAAAGTTTATTATAAGCTTCCTGAAGAAATCAATATGCAACAACGTATTGAACTTGAAGATATGAAGCTTGACGCTTTGATGGCGGCTTTTGGTGATGTTCTTAAACGTTTTGAAAATAAAACAGTAAAAAAACAACGAGAAATTAAACGTGATACATATACCGTAAAAGGTAAAATGTCTTATATCAGACGCAGATTATCTGCAAAAAAAGAAATGTCTTTCTTTGATATGTTTGAAGATGACGGCAATAAAAGTGAAGTTGTAACAACTTTTGCTGCAATGCTTGAATTGTGGAAAAACAGATATCTTAAACTTGAACAGAAAGAAAATTTTGGCGATATAACCGTTCGCCTGAATCTTGAAACGGATAATACAACTATTTCGGAGGAAGAATTCAGTGAATTTGAATGAACTTGCATCGGTCATAGAAACACTAATGTTTATAGTTGGTGAACCTTTGGATACAGAAGATGTAAAAAAAGTAACGGGTGCTTCAGAAATTGAATTCTGGCAGGCTCTTGAGTTACTTGAAGCCAAGTATGGCAAAGAAAGCGGAATCAACTTAAAAAAATTTGGTTCAAAGATTCAGTTATGCACAAACCCGATAAATGCACCCTATGTTGAAGATCTTTTGAATCCTATACAGAAAAAGTCTCTTTCGCAAGCTGCTCTTGAAGTACTTTCTATAATCGCATACCGTCAACCTGTAACACGTGGTGAGATTGAACAGATTCGAGGAGTTAAGTGCGATTATTCTGTTATGAGCCTTAAGCAGAAAGGGCTTATTGATGAAATAGGGCATAAGGATACGATAGGACATCCCGTTCTCTTTGGCACAACAGATTTGTTTCTTCGCCACTTTGGTCTAACTTCTCTTGAAGACCTTCCTGAACAAGAAAATCTTGAACTTCTTGAAAATAGTGAATTTGAGGAAGAAGCAGAACAATTGATTATTCCTTTGCTTGATGAAAAAAGACACGATACGGATGAAAAAAACAGTTTACAAGAAGAAGAAACTATGATATAATCCCGATATATGTGGAACTTTGTTCTCGGTTTACACGCATCTCCGGCGGTTTACTGTGAACAACAGCGTTTACATAAATAAATTAGGAGGAAAGAAAAATGGATAAGGTAGTAAAGTCTGAGATTATTGCAGCTAATAAGTTGCACGATTCTGATACAGGTTCTCCTGAAGTTCAGATCGCTCTTTTGACTGAGCGCATCAACCACCTTAATGAGCATCTTAAGACTCATGCAAAAGATCACCACAGCCGTCGCGGTCTTTTGACAATGGTTGGTCAGCGTAGAGGTCTTCTTGCTTATCTTAAGGATAAGGATATCGAAAGATACAGAGCTATCGTTAAGAAGCTTGGCTTAAGAAAGTAATCTCTTGAAAAGCGGATGTTTTTTAATATCCGCTTTTTCTCAATTTTGAAGATTTCACATTTTGTTGTGTTATTTATATTGATAATTTTATTTTAAGGAGTATATATATGGAATTTAAGCAGTTTAAAACGACATATGCCGGCAGAGAACTTACTATTGAAACCGGCAAATACTGCGGACAGACAAACGGTTCGTGTGTAGTTCGTTGCGGCGATACAGCTGTTATGGTATCGGCAACTATGTCAAAGCAGCCCAGAGAAGGTATGGATTTCTTCCCTCTGAGCGTTGAGTTTGAAGAAAAACAGTATTCAGTTGGTAAGATCCCCGGCGGTTATATCCGCAGAGAGGGCAGAGCAACCGAAAAGGCTATTCTTACTTCACGTCTTATAGACAGACCTATTCGTCCTCTTTTCCCCAAGGGATTCTTTAATGATGTACAAGTTGTTGCAACTTGTATGTCAGTTGACGTTGATAATATGCCTGACGTTCTTGCTATGATCGGTTCATCATTTGCACTTACAATGTCAGATATTCCTTTTGCAGGCCCCACAGGTTCAGTTACTGTTGGAATGATTGGTAGCGAGTATATTCTTAATCCTAATGCCGAGCAGAGAAAAGAATCACGCTTGCACCTTACTGTTTCCGGAACAAAGGATGCAGTTATGATGGTTGAAGCAGGCGCTGATGAAGTTTCCGAAGCAGAAATGCTTGAAGGTATTATGATTGCCCATGAAGAAATTAAAAAGATCGTTGCATGGCAGGAAGAAATTCAGAAGGAAATCGGAAAAGAAAAGATTCAAATCGAACTTTATCACGTTCCCGAAGATATTGATGCTGCAGTAAGAGAATATGCTTACGATAAGATCGTTTGGGTTATGGAAACATTTGACCGTCATGAACGCGAAGTTCGTGAGGAACAAGTTGAAGCAGAAGTTCAGGAACATTTTGCTGAAATTTTCCCTGAAAAGAAACGTGAAATCGGTGACTCTCTCTACTATATCAAGAAAGAAGTTATGCGTAACAAGATTCTTGATCAAGGCGTCCGTCCTGACGGACGTGCTATTGACGAAGTTCGTCCTATTTGGTGCGAAGCAGGTATGTTCTCACGCACACACGGTTCCGCAGTATTTACACGTGGTCAGTCCCAGGCTATGACTATTACAACGTTAGGTCCTTTAAGTGACGTTCAGGAACTTGATGGTATTGACGGTGAAACTCAGAAGAGATATATGCATCAGTATAATATGCCCGGATATGCAACCGGTGAGCCCAAACCTCTCCGCGCACCCGGTAGACGTGAAATCGGTCACGGTGCTCTTGCAGAACGTTCACTTGAACCCGTTATTCCTTCAGAAGAAGAATTCCCTTATGCTATCAGAGTAGTTTCTGAAATCGTTTCTTCAAACGGTTCAACTTCAATGGCTTCTGTTTGCGGATCAACACTTTCACTTATGGATGCAGGTGTTCCGATTAAGGCTCCCGTTGCAGGCGCTGCTATGGGTCTTATTAAGGATACAAGAGAAGGTTCTGATAAAGTTGCTGTTTTAACAGATATTCAGGGACTTGAAGACTTCCTTGGAGATATGGACTTTAAGGTTGCAGGTACAAAAGACGGTATCACTGCAATTCAGATGGATATTAAGATCAAGGGTATTGATAAGCCTATTCTTGAACGCGCTCTTAAGCAGGCTTATGATGCAAGAATGCACATTATGGGCAAGATGATGGAAACTCTTGATGCTCCCCGTAAGGAACTTTCACCTTATGCTCCCAAAACAATGTCATTTAAGATTGACGTTGATAAGATTCGTGAGGTTATTGGTTCCGGCGGTAAGGTTATCAACGGTATTATTGCCGAAACAGGTGTTAAGATCGATATTAGTGATGACGGTAGTGTTGTTATCTATGCCGTGGATCAGGCTTCAGGCGATAAGGCTAAGAAGATGATTGATGATATCGTTAAAGAAATCGAAGTAGGCGAGACATATTTTGGTACCGTTGTTCGCATTATGGATTTCGGCGCATTTGTTGAACTTCTTCCCGGTAAAGAAGGTCTTTGCAGAATTGGTGAACTTGATAACAAGTTTGTAAAGAAAGTTTCTGACGTTGTTGAAGTTGGCGATAAGATTATGGTTCGCGTTATTGAAATAGATGATAAGGGCAGAATCAATCTTTCAAGAAAAGCAATGCTTCCTAAGGAAGAAAAAGAAGAAAAAACAGAAGAATAATTGTTTTGTGCCGATTAAATACTAAGTTTAATCGGCATTTTATTATTTATTTAAAAAAATCGCTTGTCAAAAAATAGGTGATATGCTATAATCTTTAAGAATTCACACTCGGGTAGTGGGCAATGTGCTTGTTCCTTTAATAAAAGGTAAGCTTGCAGCGTATCCGAGGAGGAAAAAAACAAGGAGGACATATAAAATGTCAGAAAAATCAGTTATCTCAATGAAAAATCTGCTTGAAGCAGGCGTACACTTCGGTCACCCCACTCGTAGATGGAACCCCAAAATGGCTCCTTACATCTTTACAGAGCGTAATGGCATCTACATCCTTGATCTTCAGAAGACAGTTAAGAAGGTAGAAGAAGCATATTCATTTATCTTTGATATTGCTTCAGAAGGCGGCTCAATTCTTTTCGTTGGTACAAAGAAGCAGGCTCAGGAATCAATCGAGTCAGAAGCAAAGCGTTGCGGCATGTACTATGTAAACCAGAGATGGGCCGGCGGTATGCTCACAAACTTTAAGACCATTCGTTCAAGAATCGAAAAGCTTAAGAAAATCGAAAAGATGATTGAAGATGGTACAATGGATCTTCTTCCCAAGAAGGAACAGGCAAAGCTTATGAAAGAAAAGGCTGAACTTGATGCAAACTTTGGCGGTATCCGTGAAATGAACGGTCTTCCTGCTGCTATGTTCGTTGTTGATCCTCGCAAGGAAGCAAATGCAATTCACGAAGCAAAGATTCTTGGTATCCCCGTTGTTGCTATCGTAGATACAAACTGTGATCCTGATGATGCAGACTATGTAATTCCCGGAAATGACGATGCTATTCGTGCAGTTAAACTTCTTGCAGGTACAATGGCTAACGCTGTTATTGAAGCAAACAACGGTGAAGCTTTTGATGAAGAAGCAACTGAAGATGTTGCAGAAGAAACAGTTGAAGAAGCAGTAGAAGAAACTACTGAAGCATAATTATAGGAGGAAAATACAATGGCAAATATTACAGCTAAAGCAGTTAATGATTTAAGAATTAAAATGGGCGTTGGCTTAATGGATTGTAAGCGTGCTCTTGTTGAAGCTGATGGCGATGAAGAAAAAGCAATTAAGATTCTTCGTGAAAAAGGTCTTGCTACAGCTGCTAAAAAACAGTCTCGTATTGCTGCGGAAGGTATCGTTGAAAGTTATATCCATATGGGTGGTAAGATTGGTGTTCTTCTTGAAGTAAACTGCGAAACAGACTTTGTTGCAAAGACAGATGCATTTAAGGCACTTGTTCATAATATTGCTATGCACATTGCTGCTGCAAATCCTGCATATCTTAACCGTGATGAAGTTCCTGCTGATGTTATTGAGAAGGAAAAGGAAATTATCCGTAATCAGGCTCTTAACGAAGGTAAGAAGGAAGCTTTTGTTGATAAGATCATTGAAGGCAGAATTGCTAAATTCTATAAGGAAAATTGTCTTATGGAACAGCAGTACATGCTTGATCCTGATCAGACAATTGAATCTCTTGTAACTGAAGCTATTGCTAAGATCGGTGAAAAGATTACAGTTCGTCGTTATACTCGTTATGCAATGGGCGAAGGATTAGAAAAGAGACAGGATAATTTCGCTGAAGAAGTTATGAGCCAGATGGGCTAATTAAAAATTTTAGGAACACGTTAAAGTGTTCCTTTTTTTAAGTACGGAGGTTTTTATGGCATATAAAAGAGTTTTATTAAAATTGAGCGGTGAAGCTTTGGGTGATAACGGTAAAGGTTTTGATTTTAATACCATTTCACACGTTGCTGAACAGATTTCTGAACTCTCAAAAAGCGGTGTAGAAGTTGGAATTGTTATTGGCGCAGGAAATATCTGGCGTGGTAGACAAGGAAATGATATGGACCGTGTAGCGGCAGATCATATGGGAATGCTTGCAACGATTATCAACTCTATCGCAATGAAAGATGCTATTGAAAAATATAACGTTAAGTGTCATGTTATGACAAGTATTGAAATGAATACTGTTGCGGAGCATTTTTCTGCAAGACATGCCAAAGAATTGCTTTCGAAAGGTGATATTTGCATTTTTGCAGGTGGAACGGGAAGTCCGTTCTTCTCAACTGATACTGCTGCGGCACTTCGTGCTGCTGAAATTTCAGCAGATGCAATTTTGCTTGCAAAAAATATTGACGGTGTTTATAACGCTGATCCCAGAAAAGATCAAAGTGCTAAACGTTATCAATCAATCCCATTCAATAAAGTTCTTGCAGACAGACTTCAGGTTATGGATAGTACGGCAACGGCTATTTGTATGGATAATGATATTCCTGTTATTGTTTTTGCATTAAATGAGCAGGATAGTATCAGTCGCGTTTCTTCAGGGGAAGACCTTGGAACCGTTGTAAAAAATGATATTGAAACGATTTTTTATAAATAATAATAAAATATTGTGATATTTAATTAAAAAATCAAAAAAAGATGCTATATTGCATCTTTTTTTCTTGAAAAAAATACTATAATTTGGTATTATATATTATAGAAAAAAATATAATTTTACGGAGGAATATTATGGCTAATGAATTTGTAATGGAAATCGAAATGATGTCCGAGGACAAAATGTCCAAAACAGTAAACTCTCTTAAAGATAATATGGGATCTATTCGTGCAGGTAGAGCTAATCCCAAAGTTCTTGATAAAATTCTTGTTGAGTATTATGGCACAATGTCTCCGATAGTTCAGGTAGCTAACGTTTCTGTGCCTGAACCGAGAATTCTTATGATCTCACCTTGGGATGGTTCTATGATCGATCCTATTTGTAAAGCAATACAGATGTCTGATCTTGGAATTAATCCAAATACTGACGGTAAAGTAATTCGTCTTATTTTCCCCGAACTTAATGAGGAAAGACGTATTGAACTTACTAAACAAGTTAAAAAGTATGCCGAAGATGCAAAAGTAGCAATAAGAAATATTCGTCGCGATGCTTTAGATCAGTATAAGAAATTAAAGAAGGATTCAACCATTACTGAAGATGATGAAAAACGTGCCGGTGATGTTATGCAGAAGATGACAGATAAGTTTATCAACAACATTGATAATGTTGCTTCAGAAAAAGAAAAGGAATTACTTTCTATCTGATAAAGGTGTTTTATGGATAATAATATTTCTTTGCCCAAACACGTTGCTATTATCATGGATGGTAATGGCAGATGGGCAAAAAAACGCGGTCTTCCGCGATCGTTTGGGCACAAAGTCGGTACTGAAAATGTACGTAAAATAGTTAAATACTGTTCTAAAATTGGTATTGAATATTTGACCGTATATGCTTTTTCAACTGAAAATTTTAAACGCCCTCAAGATGAAGTCTCAACACTTATGAAACTTCTTGTTGAGTATTTTAACAAGGAAACAGATGAACTTCGTGATAATGGCGTAAGACTTAATGTCATTGGTGATGTTGAAAGTTTTTCTCCCGTTGTTCAAGAAGCAATTTCTAATGGAATAGAAAAAACAAAGAATTGTAACAAACTTGTTTTTACCATTGCATTAGCATACGGTGCAAGAGATGAGATTGTTCGAGCGGTTAAGAACATTATAAAAAATGGTATTGAAGATATAAATGAAGAAACTATTTCTCGTAATTTATATACTTATGATTTACCTGATCCTGATCTTATAATCAGAACAAGCGGTGAAGAACGCCTATCAAATTTTCTTTTGTACCAAGCGGCATATTCTGAATTCTATTTTACCGATGTTCTTTGGCCGGATTTTGATGAGGCGGAGTTTGATAAAGCTATTGAGGAATATTCAAAACGTAACCGACGTTACGGAGGTGTTTAAAATGGAACTTTTAAAACGTGTTTTAAGCGCTTTTGTTCTCATAGGTATAGTTTTAGGCTGTGTGTTTATAGGGGAACTTACAACAGTTGTTTTAACTTGCCTTGTCTGTGTGCTTATGATGTTTGATGTAACGAATGTTTTGAAACAAGGCGGAAATAAGCCACAGCAAGTTGTTTTACTTTTGACTTCTATATGTGTCTATCCTGCAGTTAGCTATAAAGGTTTAATGGGGTATTTTTTACTTGCTGCAATATCTTTTGCTATAATCACAATTTGTGTTATTTTTAACAAAGAACCTGACTTTAAGTCTATGTTGAGCAGTGGTTTTTGTTTGATCTATCCGTTAATACCAGGAGCGTTACTTGTTTATTTAACTGCGATCGATTTGGGAAGTTCGGGTAGAGTAGGCACTATTTTGTGTATTGGTGCAATCCTTTGTGCCGCATTATCTGATACGTTTGCTTTCTTTGGTGGAAAACTCTTTGGCAAAAGAAAACTTTGTCCTCAGATTAGTCCTAAAAAAACGATAGCAGGCTCAATTGCATCCTTCTTCGGCGGTGCACTTGGCGGTTTGATAATGTATATGTTTTTTAAACATCCCACGGCATCCGTGCATATGTACGATTGGATTTTCATTGGTGTTGCTTGTGGAGGATTTGCACAGATAGGCGATCTGACGGCAAGTATGCTAAAACGCTTTTGTGATGTGAAGGATTATGGAAAGTACATACCGGGGCATGGCGGAATAATGGACAGAATGGATAGCATTAGCACTTGTCTTATTGCAATTGTTGTATATATTCAAATTTTTATACCGGAGATTTTATGAAAAATATAGCTATTTTAGGCTCAACGGGGTCTATAGGAACTCAAGCGCTGGATATTGTCAGAATGTATCCTGATAAGTTCAACGTTGTTGGTATTGCTGCCAAAAGCAATGCTGATCTTTTATTAAAACAAATAATCGAATTTAAGCCCGTTATGGCATCAATCGAGAGTATTGATGCCTATAACTCTATTAAAGATAAAATTCCTGCAGAAACAGCGTTAATATGCGAAAAAGATGGTATGATAAGAATAGCGCAAATGGAGCAGGCAGATATTTTGCTTGTTTCTGTTGTTGGCATTGCAGGACTTCCGGCTGTTGTTGCAGGTCTGAAAGCAAAAAAGAAAATTGCTCTTGCCAATAAAGAAGCGCTTGTTACCGGCGGTAAAATCGTATCAGATTTAGTTAAATTAAATAATGATATAATTTATCCTGTTGATAGTGAGCATTCAGCTATTTTTCAATGCTTACAAGGAAAAGGAAATAATGACATTCGTCAGATTTTTTTAACTGCATCAGGTGGGCCTTTCAGAAATTTTGATAAAGATAAACTTCAAAATGTTACAGTCGCTGATGCATTAAATCATCCTACCTGGAACATGGGTAAAAAAATTACAATTGATAGTGCAACTCTAATGAATAAAGGCTTGGAAGTTATTGAAGCAAAGTGGCTTTTTGATGTTGCGGTTGAAAAAATTCATCCAATCATTCATCCTGAAAGCGTTGTTCATTCTGCTGTTGAATTTGAAGACGGAGCTGTTATTGCTCAAATGGGCGAGCCTGATATGAAATTGCCTATTATGTATGCTTTTGAATATCCTGAAAGAGTGTATTCCGGCGCAGGGTTTCTTGATCTTGCTAAACGGGGTTCTCTAACGTTCTTTGAGCCTGATTATGAAAAGTTTCCTTGTTTATCCCTTGCATTTGAGTCGATGAAATTAGGCGGAAATGTGCCATGTGCTTTGAATGCTGCAAATGAAGTGGCGGTCGATTTATTTTTGAATGAAAAAATCAGGTTTAATGATATTCCCAAAATTGTTGAGCATACTATATTTAATGTTGATATTATAAAAGAACCTTCAATTGAAGATATATATGAGACGGATAGGTTTGTTCGTTTAAAACTTGAAAACGGAGGATTGAATTGAGCAGTATCCCTTTTATTATAATTGCAATTCTGATGCTTGGGATTTTGATTCTTGTTCATGAACTTGGGCATTTTATTACAGGAAGAATTTTAGGTTTTAAAATCAATGAATTTTCAATTGGAATGGGGCCCAAAATAGTTTCAAAAGAGAAAAAGGGTATTATATATTCCTTGCGCGCGATTCCTATGGGCGGCTTTGTTGCATTTCAGGGAGAAGATGAAGAAGATGATGACCCTCGTGCGATGAACAATATGCCGTGGTATAAACGTGCAATTGTGATGTTTTCAGGCGCGGGCTTTAACATTCTGTTTTCGTTCCTTGTTACGGCGATACTTGTTTCTTCTGTAGGTTATTACGTGCCTAAAATTGTTGATGTAAATGAAAATTCTCATCTTTATAATATTGCTCAATCGGGTGATATAATTTATGCCGTAAACGATAAAACGTTGTTGTCTATAAATGAATTCCAAACTGAACTTGATAAAATAGGAAATGATGAAAACATTACTTTAACGGTATTACGTGATGGTGAAAAAATAAAGTATGATACTAAGAGATATTTTGATTCGGAAGAAAACCGATATATGATCGGAATAACCCAAAGTTATGCAGTTGTTGATTTAAATATTATCGAGTCCTTTGGATATTCTTTCAGATATAATGTTTATATGACAAAAACTATGTATTCTACGCTTTGGGATCTTGTTACCGGGCAACTTGAGAATGGATTAAAAGACGTTACCGGTCCTATTTCAACAATTGGTCAGATTGGCACAATAGTTGAGGATTCTGCAAACAGTGAATATGCGCAAACGCTTCCTTTAAATGAACGTATTGTTCAAACAATCTCTGTTATAACTGAACTTCTTGTTATTATAAGTATGAATCTAGCAATAATGAATCTTTTGCCAATACCTGCGCTTGATGGATTCAGATTATTGTTTGCTCTTATTGAAGGAATTACAAAAAAGCATATTCCAAGAAAAATTGAAGGAATTATAAATGCGGTTGGATTGATTGGAATTGTTGGGTTGATGGTAGTGCTGGAAGTATCAAAATTATTTATCAGGTGAGTTATATGACAAAAGAACTTAAAATTGGAAACGTGTATATCGGCAATGGCAATAAGATAGCCATTCAATCGATGACTACTGCTGATACTGCAAACGTGGAATCAACGGTAGATCAAATTAAAAGGCTTGAAAATGCAGGCTGTGATATTGTAAGGGCATCGGTATATAATATGGAAGCCGCAAAGGCTTTTAGGAGCATTAAAGAGAGTATTTCTATTCCTCTTGTTGCTGATGTCCATTTTGATCACAGACTTGCTATAGCGGCTGTTGAAAACGGCGCAGATAAACTTCGCATAAACCCAGGAAACATAACAGATGTCGGTGCAGTTAAAATGCTTGCGGATTGTGCGAAATCTCATAGTGTTCCGATAAGAATTGGTGTAAACGGCGGCAGTCTTTCTGCTGAAGTAAGAAAAAGGTTTGGTGAAAATTCGGCAGAAGCGTTGGTTGAAAGCGCAATGGAAAACGTTAGAATTCTTGAAGATGTTGGATTTTATGATATTTGCATATCTGTTAAATCATCTAATGTTCGCAAAATGATAAATGCTTATGAATTATTATCAGAAAAATGTGATTATCCTTTGCATTTAGGCGTAACAGAAGCGGGAACTGCTGATATTGGTGTTGTAAAAAATGCAATAGGAATAGGTAATCTTTTATTAAAGGGAATAGGTGATACAATACGTGTTTCTTTGACAACGGATCCTGTTGAAGAAGTTTATGCGGCACAAAATATTTTGCGCAGTATCGGCATGTTTAACGAAGGCGTTGAAATTATATCTTGTCCTATGTGTGCAAGAACGCGAATTCCCTTGGAGCAAATCGTAAAAGAAGTAAAAGAAGCAACGAGAGATATTAAAAAGCCAATTAAAGCTGCAGTAATGGGGTGCGTTGTAAATGGTCCGGGGGAGGCAAAAGATGCTGATATCGGTCTTGCCGGAGGCGGCGGTAATGGTGAAAAAGCAGTTGTTTTTAAAAGCGGACAAATGCTTGCAAGCGGTGAACTTGAAGTTATGAAAAATCTTCTTATTAGCGAATTACATAAAATGTAGAAATAATCATAAATTCCCGTTAAAACGGGAATTTTTTATATTGACAATATACCCCCTAGGGGTATATAATTTATTAAAATGAGGTGATCATATGGATTGTTGTATTAGAAAAAAAGAACGATCAGATGCAGAATATAAAAAACTGATAAACCGTTTGAACAGAATTGAAGGCCAAATACGCGGAATAAGATCTATGGTTGAAAATAATGCCTATTGTATTGATATTCTAACACAAACGGCTGCAGCCGATGCTGCGTTAAACTCATTTTCAACTGAACTTATTTCTGAACACATAAAATCTTGTGTTGCCAATGATATTAAAAAAGGAAATTTTGAGTCTGTTGATGAATTTTTGATTACATTAAAAAAATTTATGAAATAGGAGGTTGGAATTTTTTGAAATTTTCAATTACCGGAATGAGCTGTGCTGCTTGCAGTTCACGTGTTGAAAAAGCAGTAAGCGGTCTTGATGGTGTAAAAAAATGCAGCGTAAATCTTTTAACCAATTCAATGATTGTTGATGGAGATGCAAATGTTGAAAGTATCATTTCTGCTGTTGAAAAAGCAGGTTACGGTGCACATGTTGATGGAAAAATAAACAAGGATAATGTAAAATCAGAAATAAATATCTCAAATCATATCTTAAAAATAATTTTTTCGGTATTTTTTGTTTTGCTTCTGATGTATTTTTCTATGGGACACATGGTAAAACTGCCCATTCCTTTGTTTTTTAAAGAAAATCATATTGCAACGGCATTGATACAAATGATTTTATCGTCTGTTGTAATTGTAATAAATCAAAGTTTCTTTATAAAGGGTTTTAAAGGTCTTTTAAAGGGAACACCTAATATGGATACGTTAGTCTCGGTTGGCTCGGGTGCATCCTTTGTTTACAGCGTTTATTTGGTTTTCAGGATGACTTTGGGAGAGAATCATATTCACGGATTGTATTTTGATTCAGCGGCAATGATTTTAACACTTATTTCCGTTGGCAAAATGCTTGAAGCTTATTCTAAAGGCAAAACTACCAGTGCCATTAATTCTTTAATCGCATTAAAACCTCAAAATGCAACGGTTATACGTGATAATATAGAAAAGGTTGTAAATATCGATGAAGTTATTGTTGGTGATATTTTTGTTATTAAACCCGGTGAAAGCATACCGGTTGACGGTGTTGTAATCGAAGGCTTTTCTTCTGTTGATGAATCTGCATTAACAGGGGAGAGTATTCCCGTAGATAAGAAAGTTAATGACAAGATATCTGCGGCAACTTTAAATGTATCTGGCTTTTTAAAATGCAAAGCCACCGGTGTTGGTGAAGATACTGCACTTGCCAGAATTATTAAAACTGTTTCCGATGCTTCTGCAAGCAAGGCGCCAATTGCTAAAATTGCTGATAGAGTTGCAGGAATTTTTGTTCCCGTAGTTGTAATTTTATCGGTAATAACTTGGATTACTTGGTTTTTTATTACCAAAGATTTTGCGCATTCCTTTGAAAGGGCAATATCGGTTTTAGTAATAAGTTGTCCTTGTGCACTTGGACTTGCTACTCCCGTTGCTATTATGGTTGGAAACGGAGTTGCGGCGCGTAAAGGCATTTTGTTTAAAACTGCATCTTCACTTGAAGAAGCGGCACGAACTAAATATGTTATTTTTGATAAAACGGGAACAATAACCGAAGGAAAACCTCAAGTTACAGACGTTTTTTCTGATGATAATAATAAACTTCTGAAATATGCTTATTCTATTGAAAGAAAAAGTGAGCACCCATTAGCAAAAGCCATTGTAAAAAAAGCAGAAGAATTAAAGATATCAAGTTTTGAAACTTTAAATTTTATTGCACATAGCGGACATGGTGTGTCTTGTGAAATTGATGGAAAAACTCTTGTTGGCGGTAATTTTGAATTCTTAAATTGTGAAATTGATGAAAAATATCTTGTTAAGGCAAAAGAATATTCGTCTGTTGGTAAAACACCGCTTTTCTTTTCTTTCAATAATGAATTTCTTGGAATAATTGCAGTTGCTGATGTTATAAAAAATGACAGCAAACAAGCAATAGAATCATTAAAACAAATGGGTATCCATTCGATAATGCTTACGGGCGATAACGATATTACCGCAAAAGTTATTGCTGATAATGCAGGTATTTCTGAATATAAAGCCAATGTATTGCCAGAAAATAAAGCACTCGAAATTAAAGAAATGCAAAAATACGGCAAAGTGATGATGGTTGGTGATGGAATAAATGATGCTCCTGCGTTGGTTACGGCAGACGTGGGAGTGGCAATTGGAACGGGAACGGATATTGCTATTGATTCTGCAGACGTTATACTTATGAACAGTTCTCTCATGGATGTTGTTAAATCAATTAAAATAAGCAGAGCGGTTTTAAAAATTATTAAACAAAACTTGTTTTGGGCATTTGTTTATAATTGCATTGGCATTCCATTGGCTGCAGGTGTTTTTATACCTATATTAGGTTGGGAAATGAATCCTATGTTTGGTGCGGCGGCTATGAGTCTTTCAAGTTTTTGTGTTATATCCAACGCATTAAGATTAAATTTTTTAAATATAAAAGATAAGGAGAAAAAAATGAAAAAAGTTATTAAAATTGGTGGAATGATGTGTGGACATTGCGAGGCACGTGTAAAGAAACTTCTTGAAAATTTTACTGAGGTTGATGAAGCCATCGTAAGTTATAAGAAGGGCACGGCAATTCTTTCTCTTAATAGTGATTTAAGTGACGAAAAAATAAAAGAAGTTATTGAAAATGATGGATATACCTTTGGATAGAAAAAAAGACGGTTTAACCGTCTTTTTTTATCATCTTTCTAAATTCACTGGGGGTGCAATTCTCAAATTTTTTAAATATTCTGCAAAAATAACCCGTATCATTAAAACCTGTTGCGATAGAGATATCGTTTATTTTCATGTTACTGTCTGTTAAAATTTTTTTCGCTTCCTGAACGCGAACGTGTAAAAGATAATCAAATGGGGTAACAGAGTATATTTTTTTAAATTCTCTGCAAAAAGTGAATTTATTCATATTACTTATTAAAGCAAGATCATCAAGTGTTATGTAATCTGAAAAATTCTTTTTAATGTAGTTCACAGCCTTGGAAATAACTTTGATTGTATCAGATGTTTTTGAACAATTAAAAAATGTTGTAATATATAAATACAGATAGGCAGATATTTCATAATCGTTTAAACCTGATTCTATTTTATTATATAACATTTTAAATGAATTATCTAATTTTTCAAGATTGACATCTTTGAACAGAACAAAATTGCTTATTTTATATGCATTTAAAACTGAAGATACTGCTGTTCCGTCAAAGGTAATCCATTTTGTTGCAAAGTTTTTGTTTTCTGAATAATAAGCATGGGGCACATCTTTTGCAATAAAAAATATATCGCCTTCATTGATTTTTTCTTTTTTACCATCACATTCAACTATACCTTCGCCACTTACTACCGTAATAAGGTGATGATATAAAAAGCCTTTTTCTCTTATACAAGCATGCTGGTAAATATCATTGCCGATACTGTAAACATAAAAGGGTAAGGTACGTGTTTTTTCATTTATAATTCTGTAAATTGACATACAAAACTCCATAAATCAATATAATTCAATTTATCAATATAATTATATTTACTTTTACTGTTTTATCAAGTAAAATACAG
>JAZQII010000019.1:0-2019 GCA_045541035.1 Clostridia bacterium | reverse complement strand
GGAGCAAGGCGACTCCGACTACCATCTAAAACAAGCTTCATATTCCGTCGCCTACTGAATTTGCCATTCGGCAAATTCTTTTACAACATTAAACCGAAACAGAGATCGCATTCGCGGTCTCTTTTTTCGTTGTTTACAACGGTAACGGCGGTGTGGTATAATTTTGTTATATGAGATATTGCTCATGTTTTAGTAGGAGTGTGAGAGAATGAAAATATTACTTTCTGGAAAAGGCGAGTTACAAAGTTACGTTGATGCGGTAAATGGCGTTGGTGCTGAGGCAATTGCCGAATATATGCCCAGGTCTGATGTTGGATATGACGGGCTTATACTTTGTGGTGGCAGTGATATTGACCCCAAATTCTACAATGAAGAGGTTAATGGTTCCGTAGGAATTAATACAGAGAGAGACATGGCTGATTTTGAAGTGGTTGAGAAGTTTATCAGCGCAGGAAAGCCGATTTTTGGTACTTGCAGAGGTCATCAGTTCATCAATGTTTTCTTCGGCGGCTCGCTTTATCAGCATATACCGGAAGCCGACCTTCATACCGGTAGCAAGGCGCACTTTGTTACTTCGGAGCCGAATAGTATATTGCGAGAACTATATGGTACTACTTTTTCGGTGAATAGTACACATCATCAAGCGGTAAAAAGACTTGGAAACGGTCTTCGTGCGACAGCATTCTGGGATGGAAAATATGTAGAAGCAATGGAACATATCTCGCTTCCCATAATCAGCGTACAGTGGCATCCGGAAGGAATGTGCTTTAACCGCAGAAGAGAAGATACGGTAGATGGTGCGAAGATATTTGAGCATTTTATTAAAATGTGCGAAGGTATAAAATAAACAACACGATGACATGACACGCCAAGTTCATATACTTTTGCGCAGTTTTGCAAGACGCTGCGAGTGTCCAGCAGGGGGAGCCAAAACAAAAGCAGGTCATAAGACCTGCTTTAATTTTTATATCGACAAAATCATTTCTTCCAGTTTTTTTGCGGCGAGGCTTAAGGAGATATCAGTTCTTTTTATCAGACAAATATTTCTTTTTGGTATTTCTTCTTTCAATTTCAGTTTATAGATGCCGGTGTTATTTTTAAGTTGCTCAATGTACTGCGTGGGTACAAATCCGATGCCGAGATCGTTTGCTACAAGGGGAAGTATTTGGTCTGCGGTTGCCGCCTCCACTGTCGGTGAAAAGATTGCACCGTGCTCCATAAAAAATTCCGAGTAGAATTCATGGGTTTTTGTATGTTCGCCGAGTGATATCAGCGGATACTCTGCGATTTCGGCGAGGGAGAGCTCTTTTCCGTTTAACTTCGGAAATGCACCGCTGCAAACTGCCGTTTCTTCTATAGTTTTAATAACGGTACTTTTTAATGGCAGCGGAACATCGGTATGTAATGTTACGGTTGCGATATCAACAAGCCCGTCCTTGAGCGCACTAATTGCCTGTGGCGTAGAATAGTTTGACACCTTTATTCGAATGCTGGGGTACAGCTTTCTATATTCCTTCAAAACTGGGAGAAGCATGCAGCGCAGAGCAATGTCGCTGCTTCCAATGGTCACTACACCTTGTTGCATATTCTTGTCGGAGGCTAATTCATTTTCAGCGGCTTCGATATGCTCAAATGCAATTTTTATATGGTCAAAAAGCTTTTGCCCTTCGGGGGTAAGCGTTACGCCGTGTCGCGAGCGAATAAAAAGGACGCAACCAAGAGAGATTTCAAGGTTTTTAATTGCTCTTGTAACATTTGGTTGATTGCTAAAAAGGCGTACGGCAGCCTGTGTAAAGCTTTTGCTTTTCGCTACATGATAAAAAATGCGGTAGTAGTCATAGTTTATATTCATTACAACCTCTATATCGAATTGACATGTTTTAAATGCAAAATATATATTTTACATATAGTTTAATTTGTATTATAATCAAATTGAATATAAAAATCAAGCATACGAAAGGAAAAAGCAAGTGAAAAAGGTATTAAAGCTGTTTTTGCTATGTATTTGTTTTGGTTTGA
>JAZQII010000018.1:0-1668 GCA_045541035.1 Clostridia bacterium | reverse complement strand
AGTCTGCTGACAAAGTCAGCAGACTGTCAGAGTTCGAGAAACCCTTGCAAGCCAAGGCGCTGAACTTGCAAAAAAGGGAGTTTACACAGACGTAAATGACCGCATTTTGCAAGTGAATTGCAACGACGGAAATAGCACCCTGCAAAATTTTTGCAGGGTGCTATGTTTGTAAGGGTTTGTCAGTGCTCTGAGGCACACTTTCTTACAGAGTGTGCCTTATTTTTATCCGCTGCAATATGCTTTTTTGATATCTGTTAAAAAAAAGAACTTAATATATGCTGTTATCAAAGCAATGCCAACAACAAACTTTCCAATTCAGTTTACGAAACGGTTGACAAAACTAAAAAAACAGTTTATTATATAATCGGGTGATAAAATGAATACAGATAACGTAAAATATATAATTCTTCATGATAATTATTATTCTATTGACGATCTGCGCTATAATAAAAAATTAGGCGTGATGTTTTCAAAAAATGAATTTAACGAGTTTTTGGATATAAAAGACCGTCTTGTTGAAGAAAAATTCAAATATATTAAAGAACTTCCCCTTAAAACTTTCAACTCCGACCATTGTTTTTTTGTTGAAGGCAAATATATTTTATCTCTCTTAAACGAATACGTGCGCATTCATTTATCTGATCTGGAGATAAAAAACAGTTCTGTTTTTGAAAGAAACGTTGAAGATATATTTACTTCCCGCTTGTTTTCCGAAATCGAAGGTACGTTAAACGTTGAAAACATTCCCACAACTCACAAGCGCATAGCGGAAGTGAGCAAAATGGATGCTCCCACAGAAAAAAACGATATTATAATAAAAAATATGCTTAACGGCGCAATGTATATTATCAACGAAAAGCCTGAATTTAACAAAGAAAATCTTTTTAAATTATACAGTATTTTAAGTAACAACTGTCTTGACGAAGAAGATATGTTAAAAGAAGGTAACTATTACCGCCACGATGCCGTATATATCGGCGGATACGAAGGTGCCAACTACGAAATCATTGATGAATGCATGAACTCCCTTTTCGCCTTTGCCAATGACGAAAACAATATCCGCGCCTACGCCAATTTGTTGCCATACATCTGCCACTATTACATTCTTTACGTTCATCCTTACTTTGATTATAACGGCAGAACTGCACGAATGGTATCATTCTGGCTGAATTATATAAACAACGTTCTTATTGCGCCCCATTTCATGAGCGAAGCAATAAACGACAGTAAAAACGATTATTACCGCGCTATAACCAACACCCGTGAAAGCCGAAATGATCTGACTTATTTTCTGGGATATATAATAGAAACGTCAATAAAATACTCCATTGTTTACAAAAACCTTGAAGAAATAAAAAATACTCTCTTAAAACAAGGCGAAACACTTACTTCTGCCGAATGGGTGTATGTTAAAAAGATCATAATCCACAATCCCGAAAATTATTTTAATTATAAACTGTTTTTAAATTACATCGGTTCAAACATGACCAAGCAAGGTGCCCTTAAAGCGCTTAACAAGTTCAGCCAATACGGAATTCTTAAAAAATCAAAAAACAAAAAGAACGAAGTTATTTTTAAAATGAACGAAGAAATGATAACTTACCAATACCATAGATAAAGCACGCTTAAAAAGCGTGCCCAGAGCACTGACAAACCCTTACAAACATA
>JAZQII010000017.1:0-39508 GCA_045541035.1 Clostridia bacterium | reverse complement strand
GCCAAGGCGCTGAACTTGCAAAAAAGGGAGTTTACACAGACGTAAATGACCGCATTTTGCAAGTGAAATGCAACGACGGAAACAAACCCCTGCAAAATTTTTGCAGGGGTTTGTGTTTGCAGGGGTTTGTCAGTGCTCTGTAACACCCTGAATTTTCTTGCAGGGTGTTACTTTTTATAAAAAACTAATTTTTAATTATCTTCTTCCACGTTCCCATAAAATAATATACCGAAAGTGTTATTGCCGTCAGCACGAAAGTTATGGGGTAAACAACGAATATACTGCTTAAAGATTCAGTATCTATAAAAGGAATCCAGAATCTAAAGAAGAATATCCATAATATTCTGAACACACACATTATCACTATGTAGGTTACCATTGGTACCGTTGCTTTACCTACTGCGCGCAAGAAAGACGAAAGGTTATCGTTTATGCCCACAATAAAGTAGGGAAGCGATATAAAGAGCACTTTCAATGCGCCGTATTTTATTATCTCGCTTGCATTGGGATCATTTTTGTCAACAAATATTGCAACAACGCTATCTCTAAAAACGGTGGCTAACGCGCCGAATAAAAGCATCAGGGCAACGCTCAATCCAATAGAAACCGCAACACCTTGCTTTGCACGTTTGACGTTATTTGCGCCTATATTCTGCCCTACAAAGGTCATAAGGGCAAGGGACAAACTTTGTGAAATAAGAAGAATAAAATTATCAACTTTTGTTGCCGCAGTTGAGCCTGCCGTTGCCGCCGCACCGTAAGAGTTTACAAAAGTCTGAATAATAACGTTTGAGAAACTTATTACCATACTTTGAAGCCCCGTAGGCACGCCTATTTTCAAAGAACTTAAAAGGGATTCTTTTTCAAATCTGATTTCTTTTAAATAAAGTTTATGGCTTCCTTCGCTTCTCACAAGCGTTAAAATTACAAGAATCGATGAAAGCAATTGGCTTAAACTTGTTGCTATTGCCGCACCTGCGACTCCCAACGAAAACACTTTAATGCACAAGAAATTCAATATTACGTTTGCTATTGCGGAAACGCAAAGGAAAATCAGCGGATGCCTTGAATCACCGATCGCCCTTAAAATTCCTGCGCCGATATTATATATAACAAGAAAAACTGCGCCTAAAAAATATATCCTTAAATATAAAACCGCCTGATCGAATATTACGGGATCAACGTGCATCAGTTCAAGCATAAGCGGTGCAAAAATGACACCGATAACTGATACCACTATTCCGCAAACAACGCTTAAAGCGATTCCGTTATGAACGGCAAGGTGAATCTTTCTTACGTCGCCTGCGCCAAAGGCACGGGAAACAATAACGCTTACACCTGCGCCCACGCCTAAAAACAGACCGATAAGGCAGTTACAAATAGATTCTGTTGTGCCAACTGCCGCCAAAGCGTTGCCATCACAAAATCTGCCTACCATCAAAGAGTCTGCCGCATTATATAAGTTTTGCAAAAGATTGGTAAGTAAAATGGGAATTGCAAACAAAACAAGTTGCTTTAAAATATTTCCCTTGGTCATATCAACCGCGCGCAAAAAAACACACCTCTTATTCACTCCATGGCAGATAGAGTTTTTCTATCTCTTTAACTTCCGTTTTTCCGCCCGTTACCTGAACGAAATAATCGGAAAGTTTTTCAAAATCCTCTTCCTTGACCGTAAGGTAAAGATTAACTTTATCAAGATATTCAATGTTCTCAATCAAAATATAATCACTTGCCCTTAAGGCTTTTTCAATACGTGAAAAGGTAGTATAATCAACTGAGGCGCACGTTCTTTTTGACATTATCATTATTTTAACGCCCGTTGAATCTACCGCGCCTGAAGCAGAAGAAGAGTATGCCCGCGTAAGACCGCCTGCACCAAGTAAAATTCCGCCAAAATAACGCGTTACGGTAACAAGCACGTTGGTAATATCTTTTTTAACCAAAACTTGAAGTATAGGTTGCCCTGCGGTGCCTTGAGGCTCACCGTCATCAGCATAGCGCATAATATCCTTTTTATCGCCTAAAACGTACGCCCAACAAACGTGGCGGGCATCGGGATATTTTTTCTTCTCTTTTAAAATATATTCCTGGGCTTCTTCTTCACTTTCTATATGAAAAGCACAGGCGATAAACGTTGACTTGTTTATCACCTGCTCAAATTCACCAATATCAGATATTGTCTTATACATTATTTTACCGCAATTTTCTGGTGAACTTTTTTACCCTTGTGAAGGATAAATTCACCCTTTGAAATAATTTCTTCGGGAACTGAAGCGTTTACGTCGGTGATCTTTACATCATCAACGGAAACCGCACCGCCTTCAATAAGACGTCTGCCCTCACCGATGCTCTTTGTGATGCCTGAAGTAATAAGAAGCTCTGTTACGCGAACGGAAACCTGCTCACGTGTTAATTCCATAGCGATCATATCATCGCTGTTGCCGCCAAATGCAGCCTTTGCAGCCGCCTGAGCTTTTATAGCATCTTCTTCAGTATGAACGATCTTTGTAACTTCAAAAGCAAGACGCTCTTTTGCAAGGTTGATTCTCTCGTCTTTATACTGACAAAGCTCTTCAATCTCATTTAAAGGCATAAAAGTGAGAAGTTTTAAGCACTTTTCAACGTCAGCATCGTCAACGTTTCTCCAATACTGATAGAAATCGTAAGGCGAAGTCTTTTCTGCTGAAAGCCATACTGCACCGCCTGCAGTTTTACCCATTTTTGTACCGTCAGATTTAGTTAAAAGAGTAAAGGTCATTGCAAAAGCATCTTCCTGCTCTTTTCTTCTGATAAGATCAGCACCGCCGAGCATATTTGCCCACTGATCGTCACCGCCAAGTTCAAGTTTGCAGCCGTACTTCTGATAAAGCATCAAGAAGTCATAACTCTGCATAAGCATATAACTGAACTCAAGGAAAGTAAGACCTTTTTCCATACGCTTTTTAAAGCACTCAAAAGTGATCATACGGTTTACCGAGAAATATACACCGATATCGCGCATAAACTCAACGAAGTTAAGGTTTAAAAGCCAATCACCGTTATCAACCATGATAGCCTTATCATCTGAAAAATCAATAAACTTGGAGATCTGCTTTTTAAAGCACTCAACGTTATGACGGATAGTTTCCTTTGTCATCATTGAACGCATATCGCTTCTGCCGCTGGGATCGCCTACAAAAGCCGTTCCGCCGCCGATAAGGCAGATAGGCTTATGACCTGCCCTCTGCATATGAGCCATTGCCATAAGCACAAGGAAATGACCTACGTGAAGGCTATCTGCGGTAGGATCGAAGCCTACGTAGAAAGGAACTTTTTCAGTTCCTAAAAGTTTATAGAGATCTTCCTCAAAAGTAATTTGTTTTACAAACCCTCTTGCTTTAAGAGTATCAAGTACGTTTTCTGACATTTTCAAAATATCTCCTTAAATATAACTATGGATATATTATACCCTTAAAAAAAGAAAATGGCAAGCCGATTTATTGAACATTTTGCCCGTATTTTTCATAAGATACTAAAAAGGAGGTTTTTTTATGCTTACACGCAGATTTGATTACATAGTTGAAAGCGGAGATACCTTATTTTCCATTGCTTTAAAATTCAACGTACCCCTTGAAACTTTAAAAGAAATAAACGATCTTGAAAACCCCGATTTAATAATGCCGGGGCAGGTAATTGAAATTCCCGTTACGGAAGAATTTTATCAGATAGCCGAACTTGTTAAACGTCAATGCGGTTGCAACGATACCGCCCCCGTTAATGCTGAAATTTCAGTTACAGAAGAAGAACCGCAGATAAATACGGGAAATATTACTTACAAACGGCACCGCGTGCGCAGGGGCGATACGGTTTATCTTTTAGCAAAAGAGTACGGCACCACAACGGGAAATATTCTTGCCCTTAATCCCCAGATCACCGACGTAAGAAATATTCAGATCGGAACAATTTTAACTATTCCCATTCCCCCCAAAAATTCCTTTATTTATATTGTCCGCCCCGGTGATACGGTGTATAAGATCGCCCAGGCAAACGGTTTGACCGTGGAAGATATTATGATGTATAACTACATCGAAAGCGATTATACCCTCTATCCCGGTCAGCAACTTGTGATTATTAAGAAATAAAAAAGCAGGCTTGATTTTTCTCAAGCCTGTTTAATGTTTTGGTCTCGCAAAAAAAGTTGTTTTCACTTGTGCTTCTGAAAGAAGACAGGAGAACCGTCCCCTTGTCTCATCTCTGTCTATTCTACAGAAACAACCAATATGTTTTGACTACCTATATTCTCAATTATATATACCTGTACATCTTTTACTGTTTTGAATTCTTTGTCATTTATATAATATGACTTATCAAAAAATTCAAAACTATCTACGCGACAATCTGAAGAAGTGCCTATTCTAATAAGTTCATTATTACAGATAACTTTTATTTCAATAATATCATTGCTTTTTAACAGATTTATTATATCTTCAACAGAAAATTTCTTAGCTCGCATTAAAATTTCGCGCATATCAATACTTTCTTCATGTCTTTTCTCATACAAAAGAATTATTTCGTTAAAAGATATGTATATAGAAAGAACACCAATAACGACTAATACAGCACAAGCAATTGCAACAACAGTTTTTAAAATGGCATTATTAATACAAAAAAAGATACTACGATTTATCAATATTACAATCAAAATAATCGAAATGATTATTTTGATTATAGGATATTTATAAGATTTGATATTATCATTACATATTAACGGATTCATAATAATTACATCCTATGTCTCAGTCTCCTTTTTCTTGATCCAAATCCACATAAAACACAATATCGCTATTGTTTTGTTCTTCCTTGTCTATTTGGTCTATATAATGCATATGCGTAAAACCTAAATCTCTTTTTTTAACATTTACTGCCAAATATTTTTCGATTTTTAACTCAAATTCTGTCAATGCATTGATTAGTGTTTTTAAATCTCCTAAATTACATAATATTGTAACACTATCTACCTCTTTGTCATACTCTGTATATATTTTCATAAATTCAACCTCCCCATCCATTTTCAAAAAGCCAAATTCGCTCTTTGTTTGTTAATCGGAGACAAGAGAACCGTCCCCTTGTCTCAATTGTTTAATAAAAAAAGCAGTTCGCATTATTGCATACAAAAAATATACTGATAGAACAATTATTCTTACATATTTTGGATAATCGATAAACAATGCAGTTACCAAATAAATAGCAAACAACATTGCACAAATGTTGATTATAAAAAGAGTTTTCTTTTTCATCATACATCACTCCTTTGGACATATTATCCCCTTATATACCTGGGTGATCAATGCGCATCCTTTTTAGTCTGTACAAATATACTGTATCATTATGAAAATCTCCGTAAAATACCGGATATCCCGATTTTGTATCATAACGATACATTCTACCCAAGGTATCCCAAACATAATATGTAAGAAAGTTTATTTTTCTCCCAAAGGAAAGAGCGTAGGTGTAGTTATCTAGATCAAATTCGGGAAGTTCAATGTTTTTCATATAATCATGCCCTACACATCCCGCAAAAAAATAGTATGCCTCAGACTGCCCATCAATCTCACCGTAAATCCCTTGCCATGAAGGATCCACATTTTCCGGTATTAGTCGATTCGTTACTGTAAGTTCTGCAACCAATTCTACTTTTACTATACGAGGGACAATTATATAACAGCTTGTTGATATAATAACTACGAGCAGAATAATAGCGGTAACTTTTTGTATAATTTTTTTATTGGGCATAATCCATGCACGTACCAAATAAATGCTTAACAGTAAAGAAACTGTAAATATAATTAAATTTACAATTAAAGTAACTACTAAATATCCCATATAACGAACTCCTTAAAAATAGGCTTAATGGGGGACAGGGGGTCGGTTCTGTTGTCCCCTTGTCTCCGGATCTTCACAAAAAACACCCTGTGAAATTGCAGGGTGTTATGTTTGTAAGGATTTAATTATTCTTCGATTGTGATATTCTTAATGGTCTGATCTTCAATAGGTCTGTCCTGATATCCGGTAGGTGTGGTTGCGATCTCATCAAGAACTTCAAAACCTTCAACCAATTTACCGAAAGCGGCGTACTGACCGTCAAGATGAGGTGCATCTTCGTGCATAATAAAGAACTGTGAGCCTGCGGAGTTGGGGTCCATTGCGCGTGCCATTGAAATTACACCGCGCTCATGTTTAATGGGGTTATTTACGCCGTTAAAAGCAAACTCGCCCTTTATGGTGTAACCGGGGCCGCCCATGCCCGTTCCCGTAGGATCACCGCCCTGAATCATAAAGCCTTCAATAACGCGGTGGAAAATAAGATTTTCATAAAAATCTTCTTTACAGAGTTTAACAAAGTTTTTAACGGTAATAGGTGCTGATTTTTCATCAAGTTCAACAACCATTTTTCCGCCTTTTTTCATTTCAATAATTGCTTTCATTTTTTAGTCCTCCAGATTTTTGATTTCTTCGCTTTCTTCTTCCTTAGGTGCATTACTGCGTTTGGGCATTTTAAGAACGCGAACGTCTTTATAATTATATTCTCTTAATTCGATCTGATCGCCGTTAGTAACGGTTACGCGAACAGTTTCCTTTAAAACGTTTGTTTCCTGAATCTTGCCTTCGCCATCGGGAGTTTTAACTTCCGCGCCAACGGGAGGCATTTTTTTATGTGTCTGTTCATAGTGATGCTGTTCATATTTTAAGCAACACATAAGTCTTCCGCAAAGACCGCTTATTTTAGTGGGGTTAAGTGAAAGACCTTGCTCCTTTGCCATTTTGATAGAAACGGGCTGGAATCCCCCTAAAAATCTTGAACAACAGCAAGGCTGACCGCAAGGGCCAAGACCGCCAAGCATTTTTGTTTCATCACGAACACCGATCTGCCTTAACTCAATACGTGTTCTGAAAGTTGAAGCGAGTTCTTTAACAAGTTCCCTGAAATCCACTCTGCCATCGGAAGTAAAATAGAAAACCGCTTTTGCGCAATCGAAAGTATATTCCACGCGGACAAACTTCATATCAAGTTTATGTGTTTCCGCCTTTTTCTCGGCAATACCCAGTGCCTTAATTTCTTTTTCCTTGTTTTCGGCGAGCTTTTTATTATCATTAGGTGTTGCTACGCGAAGAATCTTTTTAAGGGGCGCAACTATCTGATCTTCGGGAATTATCTTTGTTGCCACCGACGTTACACCATATTCAACGCCTTGAGCCGTTTCAACGATAACGCCCGTGCCTACCTCTATTTCCTTATTATCAGGATCGAAATAATATGTTTTACCGGTATTTCTGAAACGAATACCAACTACCTTTGCCATTTGTTTCCGCCTTTCGCAAGTGTATATGCAAGACTATCGCATATAAGTCCTGTATTTATATTTTTCTTTTTTGCCGTTATTGCATCTTGAACGGCTTTTATTCTTATCAGCTCTTTTTCCCCTTGTTTTTCCCTGAATTTTTGAAAAAGTTTATTTTCGAGAATCTCAAGAAAGGGAATAAGACTGTCCTTTTCCTTTTCAAACAAAATACCTAAACGGGCATGAGAGGGTTTATTAAAACTATCAATAACCTCATCAGCAAGATCGTTTAAGCGGATATATTCTTCATCTTCAACAAGTTTTACAGCATTGCCGATATTTCCCCCGCAATTTTTTGCCGCATAACCGTTACGCTCATTTTGGGGAAAGTTTTTTTCAAGTTGCAAAAGAATCTCGCTTTCGCTAAAGCCGGTAAGCCGAAGTTTTTTACATCTTGAACGCACAGTAGGTAAAAGTGCCAAAGAATTTTCACAAAGCAGAAAGAACACCACCGATTTAGGCGGTTCTTCAAGAGTTTTTAAAAGGGCATTCTGTGCCTGCTCGTTGGCAAGATGGAATTTTTCAAATATGTATATCTTTGATTTGCCCTCGTAGGGCGTTTCATAAAGTGTTGAAATTACTTCACGCACCTGATCAACGCGAAGCAGATTTTTCTCAGGGCGCACAATATGAATATCGGGGTGAATCCCCTCCAAAACCTTTCTGCAACCGGGGCAGGTAAAACAAGGCTTGTCCTCATTTAAGCAAAAATGCACGCAAGAAGAAGCCAAGGCAAAGGACATTTTGCCTATGCCTTGGGTGCCTTCTATAATATACGCATGGCTTCCCATACCATTTATAAGTGCTTTTTTTTCATTAAGAAAAACGGGAGAATTACTTACAAGATCTAAATTCATCAGTATTTTTTAAATTGATCAACAGAAAGAACAAATACTGTTGCGCCGCCGATCATGATCTCGATATTGGAATGTGCCGCAGTAAGAATCGAAGCATCAAAAGAGCCAACGTTTGAATTGATGATCTGTTTACGGCTTTTGCAGATGTTTTCAATAAACTCAAGGCAATGGTCAAGTTTTTCATCTTCAACACCGGTTAAAAGAGTTGTATTACCTGCGCGAAGGAATCCGCCTGTGGTTGCCAGCTTGGTTACACCATAGCCTTCCTTCATCATTGCGCTTATCAGACGACCTGCATCCTCATCCTGAACGATTGCAATAACAAGCTTCATAAAAAAACCTCCTTGTTAGTATTTTATGATAATATTATACAACATAATCATTATTTTTGCAACAGCGGGTTTTTTATTTTATTTATCATATTGATTTTTTTCAATATTTATTATATAATCCAAAATAAGGAAGTGATTTTTGTGCGAAATAAAAATAACAAGCATCTCGGAATTGAAATTGCTCCTGAATTACATTATAAACTTCATTACATTGCAAAGTACGAAGGGCGAAGCGCCAACGGACATATCCTTTATTTAATCAGACAAAACATCAAAGAGTTTGAAAAGAATGAAGGCGAAATACAAAAACCGAATGATAACAAAGATAAAAAACAAGGTGTTTCATAATGAAGCACCTTTATTTTTTACTATATTCAATTATGTCAATCAAACCGCAATCAAGCGCATCGCAGATTCTATCAAGAACATAGCTATCATATCGCACTACTTTATTTTTATAGTAGTTATCAATTATCTGATACTGTATCCCCGTACGCTTTGCCAATTCATACCTGCTGATATTAAATTTTTGCAGTGCTTTGTCAAGTGTTAATTTTATCATAAACTTATTATCTCTCCCACGAATATATTTTATTAAAGATATATTCGCTTGACAATTCTCTTGTATAAATATATATTTATATAAATATATAAAATAGGAGAGATATTTTATGAAAAAAAGAGTAGTCATTGCCGGAAGTAGAAATTATACCGATTATAATAACGCAAAGTTTTTTATTGATAAAATACTTGCACCCTTAAAATCAAGTCATGATATTATTATCCTTTCAGGCTGTTGTAGGGGGGCAGATAAAATCGGTGAACAATATGCCGCAGAAAACGGTTATATTGTTGAAAAATATCCAGCAGATTGGGCTCGTTACAAAAGAGGTGCAGGGCTAATGCGAAATAGAGAAATGATTGATAAATGTGAGTTATTTGTTTTTGGGATGGAAAAAGCAGTGGAACAAAGTATCTCATAGATTACGCCAAAGCAAAAGAACGCACCATTGCTATCGAAACAATTAATTGCTAAAAATTCTCGAAATTCATATTTTTTACTTGAATGTTTTCTACCATTTATTCACGCATCATTTTTCTGTATTTTGTCGGGGAAGTTCCCATGATTTTTTTGAACACTATAGCAAAATAATTACTATCGTTAAACCCGCATTTTTCGCTGATCTCGCTTATTGCCATATTGCTTTCCGTAAGATAAGTAAGAGCCTTTGCAACGCGCATATTATTAAGATAATCAACAAAATTAAGACCTATTGCCGTCTTAAACAGCGACGAAAAATATTCAGGAGTAAAACCAAGCATATCGGAAATATCTTTAAGGTTAATTTGCTTGTGGCAGTTTTCCTTTATATATCCTGCGGCGTTCTGCATAAGACGGTCTCTTTCGGAAAGTTCTCTTGGCGTACTTTTATTTTCGGGTGTTTTTAAAAGCATCAAAAGAATTTTCTGCACGTTAAGTTTATGAAGAAGCGTAGAAGTTTCATTATCTTCCTTTTCATTTAAAGATTCTTCAATAAGTTTCTGAATGGTTTTTTTGCTTTTCTCATCGGGGCGGTAAAGATAATTTTCAAAGGCAGGCTTTAAAACGTCAGGCACTTCATAGACGTTATACAAAAGCCTTTCATGCTTTTCATCGTCAGGAGTACCGGGAATGCGTTGTGTTTTGTGCATTATCATCGGCGGAATAAGCACAATATCCCCTGCCTCAATATCAAAAATTTCGTTATCTATCACGTAACGCCGTCTGCCCGAAATAAGACAGTATATTTCATAATATCTGTGAAAATGGGAATCCGTTTGGTCAAAGGCGCCTCGGCTTGAGTGCTGTGCAATTTTCATATATGAATCTATGAATCTGAACATAATAACCCCTAATATCTTAAAATTTTAATAACTAACGCTATAATATCACAAAATTATTATAGAAGTCAACAAAAAATAATGATATAATAATTTCAACAAATCACACAAAAAGTCAAATCAAACTCACAAATTGCTATTGAATATGCTTTTCTGATATAGTATAATAGTAATGATAAATATAAGGGGGCAGTAATATGAAAAAACTGTTATCAATTCTATTAGTTTTATGTATGCTTTCAAGTTTTGTTACTTTTACCGTTTTGGCAGAAGAAGAAAACTTTATTCCTGAAAGCGACTCAACTTTTGAAAGCGGAAATCACACTTGGAAAACTTTAGGTTCAGGCGGTCTTTTAAAGGTCGTAGACAATCCTACAGGTGAAGGCAAGGTTCTTTGCTATTCGGGCATTCCCGATCAAAGTTTTGCATCCCCTCAAATTGACGTGCGCGAATATATTACCAAAAACATATCCGAAGAAACCACTCTTTACGGTTCGGTGGATATTTACACCAAAAACGATGATATTGCAAACGTTCTTATCCGTATCCGCACAAAAACTGCTGACGGTTTCTCAAAATGTACCGCTGAAGGTAAAGCTTTCTGCACCATTGGCAAAGTAAACGTTTATGCAGGTGAATGGACCCGTGTAACCTTTTCTTTTGACGTAGCAGAACAAGATTTTGCTTCAACAGAAAATTGGGATATTTGCTTTGACGGTTTAAGCAGAAGCACCAAAGAAGCAATATATATTGATAACTTCTATATAGGAACTGAAGAAGAAAGTCCTTTGGAAGAAAATGAAGATAACGGCGAAACAAACGCTCCCGCTACAGACGGAGAAGTAGTAAACTTCTTATCCGAAAATGCTTCCACCTTTGAAAGTGGTAACACTTCCTGGAGTGTTTTAGCAGGCGGAACAGTTTCAGTTGTTGATAATCCTTCAGGCGAAGGCAAGGTGCTTTGCTATTCTGACCTTGATCTTGAAAAATCCTACGCATCTCCACGACTTGACATTCGCGGTGCAATTCAGAAAAACGTTGATGAGGAAGTTACTATTTACGGTTCAATGGATATCTACTGTGAAAAAGAACTTTCAAACCGACTTATAAGACTGCGCACCACCACTCCCGAAGGCTTTTCAATGTGTTTAGCAGACGATAAACCTTATTGCGCAATAGGTGTAATGGGTGCTCCTGCAGGCGAATGGACAACGGTAAATTTCTCTTTTGAGATTTTTGAAGAAGATCTTGAATCACAAGAGCCTTGGCACCTTTGCTTCGATAACACGGCAAATGGCCTTGAAGCAGATGATAAGATCTATATTGATAACGTATATATCGGTTTAGTGGAGCGCGAAGAAGAAGGCGTTGAAAAGAAGCCTATCCCCGAAAAAACTCCCGTTTCCCGTTTTGAAAAAACACTTGTGGGTACCATTCGTTGGGATGCTTTCACGAAATCAACTCCCGATGGCATGGACCCTGCCAGCCAGGTTGCCCGTGTTCTTTCCCCTGCCAAGTACCATGGTCAGGCACCTTTCTTCTCAGTAGTTAATGAAGACGGTACCATCGCATTCCCCGAATACACAGTTGAAACTTGGGAAAAAGAAGCCGAATATGCAGTAAATGGCGGTCTTGATTACTTTGCATATCTCTGGTACGAAACAACCGATGCAATGAGTCAGCCAAGAAAGTTCCATCTTCAGAGCGAGAAAAAAGATACCATTAAAATGTGCGGTATTTTGGAAAGTCCCCGTTCAAAGAAATCAATGGATGAACTTTATACTGCAATGAAAGATTCCTGCTATCTTTCTTTAGACGGAAGACCCGTTTTATTCATTTACGGTATTGGCGGTAAAGATTCAAAATGGAAAAAGTCAGATATTGATAAACTTCGTCAGGACGCGGCAAATGCAGGTATCGAAGGTTCTTTATACATCGTTGGTATGTGCTTTACCGAAAATATTTCAACCTTTGCTGACGTTGTTGCCAAAGGCGTTGATGGCGTTTCATGGTACAGTGCAAGCGCATTAAAAACCGGTGAACCCTTTAGTGATCTTGCCACCCGTGTTGAAACTACAATGGCGAAAATGGGCGGATATGCTTTAGGAAATAATATTGATATTATCCCATCATTCTCCGCAGGCCGAGATACCCGCGCTCGTATTGAAACGGGTGTTACATGGGTTGACGGCGATCCAAATGCAACAAATGATGCCGATAAACCTTACCGCAACTGGTACACTCTTGAGCCTTCCATGGATGAATTCCAAGCCCACATCGAAGCCGTTCTTACTTACGCAAGCACCCAGCCTAATGCAAAAACCAATATCGTTTGCTCATACGGTTGGAACGAGCATGAAGAAGGCGGTTGGCTCTGCCCCACAATTATGGTTGACGAAAACGGCAATCCTATCTATAACGAGGACGGCACAATCAAAGCAAATACGGAACGTCTTGATGCACTTAAAGCGGCAAAGGAAAAGGTTCTTAACACTGCCGTATCAACTGATGATACAACTTCAACACCGAAACCTACCGAGGGTTCAATTGGCAAAAACAACGAGTCTGCAGGCTTTAACCCATTATTTGTTATAATCCCCGCAGTTGTTGTTATCGGTGCAGTAGTTGTAGGAATTGTAGTTACCAAAAAGAAAAAAGAAGATTAAGAAAAAAGGTTGAAGCGTTTTGCTTCAACCTTTTTTTATTTAGGTAAATTTCTGTATTTTGTTGGAGAAACTCCTGCTATTTTTTTGAAAACGTATGAAAAATAATTACTGTCCTCAAAACCGCAGTGTTCACTTATCGCGCTTACAGGAAGTTCTGTTTCCGTTAAAAGATGCAACGCCCGAGCGATGCGCATGTTATTAAGATAATCACTAAAATTTGAGCCTATAGATTTTTTAAATGCTACCGAAAAATATTCTCTTGAAAAACCGCTGATATCAGCCACATCTTTAAGAGTTATTTTTTTATGGCAATTTTCTTTTATATAGCACGCCGCTTTCTGTATGGCTTTATCAGTTGGCGAAAGTTGCGGTGCTAACGATTCACTTTTAGAAACAAAAAGAATATACAAAAACTTCTGAATATTTATTTTGTGTAATATTCCGTCAGAATTTCCGTTTTTTATATCTTCTATTGATTCCTGCGCAAGTTCTTTTAATTTTTCCGTCACGTCCCCGTCAGGTCGGTAAAAATGGTTATCAAAGCAAGATAGCAGTTCTTCGGGAATTTCGTAAGTGTTATATAACAGCCTTGCATGACGCTCGTTTTTGGGCGCACCGGGATAATAAGTGGTTGTGTGCACTGTCATAGGCGGAACAAGAATTACGTCGCCCTGAACAACGTCATATATTTCATTTTCGATAATATACCTGCGCCTGCCTTCAAGCATATAGTATATCTCATAATGTCTGTGAAAATGTGATACACCTTCGCTGAAACCTTTGCTTTCATTATATTCTGCAGTTTTTACATACAAACCTCTCGCCCGTTGCATTTTATCACTTATTTCCTTAATATTTTTAAGATTTGATGTATTATAACATAATTTTCTTAAGGAAGTCAATATCTTATCGTGATAAAATATAAGCAAATGGAGGTATGAATATGAAAAAATTTTTATCTGTTATTCTATTAGTTTCACTTTTTATCTGTGCATTGCCCCTTTGTGTTATGGCAGAAAGCACAAACTTTCTTTCCGAAGCCGATTCTTCCTTTGAAAGCGGAAAAACTGCCTGGACGTCTTTTGCAGGCGGCGAAACAAAGGTTGTTGACAATCCTGACGGAGAAGGCAAAGTTCTTGAATATTCAAATACTGCCGAAGCAAAAAAATGGGCATCGCCTATCCTTGACATTAAACCCTTGATACAAAAAAATGTTAAGGAAGAAACCACAATATATATTGCAATGGATATATATACAACAGGCAAACCTGCCAATCTTCCCTTACTTATCCGCACAAAAAATGCTGAAGATTTTTCACTTTGTGCAGAAGCAGAACTTAATTATGCTACTGTAGGCGAAAACCGTGCTGAATTTGAATTAGGTGTTTGGAAAACCTTTTCGGCGGAGTTTACCGTAACCGAGGACGATCTTTCATCCAAAGCAGAATATTGGAATTTATGCTTTAACGGTGTTTATCTTACTTTAGGTGATGACGCCATTGGTGCAATGTATATAGATAATATATATATCGGCACTGAAGAGCCTGAAAATGCCGAATCGGAAGTTTCTGAAAATCCCATTCCCGAAAAGACTTCCATAACACGAAAAGATGATACTCTTATCGGTGCTATACGTTGGGATGCTTATTCAAAAAGTACACCTGACGGTAAAAATGCTTCATCGCAGGTAGCAAAAACGCTTTCCCCTAAAAAATATCATGCTCAAGTGCCCTTCTTTGGCAACATTAACGCTGACGGCACGGTTTCTTTCCCCGAATATACTATTGAAACATGGGAAAAAGAGGCAGCATACGCAAAAGATGCAGGCATTGACTATTTTGCATATCTCTGGTACGAAACCACCGATCCCATGAGTGAGCCAAGAAAGTTGCATCTTCAAAGCGAGCAAAAAGATTCCGTAAAAATGGTTGCAATTCTTGAATCTATCCGTTCAACTGCCACCATGAACGAACTTTTTGAAGCAATGAAAGATTCATCATATGTTACCCTTGACGGCAGATGTATGCTTTTCCTTTACGATATGCCCAAGTGGGATCTTGAAAAGGTAACGAAGGTGCGCCGGATGGCATCAAATGCAGGTATTGAAAAAGCCTTATATATTGTCGGCATGGATTCTTCAGAAAAAACACTTGCCGAAAATTTAAAGAAAGATATTGATGCAATTTCATGGTACGGTATGGGCTCATCGAAAACTGCACAGCCTTTTTCAGAAATGGCAACAGCATGCGAATCAGTAATGACTAAAATGGGAAGTCAAGCAGTCGTTCAGAATTTTGGACTTATCCCCTGCTTTACTACCGGTCGAGATTGCTCGGCAAGAATAGAAACCGCCGTTACATGGATCGACGGTGATCCCAACGCAGCAGAGGATAAAGATAAACCATATCAGAACAAATGGACCGTTCAGCCAACAATGGCAGAACTTGAAAGTCATATTACAAAGGTATATAATTACGTTCAGACAAACACCGTTGCAACCGTTCCCAATATGATTCTTTCCTACGGCTGGAACGAGCATGACGAAGGCGGCTGGCTCTGTCCCACCATCGCAGTTGATGAAAACGGTGATCCCCTTTATAACGACGACGGCACGGTAAAAATCAACACCGAGCGTATCGATACTTTAAAATCAACACTCGAAAAACTTACCATACCTGAAGAAGATATCACACCTTCCCCCGAAGTTTCTTCCCTACCAACTCCAACGGGCACCCCGAATAACAACTCCGCTACCTTTAACATATGGTATATAATTATCCCCTCAATAATCATTATAGGCGCAGTTGTTGCAGTCATATTATTAAAGAAGAAAAAAGGTTGAAGCATTTTGCTTCAACCTTTTTTGTGTTTATTAAAATTATTCCTTAATCTCAGATGTGCAGTGGGGGCAACGAGTTGCTTCGATAGCGATCTCGCTCATGCAATAGGGGCATTTCTTTGTGGTAGGTGCTTTAGGCTCCTCAACCTCTTTCTTCTTACCAAGGTTCATAAGCTTATTTACGAACTTAATAATAAGGAAGATAACGAATGCCATGATGACGAAGTTGATAATTGCAGTAATAAATGCGCCGTATTTAAGGCTTAATTCTGGATTGATAACTTCCTTTGTAACTGCATCGATTTCTGCTTCTCTGAAAACGATTGCAAGATCCTTGAAATCTGCCTTAAAGATAAGACCGATAACGGGTGTTATAACGTCATCAACAAGAGATTTTACGATTGACTGAAATGCACCGCCGATGATAACACCTACTGCAAGGTCTAAAACGTTTCCGCGACTGATAAATTCTTTAAACTCTTTAAAAAATTTCTTCATATTAAAAACTCCTTACAATTTTATATGAATAATATACTACATTTTTCCTTTAAAATCAAGAATTATTTTTTTATTTCCTCATAAAACGCCTGACAGATATTTTTAAGTTCAGAATCGAATTTTTTAACCTTTCTGTCATAAGTTACAAGACCGTTTGTTTCATCTTCAACGTCGGAAAGCTGAGTATAAACAGATGCACATAAGCCTTCTTTCACAAGAGGCAACAATTCATCCATAAAAAGACCGTAAACCGCCCCGTTAAGAGATTCAATATCCTCAAACTTTTTATAGCCATACTCATTATCCGCATTGAAAACGTGATCTTCCAAACTTAAAGCGTAACCGCCGAACTCCGAAATAAATATGGGTTTTTTACTCTTTTTGATCTTCAATTTTTTAAAGTAGATGTGCAGACTTTCAAAATCAGAAAGTTTGTTTCTGAACCAACCTGACGTAGAATCAATAAAACGGGTATCATCAAGTTTTTTCAATTCTTCATACATTTTATCGCTTTCAAACTGTCCCCAACCTTCGTTGAAGATAGTCCATGCGCAGATAGACGGGTGGTTTTTAAGGCTCATTACCGTTTCAGCCATTGCCCGTTTAAAATATCTGCAGGTTCTCTTATCTCTGTGTAAAAACTTATCGCAAATTTTCTGCAAGCCTACGGTAGGCAATGCAGTATCAAAAAAGAAAGAATATTCCCCGTTATTTACCATATCCTGAAAAACGATCATGCCAAGACGGTCGCAATCGTAATAGAACTGTTCAGGCTCAACTTTAATATGCTTTCTTAACATATTGAAGCCTGCTTCTTTCATTAAAAGAATATCTTTTTCAAAGCCTTTTTCCGTTGCAGGAGTCAATATACCGTCAGAAAAATATCCCTGATCAAGAACTCCGTTAAAATAATAAGGCTCGCCGTTAAGGCACAGACGTAAAATTCCTTTTACCTCTTTAATTTCAAGAGTTCTGAATGCAAGATAACTTTCGACTTTATCTTCACCGCTTTCAACGGTAAAATAATAAAGTTTTGGGTTTTCGGGAGACCATTTTTCCATATTTTCGGGAGAATAATATGCGATGCCATTCTCTATAGGAACAGTTTTATCAGAAAAAACTATCTGCCCCGATTCAACACCTTTCACCGTTATTTTTGCCAAAGCATCATCAAAATCAATTAAAATATCTTCAATAAACTTTTCGGGAGTGCTTTCGATCCAAACGGTCTGCCATATTCCCGACGTAGGCGTATACCACATTCCCCCGCGCTTTTTGGATTGTTTACCGTAGGGTAACGCTTTATCAAGTTCATCTTCCGCTTCAACAATAAGTTCATTGTTTTCTTTCAAAAAATCGGTTATTTCAAAAGAGAAATGATTATAACCGCCGATATTTTTGCCGACCTTTTCGCCGTTAAGATATACCGTTGCGATCTGGTCAACTGCGCCAAAGTGAAGAAAAACTCTGTCTTTTACAAAATTTTCAGGCAAGGAAAACTCTTTTTTATAAAAAAGTTTTTCGCCGTCTTCTTTAACTCGGCAGATTCCCGACAAAAGACTTTCAGGGGCAAAGGGCACAATAATTTTTTCGTCAAAAATTTCGGGCAGGTTTTCTGAAAATGCAAAGTCCCACTGTCCGTTAAGGCAGAAAAAGGAATCGCGTTTTAATTGAGGTCTGGGATAAACGTTCCAAGGAATTTCAGGTAAAAACTGACCTTCTTCAGTATATAAATGTGTCATTTTTCCTCCATATTAAATATCCTGAAAGCAAAAACTTTCAGGATATTGTTTACTATTCAAAATCGCTATCAGTATCTTCTTCAGCGGATACGGGTGCTTCTGCAGATGCATTTTCCGCTTCTTCAACATCTTCCACAACAAAATTGAAGCTGTTATCTTCTTCAAAACCCCAATCGTGTTCAGGTTTTCTTTCCTTATTATTCTTCACAACAAGCACAATTATTACAATAATTATAATAAGTAAAAGAAGCGCACAAACTGCAAGACCGATATATCCCGGTTCAATACCCTTTATAAATTCTAAAAATCCGTTTGCTTCAGTTGGCAAAGGCGTGGAGAGCGTAGGCTCTGTAGGCGTAGGCGTTACTGTTATTTCAGGTGTTGCGCTCTCAATAACCGCACCGCCTTCAAAAAGCGCCATTGAAAGTTTTTGAATGCTTCCGTCTTCTTTACAATAAAGGGCGGAATAATTTGTGCCTTCATTATTTACCACGTTAAGAAGATAATAGCCTTCACCGAATCTTTCCGATGACCAGCCAATATATTCTCCGCTGCCGATAACTATATGTTCTTCTTTAAGTTCAATGGAAAGTTCAGGCTTTTTATCAAGAATTATATAGCCGTTTTCCTTTGTAAGGATATTTCTGTAAGGCGAAAAAGTCTTTTCAACACTATCGTAAAGATAGAACTGATCTCTTGAACCATCGAAAAGCTGCATAAGGCGAACGTTGCCTAAAACTGCAGTTTCAACCTGATATGAGTTATACTCAATAATTTCTTTCTTGAAATTTTCAGGCAGGATCAGCGTTACTGCCGATGAAACGGTATACTGATTTTCCCCAATCGTAACGGTTATAGGCGCCGCAGTAGGAGTAGGTGTGGGCGTAGGTGTTTGTGTAACGTCAGGCTTTGAAGAAGGAGTAGGTGTTTCCTTTGCTTCTTCCCTGATAACTTTTACCGTATATGATTTTTTTGTTCCGTCAGGCGCAGTTACTGTTACAGTTCTGCTGTTTTCGCCAACCTTTAAGGTTTGAAGCGGGGTAACTGAAGTTTTTGCATCCTTATCTTCCGTTGTCCAATCCATGGGGAACTTTGTAACAGAGTAAGGAACTGTGCAGGTATAACTTGTGGTGTTTTTATTAAATGCAGGCACAAGTTTACAGCCCGACGGTACCGTAAGAGAAGAAAGGTTTGCATTATTTGATTTATTTTCTTCTTTAACCGAAATCGTTGTTGATGCAGTAGGTGCGCCTAAAAATTCACCTAAAGTATCGGTAACTTCATTATTTTTTATTATTGCTACTTTTGCCGATCCAACTGCTTTAGTTTTAAAAGTCAACTTAAGATACGCGGAATTTGACGTACTGCCATTGTTATAGTGTATAGATCTTATTGTTTTTCCGTTTACTTGGTCAGTACCTGAACCCAACGAATCGCTTGAAGAAACGTAGGTGAGTTTTGAACTGTCAAATTCAATAGTAATATCAAATCCGCCAATGGCAACCGAATCCTTAAAAGTAAAGGTTACGGTAACGTTTTCGCCAACAAGTGCTTCCGTTTTTGAACGCGAAACGCTTAACGTACACGCAGCATTTACGGGAACTGCTATGGCGGTCATAATAATGATCGTTATAAATAATATAGAAATTATTTTTTTCATACTATCTCCTTATGATTCAAGAATAATCTTTTGACATTGCAAAAGGTCCGCCAAAGAAAGTCGGTTATCTTTATTTATATCTGCGGCTTCAAAATAAGCCCCTTCCAAATTCTTATTTCCTAAAATATGGCTCTGTGTTTGCAGAAGATCTGCAAGGGAATGTCTTCCGTCACCGCTTGAATCACCGTATATAACTATATTCAGTGTTCTTTCTACGGTTTCATCAGAATAGAGAACAACTTTATCGCCTGTTTTCATCATATCGGCTTCAATCTTCTCGTTTCCCTTTGCATCCATATATTTAACCGTATATCCTTTAACCTGAAGTTTGGATTTAAAATCCGAAAGAGTCAGATTTGATTCAACACCGTTTATTCTATCTATCGTGGAATCGTAAGAAATACTGAAATTTCTTTCACCCGTAGTTGAAATAACTATCGTATAGTCACGTTTTAACCCATTGGTTGCAGTAACGGTTACTTTTAATTCGTTTATGCCTTCTTCAAGAAGTATTTTTCCTGCTCCTTCAACCTTTGCATCTTTATCTATGGGTGTAGCGGCTATTTCGATCTGTGTGTCATCAGTAAATACTTCATATGTAAAAGTATATTTATCAAACTTAACGTCCTTGCCGTTTACGGTAAGAGATGATAAAAGATTGTTTGCGCTGCCCGTTTTCAAAGGAAGGGGCGTAAGTGTTTCGGGCATATCAAGATAAACGGGGATAAGGAAATTAAGTTCGCCTTTATCTGCACCTGCGCCCTCAATGGCATTTCTCAACGTTGCACATTCGCTTACTGCCGCTGAAACGTTGGTCATATACTGATGACCGTATAAACCGTTGCCGTAATCAACAACGTCATATTTTTGGAGATATAAAGTATTCTGCCCTACTGCAACGTAACTTTTAACCAAGAACTGTGCGCCGCCCAAAAGAGCCTTATAGGCAGTATCCCAGCCTTTTTTCTTTGCGTGCAATGCGCCGTTATAGATAGCGCTGTTACCGTCATGACGGTATGCACCGATATCGAAGTGGTTATAATATTTTACGCCGTCAATTTCATAACCGTGTGCAAGAGCGTTACCCTTTGAGCCTTGCTCAAGAACAAGCCTTGCCGCAAGCATATAAGGCGATGCGCCTGCTTCTTTACCTGCTTTAACAATACCTTCTGCATAAGTTAAGCCTTCATCACATTCCTGATCATACATGAAGCCGCCCTTAAGTATTTCGTTTATAACTTTAGGATCTACTTCCGTTCCGTCATCGGAAAGAACCAAAAACTGATAAATGTTGCTGTCAAGGAAGTTTCGGGGATCAAGATAATAGGAAATAACTTCGGTGCAGGCTTGTGCCCAGCCACCGCTGTCAAAAGAATACCAAGTGTTATTTTCCCAATCGTATGCACCGTCATCATAAGATTTCCATGCATTGGGCGATTGAAGAAGATTTGTGCCGATAATGCACTCATTTTTCATAAGTGTTTTCCACGTAAGTCCCGTTTCAAGAGGAGTAAACTTCCACGTGGGATGAAGCGCGTGAAGAATGCGCAATTTTTCCTTATAACTTTCAGGGAATTTTTCTATTGAAAGTTCAAAGGCTTCATCAGGTGTTTCGGGAATTTCAATAAGTTCTACAAACTGCTTTGAAACGTAGCCTACGTAACCGCTTATATTAAGCCTATACCACTCTGCACCGTTAACATCCTTTGTAACGCCGGTAATGTTTATTGTTGCGCCTTTATCAACAGTCTGCATAACTTCATATTCTGTTCCGGGGCCTGACCGCACGTTAAGGCTTGTGGAATTTGTTTTTACAATGCCCAAAGCGGTCATATCCGTTACGTCATAAGCATAAGAACATATTCCAAAAAACAGACTTGAAATTATAATTACGGCGCACATTATTACCGAAACCGCAAAATGCCTTAATTTCATGCACTCTTTCCCCCTTTTTTCTCACATTATGGAACTATTATATCACCTATCGAAGAAAAATGCAATAGTTTTGTAACAATTTGCCGATTTTTTTCATATTGCGAATTTTTTGGAAATGTGATATCATTAAACAAAATAATAATACGAGGTTTTTTTATGAAAAATATCAAATGCGTAATGCTTGATCTTGACGGAACTGTGTATTTAGGTGATAATATTTTCCCTTACACTCTCGACTTTTTAAAAACACTTGATGAACTTAACATCGGTCATATTTTTCTGACCAATAATTCATCAAAAGGCACAGATGCTTATATTGAAAAATTCAAAAAAATGGGAATAAGCGCGTCAAAAGAAAATATACTTATTTCAAGCCATGCGGCGGCAGACTATATAAACACCCATTATAAAAACAAGCGCACATATATTTTAGGTACGCCAAGTTTTATAAACGAAATGAAAGAATTTAACGTAAACGTCGTTGAAGACGATCCTGAAATTCTTCTTGCAGGCTTTGATACTGCCCTTGAATATACGCGCCTTACCAAATTTGCCAACCTTGTAAATACGGGACTTCCTTATATTGCCACTCACCCCGACGCCGTATGCCCTGCCGAAAACGGATTTCTGCCGGATCTTGGCGGTGTTATTGAACTTATTTACGCTTGCACCAAGCGCCGCCCCGAAGTCATCTGCGGAAAGCCTAACGAACAGATCTTAATTGCCGCTGAACACAAGACGGGTTTTTCACGTGAAAATCTCTTGATGGTTGGCGACCGCCTTACAACGGACATTGCAATCGGCGCCCACGGAATAAGAACGGCTCTTGTTTTAAGCGGTGAAGCCACTTTAGAAGACGTTCCCACCGCACCCCACGCTCCTACCTATATTTTCCCAAGCATCAAGGAATTGGGAGAAGCGTTAAAAAATTCCTGATTTAACAAAAAATTTATATAATTGTGTATTTTATCTCATTGACATAAAGGTTCATTAGTGGTATAAATATAATATGGTATTATGCGATTACTGTATCGTGTGCAGGCGTACATTGACGAAATACCGTGAAAAAATTTTTTAGGAGAGTTTAAATGAAAAAACTTATTGCACTCTTATTATTTGCGGTATGCCTTGTAACGTGCTTTACGGGCTGCAAAGGTACGAAAGATAATCCGGGCAATAAAGCTACGGCAACTGCGAAGGCTACGTCTTCGCCAAAGACATCGCCGTCTTCTTCAGCACCTGCAAACACCGAAATTTCAACTGCTTTGCCTGAAGAGACTTTTATCGTATCTTTCTCTCCCGATCCTCTGGCTTCCCCTACTGCGACTGTTTCACCTACTCCTACGCCTGTGCCCACACCTACACCTACCATAAGACCTGCTCAGCAGGATAGCATCTGTCCTCCTGCGCTTCTTACCACCGGTTATACTACGCCATTGGATCCCGCATCGGTAAAATTCCCCGCTAACTACAATATGCCTTATTATATTGAAGTTGACGTTACTAACCAATGCGTAAATATTTTCAGAAAAAATCCTGATACGGGCGCTTACGATATTCTTTTAAACAGATTCGTTTGCTCAGGCGGTACTTCAAAGCAGCCTACAAAGACAGGTAATTTCTTTATAAAGACCAATGAACAGCAGATGGCTGCAACAGGTCAATCAGTAAAATATACAAGATACTATTTTAAGAAATACACTTCTTACGCTTACTACGTAACACGTTATTCAAACGAATATATGTTCCACTCCTTTACCTTTGGTATAAGCGGCGGCAAGATCGTTCCCAAGAGCGGTGCATACTATAACATGGGTAACACCGGTTCTGCAGGTTGCTTACGTATGCTTATGGGCCATGCAAAGTGGATATATGAAAATATTGACGGCGGTACTTACTGTGTAGTAAACAAAAGCCGTGCACGTGATAACAATCTCCGTTCGGTTCTTAAAAAATACGTTCCGCCTCTGGGTTGGGATATGACTCCTGCCTGGAACGGCGACAGATCAAATTACGGCGGTCTTGTTAAGTGTGATTTCGTAGGAAATCCCGAAAAGGCAGATCAGGTTCCGATCACGCCTCCTCCGGCAACACCTACGCCCACGCCTACACCCACACCGACACTTGAACCTACGCCCGTTGTAACTCCTACCGTAACGACGCCTATTGTATCGGCAACGCCCGATACGTCAGACGGTCCTACGTTAGATCCTGCGGTAACACCCAACGTAACACCTGATGCCACACCGGATCAGCCCACCGTTACAACTGCGCCGCCCGTAGTTACACCGACGGTTACATCTCCGCCTGCTGCGACACCTGATAATACGGATCCGCCTACACCTGATAATACGGATCCGCCTACACCGATGCCCTAATCGGCTGTAACCTCGGAACCCTGATAAACATATTAAATTACGGCTATCTGAAAAAGATAGCCGTTTTTTATTGAAAATTTTAAAAATTTTCTATATAATATATGTAATGATCCTTAAAGAAAAAGCGTTTTATATATGAACGGGAAAGGAGAAGGCGAAAACATGAGATATACTGACGAAGAATTTACCGACATAATGGACCGTTTCGGTGATACTGTCCTGCGCATTTGCTACGTAAGGTTGCGCAACTTACACGATGCTCAGGATGCTTTTCAGGACGTTTTTATAAATCTTTACCGCGCGCAAAAGAAGCCTGAAGAGAATTATTTAAAGCCATGGCTTATTCGCACCGCCTGCAACCGATGCGCTTCAATTCTGCGCTCAAAAAAGCAGACGTCAGAGTTAAAAGATAACGTTGCAGTTTTTCAGCCTTCTTTTGACAACACCGTTGAAAGCGCTATTCTTTCCCTTGAAAAAAATCAGCGCACAGCCATATATCTTTTCTATTATGAAAATATGTCTGCCCGCGAAATAGGAAAAATTCTCGGCACAAGCGAAAATAACGTTCGTGTTATCCTGCACCGCGCCCGTGCCGTACTTAAAGAAGTTTTAAAGGAGGATCATTTTGAATAACGATTTTAATCATATTTCCGCAAGCAACGAACTAAAAGCGGAAACTTTAAAAAAAGCAAAATCAGTAAAGCCTATACGCTGGCGCACCTTATCCGTTATTGCCGCCGCGCTCGTTGTTACCATCGGTGTTTCTGCTTTCGCCATTTCTAAAGGCGACTATAAGAATCTTACCGATTCTTATGGCGATTCTAAAGGCTCTGCGCCCGAATCAAACATGGCTCCGTCATATTCAGTAGAAAACAGTACAGATACTTTATATAGCGACGATATAAAAGCCGAAGACATAATATTAGAAGGCGATCCTGATGAGCCTGGCAGTTCAACAATTATTAAAGATTCTTCCGACGTGCACGATGCCCCCCCAATCCCCGCTGCAACATCTATGCCTGAAACTGTACCCATGCCTACAAAAAAGCCTGACGCAAGTTTAAGCGTTGATCTTACTGCCGCAAAACTTGATGACAACAAAGAGTTTGATGCATGGCTTAAATCGATCAAAGAATTTCATTCTTTTAAAGACTATGATACTTTCGGATTGGCTGCAGTAAACCGCTATACAGTTACCGTTGTTGATAACGAGGATAAGCCGGTAAAAAACGCAAAAGTTACTCTTTTATCGGAATCAACAGAATTGTTTACTACTTTTACCACCAATAAAGGTATTGCATATCTTTATTATAATTGGCACAAAAGTTCTTCCGACGAAAAGCCTGACAAGATAAGAGTGCAGTCAAAAGATACGGTTATTACCGAAAACATAACCGATAAAAAAGAAATTACAATAAAAGGCGACTTTGAAAAAACTCCCCTTACGAACCTTGATATTATGTTTATGATCGATACCACCGGCTCAATGAGCGATGAACTTTCATATCTTAAATATCAGACCAACGCTATGCTCCAATCACTTCCCACACAGTTAAATACACAGATAAGTGTAAACTTCTACCGTGATGAAGGTGATGACTACGTTGTTAAATCAAATCCCTTTACTTCATCATTAACAGAGGTTTCCTCATATTTTAACCAGACCGATGCTACCGGCGGCGGTGATACTCCCGAAGCCGTTGACATGGCATTAAAAAATGCAGTTGTTGACCACGAGTGGCGCGATGACAGCGTAAAAATTATGTTCCTTGTTCTTGATGCGCCTGCCCATGATGACAGACAAACAATTTCTCATCTTTACTCCTATATTTCCATTGCCGCAGAACGAGGTATCCGCATTGTTCCCGTAATGGCAAGCGGTGCAGATGAAGTGTGCGAAGTTATGTGCCGTCAGTTTGCCCTTATTACCGGCGGACAGTTTGTTTTCCTTACCAACGATAGCGGAATCGGCGGTTCTCACCGCGATCCCATAACCGAAACCAAATACGAAGTAAAACCCCTTATCGCCATTTTAAAGGAGATCATAAATGAATATACTTATTAAAATCCTTCCGCTGATCATGTGCATAGTTTTTCTTGCAGGATGTCAGATAACACGCGCCAATATAGATAACCAAAAACCCGCAAGCACAACAGAATGTCCCCTTATGGGCAATACTCCCGATCCAAATAAGCATGACGAAGCACTTAAGCAGGCAGGCGAAGATATTTATTATTATATTTCTTCATCTGATTCAACCCATTGCACCGTTCATATTGTTACAATGAGTTGCACTTCAATGACCTACGGCAAAGCCTATTATATTGAGAAAAAGTATGATGACGGATATAAACAACTTGAATGGAAAACTGCACCTGCCTTTATTGAAATTGCCTGCATAATAAAAACCGACGAACCTGTCAACGAAAAGTATTCCTGGGAAAAGTTTTTGGGAAAACTTGAAAGCGGTGAATACAGAATCGTTACTGATTTTTACCGTGAAGGCGAAAAAATAACTGCATATTTTGAGTTTACAGTATAAAAAGAATCCCGAACTTTTGTTCGGGATTCTTTTTAGTAATTATAGTTTACTATTATATTTGCGTTATAAATTGCATCATTATTTACCCCGATTTTAACTTTATTCCATTGTGCCTGCGTACCTGTAAATCCGATGGTGTTTATCATGCAATATTCAAAGGCGCTGTTTCCGATTTCTAAAACTGTATAAGGAATTACAACCGTTCTTAAATATGTTTCATGAGCAAAGGCTGAAGCCGAAATTCTTCTTACGGGATAGCCTTCAATGGTTTCGGGAATTTCAAGCCTTTCCGTCTGATAATTAAGACCGTAAACAGTAACTTGACCGTTTATTATTTCATAATCGAAATAATAAGCAGGCGTACCTTTGATTATAGGCTTTGAAGTTGAAAGATAACTTGCCATAATATAACCGGTGGAGCCGTCAGCAAGCCTTGCATAATAAAAATCGCCCGTTTTATCGTAAGCGGTTACTTCCATGCCTTTAGGTAAAAGTCTTGACCACGTGCAGGAAGTGTTGGGTTCGGTGCGGAATCTTACGTCAAATCCCGTAAGATACATTCTTGTTCCCTCAATATTTTTAGGCTTTTCAACTGAAAGATAGTTGCTTGCTATATATGCGGTGATATCACCTGAAAGTTTCACGTAATAAAATCCGTTTTCCATATGATATGCAATAAGAGTTTCTCCGCGGTTCACAGTTTTGCGAACGCTTGAAAGCACGTCAGGCGCTTCGTGAGCATAAACGTTATTTTCAGTTACGTACATTATAGTTCCTGCGCTATACGGAGTGGGCGTAGGAGTAGGTTCGGGAGTTGGAGTGGGTGTTGGTTCAGGTGTTGGTTCAGGTGTTGGTTCAAGAGTGGGAGTTGGGGTTGGCTCGGCAGTAGGTGCTTCTGTTTCTGATACCGTATCTTCGCCCTTTGTAAACTTATCCAAAAAGGAAAGGATCCCGCCCTTTTCTGCTTTAACTGTTACTTCGCCTTCCGTTTCTTCATTTTCAATTACATCTTTGCCTACAAAACCGCCGTTTGCAAGTTCGCCTAACTTATCTTTTACCGTATCACAGCCCGTAAAAGAAAAACTCATAGCAATAATAAGAATTAAAGCAATTTTTTTCATATGTTTCACCTCGAAATATATTAAATATATTATACATTATACGATATAATCCGTCAATATATTAGCGCGCGGATTCTTTTACGTTTTATTTGACCAAATCGGATTGTTGTAATATAATGTAGACATAAATTAGGATCGAGGTGTTTTTATGAATTACGCAGAAGAATCTTTAAAAAAGCACTATGAATGGCAAGGTAAGATTGAAGTTATCAGCCGTGCCCCCGTGAACACAAGAGAAGATCTTTCTCTTTGCTATACTCCCGGTGTTGCTGAGCCTTGCCTTGAAATTCAGAAGGATATAAACAAAAGTTTCGCCCTTACGAGAAGAAAAAATCTCGTTGCCGTTATTACTGACGGTACTGCCGTTTTAGGTTTAGGTGATATCGGCCCTGAAGCAGGTATGCCCGTTATGGAAGGCAAATGCGCGTTGTTTAAATCCTTTGCCGACGTTGATGCTTTTCCCCTTTGCATAAAGAGTAAAGACGTTGACGAAATCGTAAAAACTATTTCACTTATTTCAGGTTCTTTCGGCGGAATAAATCTTGAAGATATTGCCGCACCCCGTTGCTTTGAGATCGAAAAGAAATTAAAGGAAGTTTGTGATATTCCCGTTTTCCATGATGATCAGCACGGCACTGCAATCGTTGTTGTTTCAGCACTTATAAATGCAGCAAAGGTTGCAAAGAAGAATTTAGAAGATCTGACGGTTGTTATTAACGGTGCAGGAAGCGCAGGTATAGCAATCGGCAAAATGATTCTTCAACTTAACGTTAAAAATCTTATTATGTGCGACCGCTTTGGTATTTTATACCGTGGCGCAGATTATATGAACGAAGCACAAAGCGCCATGGCAGAAATCACAAATAAGGATAATCTTAAAGGCACCCTTAAAGATGCCATGATCGGTGCTGACGTTTTTGTTGGTGTTTCCGCGCCCAACGTTGTTGACGGGGATATGATTGCTTCAATGAACGAAAAACCCATCATGTTCCCCATGGCAAACCCAACGCCTGAAATCATGCCCGATAAAGCAAAAGAAGCAGGCGCATATATCGTTGGTACGGGAAGAAGCGACTTCCCCAATCAGATAAACAACGTACTTGCTTTCCCCGGAATCTTCCGCGGTGCTCTTGACGTGCGTGCAAAAGATATAAACGAAGAAATGAAACTTGCCGCCGCAAAAGCAATAGCCGCCTATATTCCCGAAAATGAACTTTCAACGGAAAACATCATTCCCAACGCCCTTGATAAAGGCGTAGCGCAAGCAGTTGCCGAAGCCGTAAAAGAAGCCGCAAGAAAAACAGGAATAGCAAGAGAATAAATAAAAAAAGGAGGCAAGAGATAGTAATCTCTTGTCTCCATATTTTTTTAATAAATTCGTTCAGGTATCATATATCCGGTGCTGTACCATTCGCAAGTTAAAATAATATCATCGGCAGAATTGGCAAATATAACTACCTGATTTCCTGCTTTTGCCAGATCGTCAAAATAAACGTCAAAACGCAAAAAAGTTTTTTCGGCATTTATTTCTACAATACCCTTTCTTGAAAACTCTATATTACCGTTTTCAATGGGCACTTTGGCAGTAACGGTTTCTATTGTTTTAGGCTCAATGGTTACTATGTCATAATTGCAGTAAAACATATAGCACCAGAAATTATCATAAAGAGTCTGCACGTGCAGTTGCACCTTTATCGTCTCATCAGTTGGATTATACACTTTATATTGGAGGGTAATTGTTCCCGTATAATCTGAATATTTACCTAAAGGCGAGTCATTCATTCCGCAATTTATGTAATAATAAGGCCATTGAGATTGCCTTCCGGCTATACTTGTAAATTTATATCCGCCGTATTTTGAAGAAGGAATGGTTTCAAACGTTGGTTTAGGTGTTGGCGCAACAGTAGGTGTCGGTGTAGGCGCCAGCGTTGGAGTCGCTGTTATCGTCGGAGTTACTGTAGCCGTTGGAGTAGGCTTCAACGTTGAAGTGGGCGTAACAATAGGATAATTTGTTATGAACGGTGTTTGTGTAGGCTTTGCCGTTTGGTTAAAAGGCGGTGTAACGTACACTATCTGTGCAGTCGGTGTTATTAAGGGCGTTATAACGGTAGGAGTTAATGAAGTTTCAGGCATTAACGAAGTTTCGGGAGTAGCCGTTATTTCAGGAGCATCTGAATTAGCAGGTAATTCGGTCAATGTTATTGCAGGCGTAACATCAGGCGTTACAATATTTGTTCCAGTTGGCGATAAGCGAGGCGTTCCCTTTTCTTTATCATCTTTTCCCATAAACTTGCAGGTTGCAAGGGCACATAACGAAAGGATCAGTATAACCGCAATTACGGTGATCATTATATTCGGCTTCTTCTTTTTCGGTTCCTCTTTTATCTCTTTCAGAACTTCTTCATTATGAAGCGCAGAGATCCTTTCCCCTGCAAAAAGTTCATCGGAAGTAATATTGAGCACCGTACACAAAGGGGTCAATAAAGACACGTCAGGTAAACCGTTGCCTGTTTCCCACTTGCTGACGGTTCTGTTGCTGATATTAAGTTTTTCGGCAAGTTGATTCTGCGTAAGCCCTTGCTCTTTTCTCAATTGTGCGATAAACTTTCCTATCTTTACCTGATCCATAATAACTCCTTTATATATTAAAGAGTATTATAACACTTTTTTAACAAATATGCAACATACTGAACAAAAAAAACACTGAACGTTAAAGTTCAGTGTTTTGCTAAAAATCATTGTGCAAAAGATTATCTTTTACATTTCTGCTGAATCCAATTTTTCTGCTCTGTAAACTTTAATTATTAGAGAAATTTTTTATAGAACTTGATAACGATTAAGAATTTTATCTCCGATTATTGTTTTGTATTCTTTTTTGCTTTCAACTCACCTCTTAACAGTTCATCGGTGGTTATATTTAATACGTCGCACAAAGGTACCATGAGCGATAATTCAGGCATACCTTTCCCTACTTCCCATTTGCTGATAGTTTTATCACATATACCAAGTTTCCCTGCAAGTTCCCTTTGAGTAAGTCCCATTTTTTTACGTCTTATTTTAATTACTTCGCCTGTCTTTTTTGAATTCATTTTTTTACTTCCTCTAAATACTTCTTTTTCTCGTCAATTTTCACCTTTTATTTTACAATATTTCCTCAAAATAGAAAACCCACGCTCCGTAGATATTTCCACATCAGGGTACTACGTAGCGTGGATTTACATAAAAAAAGCCGTTCTATACTGTTAAATTTATATAAAAAGCCTAAAAAAAGCAAAAAAAGCAAATAAATAAAGATTGCATAACAGATGCAGGGGTATATATGTATATTTCTCGCGCTCAGAAAAAGCCATAGAAGCCATTCAAGACAGCACCGTGCTCTCCGGAGTGCGAGAAAACCCGAAATTCAAAGCACATAAATTTCTTTATATTCTCTCTTGAAGTGCGAGAAAATTCGCAAGGCAAGGAGAGGTGTTCTGAAGGCGAGGGCGCTTACACAGACGCAGTTCCCCAGAGTGCGAGAAAACCCGAAATTCAAGGCGCAAGTGGGTAAAAAGGAAGGAGTTTACAACACGGTAAACGACCGACTTTTTATCCCGCTTGCAACACAGAAAAAGACTCCGAAAAATTCGGAGTCTTGCTTTCGGGATTTTCTCGTGCTCTGGAAAATCAGATCCATTTTTTACGATTACTATCCAAAGTAATATTACTCTTTCCAAAGAGTATTAACTGCAACTGACGGGCGGCTATGGGATAATCTACTTTCCAATAGGCACCGCCGTCGGCAGGATTGTTAAAGGGTTTGCAACTTTCGGAATCGGGCAGAGTAACTTGTTTAAGTTCGTATTTGAGCCAGCCTTCCTGAAGTGCGGTTATGGCATAAGCAAGGATATCGGTGGAAGTGAGACCTGTGCGCACGTAAGGAATAACTTCATTTACAAGGGAAACCATTTGGGCAGTTGAATAATTTTTCATCTGACCGATAAGAGTCATAAGAACTTTCTGCTGTCTGCCGGTACGGGCTTCATCACCGCCGGTGTTACCCTTTCTTATTCTCATATAGGTAAGGGCATGACCGCCGTCAACGTGCATACTCTGTTCACGGGAATCAATTCTCCAACCGCAGGTGTTACGAAGATATGATGCTTCTTCCTTGGTAATGTTTATTTCAACACCGCCAACGGCATCAATAATTTTGGGAAGCGAATCAAAGTTTACGATAACGTAATTATCAATAACTACTTTATAATAGCGTTCGATCATTTCGATCTGCTTTTCAGGACCTGCATAACTTAATGCATGATGGAATTTAGTATATCTGCCTTTACCGTCAACAGTAATATAACTGTACTGATCACGAAGAAGCGAAGCAAGCGTTATGGTTTTGGTCGCTTTATTTACCGATACGATACACATGGCATCTGCTCGTCCGTTTACGGAAAGTTTTTGGGGTTTTCCGTTATCATCATTATTTTCCATACCGATAAACAGAATGTTTATAACGTTACTGTCACGAACGGGATCGCCGTTATTCATCCAACTTTTCATATTCGCTTTAAGATTTGAAAGAACTTCGGGATGAATCGTTTCGCTGGCAATAACGCTTGAGCCGTGATCATCAGGATCAACGGGAACGTCCTCACCATCAATATCAACGTTTGTATCTCCGCTCTGATTGCCTTCAATAATGGTAGAAGAATTTATATCCGAACCAATGGTGGCATCAAAACCGTTGCCATCGGTCATTCTTCCGAAAAAAGCATCCCAGGCTACAACAAGACCGCCCGTTATCAATATTGCTATTGTAAGAGCAACTGCGATTATCCGCAGCCACAAACTAACATTATCACGTGTATCGAAAATCATTTGAATACTCTCCTTGGAATTTTCATCTTTGTTATTATACACCATTTTTCCCTATCTGTACACACATTTTATTAAAAAAGTATTACTTTTCACATTATTTTTACTTATTGACTATATTTCATCTTTATGTTAATATCATACTAATGAGGTGTAATATGAATAAAAAAATAGCCGTTTTACTTGCGACATACAATAGTGAAAAGTACATACGTGAGCAACTTGACAGTATTCTTAACCAAACTTATAAAAATATTTCCATAACGGTTTCCGATGATTTTTCAAAGGATTCCACCGTAAAAATTTTAGAAGAATATTTAAAGGATCACGAAAATATTTCCATAATAAAAAGCGAAACGCCACTAAAAAGCGCTCAGGCAAACTTTTGGTTTTTATTAAAAAACGCGCCAAAAGCAGATTACTATATGTTCTGTGATCATGATGACGTGTGGAAAAATGAAAAGATTCAGAAATCGCTCAACAAGATGCTTGAAATTGAAAGTGAAGAAAAGCCTGCTCTTGTTCATACCGATCTTTTCGTCGTTGACAAAAACCTTTCTTTAATTTCCGATTCAATGTTTTCAATGCAGAAACTATCAAAAACCCAGACTCTTGAGAACACGCTTATCCAGAATAACGTTACCGGCTGTACCATGATGATAAACGGTGCTTTAAGAGACCTTGCTTTAAAAAAGCAGGATACTGAAAATATGCTTATGCACGATTGGTTCCTGGCAATTCTTTGCCTTGCAACGGGTTTTGTGGGTTTTGTTGACGAGCCGTTGATTCTTTACCGTCAGCACGGAAACAACGAAGTGGGTGCAAAAGATGCAGGCAAAGTTTCTTACGTTATGAAAAAGGCAACGCAAATTAAAAAGAACAAAGAAAGCATAAAGTCAACGTTTATTCAGGCTCGCGAAATTGCAGAGACATATAAAGACGAACTTGGCGAAAACTATGTAATAATTTCCGAATATGCAAAAAATCTTGACCGCGGAAAAATAAAAAGACTTTCTTCCGCTTTTAAATACGGTTTTTGGAAAAACACCTTTGTAAGAAAAATAGGACAGATAATATTTATGTAAAAAAGGTTGAAACGTTAAGTTTCAACCTTTATTTATACTCATTAAAACTAATTCTAATTTCAGTACCCTTGTTAGGTGTGCTTTGAACGTCAATAAGCGCACCGTGAAAACTTGCGCCATGTTTTACAATGGAAAGACCAAGTCCCGTTCCGCCCACCTGCTTGGAGTGGCTTTTATCAACGCGGTAAAAACGCTCAAAAATTCTGCCCATATGTTCGTTAGAAATGCCGATACCCGTATCTTTTACTGATACGATAACGCGGTTTTCTTTTTTTGTAACGGCAACGGTTACCTTTCCGCCCTCTTTATTATACTTTATTCCGTTATCGGCAAGGTTATAGATCATTTCTTCAACGATACCTTTTATGCCGAAGATGTATGCTTCATCGCCTTTTGCCTTAATTTTAACGTTTTTGCTTTCGGCAACTTTTTCAAGACGGGCACAAACGTTTTTAACTATCTGAAGAACGTTTATTGCATCTTTTTCTTCCATAATGGAGTTTTCATCCATCTGTGAAAGTTTGATAATATCGTTTACAAGAGTAATAAGCCGTCCCGATTCATCATGAATACTTTTTGCAAACTTGGGAATATCTTTATTTTTTACTATTCCGCCTGCAAGGATCTCTGAAATTCCGTAAATGGAAGTAAGAGGTGTTTTCAGTTCATGGGAAACGTTGGAAGTAAACTCCCTGCGCATAGTCTCCCTTAATTCTTCTTCCGTTTTATCTGAAACGAGGATAACCGCACCCGTTGGCTCATTATCGGTTATTAAAGGGTTTGCATAAACTCTGTAAACCTTTCCGGGCATAGTAAATTCTGCTTGGGCAACGGTGCCTGAAAGCGCTGATTTTACCGTTGAAACAAAGTTTTCGTTTTGAGAAAATTCAAAAACTCCGTTGGCATCTCCGCCATCTAACAGCATCATTCTTGCGCGGGTGTTTGAAAGAATTATCTCTCCGCTTTTATCGGCAACGATAAGTCCTTCCGCCATGTTTTCAGTTATTGCAAAAAATTCTTCCTGCCTGCGTTTAAGTTCATAAATCTGCCTTGAAACAAGTGCTTCCTGCCTGACGATCTTTCTTAAAATCGGTTTTATTTCCTTATCGCATTCATCAGGATCAACGTCATCAGGATCAATATCGGTTAAAGCTTTGACAATTCTTTTGGAAAAGAGATTTCCTGCAAGAATACCGCAACCACCGCCTAAAACAACGCCTGAAATCAGCCCTACAATATTAGGGATAACACATATAAAAACCGAAAATACCGTAACCGCAATTATTACGGATAATATCATATATTTAAAAATTCTTTCTTTCATGCTTTTGCCTGCTTCATTCTTTTTATAAGTTCGCGCACCGTACTTACCGCGCCAACAAACGACATCTTTATTCCTTTTTGTTTGGTGAAATCTTCATCAGGGTTACCTTGAATGTTAAATTCGCCTTTATAAATTGAATATTCTTTAAATTCATCATAAAGACTGCACACCGTATAAAATCCGTTTTTATCAATTTTTTCAAACATCATACTTAAAAGGAAAACACAAAATTCCACGCAGGTATAAGTATTCTCAATAAAAAGCCGACGTTTAAAAAGGGATACTCCCGCGGCGAAAAGATTGTAGATGTAAAGGTCTTTATTTTTATACATCTCTTGCGCGATAACAAGTGCTTTTTCATATTTTTCATCTTCGACCTGAACCTTGCAGACGTTGATTTTCGCTTTCACGTTTTTATATTCGTATCTGCTGACGGAATCTTTTATAAGTCCGCCCCAAAAGGGTGTGTCGATATGCCTTCTTCCGCAACTGTAAGCTTGTGCCATATTTTCGTCAAACATAACCGAAACGTGATTGTATTCCTCACCGGTGAACGTTCTTATGAACTTGCCGATTTTATATGGTGTTGATGAAAAAATTATATAAAGGTCTTTCATAATATCTTTGTCCTGTCTTTGAAAATTTCTGCGTCAACATCAAAGGCGGCGTAATCCACCTGACTTATATTACACAGTTTATGAACGGATTTTTTGCCCATTTTATCGCCGTCGCAAAGAAACACAGATATCTTTGCATTGGATATCATTGCTTTTCTTAAAACAACGTCATCAAGGGAATAATCGGTTATATTTCCCTCATCATCAATATATTGTGATGAAAAGAACAAAATATCAGGGTAAAAATTTTTTGCGCACTCAACTGTATAAGCGCCAAGAAGCACGTTTGATCTTAACTGTGCTTCACCGCCAAGGCAGATCGCCTTTATTCCGTTTTCAGACGCATCGGAAACAACCTTCATGTTGTTGGATATAACCGTAATGTTTTTATACTGCTTGATATATTCTAGCATATATATGGAAGTTGACGATGATCCGTCTATCATTACGCTGATATTATCCCTTAAAAGAGATGCCGCTTTAGATGCCGAACGCTTTTTGCCTACCATATTTTTCTTAACGCGCACGTCAAAGGACGGTACCCCGATATACCCTTCAGCAAGAACTACTCCGCCATGGTTTCGCTTAACAAGACCTTTCTTCTCAAGGCTGTTAAGATCGCGCCTGATACTTGATGGGCTTGTGTAAAGAATCTGTGACAGTTCGTTTACACGGGCAAACTTTTCACTTTTGAGTATCTCCATTATGGAGTTCTGTCTGGCAGAATTGCTCATTATTTGCTCACTTTCCTCTGATAATTTGCTCATTTGTCTATTTTTACGCCGATACTTGCAAATTTTACCTATTAGTTATATTATATATGCAGAAACAAATTGTGTCAATTATAAGGAGAAAAATATGGATAGATTTTCAGAAATACTAAAAGGCATAAAAAATTGTCCCTGCGGACGGGATCACGAAGTTCCCATGAAAAAAATCATTTTAAAGGCAGGCGCGTTAAATGAATTGCCTGAACTCATCTCTTTTATCGGTGATTTTTCATACGTTTCAATGATCTCCGATGAAAACACCTATAAAGTTGCAGGGGAAAAGGTAGAAAAATTATGTAAGATTACCGATTCTGTAGTGCTTAACCCCTATCATCTTCATGCAACGGAAAAGGCAGTTGAAACTGTTAAAGCAGGTTTAAAAAATCCTTGCGAACTTTTGCTTGCAGTAGGTTCGGGAACTATTCACGATATAACGCGCTACGTTGCACACGAAATGGGTATTCCTTTTATTTCCGTTCCCACCGCACCAAGCGTTGACGGCTTTGTTTCCAACGTTGCCGCAATGACGTTAGAAGGCGTAAAAGTAACAACTCCTGCCACCTGCCCCATTGCAGTTTGCGCCGATACGGAAATTCTTGCTGCTTCACCAAAGCGCCTTATCGCATCAGGCTTTGCCGATCTTTTGGGAAAATATACTGCTTTAGCAGATTGGAAGATCACAACTCTTATTACGGGCGAATATATCTGCCAAAAAGTTGTTGACCTTGAATATCAGGTAATTGACGACCTTATGGAAAATATTGACGGTATTAACAACCGCGAATACGAATCAATTGAAAATCTTATGTACGGTCTTATCCTTTCAGGTGCGGCAATTCAGATGGTGGGCTACTCACGCCCTGCATCAGGAAGCGAACATCACGTTTCACACTTCATTGAGATGAACGTTGTAAATGAAGAAAATGATGCCTTACACGGTGAAAAAGTTGGCGTCGGTCTTGCCATGGTTTGCGATTTATATCATAAAGTAATGGCTTTAGATAACCTTGAAGACAGAATTACCAATAATAACGAACTTCCCAAAGACAAAATTGAAGCCATGTTTAAAGATATTGCCCCCGGAATTTTCAAGGAGAATGCTAAAAACCCCCTTGAAAATATTACAAGAGATATGATAATTTCAAAACTTCCCCAGATAAAAGAAATTATCAATCAGTTACCTGACGGCAACAAGATGCGCGAAGTCTTAAAGAGTGTCGGTTGTCCTTGCACGCTTTCAGATATCGGATTAAGCGAGGATTTAAAAGATACTATTCTCTACTATGCCGCTTTCTCACGTTCACGTCTTACATTTATGAGATTTATTCACATGATTGATTTGGGGTGATTTATTTATGAAAAACTTACCTTTATCAGTTTATAGCGGCGGGTGCCATGAAGGTCATATACAGGGTGTTCAGGTGGATAAGGAAAACGGATTTGTCTATTTCGCTTTTACCACCATGCTCTTAAAAACCGATTTTTCAGGCAACGCTGTGGGCAGCGTTATAAACCTTGCAGGTCATTTAGGTTGTATTTCCTTTGATGGTAAAAGAAATAAAATCTACGGTTCATTGGAATTAAAGCACGATATAATCGGTTCAGGTATAATGAAAATGACGGGCAAGCAAATTTCCGATGAAGATGCTTTTTATCTTGTGGAATTTGATTGCGCCTCAATAACAAAAATGAATATGGATGCCGAAAAGGATAACGTTATGAAAGCGGTTTATCTTAAAGACGTTGTTCTTGATTATTCTTCAACCGACGAAGTTTCCGATAAAAAACACCGCTACGGTTGCAGCGGTATTGACGGCACTTCAATAGGTCCCGTTTTTGGCGGAACAGAAGAAAAAATCATGGTGGCTTACGGCATATATTTAGAAACTGACCGAACCGATAACGACTATCAGGTAATTCTCCAATACGATATATCAATTTTCAAAAAATTCGGTCAATCACTTAATCAGGTTGCGCCACATCATTCAGGTCCCGAAAAATACGAAGAAAGATATTTCTTTTATACGGGCAACACCAATTTCGGTATTCAGAACCTTGAATACGATCCATTTTTGAAAACTTGGTTTGTAGCCGTATATCACGGAAATAAGCCTGAATTTAAAAATTATCTCATGTACTTTATTGACGGCACCGTTTCACCGAAAAAATCATTGCTTTCAGGCAGAAAGGGTGAAGAAGGGCTCGTTCTCACTTCCGCAAAAATGGGTGAATATGATGAAAAAGGCGTCTACGGCTCAATGTTCCCCTACGGACAAACGGGTATATCATCAATGGGAGACGGCACTTTCTATTTTTCCCGCGACCTGCGCCTTTTAGAAACAAAAGAATTCGCTTCAGAAATTCACAAATACCGCTATACGGACAACGATAATTTATTTGTTATCGAAGAATAAAATATGCCCCCGAAATTTTTTCGGGGGTTTGTGTTTGTAGTGAAATATTGATTTGATATTGCTCTATGATCTATCCGAAACATAACGAGTTCAAAAGCGTTGCAAGACAAGGCACGCGCGGTTAAGCGCAAAGGCGCTTACATAAGCGTAAGTAACTGCGCGATTATACCGCGCGTAACACAGTAAATAAAGACCTGCCAAATAGCAGGTCTTTATGTTTGCAACGAATTTTGTACTCGTTCAGAAACTCCAAAACTATATACAACATATCGCTTTATTCTATTGCAAACGAAGCTGAGAAGCGTTGCAAGACAAGGAGCAATGTTCTAAAAGCGAAGGAGTTTACAAAACGGTAAATGACTGAGCTTTTATGGTTATTGCGACACAGTAAACAAAAAGTCCTGCGAAACGCAGGACTTTTGTGGTTGCAACGAGTTATCAGTTTCGTTTACTGAATTATTCGATAATAGATGAAACAATACCAGCACCAACAGTTCTACCACCTTCACGGATAGCGAAGTGGAGACCTTCTTCGATAGCGATTTCTGTGATAAGCTTAATGCTCATTGTGATGTTATCACCGGGCATTACCATTTCTACGCCT
>JAZQII010000016.1:0-37409 GCA_045541035.1 Clostridia bacterium | reverse complement strand
TACAAACGGCTCAACAGTACGGAAATTGGCGACAGTCCTTTTTATTTGACATGACCTCCAAAACCGTTCTTGAGGGTTCGAGTCCTTCTACCCCTGCCAATATATTTGGCTCAAACACTGGGTTTGAGCCATTTTTTATTGCCAATTTTCAAGAGCGGCAATCTTCACTTTTTTGAGCATCAATAGCAAATTTTAGTAATTTTAGATTATATTTCTGATGACGGTGCGTGGTCTTGTGATTCAAATAATTATGCCTGAAATGAGCATCAATTTCACATACGGTCGCATCCGTTTCTAACGATTCCGTCTGCTACAGCATCAAAAAAGTATCAGCTTACATTTCTCTTCTCTTTGTTTAGGCATATCAAATTTTGATACATCTTTGCAGTACAGTATACATTTTTTCTAAAAACTGCATTGTTTTTTCTGTCATGTATCTGATATGACTGTGATATGCCATGGCATATCACAGATATAATAGAAAAAAGTAGAATTTGTGAAAGGTCTTTTTCCTTTAACAGCATCTCCTCTTATTCATGTAACTTTTTAATAAAAGCTTCCACAATCTTTTCAACTTGTTTTTTGCCATCTTCATCGGACATATTTCTGGCGGTTTCCGCAAACCAATCATCAGTTTCTACCATTCTATCTAATTTAATTGTGCCAGAGTATAACGCTTCTAATAAAGAACATTCATAAATACCAGCATGGTCACCCGGCAAACCAGAGTCACTGGCGCAACGGAATACCCGAATCCAGTTCCAGGGATTATCCTCAGCCGAAAGCTTCTCATAAAATTCTTTATTTTCGTTTTTACCCCACCAACCATAGCCTTTGGTTTCGTCTAAATATTCAAAGGTCAGTTTTTTAGCTGCTTTCATACAAGCTAATGTCATAGGCAGATAATCCTCTGTCTGATGAGCAATAATTAAATGAATGTTTCTGTTAAATCCGCTCATAAACAAGGATTTTAAAATAGCATACATATATGCTTCAAAGGTATCGCAATCAACATGAATGGTATTTTTTTCCGGACCGCCGACAGCATAGCTTGCCACACCATACCAGATGGGCGGCATTACAACAGCATCTATTTTCTCAGCAATGGCATTGGCTACTCCTAACGCCACTAAAGTATCACATCCGTACGGACAATGGGTGCTGTGATATTCCATTGTGCCAACCGGAATTAGGATCGGCCATCTTTCTGCCTTTGCTCTTTCTGCTTCTCTTGGATATCCAAATTCCATACTAAAACTCATAGTTATTCCTCCAATTAAAAGTTTTGGTTTGACAAACTTAATGCATTTTCATTATCTACGAGGTTATTTGTTAAGGCTTGCTAAAAGTTTCTTTCCTTCAGCAATGATGAATTCAGCAACACCTGCCTTGAATTTCGAACCTCTTGCCTCATAGCCACCCTCATCATAAGAATCCTGCATAGGAAAATAGCCTTCATAACCATTAGTCAAGCCACAAGGAATAATCATGTCAAAACCGCCTGTTTCCTTCAATCCCTTTCCAACACCTGAAAAAGCTTCTCCCGGAATACCGATAATGGCTACGGGCCCCATAGAAAGTGCCGAAAGACGCATATCAAACGCATCGGGTCCATTTTCAAGACGCACCATTCTTGCAGCCTCAGCAACAATTGTTGTCAGCATCATTCCTTCATAAGGAAGTTCATTGTCCCTACCCTCGTTATGTAGATTATTAATGCGATGAGCTTCAGGAAGATCTTTTGGATCAATTTTATTAGAAGGTACATCTATAATCTTATAATCTGAGTTCAGTTGATTGATATCAATATAATTGACTTTATCATATGCTTGCAGAACACCACCAGTTACCACTCGTGCCACATACTCAGTGTGAGAATAGCCTCTGGCAACATCATCAAAATCTATAAACATATTATTTAAATCGCCCTGCTTTGGATGAACATTTACATGATTTACATCCCCTTGAGTCCCATTGAAAAAAATACATTTTGTGCCATCAAGTATTTTTTCAACATTTTTTCTTAAAAGTCCAGGCCAGTCAGCAGAAATCTTATTACCGCCTACAGTATCAGGATGATTTGCAAAATTAACAAAAACAATAGTTTCTGCATCTTTTCTATCGAAGCGTAACACACTAACACTTTCATCGGTTTCGCCAACGGGACGAACAATATCCGGATTATTCACCCCTGGATTTGTCATAACACTGCCATCTTTCATAACATAACGGCGAATAAAGGCTACATTAGGAGCCTTGCCCTGACCATATCCCATTTTTGCATCTTTTAAATCGTCAACAGCAAACTTTGATGCATCTACTATACGGCGTTTAACAAAGCTTGTATACTCTTTAACAAGCTCATCTTCCGTAGAAAATGTCATCTGTGGACCTGTGTGAGTATGGGTTGCAGAAAGATAAATACAACCCTCCGGAACACCAGTCACTTCACTTACAGCCTTTCTAAACTCAGTTGAAAGCTTCTGTTCAATACCGCAATGATCAACAGAAATAAGAATAACTTTATCTACTCCACACTGAAGAGCAAGCGCATTTACTTCCAAATCATCCAAAATTGCTTCGGCATAACGCGGTTTATAATAACCTCTAATAGAAATACCCATTGGTGGATTAATATTTGTACGACCAAAGCCCACTTTTAAATTATTCATTTTTTACCTCCAAAATATAAATTTAAATTATTAATAATTCTTGAATCAGTTAATAGCCTTATTTCCTATAAGTTTAAAATAGTGTTCTAACATGTGCACATTATAAAATCTAGGCTTCTATTTCAGCTTGTTTATGTATATCTTCTAGTTGCAACATGACTCTTTTTTCTTTGCTTGCTGCTTTGAAAACAAATTGCATGGAAATAGCAACAAACAACATGACAATTCCGCCGATAGCAAAGGCAGGAATATAGGAGTGAAAGAAATCAAAGCATAGATTGCAAACAGGAGCACCGACGGCATAGCCGGCTGTGTTCACTGCCAGAAAAATCCCCTGAACCTTATTGAAAGAGCGCTGACCAAAAAGTCCACTGGCATATAAGGGGAGCATAATTGTCTCTAAGGGGAGAGCAATCGGTTGCAATATCGTGTACGACGCTGCAAAGAATTTTCCAATCGGTGAATCTGTTATAAATATCAAAACTGTTATAGTAAGAAGTGCTGCTATTAAACAAATATTCATTGTAATTCTTAGTCCGCAATGGTCAAATAAAAAGCCTGTCAAAAACTTTGATGCCGCCAAAAGCAGAGAAGAGAAAGTCAAAAGGGTTGCAACAAAAGTTGGGTCAATGCCAATGTCTGTCATATGAGGAACAGCAATCCCGCTGAGACCTTGTAGACACATTCCGGTTAAAAAAATACAAACTGTTGCTAGATAGAAATACCCTTTTCTGATAATATCGGAAAATCCCATTCCGGACCAGATTTCACCTTTAACCTTTTTCTTAGGGATAGTTGCCGTAGTTACATCATCTATGTTTTTAGGATTTTCTCGCAATAAAACAACAACCAGCAAACCAACAATTGTCAAAATCAAAGCTACCAACCGATAAGAGCTCTGATAACCAAAAGGATTCCCCTCCTGATAAATAATAGGTGTAATGATCTGTGCTGACAAAGCACCACCTAGACCATTTGATGCTAGAACTGCGCCCATAATAGTTCCTTGATTTTTAGGACACCATTTATAGATGATGGAACTTACCATACTGGTCGTCGTCCATGCAAGACCAACACCCAAAAGAGTGCCAGCCATACAAAAACCAAAAACACTAGTTGTGTATGAGCCAATTAATGCAAAAGAAATCAAGCAAATAAAACCAGCGCCAATTAATTTCTTCGGGCCGAAACGTAAGAGCAGAGAACCGAAAAACAAGTTTAAGATCGCAGTGGCAATATAACGACAGCTGTCACCAATGGCGTAGGCGCTGCGGCTAATACCGAGAGCGTTGGTAACGGCTGCTGTGTAAAGACTTTTTCCTGAACTACAAAAACCGAGGCAGGTAAAAATCATCATAAAACAAAGTGCTACATTTACCCAAGCATAATTAAATTTTCTACTTCGATTTTCTGTTTTTTTCATTTTAGTAAATACTCCTCGCTATATAGACCACTTCGTTGCACATGAAAATTTATAAAATTATTTATGCCAAAAGTGGTAACAACTCTTCTTTAAGAGTTTTTTCTGCCATTTTAATTTTCCACTCAATTTGTTCCTTTGTACAGCTATAACCATATTCTTGATTATACCCCAAACGGGAATTAGCTTCTAAGAGCGGAATTGTATCTTGAGCATTCTCTATTTCCGCTTTTAGAATTTCTATCAACTTTTTAACTACCGGTGTTGTATCGCTCACAGGTATTAAAGGTTTGATTGCTTTTTTGGCATCCTCCATATGCTTTCTGCCACCAACCCAAGTCGGTGCAGCATCAACATACACTCCCAACTGGCCTTTTAAATAATGCCACTTTTTAACATGACAAACAGTGATTGCATTATTGCGAATATAAGATGCTACCTCCAAAACATGTTGTACCGTTTTTTTCTTTGGCTCCTCTACTGTATCAACAATCTTGGAAAGAATCTCACACCCTTCTGCGAACAGAGCTGCCATTTTTTCATACTCGTCCGTTTCGTATAGAAGCTTTTCGGTTCTGTCCAAATTATATGTATAAATAGGATATGCTTCATAATTTACTGCTCTGCCACTGACAGGGCAAGGAGGTATCAACTCCCAATATTTAAAGAACAGAGGATAAGATGGTCCCACTCTTGCCGGACCATATTGGTCTTCATTCGTAGATACACAATGGCTCATGCCTTCTGAAAACAATTCATAAGCCTTTAAAACATCAGCAAGATTTTCTCGACCATAATCTCTTATTATAATTCTCTCTAGAAGTTCTCCTAAATCAACCTGCGGCACCATATAGGCATACTTTGCCATTTCCGTAATAAAAGAAGGCCAATACCCATAGTTATGAGATTCTCGAACACCATCTAGTCTTAGTGTATCCTGTGCGTTGCAAACAGCCTGCCACCGTTCAATCCATCGTTGCGGAGCCGGAATATAAGGAATGCCGCCAATATCCCATGTATTACCAGCCGTATTCGTCATGGCATACATCTTAATATTCCGTTCTTTTGCTATCTCCGATTCCGTTGTGAAATACTTTCCCGGTCCAATCTGCCACAATGTATAATCCGTTGTGATTTCTTCAATTTCAGGCGCAACATTTATCTTTTCAAACATTTCAAAAGTTGCCATCATGGTAATATCATCCGGAACATTTCTCAAAAGTTCCTCTCGTAATGATTGCTCCTCAAAACCCCAGTTATATGACCAAAAAACTAATTCCGCAGTCTTAGAATGAGATTTAATAACATCCCGTAACAATGAAATAAAGCGCGGATAATCTCGACAAGGAAACCACCCCGGACTTGGCTTTACATCGTCAAGAGATTCACGCCAGCTTTTTCCTGTCGTTCTTTCATCCTTTGATGGAAACTCACAGCATTCACCCGCAATGATTAAACCCTTTAGCTTTGGACATAGTTCAAAAACTTTACCGTACATATTATCATAATGCTCAAATGCGCCCTCTTCCTCGGGATGGACCGTGTTTTTAAAAGGCGGAAAACAATATACATCCAAGCCATAATGTGAAGCGCGTTCTACAATATCTATCGTTCGTTCAAGGACTTTGGTGTCTTCTAAAATTCCGCCAATTTTTAACCCAATCGCCGTCATCCCTGAATGTGCAATCATATTAAGATGCTCATCAGGATAGGCGCACCTATCCATACCGGAGCAGATGGAGCGATAAGAAAAACGCATTTTACGCTTAATCGTCCCCACCTCAAATACGGGTGCTTCATTCAAGTTTAACTCATCTTCTAAATTAAAACAACCCTGTGCTGTATACCGTTCGTCAGTTCCTGTAATAATAATCCTATCCGACACATCAATAGAAAAGCTTCTTTCCTCCAGGCTTGTATCTTCATGGATAAAAATTGATTTTTCTGTGGCATTCTCTCCACATATAAGTGCCAAAGATATATTCATTGAAACAAGAAAATAATCTTGTAAATCCTTCGCTGCATTTTTAATAACACTACCAGCACTTTGGGGATAGACAATTGTCCATTCTGAAGTTATTTTACAGCCACTTAGCCGTTGATCAGCTTGATAATTAAATCGATTTGGTTTATGTACCTCATACATTTTCTTCTCAAAATCCATATGCTTTTCCATATTTGTTCTCCTATTGACATTAGTTTTCAAAGGTTCATGGTACTATAAAATTGCTAAATAACGCATTAAACTATCATATTATTTACCAAATAAAGAAGTCATCGCCCTTTAGTTTTAGCAGAGCTTCCGCAAAGAAAAAGTCACTGTAAATAAGGGGCATATGTACACCATCCATGCTCTTATGTGGGTACTCTACTGTTCCCATGAGCACCAGAGCATCGTTCTTTTCGGAGTAATCACAAAAGTGCTTATCCGTCGCCTTTAGCAAATTGATTGCCTCCTGGGTATAAACAGCCGCCTCTGCTTCAGATACATATTTGGAAAGTTCTAAAATGCCACAAGCTGCACACACACCCGCTGCTGCATCATAATATATCGGCTCTAACGGGGCATTAAAATCCACAACAGTTTTATAGTCTGTTCGCTTTGCATGAACAATGAAATAGTTTGCCGTTTTAATCGCAGCATCTAAAAACTGCTTATGATGTGTATATACATAGGAAATCACGCTGCCGTAAATCGCCCAAGCCAGTCCCCTTGACCAACAGGAGCTTGCATTATACCCCTGACCTCCATGTACTTTAACAACCTCGCCTGTTTCTATGTCGTGCTCAACAATATGATTAACACTACCATCAGGACGGATATGGTCTCTGAGGGACATTTCCGCGTGCCGTAAAGCAATTTTAGCAAAACGTGAGTCCCCTATTTCATCTGATGCCCAATACAAAAGCGCAAGGTTCATCATACAGTCAATAATCGACCACCCTTTAACGGCTTTACCATTCCATGCCTGGATATATCCACCGTCTATGTTATATCGTGAAGCAAGTACTGATGCCGCATACAGATTGCGTACACGGGATTCTTTATTGCTAGTGAGGCGATAGTTGGCTCCACTCATAATGTGCCACATAAAGCCTACATCATGGTGTAAAATGTCAAAATCGCGAAGCGCATCATCCATAAGCTCCTCAGAAATTTCTGCTGTTTTTCTATATTCTTCGTTGCCTGTACCATGATACATCAGCCACATAAGGCCCGGCCAAAATCCATTCGTCCACCATCCTGGAGCATTTATGCTGTAGTCGTTATGTTCCCCGTCTTCTGTGGTGGTATAGGGAATCTTTCCTCTGCTTTTTACAGCCATACGACTTAATTTTTTGTCCGTTTTTTCCCATACCTCATCGAGCCAGGTCCTGTTTTGTTCTATTATTTTTGCATCCATTGTTACATAGTCTCCTTTTTCTTAATAACAAAATAGGTAATGTTTCTTTAAATAAAAGGTCTTCTGTCAAGTACTAATTTAAGAGGCTTCTCTGTTTCCAATTCGCCGGGTAGTGCCTGCTGCAGTTCTGCTAACGCACATACCGTTCCAAACAGTCTATGAAGATCATTGAAACCATCATCTGTTTTTTCATCAATACCACTAAGAAACTCAATATACCCCTTTGAAAACTCTCTGAGGCATTCCTTAACTTCATTAAATCTGTGCGCAGTCTGTCGACTTGCTCGGTTTAGCATATATGTCCAATCCATCTCAATATAGCGGATGTATCGGCCAAAGAAATCGCTATCCACACCTTTATCGCCAAGCCTTTTTTCTCTATAAAGCTCAATACAAGTATCAATAACCCTTTCCGGATAACGGATTGGTCTATGGTAGTGTTCACAGCAAAAGAGATAATGGAAGCTTCCTACTATATGATAATGCACCGACAATTTCTCATCATCAATACAACCTTTTCTCCATAAGCCCGTAACAGGATCCACATTGTCCCAAAGCCAGTCAATATAATCGCACACCCATTCATACGACACAGATTTAGTCAAAACCATAGCAGCAAACAATCCTGCCCCTTGATGTGATTGCATCGCCGGACTCCCTGCCCAATTCAGGTCATCCAGAAATTTGTAAAGCTCTTCCTTATCCTTATACTTAAACATTGCCGTAAGCGGATACTTTACCTTTGCGTCAAACAACTCCAGTGCACCCGCACATTGTGCGGTTGTGTGGAAAGGATGATGTATGTTTTCAACATCCTTAAACAACCCAGTCTCCGGATCCTGAAAGCTCTGCAGTGTTTCAATCCACTTCGCGCGCTTTTCCGGCTCGGATGGAAACTCGCCAATGGTATACAAAATATTTGCCGCATCTGCACATCCATATTCATCTAACCCCAAATCCCGGGTTCCTCTTTCATTTTGCCACAGCCAGCGGGCATACTTGCCTTCTTCGTCCAAATTGTGGTTGTCTACCGTAGTTTTAATTTTCTTAATAATTCCTGAAATATTCATATGCAGATTCTCTCCTTATAAAATGAATTTATTACTACACATCATTTAATTTTTACAAATTGAAACGTGATACTCTGTCTCGCTTCCGTCCTCGGCAATAACACAGAAGGTAGCACCATCCCCACTGATTGTCCCTGTATGTTCCGCTATAGCTCCGTTTACACGAAGTGTCGCTTTTGCATTGATTTGGGCGGCATAGGTTATTTCATTGCTATCTTCCGATACATTGATCACCATATCACCATTTTCATCATAGGTAACCAACAAACTATCCTCACCACACGATAAAGAAAGATTTTTAAGAGTTGAGTCATGAGACAGGTAATCATCCTGCTCAATTTCAAACACACCAATACCTATATTTTCCAAAACCGCAGTAAATTTTCCTTGGCTGTCCACATCATAGCTTTCGCCGGTATAGATATTCTTTACACTCCTTGCACCACTGGCGGTAATAGATACCGTCTGGTCAAAAATGCTTGTGTTTACTACGAAAATATAGCTCTTCCCGTTATAGCGTTTAACAATGCTCTGAACTTTCGAAGCATCTGCACATTCTATTGATATCTGTGGTGGTTCCTCATTCGACATAATGATATCTCCTAAGCGTGCGAACAACCGGTTAACACCCATAGTTCTGCCAACCAGCTCGTTTAAATCCGTAACTTGGTCCACTCTTGCAGCAAGATTTGGATTTTTCTCAGGATCAAGCTGTGTCTCTGTCAAAAGTTCACTATAGCCGTACCACCATATGCCCGTAGCTCCGCCACAAACAGCTTGCATCGCCATATTTCTCTGCTGTTTTTCGCTGGGAGTCTGCGCTCCTGTCAATTCAGAAGTCCATAGACCACGATTGCTATTCTGTAGCGCCATCCACACAGGCTTATTGATAAAATTATCCGTCATATATTTCGTATATTTCTCTATTGCATTTATGCCTGTGTCATCCTGATTATATGTAATAGGATAATGGTCAAGTCCCATAATATCTGCACTTGCATTATGCTGGAACACATTATGGGCTCCTCCGCGATAGTCCATATAAAAGGTTGGCTTTTCAAAATCTGTCATGGATACAATGTCTGTATGCCAACGAAGCTTGTCGCTGGCCTCAGGCCTCTCCTCATCCCCTATATAATAGCCAGCAACAGCAGGATAATCCTTAAGTATCTTGATTCTTCTCTCAATCTCGTGTCTCTCATCCTCAATGCATGTTAAGTTAAAGTTAACCCTGTTAGCTTCATCCTCCAAAAACACGCTCATATCAGCATACACATCCACGCCGCTCTCGTCGAATTTATCGAGCCACTCTCTGGAATAACAAGTTGGTTCTGTCCGGAATGCCCACTCAATGTGAGTCGGCATAACACCATCAACACCGTTGTCTTTGAATGAATCAATTTGTTCCGGCGATAAAGGTCCGTTTTCACCTCTATAACACCCATACATTCCAATGTAGAACTTCGGCTTCCCGTCCTTTATAAATCTTCCATTTTCATCCACATACGAGGAAAGCTGTGAAATATCTCCGCTTCTTTTTCGCAGTGGCCATATGTTGTAATCTATCTCCGTCGCAGTCGCTTTTTCAATGAGTGAAGCCTTTAACACATAATCCCCCAGCTTTAAATGCTTTGAGGAAAAGGTTACATTCATTTCTGCGGTTATAGCATCCTCACTGCTTTGTAAAATGATGTTTTCCTGCGAATCTGAAATAATAATTTTCACACGATAATCTGATAGCGTCTTACCCTCAGGAAGCGATGGTGCATTCACACGAAGCATAAGCTGTATGTCATTTTCTCCGTTTTCCTCGTAAATCAACCCTTTATAATTAGGATGAACAAGTGTAGAGGTAATTATATTCGGTGCCTCTTCACGAGCTATGTAATCATCCAAACGGTTCACGTCAGGCTGTACCCTGATTTCTGCTCTATGGAGCGGTGTTAAATCGCCGTTCCACAGATATATGCCCAAAGTCTTCACACCCGCAAGCTGCTCTTCGCCAAGGGATGCACTTACGAGAGTGCCATCAGTATTGGCAGGAACTTCACTTTCTCCTGTGCCGACTGCGAGCAAGCACCCGCTTTCGTCATATCCCGCCACATAAATGCAAATATCCTCAGGTTCACTATTAAAGTTTGAAACACGCACCGCGGTAATTAGTGTGTCTCCCTCGGTGAGCGTAGGAATATTTCCCTTTTCACTTAAAAACTGTTCTGAGCTGATCTCATTTTTATATATCTTCACCGAGCCAGCAGCTTTAATGCCCTCCGATTGTGTGCGGATTACATACTGCTTTTTTACCCCTCTGCGTTCAGCAACCACACGCATTCCATCCAAAATGTTTTCATTGCTATTCACAACATCGCCACCTGCAGTATATATCTCTGCCGTTGCACCGCGTGTTACACTAAGATATTCCAGAATCTGCTCTTTATTATAATCATCACCTGCAATATAGATGGTGTTATTTTCAACTGCAAAAAATTCCGATGTTACTTCAAAATTATCAAGATATACCTTATCTTCCGTTTCAGTCATATTTTTTGCAGCTACACGGCAATAGGCAAAATCCACTCCAGGTTCAAAGTTTGCCATCAGATAAAGCGGATTCGTTACCCCCACAAAAAACGGCACATAAAGATGCTCCATCACCTTTTCTCCGTCTATGTACACTTCTGCCTCTGCCGCCTCGGTGTCAGTCATGACAGTATAAGCATACTCCTTGCCCGACTCCCATTTGTCAAGCAGATGCCCCCAAAAGTACATATTGCCATCATTTGAAAAACGCAGAACACACCCATCTTCTGTTCTATACGGAGCATAAAAGAATACGGTCTTTTCTTTTTCTGCTTCTGTTATGCTTATCTTTCCCTCAAGCATAACCGTATGTCCCATAACCTCACCAGAAATCCCATCAATTAAATATCCTGATTCACCCTCGCGCATTTTCCTGCCAGAGTCAACAATCCGTAGTTGATATTCCTCTGATGCACCGTTGCAAGTAACCTTAAGTGTCAATAAATCTTCGACAATTTTATCCGTTACCTGCTCTGTGCCCGCATAAACACCTTGAATCTCCGTTCCCGCACTACAGGTAAACGATTGTATCAATGCCGAAAGGGGTGTATATTTTAAAATCCCTGTAATGATTTTATTATCATAGTCAATATAATATTTTTCCGAGCTAATTAATCGATCTGTTTCTTCATTTTCTACCGACAAAGAATATTCTATCATTGTGCTTCCCTTTACGAGTCGCAGTGTCATATTGTCAGCAACATATCCACTCTCCATCAGCTGTTCACCGAGATACACACCGCTAACAATGAAGCCACCTGAAGCATTAATTGCGGCATTAAAATCAGAAATTGTTGTCAAATTCGAAATCCCTGATATCGTCCCACTCATGTGGTCCTCAGAATACATTGTTTCAAAAGGCACAGCTCCCCCATTAACCAAATACGAAAGTGCCTGCCTTTTATTTTTTGATTGAACAAATATCCGTGTTCCTTCCAAAATGGGTGCATCCTCAGGCAGAACGCGCCCGTTGTACATAAAGGTCAATGTCGAGCCACTAGGTGTGGTAAGAGCTTCTTTAAGCTCCGACACAGTGTAACTGTCTGAAAGAGTCACTGTAAAATTTGCACAAGCTGAATCCGACACTGTAACATTAGAAGCCTCTGAGCTAAGTCTTGCACGATAGCTGGAATAGTCGAAATCCGCTAGTTCCGTTATGCCGGTCAGCTTTGTAAATACCGCCCTCACACCGGGTAAAACATTAATCGTATCAAACCCGCCAGAGGTAAAATCAAGCGGTATATAACCGCTATGAACCATTTCGCCGTTTAAATATATCCGCCCTTTCGTGTCATCGTGCTCTTGACCCGCCTTTAAAACAGCAGCAACGTGATAGGTCTCGCCTTCACTTATTTCGCCAATTTCCGTGTAAAATGTATCATTCGCAGCAGGACGAACGCGATTCGCTGTTATGTTTCCTTCCGTATCAAACAGAACAGGTCGCCAGCCTGCATTAAGGTATGGATAAGCAATTTCAGCATATCTGTTATGTGCTGACTGTCCGGCTGTATAGGTATACTCAAGCATAACTAAATCGCCTAGAACCACAGCGGTATCTAATGTGTAGGTTTTAGTTCTTGTCCCTGTTGTATTGTCTATAACGGTAGCTTTTGATACCCCCAAGACGGCCTCCATAATGTCATACATAACGATAACATTATAGGTAACAATAACCTGTCCGTTTTTAGATGTAACCTGTACCGCAAAGTTTTTCCCTGCCAGGTCATGATCCGGCGCTACTTCACCAGCAGCGTTAAATACTGCGATGCTTGCACCGTTTGATGCCGAAAGAACTTTCTTTAAGGCACCCACAGTCATTCCTTCTTTTAAAGTCAGGGTATGGTTTAATGCAATTTCAGAACCCAGCTTTGTACCGCCGACAACAACATCTGCATCGTTGCTGACAAGCTGCGCAGCGTAGCTGCTAGCGTCAAAATCAACAAGGGTGTATTCTGTGGGATTAACATAAGCAACAGTACCTTTAGTTACATTCTTGAAACTAACCCAACCGCTAGGATTCATCAAAGAATTTGAACATTCTAGATATTCAACGCCGTTAAGCCAAACTCGTCTGCTCTTATCAACCAAATTAACAATCTCTAATCCATGAATTCTTTGACCGCCAAGTGTGTTAATTTTGGGACTACTTGCTTCGAGATTGCCTGGTTGGGCACCAAAGGCGGTAATCCCTGTACTACTGGTAACGACATCATAGCGGTTAACATGACCATCATAAAGGCCGTAATACTTTACAGCTGCATCCAGGTCATGTTCTTTTGGAAAATCAAAGTACCATTCAAATACCGCCGCATCGGTTGTATGCCCCGTATTAGGCGTAAAACTACTTGTTTTTTCTACTGGTACAAGCACATTCTCTGTCCAGCTTCCTGTTTCCGCAGCACAAACCGAATTAATTGATGCCGGAGCACCGCATACAAGCAGAACCATAATACATGACAGAAAAGCGCATATGCATTTTTTCATACCCAAACTCCTTAAATAAGCATTACGTGCGCCACACCGAAATGAGTGCGGCGCACGCAAAAAACATAAAAACTTATTCGGCCCCGTATACTTTCATGGCAATTGGCTGCAAACCATTTGTCCAATGGAATGCTTTTACTGTTTTGCCAGTAATGTCCGCAGCCGTCAGCTTGGCAACAAGCTTAGTCGGATCAGCTTCATCTACTACGCCCAAAGCAAGCTTTTCAAGCTTCATCACTTCTCCGTCGACACTATATGTCGCAAGATATAAGGTTGAAGTACCGCTCGTAAAGACAGAAACCTCAATTCCTTCTGCTGTCTCAGTATATACAGGTACAGCATCTGTGATATTATACTTAACAATAACCTTTTCGTTTGCAGATGTAACCTGTACCGCAAAGTTCTGACCGACTGTATCAGTATCCTGAGCTGCTGTGCCGGTCGCGTTAAGAACTGCGATGCTTGCGCCGTTTGAAGCCGAAAGCAGCGCCTTTAATTTAGCCACAGTCATTTCTTCTTTTAAGGTCAAGGTATGGTTTAATGCAACTCCAGAGCCCAGGTTTGCACCGCCAATAAAGACTTTTTCTAAATCAGAACTTGTAAGCTGTGCAGCATAACCGCTGGCGTCAAAATCTGCAATGGCATAAGTATCAGGTTCAAAGAAAGCATAGGTACCTGTCAGACCACCCAGTAATCCAACGCTGCCATTAAGCTTCATCATAGAAGGTCCGCAATCTGCCCATTCAACACCGTTAATCCAAACACGTCTTTCCAGAGTTCCATCATTTCTCAAGTCAACAATCTCTAAAGCATGGATTCTCTGACCGCTAAGCGTTTCAACCTGCGGGGTAGCACCTTTAAATGCAGATCTTGCGGCGTTGCAGCCGGTAATGCCGATGTTACTGGTAGCCACTTCAATGATGCCGGTGCTTCCATCATAAAGACCGTAAAATTTTACTCCGTCTGTCTGAGTTCCGCTTACCCAATTACCATCCTTATTAATTTCATCATTAAAATCAAAGGACCATTCAAATACCGCTCCGCGGTTGAAATACTGACCGCCATTTGCGCTGCTATAGTTAGGCGTTAAACCTGTCGTCAAGGTCTTTACCGCATCCTTAACTGCATCCTCTGTCCAGACTCCCGGCTCTGTCGGTACATTATACTTAACAATAACCTGGTTGTTTGCAGATGTAACCTTAACTGCAAAGTTTTTCGTTACTGCTACAGTATCATCCTGCACTTCTGCACCGGCAGCGTCAAGCACTGCGATACTTGCACCGGTTGATGCTGAAAGTGCGGACTTTAATTCAGCCACAGTCATTGCCTTTTTCAAGGTCAAGGTATGGTTCAATGCGAATTCAGAGCCAAACTTTTCGCCGCCAACAACCACGTTTGCATCACTGCTTGCAAGCTGTGCAGCGTATCTGCCGGCATCAAAATCCGCAACGGGATTTGTAGTCGCATTAACATAAGCAACCGTACCATACGTTACATTTTTCAAACTAGCAGAACCGCTAGGATTCATCCAAGACTTCGAAACATTCGGATATTCAACACCATTAATCCAAACTCGTCTGTTTAGCTGGTTCGCCGTTCCGGTCAAATCAACAACCTGTAATCCATGAATTCTCTGACCGCCAAGGGTGTTGATTTTCGGATTAGCCGTAGATTCAAAGTTCGCACCCGACTGGGCGTAGAAAGTAGTTATACCTGTGCTGCTGGTAGCAACCTGCCATCTGTTGCCACCACCTTCCCAAAGACCATAATACGTTGTAGCAGCACTCGGGTCAATTTCAGGAAGATCAAAGTACCATTCAAATACCGCTACGTCGCTTGCGTGTCCTCCGCCATTAGGCGTAAAAGCTGTACCGTTTGATTTGTCAATTGTTGTAAGCCCAACCTCTGTCCAGCTTCTGTCCGTAACTGTAATATTATACTTAACAATAACCTGATTGTTTGCAGACGTAACCTGTACTGCAAAGTCCTGACCTACTGTGTTATCATCTTGCGCCGCTACGCCATCTGCGTCAAGAACTACGAAGTTTGCACCAGTTGATGCCGAAAGCTTGCCCTTTAGTGTAGCCACGGTCATTTCTTCATATAAGGTTAAGGTATGGTTTAATGCATACCCATTGTTGCTCAGTTTTGCGCCGCCAACAACCACGTTTGCATCACTGCTTGTAAGCTGTGCAGCATATCTGCCGGCATCAAAATCCGCAAGGGCTTTTTGTGTTGGGTCAACATAAGCGATAGTACCTGTCACGTTTATGAGATTAACATCGTCATTAAGATTCAGCGAAGAGGTTGTGGTACCCGTAGTGTATTCAACACCGTTAATCCAAACACGTCTGGTCTTATTTGCCAGATTAACAATCTCTAAGCCATGAATTCTCTGACCACCAAGTGTGCTGATCTTTGTCGCCGCATCGCTAACTGCCGCTGGCGAGCAATTAAAGGCGGTAACACCGCCAAGGGTAATAACGTCATAACGATAGGCATTGGGACTATAAAGACCATATCTCGTTGTTTGGTCAAAGTCTGAAGGATAATCATAGTACCATTCAAATACCGCTAATTCTGTTTCATGACCTTTAGCAGGAACAATACTTGTTATCGAAGTTGCAGTAAGTCCTTCATCAGTCCAGCTTCCTGCTGCCGAAACAAAGCAAGGCAAAAGGCTCATCACCATAAGCACTGCCAGGAGTATCGGCAAACATTTTTTGTTTGTTCTCATATTATTCTTCCTCCTTAAAATTTTAAGATTTTTTATTTTAAATAAACATCTTGCTGTTTTAAAAGAGTATCCATATTCTCCACGCTATTCCATATGTATCGGCAAACTGTAAGCTCTCCGCCCGCTCCCGGATCAATGGTCGCCGTCTGTGTACTCACAGTTTCACCTACAGTACCGGGATCAATTGCAAATGGTGTGATGGAATATCCTACCATCTTATTATTTTCAAATACCGCGAGAAGAATAACGCCACTTTTTTCTTCCAAAGAGGTGTTGGTGAGGGTAACGTCAAGTGAAACACTATCACCACCACTAAGTTCAGTAACGTCTCTACCGCTATTGTCAACAATTCTTTGTCTGCAAACGTCAAACGCTTCAGTGAGTGTTGTAAAGCATATGGTCGTATCGTCACCTGCTGTATTGCCTGTGCTGTCCGCAATATCACTGCCGGCCACAATTTTATAATCCGTTGACGGGGCAAGCGGCGTGCCAAGGGAGATAATAACAGCATAGTAAGCCTCATCACACGTTACATAGCTAACCTCATAATCTGTAACCAAAGCGTCCCCGTTATAAAGACGAATATTGTCTTTATTAACGGTACTCTCTGTCAGTGCCTTGTTAAATACAAGCTCAATCTGCGCCGTAGCTGTGTGAGAAACTCTGTCACTTTCCGGAATAACGCTACCATTTTTATCTAAATAGCGAATGTCCATAACCACAGGTCGCCGTGCTGCACGTAAACGGTCCGTTTCTCTGTCGAAGGCAAACACCGCATATCTTGCAGTCTCTACCCTGCCGCTATCAGAAACAACCTCAGCATAAATCTCATGTCTGCCGATGGTAAGTCCCGACTTTTCGAATGTGTAAGTTCCTACAGCAGAGCCGACCACCTCAGCCTCACCATCAAAATAAACTGCAACTCTGGTAATATTATCACCTGTCACTGTTATAGTCTTTGTATAGGTGTCAGATGTCAATAAGATTTCATCTTCCTCAATGCTATTAATGCTAATTGTCGGTAAGACCGTTGTGCCGGTTAAATTTACTGTGTAGATCTTATTACTAACAACTGCCTTCATTCCGCTTTCCATATTACCGCTGGTAACCTCTGTGCCATCCGAAGTGGTAACCTTGAGGCTGCAACCGTCCGCCAAAATGCAATAACGCATAAAATCATAATAACTCAGGTTGCCGCTATAAGAAATTGTGTTATCTGAAACATCAAACACATATGAGGTAACAGGGCTTGCTGCAACGTTAATTCTATAGACCGCCTCTCGTCCGCCTTCTGCTGTCAGTTTAAGGGTCATACCGCTGACAAGCTTCGTAGATAAATTGCTAATCTCTGAGCCTTGACTATACAGCTTCGCGCTTGCCCTTACACTCTCATTAGGGAAGGTGAGATTCGCCAATAAATCACTTACTGTGCTTACAGAAGAGCTTGTTACATTAATAACATGGGGGTTATAGCTAATGCTGCAAGATGAGCTTGTCAATCCGATGCTTCCCTCATAGCGGAAGGTATCTGCAGAATAAATCTCATAAAAACGGAACGTTTGGTCATTCTGCACCAGTGTACCTCTTCTTTCCAACATTTCAAGCTGGGTATTCTTATCTATGAGTGAAGTCACATTCTTATACAAAAGAACACCATTTAAATATATATCCGCAAGTTTTTGGCTCTGCCTGTGCACGATTGTGTATTCATAGGTTTCACCGGGTTCCAGCGTGCAGAGCACCTTGCCCAAAATTTGGAATTTATCCTTATATTCCTCATACTCCTCTACAGTTGTAGCATGGCTAATACGGAAGAAATACAAAAGTCCGCCTGTCGTGGTTGTAAAATGTTGATAGTTATAGCTGTAAATTCCATTCTCAGGAATTGTAAATTTTCCCTCTATAACCATATCATTTTCAATCTTATTGCCGGGAATCAATATCTCGGAACCAGAATTTGCGATGTCGGCCTGCATGTTTAAAGTATAATCCCGAATTACATCGTCTTTCTGTAATCTCAGAATATCCCCTGCCATAATGATATCATCAGTTGTGGGTTCACCCTCTCTGTAAACCCCCAAGCACTCCCAATCAGGTCGTACCGTAATGCTGTCCGTCAGTGCAGAAACAGGCGTAAACTGCAAGAAGGTACCTATCGTATTGTTGGAATTAGATACTGTAAATTCGCTACTGCGTAACACATCCTGTGATATGGTAATGCTATATCTCGCTGTATAACGCTCATCTCTAGATGTAACCATAAGATATGCTAATGCAGTTACCGGAGTTTCAGGGTCAGTTATTTCACTGCCCGTTGAATTTAAGCAAGCAATTACTGCATTCTCAGCACAACAAAGTGACTCCAACAAACTACCTACTGTATAGCTTTCGTCTGCAAAAATTGATACCTCTAATGTGTCTGCATCATGTATCAGCACGCTTACATTTTCACCCGAAGCAGTAAGCTCTGTTAAGCTTTTTGCATAGACATTTTCAAAGGCATCCGCAGAATAAATCTCAGATAGTAGAAAATCGCCGTTTTCACAAGGGTTATAGCTTCCGCCAACTAACTCCCATGGGTCGCTTTCACCATTGTAGCTACCATTTATGCTCGAACCATCAAGCAGCTTAATGCCGTTGATGTATGCATCGCAAGTACCCTCCTGCGGATTGGTAACGATTGCGTATTCATAGCTGCTTCCTCTTTTCCAGTTTCCTATCTCGTTTCCCCATACAGCTATCGTGCCTTCCTTTGTAAATTGAATCACATAGTCAGGTGCACCATTATCAAGTTCAAAGTAAAGCCCTAAAATTTCGCTAATGCCACCTGAAGGAATGTCAATTCTACCGGAAATAAGTGTCGTTTTTCCGTTGATTTTACCTTTTATGTCTTTAATTTGCGCAACTCCATCAACATCTTCAAATTCAGTCCATGAATTGCTTAGAATAAGCTCATATAATGAAGGCTCTCCCTCAGAATCTATGATCTTCAGGCACATACCCTCATCAATATTTTCTTCTGTTATTGGGTTTCCGTCTGCCGATACAAAGCCCACAATTTCCTGTGCTGCATCGCACTCTATTGCATCAATAACCTCCGTCGCCGGTGTATAGCGCAATATTCCCGAAATCGTTTTCACTGCCTCTGAATCAATTATTTTGTAGGTCGTTGACCGAATTTGTTTGATTGGTGCAATAAGAGTGTAACGAAGTGTAACTTCTCCATTTTCAGAGGTTACCGCAAGCTCCATAGGACTCTGCACAAACATATCCTCATCAACACTTGTTTCTTCGAGCACGACTGCTGCAGTCGCCCCTTCAGGCACTGCAAGGCTTGCCAGAAGCCCGCCCACCGTCATATCTTCTGTATTTGTCAGGTCAATGACAAAATTATGGAAAGGTTTTCCGTCTACTGTCTCGTCCGCTGATACGATAACCTCATCTGAGATTGATGTTACCTGTGCCTGATAGGATTCATAGTATGTTGAAAAATTATCGTATACATCTGAGTCAACCTCAGAAAGGGTACCTTTAACACCTTTTCCTACAAACAATTGGGCACTACCGCTTGTTTGATTAAAGAATTCGCTATAAACAAGTCCGCCTGTTAATTCTGCACCGTTTATGAAAATCTTACTATAAATCAGGCTATCAGCACTATCCTGCTTCACTACTGCAGTAACATGATATGTTTCACCCACATGTTCCTGCTCAATTAAGTTAGCACCTTCACCTGCTGCACCGCCGATTGGAGCGTTCTCGTATATACCCGCTGCTACATCCTCATATCCTGCCGTAAACACCACCGGTGTCCAACCAGCAGTTCCCCCATCGACAGACAATGTCACGCCGGCACCGTAGGCATAAGTAGTATCTGCACCAGTAGCATCTTCTGTTGATGTTTCTGTCGGCGTATAGGTATAGTTAAAAACATACGCTTTTTCCGGGTTGGGAAACGGATTGTCAGATGTTATGACACCATCTTCATAGATAGTGACCTCTTTAGCACCATCTGTATCTGTGTTTTCAAACACAAGAGGAATGACAGGCCATTTCAAATCCAGCACCACATTGTATTTAACAATAACCTTTCCGTTTTGAGACGTAACCTGTACTGCAAAGTTTTGACCTACTTCGTCAGTATCCTGCGCAGCTAATCCGACAGCGTTAAGCACTGCGATGCTTGCACCGGTTGATACCGAAAGCACATCCTTTAATTCCGCCACAGTCCATTTCTCTTTTAAGGTCAAGGTGTGGTTTAATGCAAATTCAGAGCCAAACTTTTCACCGCCAACAATTACTGCTTCATCAGAACTTGTAAGTTGCGCAGCGTATCTACTGGCATCAAAATCCGCTACGGGATTTGCACTCGCATTTACATAGGCAACCGTACCATACGTTACATTTTTCAAACTAGCAGAACCGCTAGCAACCATCCAAGACTTAGAAACGTTCGGATATTCAACACCATTAATCCAAACTCGTCGGTTCAGCTGCCTATCCGATCCCGTCAGATCAACAACCTGTAATCCATGAATTCTCTGACCACCTAGCGTGTTGATTTTCGGGCTAGCCGTAGACTCAAAATTACTGCCCGACTGGGCGTAGAAAGTCGTTGTACCCGTGCTGCTGGTAACAACTTGCCAGCGATTACCGCTACCTTCCCAAAGGCCATAATACGTTGTAGCTGCACTCGGGTTAATTTCAGGAAGATCAAAGTACCATTCAAAGACTGCTACATCTGCCGTATGACCTGCATTAGGCGTAAAGCTGCTACCGTCTGATTTGTCTATTGTTGTAAGTCCAACCTCCGACCAGCTTCCTGCTGCCGACGCAAGGCAAGGCAAAAAGCTCATAACCATGAGCGCTGCCAAGAGCATCGGCACACATTTTTTGTATATCTTCATACTGATTCTCCTCTTTTAAATTGAAATTATTTTAAGGACTTTACATATAACCATCTCGTTGCTGAATGTCTATTCAGCAACGAGTCTCCATCCAGCATGTCATTATGCTCAGTCAAAACTACAAGCAATAAATCAAGAATCAGTCATCAAACATATATTCGATGATGAAAGTAGGCGGATAAGTGCTGGAACCTCTCGAAAATACGCCCGTAACATTAGGAAGCATATCCGTAATTGTCGTTTGAATGATGGTTTCGTTTTCAAAATCAACTCTAAAGGATCTGCCCGCCAGTACCGTCAATACGCAAGATGTGCCATTGTTGATATCATCCATCGTAACATAATTATAATATTTATTTAAAATCTTGCCGTAACGAAGGCTATATGATGACGATGCCAAAGCCGGCGTAACTGTATAGTTCTCACCATTACTATCCACACGGAACTCACGCACCAAGTTGAGAATGGTATCTCCCTTGCTATTCAAGGAATATCGAACACAGTCGCCGAACTTTAAATCCGGTGCTTCTGAGAAATGTTCCTCACTCAGATAATATTCCTGTGTGCCGGAGGTTCCAACCAACTCTACAGCGTACAGTACGGCTCCTTTTATGTCAACCGCACGTTTCAAACTCTTAACGATGCCCACGGATGCATTCATTGCAAGGTTTGAACTACCTGCAAGTGACCCTGATGCATAACGTAGGATTGCACCGGGGACATAGGAATCCGCATCCAAGTCATACACCACTATATCGTACGTTTGCTCATTTTGGAAAAGCGGTCTATTATATAATTTATGGTTAGTAATCTCCTCTGCTACGGTCGGTACATCAAGTGTAAATGTACTACCGCTCAAAACAATGCGGCCACCAAATGTTTCCATTCCGCCGGAATTTATATACCTTCCCGTAACATTCTCGCCCACGAGGTTTGTGGTAATATTCGTAACCTCATTATTTTTATTCACGATGTATTTAATAAGCTGGGGCTCAATTGCACCGTTAACAAGCACTGATGCAGAATTTACTGATATATTGTTCAGCATGACCTTCTCTGCAACTGTGTAGTCCACATATTCACTATCGCCTACAATAACTCGCAATTGTGCCTTGCCATCCAAGCCCTGTGCGCCAGCCACGCCAATAAGATATCCATAGCGATTGGCAGGTTTTGATACCTCACAGAAAGCAATTCTTCCAAGAGCATCCAATCTGAAAAGATACGTTTCCTTAAACTCTAATGCATTGGCATCAAAGCCAGGCACCATTGTAAGCTGGACATCGCCAACAATAAGATAATCCTCGCTTTTCTCTACAAGCGTATCTTCTTTTGTCGTTGTCGACACGTAAATCTCTATGCATTCTGAGTCCTTTGATCTATACACAGTCAGTACAGACGGATAGGGAATGTCTTTTAGGGTAATTGGTGTAACTGCGCCAAATTTATCTACCAACTTTAGTGACGAACTGTCAACATCCGTCTCAATTACCTCACCGCCGGCATAGATAGTGCCGCTTCCTTCGTTGGAACCCTCAAACAGAAACAGTTCCGGAATTCTGGCAATCACAATATCATACTGCCCAGTACCTCTTCCGTCAATAAACGTCAGCTCGCCGTCAGCTATCAATAAATCATTTACTGTTCTGCCTGCGTCAATTCTTCCATTATATAAATAAGAAAAACCACCGGCAAGTGCGACTTTTTTCAAATCGCCCTCTTTGTTATAATATAAAAGCTCATTACCGGAAACAGAAGCTATCGAATCAGCCTGCAACGTCAGTGCTTCAACGTCAGAACGTTTGTTCATATAAATAATAGAACCCACACTGCTTTCATCATTTATATAATAGAAATCTACTTCCATGCCCAGATAGCTCTCATAGTCGCTATTTTCAGGCACCTTATAAGGAACTTCGTCTATCGTAATCCGTCCTGCAGCCATTTTTTTATCAGCTTCATATAAATGCGTAAACGAATTTGCCGTCACACGGCCTGTGGCTTTCTTTAGATTATGGAAAACCTCAAGCACCGTTACATCTTTATTTTTAGCATATTCAACAGTATCATTGCTAATCGTAGTAACTTCGATATAAGGCGTCATCAAAGTATTATAAAGCAGCGATACAATTTCAAGCTTGCTCACAGTACTACTGCCATCAATACTAGGATTTCTCAGAATACCTATAGAATTCGCAACAGCACAATACCCTGCAGGATAGCCGCCCTTAGCCTGCGCTAACGGCTCATATCCTGCGACACGTACTAAAGCCGTAATTGCCTCATTATATGTAATTCTGTCAGCAGCACCAAATGTGCCGTCGCCTCTGCCAGACATATAACCTTGAGCATTTGCTGAATAAATATACGGCGCAAACGTATTAGAAGCATCAACATCACTAAAAGATGCTGTCATGCTGCTTTCTGTCGCCAAGCTGTCAGTCATTGTTACAAGATATTTTGCAAACTCCATTCTTGACACGCCTGACGTATTCAGCGTATCACCAGCTTCAAATATTCCAATTGACTTCAAGAGGCCAAATTTATCGTAATCGCTCTGCTGATATGCATCAGCTTTTACTTCGTTTACTCCGCTGATTGCATACTGGGACGTAGCAAGCCCATTGGGTGATGTCACATCCAGATACATTGTGTTTCGAAGCAACGCTGTATCACGTACGATCTCCACGCCGATTCTATTACGCAGAACAACCCTGGACCTTTCCTCTTCATTAGCAAATTGCAAACTATCAAATAAATCCTTTCTTGTCGTAATGGAGTCATCCTTAATTTGAACTATACCGGCACTCTTATCAACAATGACGTTTCTGTTGGATGAAGTCACATTACATAAAAACGGCTCAATGTCAAAATCCTCTACAGATTCCACGGAATAATATTTGAAATAGTCCATTGCTTTGGGAACGTATATATTAGCTATCTTCTTACCGTCCCACATACGTTCACTATAGTCACCCTGCTCTTTGTCCTTACTCACCAACATACCGTTTAAGTATAACCAGCTTCTCTTTTTCGGTAAATCCATCAGTACAATAAACTGATAGGGTTTGTTGAGCTCATAAGGAATTTGCACTGCACTTCCATCCATAAGGAACTGACTAATCATCCCGTTATCTCTAAACCGGATAGGATACGTCCACATATCATCTTGCATTGCTAGGGAAACATGAAGATTTTGGTATTCAGTCATTGTAACACGACCTTCTATACAAACCACGTTTCTAACAGGAATTCCCTCTGCAATTTTATTGAGTCCGGGATATATCAGTGCGGTTTCAGAGTAGTTCCCAAAGTCGTCTTTGGTCACTACAGGTGCCAGTTTAAGAGTAAACTCTTTCACACTGTCATCGTAGGTGATTTTAAGTAACATATTGTCTGTAATCACACCTTCAGAGATTACAGTTTGTCCTGAAGCATCATACAGTTCCTTTTTAATGTCTACCCCATATGTACCCATGATATTATCTAAAAAACGTTCAACAGTAACACTCTGCGGAATCATCTCTATCGCATCACCGTTAATCTCACCATAGATATCATTTTCCAGATAGATAGAAAAGGAATCAGCGCTAACCGGGACAGTTATTAGAATACTTGATAGCAAGCAAAGTGCTGACATAACTAAAGAAATAATTCTTTTATACATTTATGCCCTCCTCCATTTTCTGCATCACCGTATATAACATTTGGACCGCTTGCGCCCTTGTCAATGAACTTGTGGGCATAAACGTATTGTCCGACATGCCATTGATGATGCCGGCTACATACAGTGTTTCTACCGCTTCAGTTGCATATTCGCCTACAGCTGACCAGTCGCCAAAAGCAACATTACCTCGCACTGCTGAGAGGGAAATACCCTTTTTATCACAAACACGTTTTATAATGACTGCTGCATCCTGCCTGGTGATGTGTGCATCCGGACAGAAACTGCCATCCGGATTGCCTAAAATAATACCAAGGTTTGCAAGCTTCATAACAGGCTCGTAATACCAGGCACTCTCTGTTACATCTATAAAAGCTATATCCGCTACTGCACTATCTGCAAAAAATGTCTGTGCAATAATCTTAGAAAATTCAGCTCTGGTTACATAATCCTCAGGGAAGAATTGATTCGGTGCCTTGCCTGTGATAATACCTTTTTTATATAAAGCTTTAATCGGGTTATATGCCCAATGTTCCGTGGATACATCAATAAATTCAGCTGAGCCGGGATTTTGTTGAACTGTCGGTTTTTCCACGCTGGGCGGCTGTACGGCGAAACCGCCCCCGCCGCCACCGCCACTACCACCACGTGAATCAGAAATATACGGATGGTCTCCCACAGCTTTGACAAATGCAGCTTGTAATGTTTCTATACTGCTATAGGGCACTCCATTTATTATATCCAACATAATTTCGTTCTGTTGGTTGGATTGATTGTAACCTGTCAAATCAAGCTGGAGCACATTTGAGTATTTATTAAATAGCAAGTTTTTAAAATTGTCTACTGTAGTTACGCCTGTGTTGTTAATATCTGCCATCGTAATCCATTTCTGTAGTAATGTCTGTGGATCTTCGCCATCGTAGCTACCCTCTTTCAGCTTATTTAAAACCTCTGTCTGTGCAGCATCATTTAGTGCTTCAAAATTGCTTAAATCAAAGCCGATATGTCCAGCCTCTAATGCTAACGAATTGCGAATTGCCTCAAGATTAGTCTCTTCTACAGAAGTTCCAAACAGACAGGCATATGCATACGCTGTCAGGAAAGACTTCTTATCAAGGCTTCCGTTGGGTTTAAACTCGAAAAATGCCTCCGTAATATGTGCGCTGTCACTATTAAATAAATCAACATCTATACCAAGATCCTCATGATGCGTACTAATCAGTGATGCAAAGTTCTGCGGTGTCGCTGAGGACAAGTCCCCCAGCGCACCAGCAGCCTGTGTTTCTGACATATACCAGAAGCTGTCCGATAGTTCCTCACCTAAGTCTGTTTTCACAGTAACATAATACTTGCCGCTTACGCTGGAATCCGGCATTACTGTAGTGTAGCGAAACGCTCCATCCGTATCCTTTGTAAGCGTCTTAATAAGCGCAAAGTATGAGTCGATGGCAGCATTTTCATCATCTGTTATAACGATGTTGGCCTCACTTGCCTCACTATTTAAAACAACAATGTCAATAGTGTCAGTGGGAATTCTGTAATGAACCTCAAGTTTGGTAGCATTCGTCGCTCCCACACAAGTAGCGGTAGTCAAAAGCAGCACAAAAGCAACAATAAATGCAGATATTTTTTGACCCATATTAGTATTCCTCCTACTGTTTGTTTATGGTAACCTTCACTGTATCATAATAGCCTTGATCCTCGGAAACAAGTCGGAAGGTTACTGTATCACCGGGAACAATACCCGTCTTGTCGCTTTCTGAGTTGTTTACATAAAGCGTTGCTTTATCGTTGCAGAAAACATTGTAGGACAAGTTCTCTACATTGCTAGGCACATCCACAATCAATCCGTCCTCTGTTTCGCGGACCATAAAGCTCTGCTCGCCACTATAAAAGGCAATGTTTCGGATTTCTGAATCTGTTGATAAATAGTCAGGTTGTTCAATTTCTAAAATCGCAACCTCAATGTTACCAAGGTCAACATCAAAAATCCCTTCGTCATCTACCGCATAGGACTCGCCGGTGATTAAATTGTATACACTTGTTGCGCCTTCCATCATAAACGATGCAGAATGCGGCTCAATGGTGCTGTTACACATAAACAAATAGCTCTTTCCATTGTGCCTTTTGGTCATGTATTGCAACCAGCTTGCATCACCCGTTGTAGCAATAGCGGGAGCCTCCTCCTGCGACATAATGATGTCCTCATATTGCCGGTAGAACGCACTTACATCCAAAGTTCTCTGGCGCAGCACGTCGACCGGTTCTACATTCGGTGCCATGTTTATATAATACGAGGACCAAATGTACCAGCAAACACCGGTAGCGCCGTTGCACAGCGCCTGCATAAACATATTGCTCTGCTGCAGCTCAGAGGGCGCTTGATAGTTCGGGTCGTTCTTACCATAATCGTGACCGGTGCTATACATTTGAAGGCACGGCCAAATCGGCTTGTTGAGAAAACCCGTTCTCAGTTTGTTGATCATAGGTGCCTGGGTGCCTATGGTTGAATCATTATGATTTTTGGAAATGGTGTACCGATCCTCACCTATAGCATCTACAGCGAAATTTTTAGAAAAAGCATTACGCTCGTCCCATTTGTTATCTATCATGTAAATCGGTCTTTCCAAATCCAGAGAGCTTATAATTTCATGATGCCAGTTGAGTTTATCTCTAAACAAATAGGCGTTAGGTTCATCCTCTAAATACCAGCCAAACATCTGGTCATTATCAAGGTGAGCGCGCACAACTTTTTCCGTGTGCGATCTCTCTTCGGGGATACTGTCGATATAGACAGACTTCTGGGTTGTCCAGAATCTTGCACCGCCAAACAGCTTCGCGTCAGTCTGGTGCAAATATTGAAGCTCAGGGTCAGTATACATGGTGTCATACCCGCCCCAATAATCTACAGCAACGTTAATGGGCGAATCTGAACTCAAGCCGGCAAAACCATTCGCCCCTTCATATCTGTAATCGAGACTCGCTACGCAGTATGCCATAATGACCATTTCCGGCTCTCCGTTGTTAATGAATGTGCCGTTTTCGTCAACGTAGGTCTCTAATTCAGTAATAGAACCATGTTTTTTTCTCAGCATGGTAGTAACTGAATCAATCTCACGACCATCAATTTTACTAATCAGGCTGGTCTGCAGAATATAATCGCCATAATCAAGATATTTGGAAGAAAAGGTAACATTCATCCTATCCTGAATCACATCATCCTCAGCAAAAAGAACGGCAAAGTTCTCCTTATCAAGAATTTCCGCGCGAATCAATACATCCTCCACGTTTTCCGTCATAAAGTCAGGGCGCACCCGTGCCTGCAGGATAATATCACTTTCTCCCTTATTTTCACCATATTCATCATAAATAAGACCCTTATAGTTCGGTTTGAGCAGACCTGCCTGCAGGGGATACACCGGTGCATTCATAGTAATATCATCGAAATAGACATTCCCGAACGTTGCATTTTCAATTTTAACGGTCACCTGTGCTGTGTCGATTGAAGAATCAGGTTCCATTTTCAGCGTCTGCTTCACCCAACCATCTGTTGAGCCGGTCACAGCCACCTCGGTGCCCTTTTTCACAGCTCCGTTAGAGGCATGGGTTACGCTTGGTGTGAGGGTGATTCTTGCGTCATCGTTGAGTTCTGATTTTACGTATATTGTAAAATTCAATTCCCTTTCGTACCAAGACCCAAAGCGCAAGCCTTTTGGAATATCAAACACAATCGTGTCGTAGTTCCCGTTTGTAACTGCCACGCAGCCTTTACCTGCATTTCCCTCATCATTATTAAATAGACTACTCAATGCTTCGTTACCCGCTATGTTCTCAACCGAATCAAAGCTTTGCTCATAGACAAGCTCTCCGATGGGGTCCACTTCTTCCGTAGGCATCATACGGTATAACAAATCCGTATTGCGGTTCTCTATAATGTCCATACGGTCAATAATGGCGCAAACCTCTGCTCTGGTGATAGGTGCAGTCGGATTAAAGTTACCGTTTGCATCGCCGCCGATATAGCCTGCGGCTGAAAGACGTGAAACCGCATCCTTTGCATAATCTGCAATGTTGCTTTTGTCTGCAAAGTCTTTACCGGTTCCCTCAGTAGAAATCCCCTTATTTGTCAAAATTCTGTCTAAAATAACTGCCGCATCCTGTCTGGTAACGAAAACACCGACACCAAATGTGCCATTACCCATTCCGCTTACCAATTTTTCTGCAGCCGCTGTTTCTACATAGGGTTCATACCAGCTTCCGCTGACAACATCAGAAAAGCTACCCGTATTCTTGCTCTTTACATTGCAAGAAGCAAAAACCGCAATCTTGGCAAACTCTTCCCTCGTAATATTATCTCCGGGGCGGAACTCTGTATCGGTTTTGCCGGTTACAATGCCGTTATTAAACAGGTTTAAAATACTATCTCGTGCCCAAAAGCTCTCCGGCACATCTACAAATTCATGTTCAACTATTACATGTTCTCTTTCAGGCGGATTCTTGACCTTCTTATTCGTGATATCATCCACCCACAAATCACCTGTAGTTCCCGGCGTAAAGCCAACGGTAAAATACCACACTTTGTCCTTATCGCCCATGGTACAGCCGGGGAGCGTAACCTCCTGCCATTCACCTGTCGGATTCGTAATGATAACGTCATCTACGCCGGTATTGAATGAAGAAATCACAATTCCTTTATTGGCTCCGGAAAGATTTTTTGCCTTAATCCAAACCGAAAAATCATAGATAGCACGTTTTGTATCCTGCCATGACGGCGTTTGATAGACAACATTCACCGATGAATCTGCTGAACCCACAAGGTGCAGGGATACGGCGCCGCCATGTGCCTCACTATCCACATACTCAGCATTGATTTTCGGGAGCTGAGAGGCACTTCTGTCTTCAAAATTGACGCTGCGCGTAACTTCGTTCGCCGGTGTTCCCTCTTCCGTTATTACCCATTCAAATTCAACAGCTGCATCAACTGCTTGAGCAGGGAGCAAAGGAAAAGTAAGGGCCATGAGGGCTGCTAAGGCAGCAGCCCTCTTAATAATTTTGCTCTTTAGATTCACTATGATTGTACCTCCTTAGTTTCCCGCCAGTTCCGCATTAATCTCCTCCAACGCCGGGTCTAAAATTCCACGGATGCCATCAACTTTTGCTGCCCATTCGGTCTCAAGGTCTCCATCAGAAACAATTACCTCTGCCATCATAGAGTTGACATTAAAATTCGATTGAAAATTCTTATATTTTGCGCCGTTAAAGTACTGTACATTGTAGTCGAGCATAGCAATGCTTATCTCTTCTGCTAATTTTGCTTCTCTCATTGCTGTCGTACTATTTCTTACATAGTCACTGTATCTCAGGAACGGTACCGTCTGATATTGCTCAGCCGCCATCCAGTTTAGAAGTGTTTCCATTTCATATGTATTCTCTCTCAGATAAGAGCCGTCATCCTGTTTCACCCAAGAAAGCAACTCAACCTCACCATTGTTAAGGGTATAATCAACACCCTCTGCACCTAAGTTCCAGTTTCGGAACCCTTCTTTACTTGTGATATAATCAAAAATCTTAAGAATTCTGTCCATTTTCTCTTCATCCATATCAGGATTTAAGTACCAAATTGTCCACTGGTTCGGATTTTCCCAACCGTGGATTTTTCCATCCGGTGCTTTAACAAAGGTAAGGCCAACTGTTTCCTCTACATTAACACCCGGATTCGCCTCACTAAAGGATTTCAGTCTGTTACCGAATGTAGCCTGACTACCTACACCGCTGAAAAATGCAACCGCATTTCCGGCAAAAAATCTATCCATTGCATCCTGGTCTTTATGCGCAAAGAAATTCGGGTGCAAAATGCCATCCTGATATGCTTTTTTGTATGCCTTCATACCTTCTAAGGTAGTAGGATCAGTTAAACCGAATACATACTTTCCATCCACTTTATGGAACTTTTGATAATAGCTGTTATATGATGTTACAAACAGATTGGGAGCTTCATCATAAGACACGCTGATACCGGTAATTTCCCTTCCAGGATCATGGAAATCTGCATTCTTCATTTTCAGAACAGCATCCATAAATTCATCATATTCTACAACCGGACCCAGTTCAATGCCTAACTTTTTAGCCCAGTCCTTTCTATATAACAAACCATATGAATCAATATTTACCGCTTTTGTCTTATTTTCGCTCTCACTATCTTCCTGATTGAAGATTGTCAGTGTACGCGGAATGCCATATACCTTTCCATCCCCTGTTTTCTCAAGAAAATCTTTGATGCCGGAGCACTCAATTGTCCATGCCAGGTTCGGATATTTCTTTTCCCAACCATCCGGAAGCGGAGCAATCAACCCCTGATCTGCATTTTTCAAATATTCCGAGAAATTAAAGGGTGCTTGCATAACATCTGTAGTAGTCCCTGAAGCTAACATTAATCTAACCTTCTGGGAGAATGACTCTGCAGGCAGTGCTGTTACATCAAATTCGATATTAAACTTATCGCAAAATTCCTTGTAAAGCGCATCTTCTTCCAGATTAGAATAGCTTACTCCTGTGGAATATGCAGAAACAGAATATTTAATTTTCTCATCCGCACTTGTTCCTGAAGAAGCCTTCTTACCGCATCCGCCCAGTAAAGATACTACACACGTGATGCTGACCAACACCGGTACAACTCTTTTTAACAAAACTTTCATAATATAACCTCCGTTTTTAATAAATTTATTTAAAAAATAAATTACTGTTTTACTGCGCCGACCGTGAGGCCCGACATAAAATACTTCTGCAAGAATGGATAAATACACATAACCGGCAGCATTGTTACAACAAGCGTTGCCATTTTAACGCCCATTGTGTAAACCTTTTGCTGAGCTGCGACTGCTGATGCCGCTTGGTCTGACACCTGATTCGTTCCGATGACCTCTCGAAGCATCAGCTGCAACGGCCACTTATTGGAGTCATTTAAATATATCATTGGAAAATACCATTCGTTCCACTTGTCTGTCAGCGTATATAAGAACAGCGTAGCAATAATTGGCTTTGCCAATGGCAAGTAAATCTTCCAATAAATATAAATATCGTTTGCACCGTCAAGTTTAGCCGACTCTTCCAAAGAATCCGGTAACGTGTAGAAGAAGCTCTTACACACAATCATATAATAGGTGTTTACAGCACCTATCAGAACGATCGATGCAAGGCTGTCTAACAACCCCAGAGATTTCACCACCAAATATGTGGGAACAAGTCCGCCACCGAAATACATGGTAAATACCATTAAATTGTTAATCGTTTTACTGAACAGAAAGGGTTTTCTTGACAGTACATACGCTGTTGACGATAGTAAAAACAAGGAGAGCGGAACATAGAACGCGATAATGATTAATGTGTTCCTATATCCAATCTGCACTCTGCCGGTGGAAAACACCGCCTTATATGACTCCAACGTAAAATCCTTGACCCATAAGGAAAACGCACTTTCCAAATATTCCTGACCCGACATAAACGATACCAATATACTGTTATATACCGGATAGAATATCGCAAACCCCCATAATAGCAAAACTATAAACACTACTACGTCAAAGATACTTATTTTTTTCTTCATTTTGAACCTCCTGCAAATACACCTACACCCATAGTTTTGCGTGAAAACCCGTCTACGGTAAGTAAAATTATAATATTAACCACAGACTTGAAAAGACCTACCGCCGTGCTGAACGAAAAGTCAGGTGCCATAGCAAACGTGATTTTATAAACATATGTATCTAAAATTTCACTGACCGATTCTACCGCGGGATTAGTTAAATTAAAGATGGAATCAAAGCCGGCGTTTAAAACAGATCCCACAGACAAAGTAAACATCATTGCTATTGTAGGAGCTATGCTGGGCAATGTGATATACCATATCTTTTTTATCCGGGTAATACCATCCAATTCTGCAGCCTCATATATATCCGGGCTGACGCCAGCTATAGCAGCCATATAAATCACACTAGTCCAACCTGCACCCTTCCATACCTCTGCGATATACAAGATCGGCAAAAACATCTTTTTATTACCGAGAAAAATCTGTTTTTCCATACCAAGGGCGGCCAAAATACCATTGATTAAGCCGTCATAGTCAAGTACATTAAGCACGATACCTGATACAATGACCCACGACAGAAAGTGCGGAAGGGTGTACACCGTCTGCAACACTTTCTTGGTTCGTTTAACTGAGAGTTCACTGAACAGTACCGCAATGAGAATGGGTGCCGGTGTACTTATAAGTAGTCTTAAAAAGCTGATTTTAATTGTGTTTAAAAGCACCCCCCAAAAACGGGTGTTTGAAATAAGCAATTCAAATTTATCAAAACCAACCCACGGACTTCCTAAAATGCCCAGCCTCGCATTGAATTCTTTAAATGCAAGTGTTATACCATACATGGGCGCGTAATTAAATATAGCATAAAGTACAAGTGACGGAAGCAAAAGCAAGTACAAATACTTATTCCTGCTAAGCTCTCTTAAATAATCTCGTTTCGGACATTTCTGCGAAACCGAACCCACATGTCGAACCATTTTCATCATAAACTTACTCCTTGTATTATTTAATTATAGTTTAAACATCTTTGTGCAGACAGTACAAAAAACGCTGCAGTTTTATAGTTAAACTTTACATTTATAATTATATCATCTTCACAATTTTAAAAAAATGGAGAATCTTGTATTGTTTTTGTTCAATCTTGTACAAAAAAACTGACTATAAGAATTATTCAAACTTATAGTCAGTTCTTTAAATGAATTAATGATGATTTAAGCATTTCTCCGTATCTTCACACTTACAACTGTTCCCTTACCACAATTGCTGTCTATACTGATACCGCATGCCGGATCGTCATAGTGCATTCTGAGTCTTTTATGTACATTCAGAATACCTATGCCTCCCCACTTTGACGTGCTATCTTCACTTTCTCTAAACTCAAGTTTTTTTCTGATTTTTTCAAGTTCTTCTGCCGGAATACCCCGTCCGTTATCTTCAATCCAAACCACCGCATAATTTTCGTCGCTGGTCCCGCTAATTGTCACCATTCCTTCTTCCTCATGCGAGAATGCATGTTTAATGATATTTTCAAGTATCGGCTGAAAAATCATTTTCAAAATCGGCCAATGTAAAATTTCGTCGGGAACATTATAGCTTACAGATATAGGCTTTACTCGTCTTAAATTGATCACATTAAAATAATTAAAGGCATAATCAATATCCTCTCCAACCGTGCTAAGCTTGGAACCGTCGGTATTGTACCGGAAGGTTGCTGCCATAATATTGGTGATGGCAATCAGCTCCCGCATATTGTTTTCTCGTGCAAGACAGTTAATCTGCTCTAGGGAATTATATAAAAAATGAGGGGAGATTTGATTTTGCATATGCGAAATTTCTGCTTGATTTTGCAATAGCTTTGTCTCATATAGCTTGTTTGTTGCGTTTATTCGATCCTGATTATATTCCTCAACAGCGTCTAAAACCTCGTTCATTACTGTAGCAATGTTGCTTATTTCATTTTTTCCTCTCATTCTCAATCGGTAACTATAATCGCCACTACTGATTTTTTTTGCGCCTCGCTCAATTTCCAGAATGGATTTTAAAATCGTATTGATGAGCGTCACCATCAAAAAAGCAAAAATGACAATCGCAAATATAACGATTAAAAAGCGCAAAACTCCCATCGGCTGTCCGACATCTAAAATCGCATAAGCAGGCATGGATACATTCAGTTCGCAGAAAATCTCGTCAAGAAAAACCGTTTTGGAAACGATATTACCGTCCTTTTGAGGCATATATTCTTCTCCAACCACCGCCATATCACTATTGGACGCCAAAACCTTCCGCTCCATATTCACGAGTACGGCAACCAACTGCTCACTTGTATCCTCCGTACCTCTTTTGCTGAATATATCATCTCCAAGCTCAAAAAAAACTATGACATAGCCTTCCGTTCCAGGTAAAAGGCTCGTATCAAGAGGGAAAATTTTGCTCAAATAAGCAAAATATATTTTATCTTTGTATCGATAATGACCGATATATCGGTTATTCTCTATTTTGGTCCTGCCATCCTTTACTGCATACTCACTTAGCATGAGCAGAGGGTCAGCGAATGTATCGCTGGTGGCCGAGGAGCAAATAATATCGTCCCCCATAGCGATCGCAGCATATTTTATGTTTTTCGTATTAAAGGTATATATCTCCATTTTATTACTGACTTCCTGCGCATTCTTAACCAGAGTAGAGCGTGTAGAATGATACATCATATTCTGGACGGAATCATCAACGGATATATTAAAGGCGACATTCTCTACCATATCAATTTCATCACTTATCTTACTGCTGACATCCGCCACTGTGCTCTCAAATATCATGTCGATTTGTTGATTACCCCAGCGCAAAAAAATTATATTAGATAACAACTGAAGTAGCAAAATAAGACTGATCACAACAATAATAATTAATATCGACAGTGTTTTAATTTTCATTTGTACTACCCTGCCTCTAAATACTTCTAAATTGTTTCGGCGTATATCCAGTATAAGCTTTAAACGCCTTATTGAAATAATAATAGTCGGAATATCCTACAATTTCAACAATTTCCGCAATACTAACTGTCGTGCTTTTTAACATCTGTTTTGCTCGCTCAAGACGCACAATTTTTAAGTATTCCAAAAAGGTAGTATTAAGTTTCGCTTTGAAATGCTTACAAATATAGGAAATGCTGACGCCAAACTGACTGCTGAGCTCCTCTAACGACAGTCTTTGGTTAAAATTGTTATTTATGTATTCCAAGATATTTTCAAACGCATAAACATCGCTTTGCACATCCAAAACATCATCTGTAAAAATTTCTTTTATCAGCACCCATAGCTCATCGCACATATTCTTCAAAGAACTGTATTCTGCCACTATATTTTCCACACTTAACACAGAAATAAATTCTCCGTTTTGCATGTTTTTAGTTAGTGAATTGATTTTATACACCACACTATTATAAAAAAACATCACATGCTCAAAATCGAATTTATTGTTCTTGAAATATTCCGGAATGTCCTTAATAAAGGTTTCGATTTCATCTATTTTTTTCTGTTCCAGCCCCTCAAGAAGTTGAAAGCATTTTTTTGTAAAATTCTCAGAAGCCGTTTTATCAATTATATCATTTACGAAAACATCATTTCTGTTATAAATGAATTTTCCAAAGGATAAGATATACGCCTGCTTAAAGTGTAAATACGCATCATCCATATCGCAGAAATCATCACTTACTCCTATGGATACTCTTCTCGTAGTCGACACACTTTTAAGCCGCATTTCCTTTTCCTGCGTATATGTATCATAGTCCACCAAAAATAAGTATTTTTTCGTGCCTATTTTGTATTTCAAACACAAGGACTCTCCTAAACACAGTTTATCGATTTCCTCCAACACCCGATCATTTACATCCGCAACAATGAATTTGTAGTGACCGGAGATATTTAATTGGCTCTTTTTAATAAAACTGTTGAATTCATGCTTACTGGATAAAAATACGCTGACATCATCAATCAAGTCCGAAGTACGGGTCGCCTTTAAATTAAGATGGTTAATAATTTTTTCGGTTGCCTCAAGCACGTCGCTCTCCATTATTGGCTTTGATAAAAAGTATACAACATCCAACTTTATTGCTATTTTTGCAAATGAAAAATTATAGTGTCCGCTTATAATCACAAAAATGGCGTTACTTTTGTTTCTTTTACATTGCTCAATAATATCAAGGCCCGATAGTTCCCCCAACTCAATATCTATCATAACGATATCAGGAGCCTCCTGCATAATTCTTTCTACAAGATTAGAGGCATCATACAGTTTTATAATTTCTGTGACGTTAAGACTCTTCCAATCAAAAACATGGTAAATATCTTCGATTGCGCTTCTGTCATCATCAATAATCATGGCCTTATACAAGCACATCCCCCTCCCTGCACTTCTGCGTTAGATTTTGTCTTTATGTGAACTCTCTCCAAAATAATTCCTGCAAAACATTTCAGCTAAATAGGTTATTTCCGTTATACAATAAGAGTCAAAGCCGAAAGGCGTTTGACTCTTACCTGTACATGCATTATTTCAGTCCCATCAAAAGCTCCATTACATACATTTCAAGCTTTTCGTAGTCGCGCTCTGCAACACATTTTGCCTGATAGTCGTAGTCGAACTTAGCTGCTTTTTCTTCCAGAGCCTTAGCAATCTTCAAGCTGTTAATGAGGTGCTGGTAGCTGCCTTCCTGCTTCTGAGTTCTCATAACCTTAACGTCGAGGCCGATGTATTCGCCGTTGTTGCCGTAGCCGTTTTCTAAGAGAACCTTAATCTGGTTGAAAGCTGCACGCAGGTTTTCAACACCGAAGCTCTTATCCTGGTCATATTTGATACCGTTCTGGTCATTTAAGTGAACGCCCCACAGTTTGCCCATA
>JAZQII010000015.1:0-25713 GCA_045541035.1 Clostridia bacterium | reverse complement strand
CCTAAAATGTTTGTATCAGTGAATGATTTTGGGTGCGGAGGATGCAATAAGGCAGGTTTGCCTTATAAAGACGACAAACCCGAAAGTACCGCTGATACAGCATTTGAGGCGAACTCCTTTACGCGTGCTATAGTATCAATGCAACGACGGAAACAAACCCCTGCAAAATTTTTGCAGGGGTTTGTGTTTGCAGGGGTTTGTCAGTGCTCTGAAGAAAAAGGCGCATTACGCGCCTTTTTCTCTACCCCAATTTTCTTCTTAACTTCTCTATTACCTTGCTTTCGATCCTTGAGATCTGAACTTGTGAAATGCCCATAATATCGGCAATTTTCGTTTGAGTCATATCTTTAAAATATCTTAAAAGAATTATCTTTTTTTCGCGGTCATCAAGTTGGTCAAGGCATTGATACAAGGCAAGTTTATCTGTAAGACTTGCCTTTTCGTTTTTATCTTCAATAATATCCTGAAGTGTTGAGCCCGACTCATCAAAAACGGGTTCATCAAGGCTTGATGGAACTTGCATGCTTTCAAGGGCAACAAGTACGTCTTCAATATCCGCCCCGATCTCTTTTGCAATCTCCATTGCGCCCGGCTCGCGGGATAAGGAAAGCGAAAGTTTTTGCCGCGCATAGCGGATCTTTTGTTGCATTTCCTTAATTGAACGGGGCATTTTTACCGCGTTATTATCGCGGACAAATCTCTTGATCTCACCGTTTACCATGGGCACAGCATAAGTTGAAAAGCGCACTTCAAAATTTACGTTAAATCCCGAAATTGCCTTTAAAAGTCCAATAAGTCCCACCTGATAAAGATCGTCAAAATCAGCGCCGCGGTTTAAATATCTTTTTACGATAGATTTAACCAGGGGCGCGTTTTCTTTTATTAACTGTTCACGTGCCGAAATATCCCCTTGTTGGGAAAGTTCAATTAACTTGTCGGTGTTTTCTTTTTGCCACTTCACTTTTTACTTTCGATCCTCTTTTTCATCACTACGCGGGTGCCTTCTTCAGGGGCAGAGGCAACACTTATTTCATCCATAAAACTTTCCATTACGGTAAATCCCATACCTGAGCGCGTACCGTCGGTGCAGGTTGTGAAAAAGGGACGGCGCGCTTTTTCAATGTCGGAAATTCCAACGCCGTCATCCATGATTTCAACGGTGATTTCGTTGCCCTTTATGTAAAGACGCATTTCAATTTCCCCGCATTTTTCAGGATATCCGTGAACGATGGCGTTTGTTACCGCTTCGCTGACTGCCGTTTTAAGATCGGCAAGTTCATCAATGGTGGGATTAAGAGGTGCAACAAAGGAAGAAACACACATTCGTGCAAAACTTTCGTTCTGTGAAAGAGATAAAAACTTTATGTTTGCCGTATTTTTCATGCCGATTCACCCCCTTTATATTCAGGCATAACAGAATAAACTCCCGCAATTTTCAGCACCTTGTTTACGCTTTCGTTTGCACCGATAATATACAGTTTTTTCGTTGCGAAAAGTTTATATCTGCCCAAAAGCACACCGATTCCGCTGGAATCCATAAAAGTCAGTCCCGAAAGATCAAATATTATCGTTTCCGCACCGCTTGAAAGAATTTCCTTATCAAGTTTTTTTCGCATCTTTTCTGCGCTGTGATGATCAAGTTCACCCATCAATTTCAGTTTAAGTTCCATAATTATTCATCTCCTTAAAAACCCAATTCTATTTTCCTTTTCTTTTTCCTTTGACTTGTTTTAGCGAATTTTTTCTATTTTTGAAGAACCGATATCTACTTTCTGTTGCGCAAAATTTATTTTTATTATATAATATATTATTATATCAACATAGTGGAGGAGTCTAACGTGCAGGCGAGAAAGATCACTTCTTTTAAAACCTTGCCCGAAAGGGAATATATAGAAAAAGTCAGGGAGTTTTTCGGTGATAAAAAGCACACTTATTTTGTGGAGACATACGGTTGTCAGATGAACGTAAGGGATTCTCAAACGTTAAAAGGCTTTTTTGAGGAAATGGGATATACTCCTGCCCTTGACAGACAAAGTGCCGATGCGGTAATTTTTAACACTTGCTGTGTTCGCGAAGGCGCAGAAGACCGTCTTTTAGGCAACCTGGGCAAATTAAAGCAAGAAAAGAAAAAACGGCCCGATATGCTTGTAATGATATGCGGCTGTATGATGCAGGAAGAAGGCAGTTTAGAAAAAATCAAAAAGCGTTTCCGATTTGTTGACGTTGTTTTCGGCACCCACAATCCTCATCTTTTACCTAAACTTATGTTTGACGCTTTAACAAAGAACGAGGCCCAATATTCCGTTTGGGAAAAGGAAGAAGATATTATTGAAGAAATGCCCGTCGTTCGCGAAAAAGATGCTTCTGCATGGATAAACATTATGTACGGCTGCAACAACTTCTGTTCCTACTGCATCGTTCCTTACGTGCGCGGCAGAGAACGTTCAAGAAGAAGCGAAGATATCATAAAAGAAGCCACGTCCCTTGCTCAAAAAGGAATAAAGGAAATTACTCTTTTAGGGCAGAACGTAAATTCTTACGGCAAGAACTGTGATGAAATTTCTTTCCCCGATCTTTTAAGGGAACTTAATAAAATTGACGGTCTTGAGCGTATCCGCTTTATGACCAGCCATCCTAAAGATCTTTCAGATGATTTAATTAAGGCAATGGCAGAATGCGAAAAAGTTTGTAAATATATTCACTTGCCCGTTCAGTCAGGCTCGGACAGAATTTTAAACATGATGAATCGCCGTTATACGCGGAACGATTACTTCCTTTTAGTTGAAAAGTTAAGAAAAGCAATGCCCGATATTGCCATTTCAACAGATATTATCGTAGGCTTTCCCACAGAAACGGACGAAGATTTTGAGGATACCTACGATCTATACAAAAAAGTTTGCTTCAATGCCGCATTCACCTTTATTTACTCGCCCCGAATCGGCACTCCTGCCGCTAAAATGGAGGGGCAGGTAACAGATGAAAAAAACAAGGAACGCATGGCGCGCCTTATAAAACTTACCGAAGAATGCACTTTAAAAGCAAATTCCATTTATCTTGATAAAACTTATCCCGTACTTGTAGAAGGAATTTCAAAACGTGATGAAACAATGGTTTCAGGCAGAACCGATCACGGCAGAATGGTTTCCTTCCCGGGGGACGAAAGTCTTTTAGGCAAAACAGTAAACGTAAAAATAACGAAAATCAAACTCAACACCTTAATGGGAGAGATGGAGGAAGAATAATGGCTCTTTCACCGATGATGCAAAGATACGTCGAATTAAAAGAAAAATATCAGGACTGTCTTGTGTTCTACCGCCTTGGCGACTTTTACGAGATGTTCTTTGACGATGCAAAAATCGCATCAAAAGAATTACAACTTGCTTTGACGGGCAGAGATTGCGGTCTTTCAGAGCGCGCACCCATGTGCGGTGTTCCCCACCATAGCGTAAATACTTACATAAACAAATTGCTTGAGAAAAACTATAAGGTTGCAATCGTTGAGCAACTTACCGATCCCAAGGCATCAAAGGGCCTTGTGGAAAGAGACGTTGTGCGCGTTGTTACTCCCGGCACTATCATTGAAGACGATATGCTGGAAAACAAAACAAACAACTTCCTTTTATCCATTGCCCTTGAAAAGAACAAATGCGCTCTTGCCTGGGCAGACGTTTCAACGGGCGAATTTAACGTAACTCTTGAGCCTTACGAGCCCGGTTTATCAAAAATATGCGATCGCATTTTAGAGATAAACCCCAACGAAATAATCGTAAACGAAGAATTTTTAAAGGCTTCGGAATCCATTCCCAAATATATTTCAAAAAAATTCCGCCCTTTCTACTGTGCTCAGGAACTTTTTGAAAACGGTGAAAACCTTAAAAAACTTTATTCAAGATTTAAAGATGCCGAAAAATTAAGCAAAAAGTTACCTATTTCAAGTGCGGCGGCATTGTGGGAATATCTTAACGTTACCCAGAAAAACGTGCTTGCCCACATGAACACTCTTACTTATATTCAGCCTAACGATTGCCTTATTCTTGATTCTGCGGCAGTAAAAAATCTTGAAATTTTCCGTTCTTTAGGCGATCACGGTCATCGCGGTTCGCTTTTGTGGCTTCTTGATAAAACGGAAACGCCCATGGGCGGCAGGCAACTTAAAACGTGGCTTGAGCGGCCGCTGAGAGTAAAAGAAGATATTGAAAAACGTCTCGATGCCGTTGAAGAATTAAAAAACAACTATTCAATGCGCGAAGATCTGCGCCTTGCGTTAGAAGATATTTGCGATATTGAGCGTATCTGTACCCGTATTGCTTACGGTACGGTTTCTCCCCGCGAAACGGTATTTATGCGCAGAGCCCTTAAAAATCTTCCTGCAATTAAAGAGTTACTTAAAAACGTAAACAGCGAACTTTTAAGTTTTGCCTATAACGATATCGACGTACTTGATGATATTTATTCTCTTTTAAACGAAGCCATTGCTGACGATCCCTCCGACTCAATAAAGGACGGTGGCGTTATCAGACCCGGTTATAACGAGGATCTTGATAAATACCGTGATGCCGTACACAACGGTCAGAACTGGATCGCCCAGATCGAAGCCAAGGAGCGTGAAGAAACGGGCATCAAAACTTTAAGAATAAAATATAACAAAGTTTTCGGTTACTTTATTGAAGTTACCAACAGTTTTAAGGATAAAGTGCCCTATTCCTACGTGCGCAGGCAGACTCTTGCCAACGCCGAGCGTTACACCACCGACGAATTAAAACAAACCGAAGAAATTATTTCGGGCAGTGAAGAAAAGGCATTACGCCTTGAAACTCTTTTGTTTGCAAAGGTTAGAGAAACTCTTTTAACGGCACTTTTCAGAATGAAGAAGACCGCAAGTGCGATTTCGCTTCTTGACGTGCTTTTATCCTTTGCAACACTTGCCTCCGATAACGAATACGTGCGCCCAAAAATAAATAATGACGGTGTTTTAAATATTACAAACGGCAGGCATCCCGTTGTTGAAGCAATGCAGACTTCATTACAGTTTGTACCCAACGATACCCACCTTGACGAAAACGAAAACCGTTTCATGATAATAACGGGCCCCAACATGGCAGGTAAATCTACCTATATGCGCCAGACGGCAATCATAACTTTATTGGCGCATCTTGGATGTTTTGTTCCTGCAGAAGATGCAGATATCTGTCTTTGCGACAGATTGTTTACCCGTGTAGGCGCTTCTGACGACCTTTCGGCAGGGCAAAGTACGTTCATGCTTGAAATGACGGAAGTTGCCAACATTCTTAAGCATGCCACAAAGGACAGCCTTATAATTTTAGACGAGATCGGCCGTGGCACTTCTACCTTTGACGGACTTTCCATTGCATGGGCAGTTACCGAATATATCGCAAACGTTAAAAATATTGGCGCAAAAACTCTTTTTGCAACTCACTACCACGAGTTAAGCGATCTTGAAGGCACTCTTGACGGTGTTAAAAATTACTCAATTACCGCCCGCGAATATGGTGATGACGTTATTTTCTTAAGAAAGATCGTTCGCGGAAGTGCAGATAAGAGTTTCGGTATTGCCGTTGCCAATTTGGCAGGTGTACCCAAGCCCGTACTTTCCCGTGCAAAGTCAATTTTATCGGAACTTGAAAAAGCCGATATTACAAAAAACCAGGGCACAAATGCCAACGCCCAGCAGACTACCATGTTCGTTTCATCAAACATGGAAAGCATAGTTGAAGAATTAAAACAGGTGGATATAAACACCCTTACCCCCATTCAGGCAATAAATATTTTATGTGAATTAAGAGAAAAGGCGAAGCGTGAAACATGAAAATAAAACTTCTTGATGCAAGCGTTGCCAACAAGATCGCCGCAGGCGAAGTTGTTGAACGTCCCTCCTCAATAGTTAAGGAGCTTGTTGAAAACAGTATAGATGCAGGCGCTACCAACGTTACCGTTGAAATAAAAGGTGGCGGAATTGATCTTATCCGTATTACAGATAACGGTTGCGGTATGGAAGAAGAAGACGTTAAAAACGCCTTTTTACGCCATGCAACAAGCAAGATTTCCGTTGCCGAAGATTTAAACGATATTTTGACTTTAGGCTTCCGCGGCGAGGCTCTTGCTTCCATTGCGGCAGTATCAAAAGTTGCTCTTTCAACGCGCACAAAAAATGCTGATGAAGGTACTCAAATTGAATTGACCGGCGGCGTTATTGACCGCTTCTTCCCCTGCGGTTGTGCAGAAGGCACTTCCATTTCCGTTGCCGATTTGTTTTTTAACACTCCCGCAAGAAGAAAATTTTTGAAAAAGCCTTCCCAGGAAGCATCATATATTCAGGAAACAATAAACCGCCTTGCTCTTTCAAATCCAAAAATCGCCTTAAGATTTATTTCCGAGGGCAAAACCGTTTTAAGAACGCCGGGCGATAACAATCTTCTTTCTGCCATCCGCGCAATATTCGGGCAGGAAGTTTCAAAAAACATGATTGAAATTAACGATACGCGCAACAACATAACCTTAAGCGGTTTTATCGGCAACCGTGAAATTCAGCGTAACAACCGAAGCCGTCAGATCCTTTTCATTAACGGCAGAAGCATTAAAAACGAACTTGTTTCTTCGGCAATTCAGCAAGGTTATGCAGGCAGACTTAATATCGGCAAATTTCCTTTCTTCGTTCTTGAAATGAAAATAAAGGGCAATCTTGTTGACGTAAACGTACACCCTACAAAGCAAGAAGTGCGTTTTGCCGACGGTCTTCCCGTTTACGATACCGTATGTTCAATGATAAATGATGCGCTTTTAAAAAATCAGGAGATTCCCACTCTTTTTAAGCAGGAAGAAAAGAAAGAAGAAGTTAAAATATTCGAGGTTGAGACCGTCAACCCAAGAAAAGCACCTGAACCTGCTATTTTCGAAACGCCTACAAAACCTTCCTTAAAAGAGTTTTCTGAAATTTTTGAAAGTGAAACTATAGAAATCAACGATAAACCTTTTACTCCTTTATCAAACATGGTGAGCGAAGTAAAAAAAGAAACGCCTGCTCCCGTTCAGGAAACATTTGTTCCCGAAAAAGAATCGGTGCAGACGGAACTTGAATTTAATGAAGAAACAAATTACAAACTTTGCGGTGTTATCTTTGACACTTACATAATCGTTGAGTCAGGCGAAGATGCCTTCATAATCGATCAGCACGCCGCCCATGAAAGACTTTTATTTGAAAGACTTTACGCTTCAATGGAAAAGGGCGCGTCAAGCCAACTTTTACTTCTTCCCCAGATAGTAAAACTTTCGCCCCAGGAAAGCGCATTGATTGAAGAACTTATGCCCAAGATCGAAGAAATGGGCTTTGAAATTGACGATATAGGCTTTGGCTCATTGGCAGTTAAAGCCGTTCCCACCGTTTTAACCGATCTTAACGCTGAAAAATTTCTTACTTCATTAACTGAAGAAAACGTTAAAAATCTTAAAACCAACGAACTTAAACGTGCAAAACTTATGCAGATGGCTTGCAAAAGCGCCATCAAAGGCGGAGATAAGTTAACAGATAGCGATATCAGAAAACTTCTTACCCTTATTAAGGAAGAAGGCATTCCTCTTTCATGCCCCCACGGCAGACCTATTCTTATCCGCCTTACAAAGCACGAACTTGAAGTTCGGTTCAAGAGGGTGCAATGAAAGTAATAGTTATAGCAGGCCCTACCGCATCGGGAAAAACGGCGTTAGGCGTTGAACTTGCAAAAAAACTAAACGGCGAAATAATTTCCTGCGATTCCATGCAGATATATAAAGAGATTCCTATCTGCTCTGCTCAACCGACGGAAGAAGAAAAAGAAAATATCCCCCATCATCTAATGGGTTTTCTTGATTTTTCTTCACGGTTCACCGCCCTTGATTACCGTGAACTGGCACTAGAAAAAATACGGGATATTATTTCTCGCGGAAAACAACCTATAATCGTTGGCGGAACGGGAATGTATTTTCACTGGCTCATATATAAGCCTGATTTCATGCCCGAGGATACGGGCGAAGTTAGGCAAAAACTTGATAAAAAAGAAACAAGCGAACTGTTTTTTTGCCTGAAAGAATTAAATCCCCAAACAAGAATAAAAGAAAATGACCGCAAAAGAATTATCCGCGCCCTTGAAGTATATGAACTTACCGGCTCTCTTCCCAAGGACACCGCTAAAGAAAAAGAAAAAGATACCGAGTTTGATTTTAAACTTTTCTGCATTTCACCTGAAAGAGAAATTCTTTATGAGAAGATCAACAAACGCGTTGATATAATGCTTGAAAACGGTATGCTTGAAGAAGTCCGCGCTTTATACGATAAAGGTATAAACGAAGATCATCAATCATATAAAGCAATCGGGTGTAGACAATTGATAGATTATTTTAAAGGTCTTTGTACTCTTTCTGATGCTGTTGAGAAAATTAAGCAGGAAAGCAGAAGATATGCAAAACGTCAATTAACGTGGATGCGAAGCGAAGAAGCAACTTGGCTTTCAGGCACGTTAAACGAAAATATAAACACCATTTTAAAGGAACTTGAAAAATGAATATTCTTACCTCCCATTACGGCATACCCGAACACCTTGTAAAAAAAGCAGAAGAGATCGAACTTTTGTGTGCCGAACAGTTTAAAAAAATCGAAAAAATTCAGGAAGCCAACCAATTATGGGTGCTTGATTGTTTCCGCGAAGAGCGCATTCAGCCATCACATTTTGCCCCAACTTTCGGTTACGGCTACGATGACGTTGGCAGAGATAAACTTGCTTCTCTTTTTGCCCGTATTTTTAAAGCGGAAAGTGCACTTGTAAGACCGCAGATCGCGTCTGGAACCCACGCTCTTGCTTTAGGCTTGCAAGGAATAGTAAAAAAAGGAACCCGAATCCTTTCTGCATCGGGCGCACCGTATGACACTTTAGAGGGCATAATCGGCCACAAGGAGAATATCGAAGGCTCTTTAATTGATATGGGTGCAACCTATAAAGAACTTCCCCTAAAAAACAAAAAACTTGATTTTGACGGTCTTTACAAAGAAGCCAAAGAAGCAGATCTTATAATGCTCCAGCGTTCCCGCGGTTATCAGGACAGACCCAGCCTCTTGATTTCCGAAATTAAAAAGGCTTGTCAGATAATAAAAGAAGCAAATAAAGATGCCGTTATTTTCGTTGACAACTGTTACGGTGAATTCGTTGAAGAAATGGAACCCATTGAAGCAGGTGCTGACGTTATGGTAGGCTCTTTAATTAAAAACGCAGGCGGCGGAATTGCTCCAACCGGCGCATATATTGCAGGCAGAGAAGATTTAATTGAAAGAATTTCTTACCGCATGACCGCACCGGGAATCGGCGCTGAAGTGGGATCATACGCGGCAAGTTACCTGCCCTTCTTCCAAGGTATTTTCCTTGCGCCCCAGACCGTTGCTCAAGCACTTAAAGGCGCTATCTTTGCATCAAAGGTTTTAGAAGAATTTGGCTATAAACCCTCACCCGTCTGGAATGAAGACCGCGGTTGCATAATTCAATCTGTTTGCCTTAACACAGAAGAAAATTTAGTTGAGTTTTGCAGGCAGATTCAAGCTGTTTCCCCCGTTGAAGCCTTTGTTGTTCCCGAAGCATGGGCAATGCCGGGATATACCGACAAAGTAATTATGGCGGCAGGAACTTTCGTGCAAGGCGCTTCAATAGAATTAAGCGGTGATGCACCTATTCGTGAACCTTATATGTTCTATATGCAGGGCGGAATAGTATATCACCAAGTAAAAGCGGCCATTCTTTGCGCTGTTAAAAATATGAACGGAGGTAAATAAAATGGTAACTTTAAAAAAAGCCGATATTCTTATTCCTAAAAAAGACGTTGATCTGTTTAAATACGCTTGCGTAGCCTGCGATCAGTTTACGGGCGACAAAGAATATTGGGATCAGGTTGATTTTTTGGCAAAAGATGCTTATTCAACCTATAATCTCACCTTCCCCGAAATTTATTTAAGTAAAGATAATGATGAAAGAATCAAAAAAATCAACAAAAATATGGAAGAGTATCTTGATAAAGACATTTTTGATGAGATAAAAGATTCTATTATCTATATTGAACGAACTCTTAACAACGGCAAAATCAGAAAAGGTCTCGTTCTTGCATGCGACCTTGAATCCTATGAATACAAAAAGGGCACACAATCACTTATCCGCCCCACCGAAGGCACAATAGAAGACCGCCTTCCGCCCCGCGTCAAGATAAGAGAAAATGCGCCTCTTGAACTTCCCCATATCATGCTTTTAATTGATGATGCAAAAAATCTTCTCATTGAAAGCGTAAAGGAAGAAGACGTAACATTATTATATGAAACCGATCTTATGCAGTCTGGCGGAAGCATTCGTGGCTATAAACTTTCAAATGAAAAGGCTGATGAAATCATCAAAAATCTTCCCCTTGTTGATTGTAAAAAAGATGATGATATTATCCGTGTTGCAGTTGGTGACGGAAACCACTCCCTTGCAACGGCAAAAAAGTGCTGGGAAAATATAAAGGCAACTCTTTCCGAAGAAGAAAAACTTACTCACCCTGCCCGTTTTGCTTTATGTGAAGTGGTAAATCTTCATTCCGACGCCCTTGAATTTGAGCCCATTCACCGTATTCTTTATAATGTTGACGTTGATAAGTTTTTATCGGTGCTTGACGGTCAAAAAGATGAAAATGGGCAGAAAATTACCGTAATTACTAAAAATTTTACTAAAGATTTCTATATTTCACCCTCACATTGCTTGACTGTAGGCTCAATACAGAATATAATAGATGCGTATTTAAAAGAAAACGGCGGTGAAGTTGATTATATTCACGAGCCGGAGCAGGTTGAAAAAAATGCGCAGTCAGAAACAAGCGTGGGAATTCTTATTCCCGGTCTTGATAAAGGTGATCTGTTTCCTGCCGTTTTAGAGAACGGCGCGCTCCCCAGAAAAACCTTTTCTATGGGCATGGGCATTGATAAAAGATACTATTTTGAAGCAAGAAAAATTAAGTAGGAGATAAAAAAATGACAAAGATCGTAAAATTCGGCGGAAGTTCACTTGCCGATGCAAAACAGTTTAAAAAGGTAAAAGATATTATTTTTGCTGACGAATCCCGCAAATTCGTTGTTCCTTCAGCACCGGGCAAAAGAGATAAAAACGACGAAAAGGTAACTGACCTTTTATATAAGTGCTATGCTCTTGCCTCTGCCGAGCAAGATACAACCGAGGCTTTTGAAAAAATCGCACAGCGTTATGAAAGTATTAAGGAAGACCTTAACTTAACAACTGACGTGCGCACACTTATCAACGATATTAAAGAAAAAGTTGATAACGGCGCATCTATCGACTATACTGCATCCCGCGGTGAATTTTTAAACGGTATTCTTTTAGCCGAATATCTTGGTTTCAAGTTCATTGATGCCGCTGAAGTTGTTTTCTTTGACGGCAAAGGCGTTCTTGATGCAGAAAAAACAAACACTATTATGGCAAAACGTCTTAACAAATACGGCAAGGCAGTTATTCCCGGTTTCTACGGCTCACGTCCTGACGGAAGCATCAAAACTTTCTCCCGCGGCGGAAGCGATATTACCGGTTCACTTGTTGCCCGCGCAGCAAATGCCGATATTTACGAAAACTGGACTGACGTTTCAGGCTTCATGGTAGCAGATCCCAGAATCGTTCCTGAAGTTTCCGCAATTAAGTATATTACATATAAGGAACTTCGCGAACTTTCTTACATGGGCGCATCAGTTCTTCATCAGGATGCTGTTTTCCCCGTTCAGCAGAGCGGTATTCCCATAAACATCCGCAACACCAACGCTCCTGAAGATCCCGGCACAATGATCGTTTCAAAGATTGATCCCGAAACACAGAAAGAAGATATTAAGATCACAGGTATTGCAGGCCACAAAGGCTATTGTGCAATTACCATTGAAAAGAGCATGATGAACTCCGAACTTGGTATCGGCAGAAAATTCCTTGAAATCTTTGAGCGCAACAATATTTTGTTTGAACATCTTCCTTCAGGTGTTGATACCATGACTGCCGTTCTCAACTCAAAGGCTATTCAGGGTAAACTTGAAAACGTTCTTCAGGCTATTCAGGACGAACTTAACCCCGATTCAGTTGAATTCGTTCCCGATCTTGCGCTTTTAGCAGTTGTTGGCCACCGTATGGCAAAAAGTGCAGGTCTTGCAGGAAAGATTTTTACCGCATTAGGTAAAGAACATATCAATATCCGTACCATCGACCAGGGCTCAAGCGAAATTAACATCATCATCGGTGTTGATGAATGTAACCTTGAAAAGGCTATCCGCGTTATTTACGACGCATTCAGAAACTGATGAAAAAAAGGCTGGCTGTTGTTTCGGCAATTTTATCAGTCATTATTGCACTTTGTGGAATTTTAAGCGTTGTTACCTTACATAACAACGCTTCATTTTCACCTGAATATGATATGATCGACCTTTCGCCACTTTGCGAAAAAACAGTTTTTTCCGAAGAAGATTATAAAGCGTTCTTTTATCAGACGGGACTTGGTAAATATGCCATTGACAGTATAAAAGATTCCAAAAAATTTAAAGAAACAGTATCTCAATATCAACGGGAATTCTTTAAAAAGAGTGATTATATTTGTGATAGTGCGGCTATTACTACTTCTATGGAATATTCTCTTTCAGAAAGCGGATATCTTACCCAAGGTTTTAAGATGTTTCCCGTAAAAGAAGGCTACGTGCTTTTAATGGAATCAAGTCATTCCTTCGGGTGGCGTCACGGTCATGCGGGGATAGTTGTCAGTAACGACCGCGTTCTTGAAGCGCCCATAATCGGTGAACCTTCCCAAGAATATTCCCTTTCAACGTGGCTTTATTATCCCACCTTTATAATGTTAAGGCTTAAAGATACAAGTGATGAAGATTTAAAGGCAATAGCCATTGATGCGGAAAGATATTTAAACGGCATCATCTATCATCCCGTTGCAGGCGTTTTCAAAAAAGAGCAGGGCAGAAAGCCAAAAACTGTTCAATGTGCTTATCTTGTGTGGTATGCATTTTTTAATCACAACATTGATATTGACTCCGACGGCGGCAACATTGTAACGGTAAATGATATAAAACAATCCGATAAATTTGAGATCGTACAGATCTACGGCTATGATCCCGATCTGTTTTATTAAAAAGGAGATTTATTATGGTTTTAGAAAAATGGACGGCAGGAGAACTTGAGTTTTTTTCTTGCGATACTTACGCAGATCCCTTTATGGAAGTAGATTTTTCAGTTACTTTCACCCATGAAAGCGGTGAAGTTTTAGTTCGTCCCGGTTTCTGGGCAGGTGAAAACAAGTGGTGTGTTCGCTTTGCACCTACTCTTTTAGGTTCATGGAAATACGTTACAACCTGCAATAATCATGCTGACAGCGGTTTACACAATTTAACGGGCGAGATTACTTGTGTTCCCTATGAAGGCGATCTTGAGATCTACAAACGCGGTTTTATTAAAGTTTCGGAAAACAGCCGTTACTTTACTTATAATGACGGTACACCTTTCTATTATTTAGGCGATACCCATTGGCTTATGCAAAGAGAGCCTTTTAACGAATCAAACGTTGAGGGCATTGATTCCACTTTCAAATTTATAGTAGACTTGCGCGTTACCCAAGGCTTCACCGTATATCAATCAGAGCCTATCGGTCTTTCTTTTAAAAACGGTGTTGGCGAAAGAGAGATCAATTTACTTAAGGATATTGACGATAAGTTCAAGTACGTTGCCGATAAAGGTTTGTTACATTGTAACGCGCAGATCGTCTTTGCCCGCGAACTTCAGGAAAAAGAATACTCCCCTGAACTGATAATCAAATTAACAAAAATGTGGGCGGCGCGTTACGGAGCATATCCCGTTATGTGGACAATCGCCCAAGAGGTTGACCCTGACCATTATAATTTCTTTGACGTTTCAAGATGGCCTATTGTTGGCGAAACATTATATTTAAACGATTGCTATAAGCATCCTTTAACGTGCCATATGTGCAATCAGACTCGTTGCAAACCTGATACAACTATCTGGGGCGATAAATATTATCACTCCTGGTTCGGTATGCAACCCCAAGGTTTTGCAATTAAAGCATATGAAGAATTTTATAATTATAAAATCACCAAGCCTATCGTAAACTATGAAACGGGCTATGAGCATTTGTGGAGTGATAAGAAAACCTCCTACCGTTACGGCTATTTCTCTTTTTTAAACGGTGCCTGTGGTTACGGCTACGGTGCACACGGCATCTGGAACGGCAACATTTCAACAAAAGTATGGATGAACTACGGCGGATATATGCGCTGGTTTGAGGGTGTAAGGCAGGAAGGCGCACAGAAGTTCGTTATTATGAACAACTTCTTTAAAGCCTTCGATTGGTGGAACATCGTTCCCCACTATCAGGATAAAGAATGGTGGATCGCGCCTAACCCCTATTCAATTTATGCAACGCTTCATGAGCATACTCACTTCGTGCTTGATTATCACACCGTAAAGGGTGATTGCAAACTGTTGAAAGTTGAAAACGGCACCTATACGCTTTTACATTTCAACATTGAAAACGGCGAATTTACCGATTTAGGCGAAATAGAGGTTACCGATAACACCGCAATTATTCCTGAGTTTCCTATAGCAAAAGATGATTCCGCACTTCATATTTTAACTAAAAAACGCGAAATCTTCGATAACCTGCCCCTTGATATTAAAACTGAAAACCGCGAAAGCTTCTTTAAATTTAAGGGCGATACATTAACTCTTGTTGCCAATAAGCCCTGCACCTTTACAGTTGATGATGAAAGTGTTGCAACAGTAGACGGTAACGTTCTTACTGCCATGGGCAAAAACGGCTTCGTTACCGTTACCGCAACAAGCGAAAATGAAGTTTTCTCAAGAAAATTCCTTGCAGTAAGGCAGGATAAAGATGCATTTATCGGTGCGCCCGAAAAAATTACACCCGTATCAAATTCAGGTTGGGAAATTGAAGCTCCTAAATCAAGTTTAATTGTTGTTCCTCAATTTACTCCGGATAACTATTGGGAACAAAAAGTTCAGGTTGAACTTCTTGACGAAAACGGTGAAAAATCTTATTGCGCAACCATTGATAAAAATTATGAAATATCACCCATCTGCGATGGCGACGTTTACATTAAGATGACCGCCCATGACGGCACAGTTTCCGAAATCAAGAAATTAACTTTAAAAGGCTACGGTGAAGCAAGCCTTACATTAGGTGCAAGCGCAACCTCCACCGATTGGCATAAAAATTATGATATGCGCGGTCTTCCTGAAAGGGCAATCAGCGGTGTTACCGCAAGATTTTCAGGCTGGGTAAGTTCGGAAACATGTTCCGAGGATCATCCCGTTTCACTTATCGTTACACTTAAAAAGTCCTCGGATATAAATAATATCAAGATCTTCCTTACTGACCAGAACTTCACCTTGCGCGATTTCGATATTGCAGTTGAAAATAACGGTAAGATGACAACCGTTGCCACGGTACGGGATAACCGCGATTTTATCCGTGAATTTGATTTTGATAAAATATTTGCTGAAAAAATTCACGTTATTTGCTATAAAGGCGACGGTCAAGGTTATGCAAGAGTTGATCAGCTTAACGCTTATTTAAAATAGAGGTTTTTATGAAAATTTATTCTTCCGCCCTTGAACTTGTGGGCAACACTCCTTTAGTTGAACTTAATAATTTAAGTAAAGCGCTTAATTTAAAATCTACAATAATTGCAAAACTTGAATATCTTAACCCTGCAGGCAGCGCAAAAGACAGAATTGCCAAAGGTATTATTGAGTTTTACGAAAAGCAGGGAAAAATCACAAAAGATACCCTTATAATTGAGCCAACAAGCGGAAATACGGGCATCGGTCTTGCATTTATTTCAGCCATAAAAGGCTATAAAGCGGTAATCGTTATGCCTGATACCATGAGCCGTGAGCGTATTCAGGCAATTTCTGCTTACGGCGCAGAAGTGGTTTTATCCGACGGCAAAAAAGGTATGCAAGGTGCCATTGAAAAAGCAGAAGAAATTAAGAAAAACAGCGCTTCTGCCATAATATTGGGGCAGTTTGAAAACCCACAGAATCCCATTTCCCACTACAATTCAACGGGAATTGAAGTTTGGAATGATACTGACGGCAAAATTGATTTCTTCGTTGCCGGTATCGGCACCGGCGGCACCATTTCAGGCACCGGCAAGTTTTTGAAAGAACAAAACAAAAACGTAAAGATCGTCGGTGTTGAGCCTGAAAATTCGCCTCTTTTAACAAAAGGTCAGGCAGGCGCACATAAAATTCAGGGCATCGGTGCAAACTTTATTCCCAAAACCTTGGATAGAAGCATTGTTGACCGTGTTTTAACCGTTACAGATGAAAGCGCCTATAAATTCACAAAGCTTCTTGCGCAAAAGGAAGGTCTTTTGTGCGGTATAAGCTCAGGCTGTGCTCTTTCTGCCGCAATCGAGATTGCAAAAGAAAACGAAAACAAAAAAATAGTAGTTCTTTTGCCCGATTCAGGGGACCGCTATTATTCAACGGGCGTTTTTGATTAAAAATCAGATAGACCATAACTATATCCGCAAGTTATGCTATAGTCTGTTGTCTGCAAAAAATTTGGTTTTTTACAACGTTAATTTTAGGATGTATGATAAATTTATGAGAAAAAAACGATTTTGGATATCTACAACGCATATTATATTGTTAAGTTTTTTAATAGCAATATTGATAGGCGCAGTTTTACTTTCACTTCCCATAAGTTCTGCCACAGGTAAAGCAACGCCTTTCATTGACGCGCTTTTCACCGCGACAACTTCCACTTGCGTTACGGGTTTGGTGGTAACCCCCACCGTTTCCTCTTGGAGTGTTTTCGGGCAGATTGTGATTTTAATATTGATTCAGATCGGCGGTCTTGGTGTTATCACGATTATGTCAGGATTGATGATACTTTTGCACAAGAAAATGGGTATCAACGACAGATTGCTCTTGCAAGACGCCTTTAATCTGAATTCGCTTTCAGGTCTTGTTCGGTTTGTAAAAAAAGTTGTAGCCGGAACGCTTATTATAGAAGGTATCGGCGCTCTTTTTTACATGACTGTTTTCATACCTGAGTTCGGTTTAAAGGGAATATGGATATCGGTTTTCACCTCCGTTTCTGCCTTTTGCAATGCAGGTATAGATATCATTGCCGAAAACAGCCTTTGCGATTATGCTCTCAATCCCATTATCAATATTGTTACGTGCGCCTTAATTATCCTTGGCGGTATCGGCTATATCGTTTGGTGGGATGTGATCAGAGTGCTGAAAAAGGCGAAAACAAAAAAAGTGCGGTTTTTCAGAGATCTTACTCTGCACAGTAAAATTGCTATTGTAGCAACTTTAGTTTTGATTTTTGTAGGCGCATTATTTATTTTTATTTTTGAATACAACAATCCGCAAACGATAAAAGACTATACATTGCTTCAAAAAATGGAAGTTTCCTTGTTTCAATCGGTTACAACAAGAACCGCAGGTTTTGCAACAATTCCCCAGGAAAACCTTACTAATGCAAGTGCTATCCTATGCTTGCTTCTGATGTTTATCGGTGGTTCTCCCGTTGGTACAGCCGGCGGTATCAAGACGGTTACCTTTGCCGTACTTATAATATCTGCCTTTGCCTCTGTTCGTAACAAAGAGGATACCGAGGTGTTTGGCAGACGGCTCACCAAACAGGCAGTCAGCAAAGCCGTTGCCGTTACTTGTATGTCCTTTATTATTATGTTTACTTCAACGATATTGCTCTCAACAGTAACAGATGCAAACGCATTGGATATTGTTTATGAAACGGTAAGCGCCACCGCAACCGTAGGTCTTACAAGAAATCTTACATCATCTCTGGGGATTATTGGCAAACTTATAATTATCATAACGATGTATCTTGGCAGAGTAGGTCCAATATCTCTTGCCGTTGCATTTAAAGGAAACAAAGATAATCAAAATATTGTAAAAAATCCCGTCGAAGAAATCAGCGTGGGATAAGAAAGGATAAATTTTATGAGCATCAATAAAACATATGCCGTATTAGGTCTTGGCAGATACGGAAAGGCCGTTGCGGAAGAACTTGTAAATAACGGCGCAGAGGTTTTGGCTGTTGACATGGATCAAAACAACGTCAACAATGCAATCGAAACGCTGCCCGTTTGCAAATGCGCTGATATTACCGAGCCTGAAACAATGAAAAAACTCGGTATATCCAATATTGACGTTGTCATTGTTGCAATGGCAAGCAATCTTGAAGCAAGCGTTATGGCAATAACGCTCTGCAAAGAAGCAGGCGTGCCCACAGTTATCGTTAAATGCGGTAACGAAATGCATCAAAAGATTTTCAGCCGTGTTGGCGCTGACAAGGTGATTTTCCCTGAAAAAGAATCAGGAACAAGACTTGCTAAAAACCTGCTTACATCAGGCTTTTCCGAAATGATAGAACTTTCCGACGAAGTATCTATGGTTGAAATTGACGTAAAAGATGATTGGGTCGGTAAGACTCTTATAGAACTCAGCCTTCGCAAAAAATATTCCATTAACGTGGTTGCAATAAAAAACGGGGATGAGATCAGCACAACTGTTGATCCTTCCCTTCCCCTTGAAAAAGGAATGCAGCTTATCGTCATTGCCACTACCGCCAAACTTAATAAACTAAAATAATATGAATATCTAAAAAATCAGGGATTGCCCCATTAAGGCAATCCCTTAGTCTGCTGACAGAGTCAGCAGGCTGCCAGAGTTCGAGAAACCCTTGCAAACATAATGCCCTGCAAAAATTTTGCAGGGGTTTGTGTTTGCAGGGGTTTGTCAGTGCTCTGAGCGAGGTGAAAATACCTCGCTATTTTTATAATTCAACAATTCCATAACCACGCTCATCAATAGATATCTTTGTACCGTAAGGCTTTGACATTTCGCTTAAACGCTCAATGATGCCGTGCTTATCTGAAAATCTTGGGTTGCCGTTACGCCAAACGGGCTCATCAAACTGAAGCTCGACGGGCATAAGCTCAAGCTTTGAAAGGGTGCCGTCTTCCATTTCAAAATAAGGAATAACCGCTTCAAGCATTCTGCGGTCGCGCATAAGACCTCTCGTGTAATTTTTGGAACGATCACAAAAAAGCTCACGCATAGTGGCATCGCTGGTCAAGCCTTGGCGTTCAAACATCTCTTCAGGTGCAAAGGGAATACACTCGTTATGAATGATAAAATCGCCTAAAGAATAGAAAACGGGACGGTTTTTATAAATTTCAACAGGTCTTAAAAGGTGTGGACCGTGGCCGATAACGGCGTGAGCACCTGCATCAATACATTTATGAGCAAACTCTATAAGGAAATCGGCAGGCTGTTCCTTTTTCGTGCCTGAAATCTCGTGGGAATGGATGGTAACCAAAATATAATCCGCTTGCATCTGCGCTTCATAAATTGCCTTTTCAACACGAGCCATATCTTCCTTGTGCGGATGTGTTATATACCGTGTGCTTTCGCCTTTAACAAAATTAAGATCCTTTAATACTGCAACACCGTCTTCAAGAGGCGGAAAATATCCTTCAGCGCGCTCAATATCCATCTGAGCATTTATTTTGCTCATCGCGCTTATTTCACGGATGACCTTTAACTGCTCTTCCGTTACCTCCAAATGATCCTCAATGCGAAGTCCGTTTACGCCGGGACGACCGCGATATCTCCGTGATTGCTTACCTGCCATTGAAGAATAGCTTCCGTTTAAGGGAGTTCCCATTGTGGAAACAACGGCGATCAAGGCAACTCTGCCGTTAGGTGTTTCAAGATATTTGGGACTTGCCGCCTCATCAAGATTCTCGCCTACGCCTGCGTTTACAAGACCTGCCTCGTCAACGTACTTTTTCGTTGCCATAAGTCCGCCACGGTCAAAATCCATTGAATGATTGTTGGCAAAGCTTATCATATTAAAGCCGTATTCCTTAACGTCTGAAAGGGTTTCGGGATCAGCGCGCAAATGGCTTCCACCTGAAAACTGATTTGCATAAAATTCTCCGCGATGAAGAGTGGTTTCAAGATTCACGTATCTGACGTCAGCCTTTTTAAGATGTGCGCTGACTTCCTTAAATCCAACGCTGTCCTTATGTATTCTGCGCTGAACAAGCATATCGCCTGCAACGGAAAATGTCATTTTCATTTTTTATTCCTCCAATAAAAATGCAGTAAGAATTTTCGCTCTTAAGGGAACTGATTCAATAAGAATATACTCCTTATTGGTATGGCAAAATTCACCGCATCCGCCCATACCGCAAATGGAAACGATGCCTGCTGCCTGAGTATAGCAGGAATCTGATCCGCCCCCTGATTCAACGGCAGTAAGACTTCCTAAATTATATTTTTGGCAGGTTTTTAAAAGCTTTTGGAAAAGCGCATCCGTATGAGGATTCTTTTCCATTGGCGGACGCTTGCTGATTCTCTTTACTGTTGCTTCAGTTCCGCCGATAAAGCTCGTTTCAGCGATTCTTCTTACAGTTGCTTCCGCTTCTTCAAGCTGAGCGTGCTTGGGAACGCGCACGTCAACGGTTAAAGTGCATTTATCGGGAATAATGTTTGGTAAAACTCCGCCCTCAATAATATTTGAACTATATGTAATTCCGCCCTGACGGCTTTCGGAGGTCAATGCCAAGATCTTATGTGCCGCCTCAACAATGGCGTTTTTACATTCAAAATAATGAATACCCGAATGTCCGCCAACACCCTTTATCTCAATGCTGAACTTTAAAATGCCCTTTCTTGAAATAACGACCTCGTCCTTTTCAGAGGTCTCACAGTTAATGGCATAAGGAAAGCCTTTGCAGGTATCAATAAAATACTGTTGTTCCTTTTCTCCGCCCAAAATGTTGGAAATCTCTTCATCGGAAGTTAATATCAAGCGCAGATGCTTTTTATATCCCTGCTCTTTTAAGGCTTTCATAGCAAGTAACGAAATGGCAATTCCGCCTTTACAGTCTATTACGCCGGGAGCAATAATTCTATCTTCAAGGCGTTTTACGGCTTCTTTGCCGAAAAGACCTTTTTCATGAACGGTATCGGTGTGTGCCATAAAGACACAGCCCTTTTCTGCGCCCTCGTTTAAATCAACGGAAAGAAAATCTCCGCAAGCTGAAAATTCAGTGCGCGTAACGAAAAAGCCTTCCTTTTGAGCAAATTCAGAAATAAAGGTTATCATTTCATCAATAGCTTCTTTATCCTTTGCCTTGCCTTCAAAGGCGCATATATCACATAAAAAATCAAGATATTTTTCTTCATCTCTTTTTATGGTTTCAAAAGTTTTTATAACGTCCATAGCTTTCACTCCTTCTTTAATATTATATATGCTTTTATTTTTTTTGTAAAGGAGCATATCTCTTGTAATTTTGCTATTTATGCCATAATTACGGCTCATTTTTTCAAATACTTCTTGAAAATAACTACTTCTTATCATATAATATAAAAAAGTGAGGTGCCATTATGATACCAAAGGACAGAATCCTTGAAAAGCTTGATTCTCTATTAAAAAGCAATGATTATCAAGGAGCAAAAAGACTCCTCAACTATTGGCTTTCCGAGGCAGAATATATTAACGATCAAGGCGGAAAGCTTTTATTGGAAAATGAGCTTATGGGTCTTTCAAGAAAGCTTAATGAAAAGGAGCAGGCATTAAAATTTGCCGAGGACGCACTTAATCAGATCAATAAAATGGGCATTGAAGATAACGTAGGTGCTGCCACCACCTATCTTAACAGTGCCACCGTTTTTAAGGCATTTGGTATGGCTGAAAGATCACTGTCTTTATTTGAAAAAGCGAGAAAAATTTATGAGCGCGATCTTCAAAAAAATGATGACCGCTTAGGCGGTTTATATAATAATATGGGACTTACTCTTGTTGATTTAAAGAGATTTGATGTTGCCTTTGATCTTTATAACAAAGCGATTTTTGTTATGAAAGCACTTCCCCATAAAGAGCCTGAGCAAGCCATCACATATCTCAATATGGCAACAGCCGTTGAAATGGAAAAGGGTCTTGAGGATGGAAAAGAAAAAATCAATGAGCTCGCTATTAAGGCTATGGCTTGTCTTGATTCGGTAAAACACCGCCTTGACGGCAATTATGGGTTTGTCTGCGAAAAATGCGCATCTGTGTTTGGATATTACGGTTATGAAGACTATGCTAATGAGCTTAAGGAACGTTCGAGGAGGATATATGTTGGGTCTTGAACTTGCAAAACAGTATTATGAGGCTTGCGCCAAGGAGGTTTTAAATAGCCAATTTGCTCATATAATGCCCTATCTTGCCATCGGACTTGCAGGAAGCGGCTCGGAATGTTACGGTTATGATGATAATATTTCTCTCGATCACGATTTTGAACCGGGATTTTGTATTTTTTTGCCTGAAGAAAGTATTGTTGATCGCAGAACGGCATTTTTGCTTGAACGTGCTTATGCGAAGCTTCCCAATGAATTTATGGGAATAAAGCGCAACCCCGTTAATCCCGTTGGCGGCAGCCGCCACGGTGTTATTCGCATAGAGGACTTTTTTTCACAAAAGGTCGGCAGTGCTGACGGCAATCTCTCCCTTGAAGAATGGTTCACCGTTCCCGAATACGGTCTGCTTGAAGCTACAAACGGCCAAGTCTTTTTTGATGCTTACGGTCAATTCACAAGAATAAGAGAGAAATTAAGCTATTTCCCCGAAGATGTACGCCTCAAAAAGCTTGCGGGACATCTTTTAATTATGGGACAGGCAGGTCAATATAATTATTTCAGGTGCATTTCGCGGAAAGAGACTGCGGCGGCACAGCTTGCCATATTTGAGTTTGTTCAAAGTGCATTGCACGTAATTTTTCTGCTTAACAAATCTTATATGCCCTATTATAAATGGCGTTTTCGGAAATTACGGGAGCTTCCTAAGTTAAGCCAGTTGGCAAAGGATTTAGAGCGTCTTTTATCAAGCGGAAACACAGAAGCCGAAGTAACGGAAAAAACCAAAATTATTCAAAATATATGCACGGCTATTTCTCAAGAACTGCAATTCCAAGGATTGGTAAAGGCAAAATGTGCTGAAATGGAAATGCTCGCCTACACGGTAAATGAAAATATCGGGGACATAAATATTCGTAACCTTAATATATTGGAAGGTGTATAAAATAAAAAACTCCTTGTTTTACAGATGCTGACATCGAAATTTGTAAAACAAGGAGATTTTTTTATATTAAGCTTTTATAAAAACATTGATATTATATGAAGTTTGAAACGAAGGCAAATACCAGAGGAATGGTTAATAATCCCATAACGTTTGAAACAAAGCATAAAAATTTTCTACAAAGTTAAAAGCAAAGTATCAACCAATTGTAAGTACCACCTTGCCAATATTTTCTCCGCGCTGTAAAATAGCGTGAGCTTCTTCTGCCTTTTCAATTGGCAGAACCTTATATATGCTTGGCTTAATCAGGCCCTCTTCAATTTTCGGGAAAACCTTTGAAACAAGTTCCGACAAAATATATGCCTTAAATTCAGGTGTTCGATTTCGAAGCATACTACCCACAAGATGCAATCCCTTTGTTAAAAGAGGACGCAGTTGAACTTCCGTTGTAATTCCTGCCAAAGTAGAAATGACAATCCAATAACCGCCACGTGCCATATAAGGAAGGCTTTTTCCCAAAGTTTCGCCTGATAAACAGTCCATCGAAACGTTAATGGGATAGCCTTTTTCTTCCTCTTTTTTAAGAATCTCCGAAACGTCCTCAGTAGTTGAGTTTATTATTATATCAGCACCCGTACTTCTTACCTTCTCACGGATTTCATCAGTCAGAACGCTGGTAATTACTCTTGCACCGAAAGCCTTTGCCATAGGAATTGCAACAGAAGCAAGACCTGAAGCCCCTGCAGGAATAAATGCCGTCTGTCCTGCTTCAAGGTGTCCCTCAATAAAAATATTCAAATATGAGGTTGCATATGCTTCAGGAATAGCAGAAGCCTCAATATAAGAAAGGCCATTGGGGATAGGCATAAGCATATCGTATTTTATTGCAACGTATTCAGCATAACCGCCACCGCCTAAAAGAGCGCAAATTTTATCGCCAACATTAAAATCACATTTTTCTTTGGCGATTTTGCCCATTTCTATAATATCGCCTGCAATCTCAAGGCCCATCCATGGCGGACATCCTTCAGGGGAAGGATATTTTCCCTGCCTTTGAAGTAAATCAGCACGATTTAACGCTGCTGCTTTTATTTTTACTAAAACTTCATCATCCTTTATAATAGGATCGTCAACTTCTGACCAAACTAAATTCTGATTTTCATCTATAAGCATTGCTTTCATAATTTATGCTCCTCCAAATAAGCATCCATACGCTTATCTATTTCATTTTCCTTAAATACGTATCCCTCAGGAACGGCTTTTATCATCATTTCCAAAGCATCATAAACACTTAAAAAATCCTCTTGCTTAAGTCCCGTTACTGCCAAAGCCTTACTGTTATCGGTAATACGGCGGAATAATCTTGCATATTCCAACTGCCAGCGAACACTATTTGGCACATCAGGATTTATGATGCGCAAATAATCCTCTTTATCCACCCAAACGGCCTCAAGTCCACAGATTTTATTATAATAATCGGCAAGCTCTGCCCATGTGCGGCTTTCTGTTGAGCATATATTATATGCCTGACTTTTAGCTTTCTCATTAAACAACAGCCTTGATATAATCTTTGAAACGTCACCTGCCCAGCTTAACGTTGCAGGCTTATCCTTAGCCTCAATAGGCAAAACAACCTTTTTACCGCGCTGAACTCTGCCTACGGTATTGGTTGCTTCCAAGGTAACAAGTTGGTAACGCATTTTTGAAAAGGTCGTTGCAGGGCGGACTATCGTCCAATTTTTATATTCAGATAATAATAAAAGATTTTCTGCTTTAGCCTTATGTATGCAATAATCATTTGAAGCAAGCAATTTTTCGTCCTTTGATACGTCAAGAAGCCTTGGCGAAGTTTCCCTTACAGGCACTTCCTCATCAGCAAAAACACGGCACGACGAAAGGAATATATAATGCTCCGTATTTTCAAGGAATAATTTATAATAATTTACAAAATCATGGCTATAATATATCATAAAATCGACAATACCATCAAACTTTTGTTTAAGAAGTCCGCCTAAAAAATCAAAATCTTTTGCATTACCCTTTATGCAGGTTACGTTTTCATTATACGGAATCTCATCATCAAGGGACACTGCCGTTACAAAATAACCCATATCCGCAAGATAGGGTACAAGATACTGTCCCATTGCGCCCGTTGAACCTAAAACTAAAACCTTTTTATTCATTTTATTTATCTCCTTTAATAACTTCATTTATAGTTTTTTGCACAAGATATTCGTGCTCATAGGTAAAAGGATTTTCTTTTGCACCCACAATATACTGATAAAAATCATGTATCATTTCATCATTTATACGTTGCGGCAAAGCTTTCGTGTGGCAGAAGTGAAACTGTAAGTCTGCCGTTTTTAAGAGAAAACTCTTTGTCTGATTCTATGAGACAATCAATATTATCAATAACGAGGCTTTGCGGTGTATCTTCCCAGTTTATCACAAGCAAGCCTTTGTCACCTTTCCACAGTGAAGCGATGCGCTTATCATTCATTTGAAAAA
>JAZQII010000014.1:0-5116 GCA_045541035.1 Clostridia bacterium | reverse complement strand
AAATGTTTGTATCAGTGAATGATTTTGGGTGCGGAGGATGCAATAAGGCAGGTTTGCCTTATAAAGACGACAAACCCGAAAGCAACGCTGATACAGCATTTGAGGCGAACTCCTTTACGCGTGCTATAGTATCAATGCAACGAAGGAAACAAACCCCTGCAAAAATTTTGCAGGGGTTTGTGTTTGCAGGGGTTTGTCAGTGCTCTGAGGGCAAGCCTTTCGGCTCGCCCTTATATATTTTTCGATAAAATACACTTTATCTACAGTTTAAATTATGCCACTCCGCAGATTATTTCAAGCGTACAATTTATGTCAATTTCAGAGAAATACAATACATTATCCTTTTGTTCAAAGGGAATAGATGCACCGTCAACGAAAACAGAAATTACTTTCTTGTTATCACTTAATCCAAAAGACGATAACTTAAGTTCTTTTCCTATTACTGAAAGAGTTGTCTTTTCCCTTTCAATTTTAACGTTACCGTAAGTATCTTTAACACTCCAGAAATAACTGCCCTGTTTATTGATAGGCTTAAAACCCATATAGTTTTTCGTCATATCAAAGGAGAATCCGCTATAAATATTCAAAAGCGCATAAGAAGCCATTGAACGCGCGTAGTTATGTCCGCACTCAAGTTCACTCCAAGGATTTCGCTTTTCACCGTCGTAACGGTCGCGAACGGCTTTAACGATGCTTTCTGCTTCAGTAATATAGCCTTCTGATAAAAGAAGTCCTGCTAAAGCATATTCAAAACCCGTCATCGTTTCGGTGGAATAAAGAATAGGAATTTTAGGTTCGTTTTTACCTTCGGGATAGGTGCATATCAACACGCCTGCTTCATCATTTAACGCAAAATTTCTAAAAGCGTTGGCAACGGTTCGCATAGACGGTTTAAAATTGTTCTTATAAAGATTTTGAAGCGCCACGTGTTTTTTGTCTTTATCGAATACCGAATCAATACCGAGAATAGCGCAATGCCAATCGGCAAGCATCTGATCTATAATGCAACCTTCGCCTAACTGATATTTGATCTGCCCTGCTTCATCATTCCAATAATAGTCAAGAGGTGCAGAATATTTTTCAACAAGAGATTTATCCGTAAGATCAACTATGTGTCCGAAATATTCGCCGTTAAAAAGATTTTCATTTGTCCATTTTTTGCCCGAAGCATATAAACTTCTGTATTTTTCGGTGCGTTTTTCATCGCCTAAAAACTCTGCCATCTGTGCGCCGCAATCAAGCGCCGCTAAATAGAAGCCTTCAAGCCATGAGTTAGGGCCAAACAGTTCTATATCAAGGGTATTATGCTGTCTTCCCTCCATAACGCCGTCGCAGTCAGCATCCCACAAGTGAGGATTATCCTTTGACCAGGCAAAATCAAGCATCGTGAAAATATCTTTTGCGTGGTTTTTCAGCCATTCATTATCACCTGAAATTTTCCACTCGCGATAACATTTTATAACTTCGCCCATCTGCCCGTCAACACAAGCAGAATATTTTTCATATTTTCTTCCTAAAGGCAGCGGAATTCGGAAGGTAGATTTTCCGTGCTCATCCATGCCGTACTTCATTGTGTTTTCGCGCATTGTACGCTCAAGTTCAGGGAATAAAAACGGCAGAGCATAAGCATAATTCCATACGTGCTGGCAACTGCCTTCACATAATCCTTCGCGATCGTGAACGCCTTCCCACCCCCAGAAAGAGCCGTCTTCAAGGCGCAAAACTACCGACGATTTAAGCACTGATAAATTTGCAGTTACCGCATCAACAACAAAATCAGGAAGTGTGCTTGAATGTAATGCTTCTGCGAATTTTTCTGTTTTTGATAACAGTTCATCAAATTTTGACAAGGCATATTTTGCAGTATCAAGAGAACTGTCAAATTGAGTAGCGTAATAGTTTTTCCAGGTAATGTCCTTATCATTTTCATCGCGGTAAGGCGACCAATAATTATACTGTACGGGAACGTTCCAGGTAAGCACAAAACGGATTTTCTTTGTTTCACCTGATTTAACAAATACAGATGCTACAACCGACGCATGATCAACTGTTCCCGCTTCTTCATAAACTCGCTCAACCATTGGATCGGAAGAAGAAAAATCTTTCCAATATGTTGTAACACCGTCCTGCCATTGTCCGCGATACCAATACGGCTGAACGTTGACATCTTCATTATCGGTAAGGACAGTCAGATCGCGATATCCGATCTCATCTTTTTCTTTGCCTGCATGATAAAGGAAACAACCTTTTTCTATCTTTTCATTTTTTGAAGTTCCCGAAGGATTCTGCACGCAAAGTGAAATTGAATATTTAATATCTTCGTTAGTTGTGTTTTTAATTTCCCATTGAAAAAATGATGCAGGAAGACTTGAGTTAAAGGCATCATGGGGAATCATGGGGTTAAAAGCGCACAAATGCACTTCTCCGGGAAAAAGTTCATCACTATATGTTAAATTTGCAAGAGGGAACTTGCCGTCAAACTCCACGTTTTTGAAATGGGGAAAACCTGCCATAGAATTAACTCTCGGCCCAAAATCAAATCCGCCGGGCTGATCGGGATGGCGCGTACCCGTAAGATCCTCAACAGTATCGCCCTGAAGAATTTTAGCAACTGTTTTATCCCTACAGATCGCTTTTATTGCAAAATGTGAATAACCGTTTCTTGTGTTTTTATTGGGGCGGTTAAATATCTCCCAATCGATAAGTTCACCGTTGCCTGCAAGACCGATACAACCGCTGCCTATTCCGCCAAGAGGAAACGATATTTTTCTTGTTTTTTCATATTTCATAGGTATCCCTCCCTTTTTAAATATTATATAACACAAATTTTCATATTACAATATGACAATCTTATAAAAAAATAGTAATTTTATGTATAAAAAAAGCAACCTAAACGGTTGCTTCAATGTCCCCGTATATCAAAATCTAACAAAACTTGAAATAACGGACTTAATTCATGATTGCTTCCCCAACAAACAACAGAATAATACGTTTTGTCTTCTTCAAGTTCCGCCTGAAAAGAAAGGTCAGAATGGTCAAAAATAATCGTATTTGACTGTTGCTTGCTGATATCAACATAATCAAAATTATTTTTATAATATTCGGTCAACTGCTTTTCTGTCAGGTCGCTTTTTATAAGAATTGCACCCATGTATTGCATTCCGTTACCGTTGCCCGTCAACTTGCCTGCAAAAGAGACAGAATCAACTATTTCCGTTTGCAGAGGCAACTGATATTTTACGAGACTTTTTTCAACTTTATCAGCAATGGAATTGTTTGTGATCACAATACCAAAATACAAAGCGATAGGCAAAATAATTATTGTAACTATAAAAATTGCTATTACTGTTTTGAACTTTTTCATATCGTCAATTTATTTCACTTTCGTCGATCTTGATTTTGGGAAGTTTCCAACGGAATTTTGCCGCCAACATTCTTACAAGAACTGTAAAAATCATTACCAGAAATGTTGCAACAACTTTATAATTAAGATGCACGCTTATTAAATAATACAGACAACATCCCGTAATAGATACGATAGCGTAAATATGTTTAGTCAGTATGTACGGTTTTTCATTAACAAGAACGTCACGAAGAATTCCGCCGCCAACGCCGGTAATAACGCCTAAAACTATAACAAGCAGAACGTTATCCTGAAGTGATGCCATGCATGCAACTTCGGTGCCTGCAATGGTAAAGGATGCAAGCCCTAAAGCATCAAACAACACGTTGATAGTTTCGATTTTTGCACTTAATTTATTAAAATCTTTTCGGTGAAAAAAGGTAATTACAAAAACGATTATTGAGGTAATAACCGCAACAAGCAAAATAATGGGATTGGAAAATATTTTAGGGGGTGTGTTACCTATCATGGTATCACGAAGAATTCCGCCGCCAATGGCAGTAATAGTGCCTACCGTTGCAACACCGAACAGATCAAGATTATGTTTGATCGCAACAAGCGCCCCTGATACAGCAAAAGATATTGTCCCTATCCATTCTGTAATCAGTAAAATAATTTCGCTTATCATAAAAATCGCCACCTTGGGTTTTATTATATCTTAATTCTATTTAATATTCTCCAAGTCAATATTCAGTTTATCAGCAAGTTCTCTTAAATATTCAATATGGGGAACATTCTGTTCCTTTTTATTAACACATTTTCTATAATATTTATTATAAAGTTCAGTCGCAGTATCTATATCTCCCATTTTGCCGTAAATCATAGTTTCTTCCAACAAAATTAAATGCCCGTTAACAACATCAAATTCAGGATATTTCTTACGTTTTTCTAATATGGTATTGCGGCTGTTCAAAGTTTCAAAAACAGGCAAAACATATTTGTTTATCTGTTTTAAAATATCATCTGTGATTTTTTCTATATTTTTCTGCAAATTATAACAACTTTTCCGACTATTCTTTATTATACCTAAACTAGATCTAATATTACACTCGTACTCATGGTAATACTTTTTCAAAATCTCGTCAGATTTAAATTCCCGAAGCATACATTCAGGAACCCTTATCCCAACATTTACAAACATTAGATGGGTTTCTTCTCGATAGGCTTGACCGCATTGAAAATTTATTACTTGAGAAATATCACCATCAACAAAGCGATGAATAGTTCGTCCATGTTTACGAAACCCAAATGGCTTAATTTCCGAATATACTTTATTCTCAATAGTGTTAATTATTTCTGTTGTATTTATAGAACTTTTTTTGATATCAAACTTAACGTTCGCCATATCGCACCACCTTTAATTATATTATATCATATTTTTAATTAAAGTGTAAAGACAGAAAAAGCAACTGCTAGTGCAGTTGCTTTCATTATATTATTCTTTTATTATATTATTTCTGTCTTGTCAATTTAAGAACTTCTTCAACGACTCTGCGAACGATTTCGTCCTCGTTCATCTGTGTAGCCTGACGGCCTTTGCCAACTGAACTGAATAATTCCATCTTCTTCATTGTTTCCTGCTTAATTGCTTCAACTGCCGCAGGAATAAGGTCGATAATACCCTTGTTCATATCAGTAAACTTGCTGAATTCAGCCTTTACTGCCGCAACGTTAATATCGGTGAAAATATTAACCTTGCTAATACCTTCCTTA
>JAZQII010000013.1:0-25402 GCA_045541035.1 Clostridia bacterium | reverse complement strand
CCCTCTCCCTTGAAGGCTTGCTTATTATATTACCTTCACCAAATTTTGTCTACTACTTTTTTGTGAACTTTTTGTTACTTTCGATTTTTTGTTTGTTTTCTTATATTTTTGTTTGCTTTTTAATATTGACTTACATTTTCTGTGTGTATATAATTAAGAAAAAAAGAGAGGTGCACCATGAAAAAAGTTCTGTTATTAGGTGATTCAATACGTTTAATAGGCTACGGAACAAAAGTTCCTGAATTATTAGGTGATGACTATACGGTATATCAAAGTCAGGACAATAACCGTTTTGCAAAATATACATTATATCATCTTGCCGATCATTTTAAATATATGCCTGATCCTGATATTATTCATTGGAACAACGGTTTATGGGACAGTTGTGTTAAATATGCTGAAGACGGTCCTTTTACCCCTATTGATGAATATGTTACCGATATGCTCAAAATACTGCGCGAATTAAAAAAGCGTACACCAAACGTTATATTTGCAAAAACAACGCATACTCGACCGGGTTTTAATTTTTGCGGAATAAATCCCAATAGAAACTTAATGGTAGATAAATATAATGAAGCCATCGTTCCGATACTTGAAAAGGAAGGCGTTCTTATTCACGATTTCAATCCGATGATCGATGCAGATGATTCACTTATATGCGAAGATAATATTCATCTTTCCCAAAAAGGAATAGACCTTTGTGCCACTCAAGTGGTAGAAATGATCAAAAAGTTTAATTGAGAAGCTACGGCTTCTCTTTTTTATTGCATTTAACGCTGAATTTTGGTATAATACATATATAAACATAAAGAGGTACAAAAAAAATGATTACATCTGCTTGGAAATTCGGCAAAGATATTGAAGAAATTACACACATTCGCGCATCAGTAAATGATGCTTGGGATGAGTTTGATGAAAAATCTATTCACCTTATTATATATAATGAAGGCAAACCCGTTGGTTGCGGAAGTATATATTTTGATTCAGGTTGCTATAACATTGCCCATCTTTCGGTTGTTCCTGAAATGCAAAGACAGTATATCGGCGACCTGATGATAAGATTACTTATGATAAAAGGATTTAATATGATGGCAGATAAAATTGCCGTCAATTCACCTCTTAATACAAAAGATTTTTTTGAAAAATACGGTTTTAAATCTGTCGAAAATTTCGAAAAATCTGTAAAAATGGAGGTAACACCGCAAACGCTTATTATGAATAGTAAGTGCGGGCACGATTGTTCAAATTGTGTAAATAAGGATTCATGCGCGGCAAAATAAAAATTATGTATATAGTTTCAATTATAGTACTATTGCTCCTTGCACTTTTCTTTAAATTCGCTTTAAGAGGATATTCGTTTTTATCACTTGTGCTTTTGTTTTTAGCGGCAATAATCGGTGCATATTTTGTACTCTCAACGAAAGATACTCTGCTTTTCAAAAAGTTACGGATTATATTAACCGTCCTTGTATCAATACTTGTTATTGTAATGACAATTTCGGAAATTCCCGTTATAAGCTACATGCACAAACGAGAAAAAGCGGAATCAAATATCTGCATCGTGTTAGGTGCAGGCGTGCACGGAAAGAATCCTTCACGAGTACTTAATCAGCGCATAAATGCCGCATACGATTTTCTTACCGAAAACCCTGATGCTATAGCAGTTTTAAGCGGTGGACAAGGTCCTGGGGAAGATATTACCGAAGCACAATGCATGAAAGAGCGTCTTATATCAAAAGGCATTGATGAGAACAGATTATATCTTGAAGATAAATCAACGTCCACCGAAGAAAATATGAAGTTTTCAAAGAAACTTATAGAAGAAATTGCACCCGGCACAACAAAAGTTACGGTAATTTCAAGTGATACACACCTTTATCGGGCGTGTTTTATAGCAAAAGAAAACGGCTTTGAACCAAAAGGTTATTATGCCTATACAGATTACCACGTTTTAAGGTTTACTTATATGTTACGTGAAGGTGTTGCCGTCTGGAAAGAATGGATATTATAACAAAAACTCCTGCAAAAGCAGGAGTTTTTTATGTTTATATAGCAATACACAGTTGCAAGGAATTAGCGCGCTTAAAAGTGCGATAAAACTTGCAAATCAGTGGCGTAAGTGATTAAAACCAAAAGGCGCTTACTTAACGGTAAGTAACTGAGGTTTTATATCGCTTACAACACGCAGTTGCAAGGAATTAGCGCGCTTTTTACATGTTTTTGGAAGCAAAATTCCATGCATCACGACACATTTCATCAATGCCGAGTTCTGCGGTCCAGTTAATAAGTTCTTTTGCTTTTTTGGCATCGGCGAAGTTTGCGGCAACATCACCCGGGCGACGGGGCTGAATATTTATGGGAATATCTTTTCCGCTTGCTTTCTTATAGGCTTCAACAACCTGAAGAACGCTATAGCCATTACCCGTGCCGAGATTTACAGTAAGAACGCCCGTGTTCTTTTCAAGATAGCGCATCGCGGCAAGATGACCTTTTGCAAGATCAACAACGTGAATATAATCGCGGACACCTGTGCCATCAACTGTATCGTAATCATCACCATAAACGTTAAGATACGGAAGTTGCTTAAGTGCAACTTTGCAGATATAAGGTACAAGGTTATTGGGTATACCGTTGGGGTTTTCGCCAATAAGACCTGACGGATGAGCACCGATAGGATTGAAATAACGAAGAAGTGCAACACGCATTTCAGGATCAGCAACGGCAAGATCACGTAAGATCTGTTCCTGCATAACCTTAGTCCAGCCATAGGGGTTTGTTGCAGAAGTGCGCATATCTTCAGTTAACGGGGGAAGATTATCGCAACCGTAAACCGTTGCAGAAGATGAGAAAACAATACTCTTAACATTAAACTCGTTCATAACTTTCAAAAGAGTAAGTGTTCCCGAAATGTTGTTACTATAGTAATAATGAGGTTTTTCAACAGATTCGCCAACTGCTTTAAGACCTGCAAAGTGAATAACACAATCAATTTTATGTTTTGAGAAAACTTCACGAAGACCGTTTTCATCATTAATATCAACTTTATAGAAAACACAACTTTTGCCGGTAATTTCCTTAACAGCATCAAGAGATTCAACTTTAGAATTGATAAGATTATCAATAACAACAACCTCAAAACCTGCATTCAAAAGTTCAACGCAGGCATGAGAACCAATAAAACCTGCACCGCCGGTAACAAGAACCATAGTAAAAGACCTCCAAAAAATCATTAGGAATATTATACATCAAATATAAAAACAAAGCAAGTATAAAAAGCGAAAATAGGGACAATATATAAAAAAAGGAGGTTTTAACATGATTGAAAAAGATACTATACGGCTTTTAAGAGAATGTGATGCAGGTGTAAAAATGGGCGTAAAATCCATTGATGACGTTATTGAGTACGTTGATTCAGATGAAATGAAAAGTATTCTTGTGAACTGTAAAAGTGAGCATAACCAATTGAAAAACGAGATAGATGCACACTTGAACAGATTTGAAGATGACGGAAAAGAACCTGCAATGATGGCAACGGCAATGTCCTGGATGAAAACCAATGCAAAGCTTATGATGAACGAATCTGACGAAACGGTTGCTGATCTTATGACTGACGGTTGCAACATGGGTGTTAAATCACTTAACAAATATCTTAATGAATATGAAGCCGCCGACGAGTTTTCAAAGGATATTACAAAACGACTTATAAATCTTGAAGAACGGCTTGCAATAGACTTACGAGGATTTTTATAAAAAGGTATAAAAAAAGATGCTTCAGTTTGAAGCATCTTTTTGTTTTAAAATTTATCAAATGGCAACGTTATAGTACCCGGAGTTGCCGTTGGTTTTGCGGGAGCCTGAGTAGCAGTTGGCTGATTAGGAGCCGCAGTTGCCGTAGGTGCCGCAGTTGACGTAGCAGTAGGTGCTACGGTGTTTTCTGTAGCCTGATTTGTTGCTGTGGGAGTATTGGTCTGTTTTGGAGCCGCGGTGGGAGTTATGATTCCTTCAGTTGCTGTAGGATCATCATCCGAACCGAGAATATCCTCTTCAAGATCAATACCGGGATCACCTGAGTTATCGGGGTTTACGGGGAAATTATTTTCCACTTCGCCCTGATTATTATCAGAAGTTCCGTCAGTTACCTCTCCCCCCTGCTGTGAAGCAGGAGGGGTGGTGGTAACGGGATCATCAGGTAATTTCTTGTTGTTTTTGCATGAGGCTAAACAACAAACACAAACAACTATGAGAATAATCGAAATTAGTTTTCTCATAAGATATCTTCGGGCATATCGAAATCGCCGTCGCCTATGCTCTCATTTGTGAAAATATCGGAAGCCTTGATTTCAATAATATCAAGCTCGGGTTTTGTATATTTTTTCATCTTATTCAGCCTCCTTTATTAGTTTGCATAATTGTATGCTGATACGCCATAGTTGCTGATTGCCTTAACAATAGCGCCAACTGATTCTGAATTGTACTTAGCAGCAATGTAAGAATCAACACTATAGGTAACTGTAGTTACAGTTGAATCACCCTTAACGAGTTCAAGAGTATAAACTGTAGCATTGCCTGTTGCCTTGATGTCATCAGTGTAAAGAACACCGCCATCAACCTTATCAGTAACGTCATCGCCGTTAAGCTTAACTGTATATTCTGTACCTTCAGCAATCTGAAGTTTGAAGTAAAGCTTGTAAACGTTTGAAATGTTCATACCAACTGAGTATACCTTTGCATCAGCATCGGTGTTGCCTTCAACGTTTCTTACTGAAGTGGGAACTGCGAATTCACTTGTTGCCCAAGTAATATCAGCATTTACAAGAGCATCATCATTGTAACCGGTATAGGTCTGTGATGCTGCACCGTAAGCAAGCATATCAGCGATAAGAGTATTAAGTTCAGCATCGTCCTTAGTACCATACATATTAAGTGCATAGTCCTTAACGCTGTATCTCTTAAGAACTGCGATTTCCTGACCATCTTTAACAAGATATGCTTCTACGTTATCGCCCATTGCCTGAGGATTGATGCCGGTATAAGCGAACTTATAGTAACCTGCATAATCACCGGATTCAACGAGAACGCCTGTAACAGAAGTTGTCTGCTCGTTACGAGCGAAGTTCATAGTTGCATCTTCATAGCCTTCGCCAAGTGAAGCATAGTAGTTAAGTGTAAGTGTTGAGCCAAGTTCAAGATCTGCACCAACGATATCAAAATCAGGTGTGATACCGATCCAACCCTTGTTCCATGAAGCGAACTTTGTTGCCTTTGTTTCGTTATAATCAGCTTCAACAACGAACTGTGTTCCGTTAGGAGCATAATCTTCGCCGATCTTGTTAAGGTTTATACGCATAAAGAGAGTTGAAATTGCAACTTCTGCGTATCCGCCATAAGCACCTGAAGTTATAATTGCATTGCCTGTTTCGGGGTTAACGGGAACCTTAACGGTTAAGGTAGCCTTCTGACCGGGCTTAATGAGAGCAGATGCACCATATCCATGCCAGCCCTTTGAGGATCCATCAGCATTAGTTGGAACTGTACCCTGAACAGCATATTCAAGATTGATAGTATAATCATTGGGGTTATAGAAGGTCTGAGTTGATGTGATGTAGTTGTTTACAACATCTTCAGAAGTAAATACGCTTCCGTTTGAGTTAACATAGTAGTTATTTCCTGATTTCTCAAAGAGATAACCAGTGGAAACACCCTTATACTCGATCGTTACGTCATCAATAAGGTAATTAACTGGAACGAATGCGCCGGTATAACCAAATGCTCTGCTTGATGAAGCATCAAGACGAACGAAAACGTTTGCGGCATCAGCTGCAGCAACCCAACCATTATAGTTGTTATCACGAACGGGGATTGTTATTGTGAAGGTCTGCCAATCACCGGTTAACTGAATTCTCTTACTGTTTGTGTTGTAGGAATTTGATTCGTTATTATGGCTATAAATCTTTTGGCCGCACAATGAAACGTCAAAAGCAGTTGCTTGGGTAACCGTTGCAGCATCAAGACCTTCGAGATAAGAAGCATCTTCAAGACGTGCACGAAGTGTGATCGTGTAAACGCCCAAGCCGTTACCAAAGTAACGAATGCCATCGTTATAAACATAAGGAGCTACCTTGAAGCCGGTTGTTGAATATGTCTGAGCGGGAACAAACTTAATAACCTTGTTGTTTTCATCAGTGGGGTCCTGAATGATGGTGTTTGTACCGCCGTTCCAAGTGGTCCAGCCTTCGATTGTTGTATCACCGATCTCACCCTGAGAAACGTCACCGTTTACTAACTCATAAGGAAGATATACGGGAAGCTCATAAACTTCGCTCTTTGTTACGTTAGAGCCGGAACCATTATAAAGGGGATCGCCATTGGGGGCTTCGATAATAATACCGTCACCTTCCTGAGCGCCTGCAGAATATCTCTGGTTAATACGGATCCAGCATGCACTTAAGTCATACTCTGTACCGCTTACAACTACCTTACCGTTTGTAACAGTTGCAGTTGAAGTAACGATCATAAATGAATCAGCAGGGATAGTAACTGTTGTTGTACTACCTGTTGCAGCATACCAACCGCCATTGTGTAATGTCTGAACTGACATATTAACTGAAACAGCCTGATCTGCAACGTTGTGGATCTTATAGGTATATTCCTTTGTGCCTGTGAAGCCTGTGGCTGCAGCTAATTTACCGCCGTTAAAGTAGGTATCAGTTGTTAAACCGGTTTTTGAGGTAAGCTTAAGACCAGCAGGTGTGGGCTTAGGAGTAGGAGTAGGTGTAGGTGTTGCGGGAGGTGCATAAGAAATTGTTACGTCATCTACATAGTAGGTGAAGTAGTTATCAGCACCATCAAGCTTAAATGCCTTGTTTGAACCGTCAAGGCGCATATTAAGTGTATAAGCGTTTGATGCACCTAAATCATAAACCGTATAAATGTTTTCAAGGAAAGCTTCTGTAACATTTACAGTGTAGCTATAGGTATCCCACGTATCAGTCATTGTAAAGGCTGTACCTTGCTGATAGGTATGTGTAGTTAACGTATAGTCATTGAAAACATAATCTTTGTTCTGATGCCATGCTGAGTTCAAATAACCATTGAACGTGCCACCCTTACCTGCTTCAGCCTTTGCCTTAAAGGTAACGGTGTAAGTACCTGCGCCGTTACCGAAATAGTAATTTTCAGCATCCTGAATAACGTAAGGACCAAGGTTAAAGCCTGCTGAATGATACTGTCCGGAAGGTACATGCTTGATAATGTGATTTTCAGCATTATCGGGATCCTCAATAACTGTGGTTGATCCACCGAAAGGAGCTGACCAGTTGGTTGAACCGTTTTCAGCATCACCGTTGGAAACTGCCTTAGGTGTAGGTGTGGGAACGGGTGTAGGTGTAACAACTACGTAATCAGGAAGTTCTATTCCGATATAATCATAAGCTGTTGCAGCACCGTTACCTGTGCCACCTTTGCTCGCAGTCTTAGACATATTATAAAGAATAGTAGCAGAAAGATCGTTCTTAGGTACTACTACGAATGAAGAACCTGCTGCTCTTGACTTTGAAGTGTCATACTGCATACGGAAAGTAAGTGCGGAAAGTGCACAAACTACAGTGCCGTCAGCCTTAACGTAGTTACCGTTACCGTCAGTCTTAATTTCAATAGTGTAAGTGTTCATTGACTTGGGAGCAATCCACTTCTTATCTGAAGGACAGTCTGTACTGCTCCAACCGTTCTGAATCTGAATATCAGGCATAATATCAGTTTCACCGATGTTATAAACATCATAAACAAGGGTGATAACGTTATCAACTGCCATTGATTCATTAAAGATGCCGGTGTCTTTAACTTCATATCTCCAATAGGGATATACGCCGGTATCATAGTCTGCTGTAATTTCGTTTGCAACACCTAACTTTGTACCAACGTATTCGATTTCAACGTCATCAATGAAGTAGTTGAACCGTGCATCTTTAAATGCCTTTGAACCACCATCAAGACGGAGACCGAACTGATAGGTCTTTGCCTGGTTGCCGGTGTTTGCAACAGAGTTATGACGAAGATCAACAAGCATATCATATGCCTGATCAAAAGTAAAGGTTTCAGTATATGTCTGCCATTCCTCTGTCAATGTAATAGTTTTACCGATATAATAGGTTTCATGAGTGTAGGTAGCATCAGGAAGAGCTGCCTGAACCTGTGCTGCGCTTAAGTGGTTCTGTGAGTTAATAGTAACAGCGAACTGCGCATTACCTGTATAGCTTGCAAAGGTTTCAGGATCAGCCTTATACTTAAAGGATATCTTATAAGCACCTTTACCGTTACCTGCATAGAAATAGTCAGGATCGTTAAAGATGTAAGGACCAAAGTCAAAGAAGATTGAGTGGTAAGCACCACTTGCTGTAAGCTTTGCTACTGTGTTGTTTGCATCAGCAGGATCAGCTACTGCTGAGAAAGTACCGCCGTGGATGGTGCCCCAACCATATGTGCTTTCTTCAAGAGTACCGTCACCAAACTTAGTTGCAGGAAGTTCATACACTTTTTCAAGTGTGATGTTTCCGCCCTGTGCTACTAAATATGCAGGATCGTCTTTATCTTCAGGAACAAGAACAAAGGTATCATTTGCATCCATGCAACCTGCATCAAACTGGAAACGAACGGATATTGTCCAATAAGGAGCATAGCCTTCAAGTACGTTTGATGTGCCATCAGCAAATACTGCTTCTGATGCAGTGTATTTGGATATATTGGCACCGGAGCCTGCTTTAATAGCAATGCCGCCATCGGCAAGTTCATACACAGGGATTGCAATTTTAATATCCGTAGAAGCATTAGCAGCTACTGTTACGGCAGAAACACCTGTAATACCTGTAATGGTATCCCAACCATAGGTTGTAGTGCCACGGTTACCTCCCTGGTAATAGATCTGGAACTTAATGGAGGTTGCACCATCGTTGAACAGTTTATAGTTACGATAGATGTAACCAGTGCGAACAACGTCACCTTCTAAAGGTTCTTCATCCCAAGTAATATCGTCTTCTGCAAAAAGAGCATTACTTGCGCTGCTTGCAGCCTTACGATAATATTCAGTGGCTGCTATGTCAGCTTTTGCCGTAATTCTGATACCGGCAGGATCCGTTGCTTCTTCAGCATTAGCGGTGAAGGATACCATGCTTACACATGAAATGATCATAGCCAATGCCAAAACAAGACTTAAGAATTTTTTCATAGATATATCTTTCCTTTCTAATAAATTGTATTTTTATATACGCTAATATTGTACCGCTTTATGCTTCTTTTGTCAATGTTTTATTAAAAATTTTTACTATTTTTAATTGAATTTTTTTATAATTTATTACAGAATTATTAAAACACAAGATGTTGGGGGCGATTTTGTCGTTTTTTAGGAAATATGCGCAGATGTGCAAATGTGTTTTGCGCGTTTTTTCGACGTTTATCTGATAATTGTGAACAAATGATTTACAAAACTGAGAGGTAGTAAATGTTGCAAACTCATTCTCCCCCTTGCGCGCATTATAAAATAACTACCCTTCCGTCACGCTAACGCGTGCCACATTCCCTGACAAGGGAAGGCGGGAAACTACAACAAAAAAAAGGCTCCCTTGCCTAAAGGGAGCTGTCGAGCGTTAGCGAGACTGAGGGATTTTCCAGTCTCTTCTTTATTAGTAAATCAATGTATTCACATACACCATTGAAATTCTTATTGATGGCATTATTTGGTATTCTAACAACTATAATATTTCTTTTTTCAATTTCTGACGTTCTGATAACATCTTTCAAAATACCTTTTTCTTCATAATGCTGTGAACCATCAAGTTCAATACATATTTTTGCTTTCGAACAATAAAAATCAACGATATAATTATCAATTACTTTTTGTCGAAGAAACCGCACTGAGTAACCGCGTAAAAAATCATACCATAAATGTCTTTCTTCCTTTGTCATATTTTTTCGCAACATTTTGGCATTATCAGTAAGTTCTGCATTATGCTTTCGATTCATACTACTCACCTCGTTGGTAATATAGCACTTTTTTGTGTTTTTTGCAAGAAGTAATATCCCTCCACCGCAAGCGGTCCCCCTCCCTTTAGGCAAGGGAGGCAAAAAAACAGAGCGTGATATTTACGCTCTGCAATACGCATTAGTTTTAAATTACTTAAGTGTAACTGTTGCGCCAACTTCTTCAAGCTTAGCCTTAAGAGCTTCTGCTTCGTCCTTAGCTGCGCCTTCCTTAAGAGCCTTGGGAGCTGCTTCAACAAGGTCCTTAGCATCTTTAAGGCCAAGACCAAGAGCTTCCTTAACTGCCTTGATAACGTCAAGTTTCTTCTCACCAAAGGATTCAAGAATTACATCGAACTCAGTCTTTTCTTCAGCTGCTGCGCCGCCTGCTGCGCCGCCTGCTACCATTACGGGAGCTGCTGCTGATACACCAAATTCTTCCTCAAGCATTGTTACTAATTCAGCGATTTCAAGGAGAGTCTTCTCTTTGATTGCTGCAACGATTTCTGCATTTGTCATTTTAATTTTCCTCCAATTTTTTTAAAAATTATGCTTCTTTCTTTTCTTTGATTGCATTAAGTGCATAAGCAAGATTACGCACATTGCCCTGAAGTGTCCAGATAAGCTGAACAATAAGAGCGTCTTTTCCGGGGAGCTTTGCAAGAGCTTCCTCTTCGCTTACAGACGTTACTTTACCGTCCATATAGCCGCACTTGATAGTGCATTTTTCGGTTGATTTGCCGAACTCATAGAGAATCTTTGCGGGAGCAACAACATCATCATATGAGAATGCAAATGCATTTGTTCCTTCAAGGAACTGATCCCAACCTTCGATGCCGAGTTCCTTACAAGCTCTTGCTACAAGTGTGTTCTTATAAACCTTATAATCAACGCCTGCAGCACGGCAATCAGAACGAAGTTTGGTGATTTCTTCAACGTTAACGCCGGTGTAATCAACCATTACAACGTGTGTTGCCTTTGAAAGCTTTTCTTTGATCTCTTCATACAGAGCTATTTTGGCTTCCTTATTAACTGACATGTTTTAACCTCCGTACTTATTCAAAAAAACAACCCCCGCATAGACATACGGGGGTTTGAAAATTTTATTTTTTCGCACTTCCTCGGCAGGATATTTAGGCAATTGCTTGCACCTGCTGTCTACGGTTAGCAGAGATTATTTAATTGTAAAATGATTATATAACGCTTTTAAAATTCTGTCAAGCAGAAAATTATGCGTTAAACTTCAAGCCGTTTACCTTGATGCCAGGGCCCATTGTGCTTGAAATTACTACTGACTTAAGGTAAGTACCCTTTGCAGCAGCGGGCTTTGCTTTAACAACTGCATCCATAAGAACCTTAACGTTATCGTTAAGTTTTTCTGTGCCGAAGCTTGCTTTACCAACGGGAACGTGAATGATGTTGGTCTTGTCAACACGATATTCAACTTTACCTGCCTTAATATCGTTAACTGCCTTAGCAACGTCCATTGTAACGGTACCGCTCTTGGGGTTAGGCATAAGGCCCTTAGGACCAAGAACTTTACCAAGACGACCAAGAAGGCCCATCATATCGGGTGTACAAACGATTACATCATAATCAAACCAGTTTTCGGTCTGAATCTTCTGAACCATTTCTTCTGCACCAACGAAATCTGCACCTGCTGCCTGTGCTGCATCTGCCTTTTCGCCCTTAGCAATTACAAGAACTCGTGCTGTTTTACCTGTGCCGTGAGGAAGAACTACTACGCCACGAACCTGCTGGTCAGCCTGACGTGAGTCAACACCTAAACGGATTGAAAGTTCAACAGTTTCATCAAACTTTGCCTTTGCTGTCTGAACGCAAAGTGCAATAGCTTCTTCGGGATCATATAATTTTGTTGTATCGATAAGCTTTACGCTATCCTGATATTTTTTTCCTCTTTTCATCTTCTACCTCTCCTTACGCATCAGTCTACTACCGTAACACCCATGCTACGAGCTGTACCTGCTATCATTGCCATAGCAGCTTCAACGCTGGCAGCGTTAAGGTCGGGCATTTTGATCTCAGCGATTTCTTTAAGCTGAGCCTTGGTGATCTGTGCAACCTTTGTTTTGTTGGGTACACCTGAACCGCTCTCGATCTTGCAAGCCTTCTTAATAAGAACTGCTGCAGGGGGAGTTTTGGTGATGAATGAGAATGATCTGTCCTGATAAACTGTAATTACGCAGGGAATGATCATTCCTGTGTCCTTGGCTGTACGTTCATTGAATTCTTTGCAGAAACCTGCGATGTTGATACCGTGAGGGCCAAGTACGGAACCTACCGGAGGAGCCGGTGTAGCCTTACCTGCAGTGATCTGCAGTTTTACGATACCTGTAATCTTTTTAGCCATAATTACACCTCCTCAATAAAGTGCATGTGGTTATGCGGACGCATTAGAAAAAATTTTACGCCCTCCCACCCCATCCGCCATAGCTTAAGCGGACAGTATATAATGACGCTTTTTGCGAAATTATACTTTTTTAACGTGAATAAAGTCAAGTTCAATGGTGTTTTCACGGTTGAAAAGTGAAACCTTGATCTTAACTTTCTGACGAACGGTGTCAACTTCCTCGGCAATGCCCTGATGACCTTCAAAAGGACCAGAAACAATGTCAACAACATCGCCAACTGCAATGTCGGTCTTAACACGAACGTTCTCAAGCCCCATACGGCGAACTTCCTCGTTTGTAAGAGGAATCGGAACTTTTGATCCCGGACCTACAAAGCCTGTAACACCGCGTGTGTTGCGGATAAGATAAAGCGTTTGCTTGGTCATGATCATTTTGATCATAACGTAGCTGGGGAACAACTTGTGCTGAACCACCTTACGCTTATCGTTCTTAACTTCCATAACTTCTTCAACGGGAATCTTAACCTCAAAGATATAATCCTGGAGGCTCATATTCTCAACCATTTTCTGTATACTGTCAAGAACCTTATTCTCGTATCCCGAATAGGTATGTACTACATACCACTTGCCTTCATTTTCCTGAATATTACTCATTACAAACAGCCTCCGTTAATTAAGCGTTAAACCAACCGTTTAACACTCCCGGAAGACCGTCAGGCTTGGTAATAACGTCAATAAGCGCAGAAACGCCTAAATCCATTACGGCAAGAAGAGCTGAACATACAACTACGAATAAAAGAACGCAGGCTGCATATGTGCGCAAATCAGCCTTTGTGGGCCAACTTACCTTTTTAAGCTCGGACACCATTTCACCAAATGGATGCTTTCTGGGCTTCTTTTCTTTTTTCTTTTCAGTCTTAACTGCCTTTTCTTTGTTATCTGACATATTTATCACACCTTTAATAATATAAGAAAATTATTTTGTTTCCTTGTGCAAGGTATGCTTCTTGCAGAATCTGCAATACTTCTGAAGCTCGATACGTTCTGCATTGTTTTTCTTGTTTTTCATTGTATCGTAATTTCTATTCTTGCACTCTGTACAAGCAAGAGTAATTTTTGTTCTCTGTCCAACTGCCATCTTAAGCACCTCCCAAAAATAAAACAAACTGCTCCAATGTTAAGCCATAATAAAATACCACATTTTTCATGGTCTGTCAAACGATATTTGAGTTTTTTTGTAAATTTTTTTATTTTCCCTTTTTCAGGCGCGAAATCGTTTTACGAAGTTTCTTTCTTGCCTGCTCTGCAAAGGTAAATAACTTGTGCCAGAAAGGTCTGATCATAAGATCGAACTCGCCTATCATCTCTGTTGCTTCGCCTGCAAAACCTTTTTTGAACTTATATAATCCATATATAGGATTGTTTTCATCTTCAATAATTCCCGGAACTCCGCGAAGGTCGTAAACAGTGCAACCGTTTTCCATACTCCAGCGGATCATTTCCCATTGGATAAGATAGTTGGGCATATAGTTACGGTATTTATTGCCAGATGCACCGTAAAGGTAAAGACACTTGTTTCCGTAAAGACCTGCCATTGTGCCTGAAACACATTCCATATGTTCTTCATCTTCGCCTGCGTAGGCAAGGAAGATTCTGCAATATTTGCCAAGAGCATCATACATACGATAAAAATAATTGATATCTCTTATTACGAAACCGTCACGCTCGCCCGTTGTTTGCATAAGTTCAAAGAAGGTGGGAATATCTTCACGGGTGCCGACTTTTATCTGAACGCCTTTCTTCTTTGCGACCTTAATATTATAACGTGTTTTATGGTGGAAACTTGCAAGTAGTTCTTCCTCGTTTTTATCTTTAAGGTCAACGCGCATTAAGAAACGTGCCTGAACGCCTTCAAGGTTATAATAATTGTTTTTAAGTTTATAACCTAATTCTTTCATATATTCTGCATACTCGGTATCGGTTATAACGGTATCGGTATCGATCTTCAACGTCATTGCATTATACTTTTTTGCAATTTCTTTTGCACCGTCGGTAAGTTTTTTAAGAACTTCTTTATTATGTAGATCGCAGATAGGTCCGCGGGGTGCATACATAAAGGTGCATGGGAACATAGGAATCTTTCTTATAAGAATACTCATGGTTCCCTCAATCTTGCCGTTTTCATCCCTTACGATAACAAATTCGTTTATCCATTGGGATTTAACCTTGCCCCATTCAACTGACTGCAAAATATGACTGCGCTCATGGTTGACAGTAAATTCAGTATATTCCTTAAAAAGCTCGTCCGTCATTTTCATATTATTTAATCCTCCCTGGTAATTTTAAGTTCACTTAAAAGTTCTTCTTCTTTTGCACGCATTTCCTGCTTTTCATTTTCTACCATATGGTCATAGCCAAGAAGATGCAGAACGCCGTGAATACACAAGTACGCTCCTTCGCGTTTTTGGCTGTGGCCGTATTCTTCCGCCTGCTCTTTAAGGCGCGGAAGACTTATTATAATATCGCCAAGCATTATGCAACCCGTTTCAGGATTTTCAAAGGGTTCTTCCCCTGCGCGTCTATCCCACAAAGGAAAGGAGAGAACGTCTGTTTCGCTGTCTATTCCCCTATGTTCCTTATTTATTTGGCGGATAGTTTCACCATCGGTAAGAGTTACGGTGATTTCAAAATCCTTATGACCGAGAACTTTTTCACCGCCAAAGGCTGCAACGTTTTCAAGTATATCACATATTTCCGTGCTTTCGCCACTGCCTATTTCATCAATGATCTCTATCATTTTTTATTCTCCTGATTATCGTATTTTATTCTTGTGTGATATACCGCCGTAAGAGTGTTAAGGAACGAATGCTTCAATACGTTTATATCTTTAAGAGTAAGTTCGCTGGCATCAAGTTCCCCGTCATCCATGCGAGCCTTGAACATACGTTCAATCTGCGCCTTAATACTATCGTGCGTCTTTTCATCCATTGAGCGTACGGAAGCCTCAATACAGTCAGCAAGCATTATAATACCTGCAATCTTCGTTTGAGGGTTAGGTCCGGGATAGCGGAAATCATCAATTTTCGTTTCAGGATCAAGTTCCTTTGCCCTATTATAGAAATACATTACTGCCGAAGTGCCGTGATGCTGTTTAATAATGTCAATTATCTCGCGTGGAAGTTTGTTTGCCTTTGCTATCTGCACACCGTCAGTTATATGTGAAAAGATCATATCTGCGCTTTCACGTGGCGAAAGTGCGCTATGGAAGTTTTTGGATTCATCAGTCTGATTTTCTGTAAAGCATTCGGGGCTGCGAAGTTTTCCTATATCGTGATATAGTGCGCCTACTTTAGCAAGCATGGGATTTGCGCCTATATCTTTCGCTCCGTTTTCAGCCATTTCGGCAACGGTTGTGGAATGTTGATAGGTGCCCGGAATATCTATACTTATCTTTCTTAAAAGATCACTTGATGAATTGGAAAGTTCAAGAAGTTTCGATTGAGTAAGAAGTCCGAAAAGACTTTCCCAGAAAGATAATGACGCGGCAGAGAATAGCGCTGCGATTATTCCGCCTGCAAAACCGTAAATTGCGGTTTTAACGCAGGCATCAAGTGCACGGCCCGCCGTCCACATAACTGCAAAAGCGGTAACCATCCCCACGAAGCCTGAGGTTATACCGGGAAGAAGCATCTTTGCTCTTGTTGAACTTGCGCGCACGTTTTTGCAAACGTATATTGCCGCCATACCTCCGGTTAATGATGAAATCATTATGGCAATGGCATCAGTAGTGAATACGCCTGCTTCATCTGAAATAAACAGAGCAAGCACAACTGATAAAACGGTGTTTATAACAAGTGCAAGTTGTTCGTTAAACAACATTGCAATAAGTATTGTGCCGATTGCGGCATTCATCATTTTTTCCCAGCCTGCGCTCTTTAAAAGAAGCGCAATAAGAATGTCGGCAAGGATAAGAAGGCACAACAAAAGTATTTTTTTAGGCTGAACAACAGTCTTTTTATCAAATATCCATATATACCACGCGGCAATCAAGAGAAGCACCATTACAAGGCCAACCGAACCGATTACAAATGGATATGCAAAACTGCTTTCTTCAAGCATACCAAGTTCAGAAAGCATATCGTAATGTGCCTGAGTTACAATTTCATCTTGAGAAACAATGGGATTACCTTTACGGATAGTAATAGGTTCAACCGCCTGCTCAGCAAGTAATCTTGCCTGCTCCGTTGCTTCTTTATCAACAACCGTATTTATTATAAGATTTTCTTCAACAATGTCGGCAAGAATTTTTTTCAGTTTTTTATTTTCGTTGCTTTCGGTTATCTCTCTTATCAGATCGCTTTTTGTGCTTTCAAGAGAACTTTCCGTGATACCTTTCTGCAATACTTCCTTCAATTTAGACTCAAACCACTTCTGAAGATTTGTTACATCATCAGGATTGCTGTCAAGCACTGCAATTATCTTATTTTCCTTGCTCATTGCATCATTGCTTAACATATCCTTTGAGTCTTTAAGGAAGGATAATTCGTTTTTACTGTAACTTTCCTGACGAACGGGATCATACTGCACGACGTAACCGTCTATGCCGTTTTCCTGACCGAAACGTGTTTCATAGCCATATTGAGCCGCTTTTTTAAGATTAAAGAACACCACACTATTAAAATAGTTAGTTATCTCATCGGTCTTATTACTATCTGTAACATAGACTTCGGGAACAGCATCTCTTGCCGCCTGTTTTAACTGCGCCGTCTGCACGGGATCAATAACATCACCGATAGCAACCAGCGTTTCCGTTGCAGGATCTCCAACCGTTACAGAATATTTGTCCGGCATTATTTCAAGCCATACCATTAAAACTATTGCAACGTAAGTGAGCACAACAAACAGAACTGACAATGCAGTTTTACGTTTCTGTGCGCGATACTGTTTTCTTACGTTTTGTCCAAGAACTTTTTTTCTATCTCGTTTTTCGGACATTTTTCTTTACCTCTTTTGTTCAGAGCCTTTATCGTAAGCCCTGATAATATTCATAACTATCTCATGGCGGACAACGTCTTTCGCCGTAAGGTGGCAGATCTGAAGCTTGTCTATTCCGCCTAAAATGCTTATTGCGTGTTTCAGACCGCTTGTCTTCCCCTGAGGAAGGTCTATCTGTGTAAGATCGCCCGTAATTACCATTTTAGAGCCTTCGCCCAAACGGGTAAGAAACATTTTCATCTGTTCAATGGTGGTGTTTTGCGCTTCATCAAGAATAATATATGCATCGTTTAACGTTCTTCCGCGCATATATGCTAAAGGCGCAACTTCTATTACTCCGCGCTCCCAAAGTTTCTGATATGCTTCAACACCCATCATTTCATATATGGCGTCATATAGCGGTCTTAAATAAGGATCGACTTTCTGCTGAAGATCACCGGGCAAAAATCCAAGTTTTTCGCCTGCTTCAACGGCAGGGCGGGTAAGAATGATTTTTGAAATTTCCTTATTCTTAAATGCCATTACCGCGTTTGCCATGGCAAGATATGTCTTTCCCGTTCCTGCAGGACCTACGCCAAAGACTACCGTATTTTTCTGCATTGCCTTTACGTATTTTTGCTGACCTAAAGTTTTACAGCGAATCTGCGCGCCTTTATAGGTTATGGCAACAACATCGCTCATTATTTCTTCGATAAGTTCATCTCTGCCTTCTTTGGCAAGTTCTACCGCGTAGCGTATACGGCGCTTATCAATTTTTTCATTTTTCCTTAAAAGAGAGATAAGCCTTTTTATTACGTTTGCAGCCACCTGAATTTTTTCTTCATCATCGCTGTCAACAGATAGATTATCGTCCCTTAAAGAAATACTTACGCCAAGTTCTTCTTCGATGATACGGATATTTTCATCCTGCATACCGAAAAGTTCGGTAAGATATTCAGCATTATCAATGTTGATGTACTCCATTTATTATCCCCTTATCGCAACGTCTTCCACCGTTTCAATATAAACGCCGATTTTTAAATAACCGTCTGATTCTTCTGCGGTGGTTTTAGTTTCGTAAATTTCAGCATTTTCAGGCAGAGTTAATTTGAGTCTGTTTATTATTTCCGCCTCTACAGTTTTTATTTTTTCATTTTTATCGACACTTTTTGCCACGCTGTGCAATTCTTTTTGTGTGATTCTATTTATTTTTATGGGAAGAAAAAACGTATCAATTTCTTCTTTTTCCTCAGAAAAATGTTCAAAATCATTTTTTCCCTTTGTTGTAATATTCATTCCGAAAAAACTGATTTCAAAAAAATCAATAATACTCCCCGTTTCTTCAAGGATAGTATCTTTAAGCGGCACTTCCTCAGAATCATAGTACCACACGCTTGCAATAGCCTTTCCCTCTGCTTTTACGGGAAAAACTTCTTCACCGAATTTCTGTGATGATTCAATAAGCACCTGTCCTTTTGATACCGTTTGCCCGTTTATAACTTTTGCCGTTCCGCCCGTAACTATAAGATTGCGGATAACGCAATCTTTTTTAGCAACAATATCTCCTTGCTGCGGTTGCGGAACTTTCAGTGAATCATCTGTCTTTATATAAACTTCAACTACCATTCCGTTTATTGAAACGGAATTCCATAAAATATCGTTATCACTTTTAATTATGGCATTTTCAAGTTCTTCCGTTCTGGTTATAACTTTACTGCGCCAATCAAGCATTCCTTGTTGTTTGACTATATCTTCTATAACCGATACGTCTTCATAGCCAACAACTTTTACCGACCACGTTCTTGAACTTATTAAAAAAAGTCCCGCTACTGCAAGAGCCATAGTTACCCACAAAAAGATTCTTTTTGTGTTTGCAGTTATCTTATATGATGCACCGTTTCGTTTAAGAGTATCAACTTTATATTTGTTCTTAAGAAGTTTCTTAAGTTTCTTAACGTGCATTCTGTATACGTCGGCTTCCATTACTGCATAATCGCATCTTTCCGCATTTTTGATTACAATACCGTTTTCCGATGCAACGTTAAGAATGTTCTGTGTATTCAGTCCCGTAAAACGCAATCTTTCGTAGGAATAAAAATCTCCGTATAATAATTTTATCATAATTATCCTTTCAGGTCAAATATTCTATTCTAAAAATTTTACCTTTTATTTTTAAATTACACCCGTCAAGTTCATTTATTGATAAATTTTCGCCTGAAACGGCAATAAGACGCTTACGGCAATAGATTTTTATACACTCTTTTTTCATATCGGCAATGCCTGAATGGTTTTCTATAAAAACAAAATCGTCTTCCCACAAAGAAATTTTTAAAAATCCTGCACCTTCAGGAGCAAGACCGCTTTTATATATAATATTTTTCATAAAAACACCTCATAAAAATTTATGAGGATTTTAAATAAAAAATAACCGACAGCCTTTGCTATCGGTTACTTTTTAATTCTAATTAAAAAGAGAATTAGTACTTTCTCTTTCTTGCAGCCTCAGCCTTCTTCTTTCTCTTTACACTGGGCTTTTCATAGTGCTCTCTTTTACGAACCTCGGCAAGAACGCCAGCACGAGCGCATTTACGCTTAAAACGCTTAAGAGCATTTTCCAAGGATTCATTTTCACCAACATGAATTTCTGACATCTATATCCCTCCCCTCGGTATGGTATAACACGAGAGTCATTTCTCATATTCACGAGGCAATTATAACAAATAAACATGAAAACTGTCAAACACTTTTGACATTTTTTTTGAAAAAATATTTTTATGTATTGTTTTCATGATGAAAAAGTGATATAATACACTAAAATTATATGAGGTTTATTATGAAAAAAATAGTATTTTTTGATCTTGACGGCACAATTTCAGATTCAGGCGAAGGTATAATCAACGGATTGACTTATGCCCAGAACAAATTAAAATTAAGAGAGCTTTCCCTTGAAGAAAAGCGTTCTTGCATCGGTCCGCCCTTTGCCCGAATTCTTATGAAAGTCTGGAATCTTACCTTTGAAGAAGCCGAACACGTTATCGACGTTTACCGTGAATATTATAACGTTACGGGCATTTATGAAAATTATCTTTATCCCGGAATTGAAGACCTTTTAAAATTCATTACCGATAATGGCATTGAAGCGCGCATTTGTTCAGCCAAACCGTTAAAAATGGTAAAGACCGTTCTTGAGCATTTCAAGATCGATAAATATTTCACCACCCTTACGGGCGCACAGATGCACGGTGAATATCCGGGCAAAGGCGTTTTAATTGAGCATATTTTAAAGGAAACGGGCGCACAAGCCATAATGATCGGTGACCGCAACGATGATATTGAAGGCGGAAAGCATAATAATATTCCCACTATTGGTGTTTTGTGGGGTTACGGTTCAAAGGAAGAACTGAAAAATGCAGATTATTTAGTTTCAAGCACAGAAGAGATAAAAGAAATAATTAAAAAAGTTTTTGGATAAGCCTTTATAAATAAAAATTATTTTTAAGTTGCAATTATGAAACATAAAATTATTATCGCATTGGCTTATTTTCATAGATACGGTTGGATCGCTTTATTGCTTTTATCTTTATGTCTTATTCCCCACGCTTCCATTATCTTTGCTTTTTCTATTCTCTATTCAATATGGACGTTTATTGGATATAAATGTAATTGGAAACATATTTTTTGCTCTTTTCAAAATGCAAACCATCAAAAAATGACTCCTAATTCAATAAATTGGGATCTAATTAGAAAAAGCGATATATGGGGCATAATATTGATCTTCGCATTTCTCGGTATATGGAGTACTTGTGCAACTTTCTTTTGACTTTACTTTTAATTAAAAATTTCATAAAAACAATACCTCGATAGTTATAGAACTATCGAGGTATTTCTTTTTAGGTAAAATCCTTAAGCGTTCAAAAAAACTTAAAAATCAGGGGCGCGAAGATAAAATGCAAAAGAGCTTACAAAACGGTAAGTGACTGAACGTTTTATCGCACACAACCCGCAGTTTTAAGAATTTTTCGTGCTGTTTTAGTTATGCCAGCAAATTCTCTTAATATTACCATGATAAATGCCCGTCAACCAGTCAACGTCATTAGTTCTCCATGACATAATTTCAAGCATTTTTGTTTCCCATGCACGCTCATTTTCGCGCATGGCTTCTGTATATTCAGGTTCCATTGTGGTATCGATTTCGCAATAACCGAAAATGTAACCGCCTGCATTCCAGATAGAGAAGTTACTATTGGGTCCTTCGTTAATCTCATCACCGCGCTTTTCAATTAAAGCATCATGGCGAGCCTTATATTCTTCTTCCTGACCTTCAACAAGTTTTGTAATAAATACTCTGTGGCGGATAAGTTCCTTTGATTCCCTTACGATACCGAAATCGTGGTACATAAGGCGCATCTCTTCAAAGGGAGTTGAAATCCATTCGTAGCTATCGTTAAACCAATTTTCAGCCTTTTTCTTGTCGTCTTCAGAAAAAGCAAAACCGTCTTCAGTTTCATAATAACCGAAAACAAGATTATCAACTGACCACATACTGAAGTTTGTCATTTTCTTTTCGTCTAAAAAAGCGCAAAGTTCCTGCCAGATATCTCCTAAAGCGCTTCTAAATTTAAGAGTCTCTCCCTTTTTTATTTCCATTGCAAAGCCGTGTCTTTCCATAATAGACCTCCGATACCGTATTTTTTAACAATTATAACACATAACTCTTTTAAGTTCAACAGTTTTTAATTGACAAGTTCACTCTTATATAATAAAATAATGTGTAATCAAATTTTGAAACGGAGTTTTAAAATCATGGCACAAGCATATGAACATTTAAAAATCGAGAAAAAATGGCAGGATATCTGGGAAGCCGAGAACGCTTTCAAGGCTGACGATTCAGATACTTCAAAGCCTAAATTTTACGGATTGATCGAATTCCCCTATCCGTCAGGAGCAGGTCTTCACGTTGGCCATCCCCGTTCAAATACCGCCCTTGATATTATTTCAAGAAGGCGCCGTATGCAGGGTTACAACGTGCTTTATCCCATCGGTTGGGATGCTTTTGGTCTTCCCACAGAAAACTTTGCTATAAAAAATAATATTCACCCTGAACTTGTTACAAAAAATAACGTTGACCGTTTCAGGGATCAGCTTAAAAAAATCGGTTTCTCCTTTGATTATTCAAGGGAAGTAAACACCACCGATGCCGATTACTACAAGTGGACACAATGGATATTCTTACAGCTTTTCAAGAAAGGTCTTGCATATAAGAGCGAGATCGCCATTAACTGGTGTACCTCATGTAACGTAGGTCTTGCCAACGAAGAAGTTGTTGGCGGCGTTTGCGAACGTTGCGGCGGCGAAGTTATCAGAAAGACAAAGAGTCAGTGGATGCTCCGCATTACCGATTATGCACAAAAACTTCTTGACGGGTTAGATGACGTTGACTTCATCGAAAAAGTTAAAACTCAACAGAAAAATTGGATCGGTAAATCTCAAGGTGCGTTGGTTAAATTTAACGTTCCTGCTTATAATGATACTTTAACTGTTTTCACTACACGCCCCGATACACTTTTCGGTGCAACCTATATGGTTATTTCACCTGAACATCCCATGATCGATGCTTTAGGTGATAAGATAAAGAATCTTGATGCAGTTTTAGCATACCGCGAAGCAGCACAGAAAAAGAGCGATTTCGAGCGTACCGAAACTGCAAAGGAAAAGAGCGGTGTTGTGCTTGACGGCATTACCGCAATCAATCCTCTTACCGATAAAGAAATTCCTATCTGGGTTTCAGATTATGTACTTATGTCCTACGGTACAGGCGCAATCATGGCAGTTCCTGCACATGATGACCGCGACTGGGATTTTGCTAAAAAATTCGATCTTCCCATTATTGAAGTTGTTGCCGGTGGCGACGTTCAGAACGAAGCATTTACCGATATTCAGACGGGCACCATGGTAAACAGCGGTTTCTTAAACGGCATGTCCGTTAAAAAAGCGAAGGAAGCAATTATTAAACATCTTACCGAAAAAGGCATCGGTGAAGCAAAAGTAAACTATAAACTTCGCGACTGGGTATTCTCACGTCAGCGTTATTGGGGCGAGCCTATTCCCCTTGTTTACTGCGAAAAGTGCGGTTGGGTTCCCGTTGATGAAAGTGAACTTCCCTTACGTCTTCCCCATACTGATGACTTTATTCCTACCGCTGATGCACAGTCGCCTTTAGCAAAACTTGATGATTGGGTTAACACAACTTGTCCTCATTGCGGTGGCCCTGCAAAGCGTGAAACAGACACAATGCCTCAGTGGGCAGGTTCTTCATGGTACTTTATCCGTTACGTTGATCCCCATAACACAGGTGCTATAGCCGATAAAGAAAAAATGAATTATTGGCTTCCCGTTGACTGGTACAACGGCGGTATGGAGCACACAACACTTCACCTTTTATATTCACGTTTCTGGCATCGTTTCTTATATGATATCGGTGTTGTTCCCGTTAAGGAGCCTTACCTTAAACGTACAAGCCACGGTATGATCCTTGGTGAAAACGGTGAAAAGATGAGTAAATCACGCGGTAACGTTATTAACCCTGATGACATCGTAAACGAGATCGGTGCTGACTCATTCAGAATGTACGAAATGTTCATGGGTGCTTTCGATCAGGCTATTCCATGGTCAACAAAAGGCGCTCGCGGTTGCCGTCGTTTCCTTGAGCGTGTATGGCGTCTTTCAGATCTTGTTCAGGAAGTTGAAATGACAAAAGAACGCGAAGCATTACTTCACGGCATGATCAAAAAAGTTTCCGAAGATTTTGAGCAGATGAAGTTTAACACCGCAATTGCCGCAATGATGGCTTACGTAAATGATATTTACCGTCTCGGCAGCATTTCAAAGGCTGAAATCAAAGTTCTTCTTACCTTATTAAACCCCGTAGCACCCCATTTAACAGAAGAAATGTGGGAAACACTTGGTTTTGAAAACAGACTTTATCAGACAACTTGGCCCCTTTGGGACGAGAGCAAACTTGTTAAAGATGAAGTTGAGATCGTTGTTCAGATCTGCGGAAAGATCAAAGCAAAGATCATGATTCCTGCTGATCTTGATAAAGACGGCATGGAAAAACTTGTTGAAGAAAACGATACCGTTAAAGCACTTGTTGAAGGCAAACAGATCAAAAAGATCGTTGCCGTTCCCGGTAAACTTCTTAACATCGTAGCAATCTAATTTTAAACTCCTCAATCGATTTGATTGAGGAGTTTTTATATTGCTCTATGTTCAGATATATGCTATAATATTTTTGAGGTGGTACTTTTGACTGAAAAAGAAAAAGCATTAAATGATTTTGATAAGGCGCAGGAACTTGAATTCAAGATTGGTAGATTTATAGTTATTACTGCCCTTATTTTTGAAATAATAAACCTAATTCCGGGCACGGTTTTCGGCAATCTTTGGATTTGCCCCGGCGCGCTGAACACACCATTCTTTTATGTCATTTCAAGGCTTTTCCCCACTTTGGGACTTGTGTTTGCAATATGCGCATTTAAAGGGTTGCCCATAGGGCGGTATTGCCTTGCAGTTATATACGGCTTAAACGTTTTCAGAATAGGTATAAATTTACCTAACGTTTTAGGCGAATTTCCTATACTTTGGGAAACTGATAATAATGGCGTTTTAACTGCACTGATAATCCTTTCCGTTATAACCGTTTTGTGCCTCGTTTATAACATAATAATGTGTATAAGCATGCTTGTTTCAAAAAACGTTTCAAATTATATGTACGTAAAACTAACAAAGAACTAACTCGCGTCAGTTCTTTGTTCAGTCTGATGACTTTGTCAGCAGACTGTCAGAGTTCGAGAAACCCTTGCAAGGCAAGGCGCAGAACTTGCAAAAGAGGGAGTTTACATGGCGGTAAATGACCGAATTTTGCTATATACTATAGCGCGCGCAAAGGAGTCCGATTTTAAAGGATAAATTTCCGTGTCTGCTTTGTTGAAATACTCGGCAATACTCCACTCGTATTGCCTGCGTTTTCGCCGCGCATCCTTCAAA
>JAZQII010000012.1:0-21575 GCA_045541035.1 Clostridia bacterium | reverse complement strand
TATTTGGTGAAGCCACACAAGAACAGTTTGATTATGAATGTGAATTAGCAACTGATGCAGGCATAGATTATTTTGCATATTGTTGGTATAAAAACAGCGATCCCATGTGTTATGCGAGAAGACAGCATACAAAATCTTCTTGGCGCGATAAAATAAAAATGTGTGCAATAATCGGAGTTTCAAGGCTCGATGATGAAAGCATTGATGAACTTGCATTGACTTGTAGAGAAGATTTTTATTTAAAAATTCTTGATCGTCCTGCAATATTTGTTTTCGGAGCAGTAAATATAAGCAAAGGATATCTTGAATTGATCAGAGACCGAATAATGGAAAAGGGCAATCCTTTACCTTATTTTATTGCTCTTGGCGATACTGATGCAATGCGCGCTTACGATTTTACTTTAAAAGGATACGATGCTATTTCTTCTTACAGTTGTTTCCCTGATGGGGAAGGCTGGAGTTATCGTGAACTTCTTCAAAAGGTAGAGAAACGTAACTTAATGTTTCATAACTTAAAAGGAATTCTTGATCCCGTTCCGATGATCTCATGCGGTCTTGATTTCAGACCTCGCGCCTTAAATCCCGTTTCTTGGATGGGCGGAAAGAAATTTGCCTATACCGGCACTGCCGATGAAATCTATGAGCACGCAAAAAGGACGCTTAATGATGCGAAAAACGTTGCCACAGTGCTTATATATGCTTGGAATGAACATGATGAAGGCGGGTGGTGCTGTCCTAACCTTACCGTAGATGAAACCGGAAATACGGTTACTGATGAATTTGGCAATAACGTTATGGATAGAAGCCATCTTGACGCAATAAAAAAAGCAATAGGTGAATATAAAAATGGAATATCTCAATAAATTCTTTGAAAAATTTGATTATCCCGAAGAGGCGCGAACAACACTATCGGAAGCCTACGAAAAAATTAAGGAGCCTGAATTTTTTCAGTATATAAGATCATATGAAGAAGGCAATCTTGATTATATTGAAGCCATAAAAAGCATGAATGATATTGCCGAAAAATCAGGAGTGCATCAGTTTACAGTAAAACTTCTGTTCGTAATTCTTTTAACTGAACATCTTGAAAGGCTATATAAACAAAAAGGGTTAAGCGAAAAGATTTTCTATGATTCGATGTGCGATCTTAAGTATAAATTATTGGAATGTCATAATCTTCACGGCGTATGGGGCACTATGACGGCACCTTGGTTTCAGCGTTTCTTTGAAGTTACACGTTTTGCTTTAGGCAGGCTTCAATTTGAGGTTATGGATTCGTGGTTTGACTATGATGACGATAATATGCACATCAAAGCAAATGACCATATTATAAATGTTCATATTCCGTCAGCAGGAAAATTGCTTCAGGAAGATTGTTTGGATTCATATAAACAAGCATATGATTTTTATAAGGAATATCAAAAAGACGGTATTTTGTATATGTACTGCCATTCTTGGTTGTTAGAGCCTGCTTTAGAAGAAATTTTAGATGAAAACTCAAATATAATAAAGTTCAAGCGAAATTATAAAGTGTTCCGCACAGATAAACGAGATGTTTTTCCCGATGCATGGCGTGTGTTTAATAAAGAAAACGTTCCCATAGAAGAACTTCCCGAAAACAACTCGTTGCAAAAAAGAATAAAAGAGTATCTGTTAAAAGGCAATACCATAGGCTATGGATTAGGCGTAATGGCTTTTGACGGTGAAAAAATTATAAATTAAGGAGGAAAAATATGAAAAAAATTCTTTCGTTGATGTTAGTAATCATTATGATGCTTTCAATGGTAAATCTCAGCGTTTTCGCCGAGGAGATTGAAGGCAATCTGCTTTCTGAAGCGGATTCAAACTTTGAAAGCGGTGAAATATCCTTATGGAAGGTATTTTATGCAGGCGAAATTTCCGTTGTTGATAATCCCAAGGGTGAAGGAAAGGTTATGAAATATAAGGTTGATACTGAAGCTTTTACCGAAAAAAACAACACATGGCAAAGTTTTTCTCTTGACCTTAAGCCTCTAATTAAAGAAGCGGAAACTATATATATTTCAATGGATGTTTATGCAGATTGCGCCTTTAATTTCCCTTTAACTATCCGTGCAAAGAAAGAACATCTTGATTTTGCGGCAGAAAAAGATTCTGAATATCCCCGTCTTGGAGATATTAAAGGCGATTCAGAATGGGTAAGAAAAGTGTTTACCCTTGAAATTACCGAAGAAGACATTGAAAGAAAAGAAGGTACTTGGACTCTTTGCTTTGACGGTCTTCCAAAAATAAAAGATGATATCGAAGTTTATATCGACAATGTATTTATTGGCTATGATGAGCCCGATATGGAAGATCTTGAAGAGATTGAAGAGGAAAAAGCAACACTTCCTGAAATCAAACCTATATCAAGGCAGGCAAATACGCTTATCGGTGCGATCCGCTGGGATGCTTTCTTTGAAACCGATCATAAAACGAGTAACGTATCCCGTCAGGTAGCAAAAGCCCTTTCTCCTGATGAATTCCATTGGCACGCGCCGTTCTTTACAAATATTGATGAAAATGATAACGTAACATTCCCCGGTTATTCAATGGATATCATCAATAAAGAAATTGACTATGCAAAAGAAGCAGGTCTTGATTATTTTGCATATCTTTGGTATGAAACAAATGATCCTATGTCTGATCCAAGAAAACTTCATTTAGAGAGCGAAAAGAAAAACGATATTCTTATGTGCGGCATCCTTGAAAAAGTTCGTTCAAGTGCAACAATGAACGAACTTTATGAAGCAATGAAAGATGATTGTTATGTTAGAATTGATTCCCGTCCCGTAGTTTTCTTATATAGTTACGAGGGTAAAAACTGGAATCAGGAAGAAATCACAAAACTTCGCGAAGGTGCCGTAAAAGCAGGTATTACTGAACCTCTTTATTTGGTTGGCATGGTTAGCAAAAAAGATGCTATTATAAATAACGCTACAATTAAAGGCGGCGCAGATGCTTTTTCCTGGTATGCAGTAGGTCCTACTGAAAAGGGAGGCGAAGAATATGTAAAAGTTGCCGATAAGTGCAGGGATAGAATCAATGAATTAGGTGCAGTTTCAGGTGCTTGCGGATATAGCCTTATTCCTTGCGTAACAACTGGCTACGATACTCGTCCCCGTATTAAGAATCCCGTTTCATGGATAGATGGCGATCCTAACGATGCAGATCAGAATAAGTGGCCCTATGCTAACCGTTATACCCTTGATGCTTCCGCTGAAGATATAGGCAATATGCTTAAATTCACCCTTGATTATGTTAAGGAAAATCCCAATAATACCAAAGCAAATATGGTGCTTACCTATGCTTGGAATGAGCATGATGAGGGCGGTTGGATCTGCCCAACGGTAAAGTGCGATGAAAACGGCAACGTTCTTTATAATGATGACGGTACGGTTCAAATTGACACACAGCGTATTGACGTCTATAAAAAAGTAATTGATGAATACAGAAAAATCGAACACACACCGGTAGAAAAAGATCCGCAAGCAACAGATGAAATAACGGCAACTCAAGAACCTCAACCGAACGGCAATGGCAACGGTAACGGACTTGTTTATATTATTGCAGGCGGTTGTGTTCTGGCTATTGCAATAGTTGCGGTAGTTGTTATCGTATTAAAGAAAAAGAAGAAGGATTAAGAAAGAGTGATTTGTATGGCTGAACGTAAAATTGCAGATTCCCATATTCACACCCGATTTGCTGATCTTGAAAGAACGAAAAAAATGCTTGATGACATTTTTTCTGTTGGTGTAACCGATACTTGTATTTTATCTCTTCCTTATAGGGGTGCGGCTGATAATCTCTATTCTCTGTACGTAAAAGAAAAATATAAAAAAATAAATATGCGCGCCTTTTGCGGTTTTCACGTTACCGATAGATATGCTTCAGTTGATCCAAAAAAGCAGATCGAAACAGTTCTTGATCTTGGCGCTGACGGTGTAAAACTTATGTTCAGTCCTGATCTTCAAAGGTATTACGGCAAAGGCCTTGATGATCCTTATTACGATGAAATGTTCTCTTTACTTGAAGAACGTAATACGCCCGTAAATATTCATCTTGCCGATCCCGAAACTTTTTGGGAGAATGGCAAGCAGTATGATGATCCTACTTTCCCTAAAAAAGAAGAAATGTATGCTCAAACATTCAGAATGCTTGATAAGCATCCAAAACTTCGAGTATGCTTTGCTCATTTTATGTTTTTATCGGATTTTCCCGATGAAGCGGTACGGGTTATGGAAAAGTATCCAAACGTTATGTTTGATTTAACACCGGGCGTTGAAATGTATCCTAATTTTAAAAAGCGCATTGATTTTTGGAAAGAGTTCTTTAAAAAATATAGTAAGCGCATTATGTTCGGAACTGACTGTAACACCATAAAAAGCATCAATAAAGATCTTGAAAAATCCGTATATAAATTCCTTACTGCAGAAGGCGATTATACCGATAGCTTCTATGGAACTGAATACGCTTTAACGGGTATAAATTTATCTGAAAATGAATTAGAAAATATCTGCTATAATAATTTTATAAGATTTGTTGGTGAAAGTAAAAAGCCGTTGAATGTTGAATTTTTTAAACAATGCTGCCAAAAAATCATTGATGATTTAGATAATCAACCGATTGATGAATTTTATATCCGCGGTAGCGAATTTATTACCCATTTAAAAGAAGACCCCTACCAAAAAATTGCATATAACTTTTGTAAAATGGCGCTAAAAAATATTTAAGAGGTGAGAAATTTCTCACCTCTTGTATTTTTTATATGCTTTCCAAAATCCGCTGTATGAATTATATCCTACAAGAATAGCGACTTCGTTTAAGCTTTTTGTCTTTTTTAGTTGTTCTGCAACTGTCATTCGCTGTGATAAAAGGTTTTCGCCGAAAGTTTTTCCGGTATGTTTTTTTATAACTCGTTGCGCCTGCATAGGGCAGAGGGAAAGGGCATCGGCAATATCTTTCAGGGTAATATTTTTATCGTAATTAAGTGATAAAAATTCAGAAATTATATATGCGTAGTCACTTTTGCAGGGCGAAATTTTAACGTTGTCGTAAAACTCATTTATAATGAAAAATAAATGATTTAGTATGTTTTCTTTGTTTTTTGATTTGTTGTATAGGTCAAGGCAAAAATCACGGGGAATTTTAATCACTTTTATTTTTTTGAAACTTTCTTTTACTTGAAAAGCAAGGGAAAAGCCTATTCCTTCAGCTGAATGGTATGTGTTTTCAGGAAAAATCACAGCCTCAGCAGTTTTTAAAGTAATTTCTGTATTTTCTGTCTTAAAGCTTACTGCACCGTCTAAAATAATATGAATTTCAGCATAGCTGTGCATATGCATAGGTGATGAGATGTTTTGGTTAATTTGCTCAACGCCTAACTGAATTTTTGAATTTTGTACTTCTATAAACATAATAATATTTCCAAAATAAACATTTTTTCGTGAGAAAGGTTTAGCAAGTTTATTTACTTTACCACTTTTTATGGTATAATATCATAAGTAAAAAAATAATTCAACGTTTATTTTGGAAAAGTTATGAATAAGTCGAAATTTTATTTACACACCGTTCTGTATAATCTTATTTATATGAGTCTTTCAGGCACGGTTATACAAACCTTTTTTATTGAAAAAGGTGTTAGCGAAAATAATGTAAACGTATTTTTATCTGTAATGCAGATTGCTCAGATTGCAACCATATTATTGTTTATGAAAAAATCTGATAACTGTAAAAATGTTATAAAATTTTCGGGATATGTTTTTTTATTAAACACGCCGATAACAGTTTTTTTAACGGTATTGTCATGCTTTACGGAAAGTGAAAGCATATATTGGATTATGTATTTGACAGGCGTAATATCAAATATCTGCTTTGGCATATATAACGTGCTCTACTATAAATTGCCTTATCATATAATGAATATGAAGGAATACGGAAGAGTTTTTTCGATATCGGGTGTCATTGTAGGAATTACTTGCGCCCTCTTCTCATTTATTCTTTTTTTCATGCAAAAAAGTTTTGGATATTTTCAAGCGATGAAGATGATCTATATTTTTGTTTTGATGATGCTTTTTGCCTATGTAGTTATAACAAATTCCTTTAAAGCAATTCATTCACCTCAAATAACTGAGGAAAAAACTAAAATATCAATTTTAAAATATAAACCTTTTAATTATCTTATTGTGCCCAATATTTTGCGCGGATTTTCATTGGGAATAATTGGTACTGTTGCAACGATAGGTTATTATGAAAATTTGATTGATACGGGTTCATCCGGTATAATCGTCATTATTACATACATAGTTACCATAGTTGGGTGCTTTATGTACTCTCGTTTGGTAAACAGAGTCAAAGAGAGAAATATTCTGTTGTTTTCAAGCATAGCCGTAGCAGTATTTATGCCTCTGATTGTTGTTGGCAATACTTTTTCTTTTATGGCGTTTTACGCTATTGCTTATTTCTTCGTAATTATAATAAACTATAGTGTGCCCGTTACAGTTACAAAAATTTGTGATTACAAAGTAATGGGGCAGTATAGTGCAGGCAGAATGTTGTTAAACACTTTAGGCACATCTCTTGCAGGTTTTGTATGTATTCCCATGATCGATATTTTAGGCGTAACTGCAACTATGTTTTTATCAGGCATATTCCAGTTAATATCAGGCCTTGGCTATTATTTTTATATTGTAAAAGAGGGCTTTTATGAAGATCACTTATGAAACACATTTTAAATCGAACCGTGCAGACGGCAGATTTAACTCTGCTTTTGCGGCATTTATGGAGAAAATGCGCAATACAAAGCCATTATTATCATTGCCTGAGAATATAACAAAGGACGAATTTTCCGTATGGCAGAATACCTTGAAATCAAAGGTAAAAGAACTTTTGTTATTTCCTGAAAAACCTTTTTTGCCTGAAACAAAAAAGCTGAGTAGTATTAAACGCGATACTTATACCGTTGAAAAGTGGGAGTTCTATCCTGATAAATATTCAGCAGTAACTTTTTTGATTCTCATTCCCGATACAGCCACAAAAGAGAATCCTGCACCTATGGTTATGTGCTTTCCCGGGTCAACTGCAAGCAAAGAAGCGTTGGCGGGCGAATCGCTTTTAGATAAAGCACAATGCACCTTTATGAAATATCCTGAGCGCATCAAAATGGCATATCATTACGTTAAAAACGGTATGGTTGCCGTTGCCTTTGATAATATTGAAACTGCAGAAAACGCTATTGACATTGAACGAGATCACGATTGGGGATATTCATCAAGAATTCAGCTTTGCCACGGACTTATGCAAATGGGATATTGCTACTTTGGCTTATCTGTTTTTCAAAAACTTTGTGTGCTTGAATTTTTAAAAACTCTTTCTTACGTTGACGCAAATAAGATAGCCGTGTCAGGGCATTCTTTAGGTGCTGATGATGCTATGTATATGGGGCTTTTATCAAAGGATATTAAGGCAATTATATTTAATGATCTTGTTTTAAGCGAAATGCATCGATATTTTGCAACAACGGAATATGATGAAAGAGAAATGTGCAATAGTTCCGGTGTATGGCACGAAATACCGTCATCATTCAAGTATTATAGCCGTGTTGATATTCTTTCCGCCTTTAGTGATAAATATCTTGCACTCAATGAAGGGGGCGGTCAGTATGATCTTGATAAAATCATAAACGCCTTCAATTTGATGGGTAATATTGATAACCTTCAGATAACTCATTATCCCAAATTTCAGGATGAGAAGATGCGGTCGAAACAGTATAAACCCCAAAATTACGGCTATTCTCAAGATTCGTATTTTGAATATACTAATACTGATAGCTCTGATCATTCTTTCAGAGCTGAGCCTTCAATCAGATTTTTGAGAAAGGTGTTTTGGCGTGAAAATAACAATAAATAAATTTGGCGGAAATTTTGATGGCGAAAAGTGTTACGTCCATGCACGTGCAACAAGCGTAAACGAAGAATATTTATTTATGACGATGCAATACCTTAATGTTGCAGGCGCTGATTCATTTTTGCCCTTAAAATATCTTGAATATAATGGCACAGGTTGGTCGGAACCTCGTGCGCTGGATACTGAAAAAAAGCATAAAAATGGTTATATTTCCCTTTTAAGTGATGCAACACCTATCTATCACCCTCAAACAGAAAAAATCATAATCTATGGCTATATTGTAACTTATGAGCAAGATGGAATAACCTCAGTTGATACTGAAAAAAATCAAGTTGGATATTATGTTTTTGATCCTAAAACAAAAAGCATATCAGAACTAAAATATGTTGAATTTGCGGAAGAATATGAGCGTGGCATTATAGTGTGCTGTTCTCAAAGTGTTGTTGAGGATAACGGTGATATTTTAATGCCCGTTGAACTCCTTTTGAAAAAGGAATTTCACTTATCTGCTGCTGTAGCCCGTCTATCTTTTGATGGCGAAAAGATTCGCTGCTTAAGTATAAGTAACATTTTAGAAAATCCCGTACCCCGTGGTGTTTATGAAGGATCTTTAATAAAATTTAAAAAGAGATATTTCCTCACTATGCGCAATGATAATTACGGATATTTTTCAGTAAGTGATGATGGTGAGAATTTTTCCGATCCACAGATATGGCGTTGGGATTCGGGCGACATTCTTGAAAATTATAATACTCAACAACATTGGTTTTATTTAGGTGATGATCTCTACCTTGTTTATACAAGAAAAGCAGAAAACAATGATCACGTTTTCCGTCATAGAGCGCCTTTGTTTGCAGCGAAAGTTGACATTGAAAAAATGTGTCTTATAAAAGAAACCGAAGAAATTGTAGTCCCCGAAAGAGGTGCGCGATTAGGTAATTTCGGTGCAAATCAGATAACGGAAAATAAAGCACTTGTAACGGTAGGCGAATGGATGCAGTTTGACGGGCGCAAAAAATATGGTGAGCAGTATGGTAGCGACAATTCTATTTTTTATACTTTAATAGAAAAAAATTAATTTCACACTTTTCTGGCGACGAGAAATATCTCGTCGCTTTTTCTGTGTTTTTCGGTAAAACACCTTAAATAAGCGTGTGGAAACTTAAAAAAATAAGTGGTAAAATAGTTTGTGGTGATGTGAAAAATGAAATTTTCTGTAGGATATCAATTAAAACAAGATTTTTCGTTAATTGATGAAATTTTAAACAACAAGGAAAATATTTCTGAAGTTTACTTTTCCTTTGGCGATTTTCCCAACGGGCGAAGTAATCTTAATAAAAACGGATTGCTTTTTGAAAACGTAAACAAGCAGATTGAAGACCTTTCACGCTTAAAAGATATACCCTTAAACCTTTTGCTGAACGGTAACTGTTATGGCAAGTATGCCCTTGCGCGCAGTTTCTATAATAAAATAGGGGATACGGTTGATTTCCTTTTAAACAAATTTAATCTTCAATGTGTAACAACAACTTCGCCCTTGATCGCACGCTTTATTAAAGAAAATTTTGATATTTCCACACGGGCATCGGTAAATATGGGTATCGGTACTATTGAAGGAATGGAATATGTTAGGGATCTTTTTGACAGTTTCTATCTTGCCCGCGAATATAACCGAGATTTTGAAAGGATCAAAGAACTTCGCGCTTGGTGTGATGATAACAACAAAAAACTTTTCGGCCTTGCAAACAGCGGTTGCTTAAAAAACTGTTCAGCACACATGTTTCACGATAATCTTGTTGCCCATGAGCAGGAATCAAGTGAAATGGATAATGCTTACGTTTTTGAGGGACAGTGCAAAACATTCTTTAAAAATCCCGAAAACCGCAAAAACTGGTTAAAATATATGACCTTTATCCGTCCTGAAGACGTTTATCTTTATGAAAATCTTTTTGACGGTTTGAAACTTGCAACAAGGGTTAATTCCGATCCCGAAAAGATAATAAAAAGCTATATTAAAGGCTCATATTCAGGGGCGGTAACATCACTTCTCGAGCCTGATCACACGGCTTTATTTTATCCCCAGATCATTGAAAACAAAAAACTTGATCTTTTGGAAACCTTTTCTTGCAATAAGAAATGCTATAAATGCAATAAGTGCAGTGAAATACAAAAAAATGCAACGATAACTTTATAAGGAGATTTTTTATGCTTACATCAAAAATGATTAAGGAAGCCGCTTTAAAAGCGGGTGCAGACAAGTGCGGTATTGCACCTATGTCACGCTTTGAGGGCGCGCCTCCCGAAATGGATCCCAGAATGTTGTTTCCCGAAGCAAAAAGCTGTATTGGCTTCGTGTTCAGAATTCCCCGCGGTGTTCAAAGGGGAATAGAGGAGGGCACGCAGTTTTATCAGTATCCTTCAATGGCTTACGGCGGTATCAACGAAATTTTTGCCCCTGCAGTTTTATATAGCGTAGGCAAAGTAATTGAGGATGAAGGCTATGAGGCTTTTATCTATCGTAACACAGGCGCTCGCGGTTGTGTTTCTGATATGGATGGCTCACCGGGAAGCAGTCTTTCACCTGAAGAGCAGATTGAAGTAAACGAGTATGCAAAGGATTCAACCGCCCACCACAGAAACGTTGAGTTTACCCGCGCAACAAGAGAAGATAACGTTCCTCCCGATCTTCAGTTTCAGTTCAGAATTGCGGCAGTTGCTTGCGGTTTAGGTGAAATAGGCTGGAGCAAAATGCTTTTAACCCCTGAATTCGGACCTTTGCAGAGAGTTGCCTTTCTATTTACTGATGCTGAACTTGAATATGACGAAATGTATAGTGGCGAACCTTTATGCCGTATGTGTGGTGCTTGTGTCCGTGAATGTCCCGGAGGCTGTATCCCTGCAATCAATTCAGGAAAAACCGTTGAAGTAAATCTTGCAGGCAAGATACTTAAGTGGGGCGATATAGATATGTGGCGTTGCTATGCTTTTTATACCCACGCAGGAAGATATTATAATCCCTTTGTTCCTAAAGAGGTCTTTGACGAAAACAAAAATGGTGATCTTGATCTTCTTGAGGGTAAGACGGATATTGCAACCGAGAAAGAAATTATTAAGGTTTACGGTGCGCTGGCAAAATACTTTCCAAGCTGGATAGGTTATAACATGGCAAAATGCGGTGGTTGCATCCGTGGTTGTGTTTCTATGCTTGAGAAAAAAGGCGGATGTATGGAAAATCGTTTTGATAAACCTTTGCGCACAAGAAACAAACCCTGGAAATTGGATAGGTAGGTGAAATTATGCTGACTTCAGATATTATAAAACAAAAAGCAAAAGAGTTAGGTGCTTCGGTATGCGGTATCGGTGATATAAATAACTTTGTGCCCGAAAGTTTGCAAAGAGATCCCAAAGCGATCTTGCCAAGTGCAAAATGTATCATTGGCTTTGGATTTCCCGTACCTAAAGGACTTTATCGCACTATGGAAAATGATTCACAGTATTACACTTATACCACAATGGGCGTAAAGTATATTGATGAAGAATTTGCGGAAATATTTCTTCTTAAGATGGGTGCTTTAATTGAAGATCACGGCTATGATGCCTGCCTTCAAAAGCACGTTCCGAATTTAAGGATACAAGGGGATAAAACGACCAACCCCGAAGTAAAGGATACATATGAACTTATCTATGCAGTAGCAGTTGAAGAAGGTAAGCCTGTTCCTGATGTTATTATTGATTTCGGTGAAGCGGCAAGATGTTGCGGTATTGGCGAAAAAGGCTTAAGCGGTAAGATTTTAAATGAAAAGCACGGACCTTTTATGCGATTCTGCTTTATTATTACAGATGCTCCTTTAACTTGTGATGAGCCGTTAAAAGGGCATATCTGTGATAATTGCGGTGAATGTATTAAGGCTTGTCCCGGTAATGCCATTGATGAAAACGGACTTGATACATGGCAATGCGCCGTATATTATAAGGGTGCTCATAAATCAAATCCCTTTATGACGGAAGAATTTTTAAAGAACGATCCCGAAAGAGAAACGATCATAAACGGTGAAAAACGCTTTGATGCAGTTTCTGCAAGAAAGATTTTCCCCAAAATGCGATTTCTCCCTCAAACTCATTGGGGATATGCGGCTTGCTTGTGCGGTAAAAAGTGCGATATTGCTTGCTTCAAACATTTAAAGGAGGTAAAAAAATGAAAGATCAGATAATAAAACTTGCAAAAGAAAATCTTTGTGATATTGTCGGTTTTGCCTCCAAAAACAGATTCGATAAAAATGATCCCATATTTAAAATTTTCCCTGAAACCGAAACGGTAATCTGCCTTGCTTTTCGCGTGTTAAGAGGTATTTACCGCGGAACGGAGGAGGGAACTACCTATTATCAATATACAACTATGGCAGTTGAAAATATGGAAGAAACCATTATGCCAATGGCACAGTTGCGCGTTGCGAATTTTATTGAAGAGAACGGTTTTATTGCCATTCCTCAAAGACGACATCAGCAGATTATGGCAGAAGAAGACAGCGTTAATCCCGAAGTCGATTATACTGCAATTTTCCGTAACCGCCCCCAGGAAAATCAGATGAATTTTACTGAAACTGCCGTAAAATGCGGTATCGGTGAAAAAGGCTTAAACGGAGCAATTCTTACCGACGATTTCGGACCAATGGTACGATATTGCTTCATTTTAACAGATGCCGTTTTGGAGGAAACAGAACTCTATATGCCTCACCTTTGCGATAAGTGCAAAAAATGTATAAAGGCATGCCACGGTGGCGCGATCAGCGAGGACGGAAAAGTCGATCCTTGGCAATGCGCAGTATATTATAACGGCGCAAACGGCACAAAGAATCCTTTTATGCCCAAAGATGCTTATTCCGATTTTGAAGATAGAATAAAAATAATTGCAGGTGAAGCAAAGGTAACACCTGAAAAAGCAAGAAAAATTCTTGATGCAACATATTTCTATCCGCCCGCACAGCATTCGTATACCGCATCCATCTGCGGCCGCGCCTGCGATACTGCCTGCTATATGCATTTAGAAGAACAAGGAAAACTTAAAAAGAAATTCAAACGTCCATTCCGTACCCGAGAAGAGTGGAAGTTTGATATTGAAGATTTTAAGTAAAAACAAAAGAACTGATTTTTAAATCAGTTCTTTTCGTTTCTCATAGTTTTTCTGTATTCTGACGGTGAAACCTTGAATTTGTTTTTAAAAAATTCCAAAAATCTGTTTTGGGAAGAAAAGCCCGTTTCTTCGGAGATTTCTAAAATGGACATATCCGTTGCAACAAGCAATTGTTGGGCATATAAAGCGCGTTTGTTGTTAATGTAAGCGTGCATGGAAACACCTAAATACTCTTTGAAAACGTTGCTTAAATAGTTCTTGTTGAAGCCGAAGTTTTTTGCAATTTCATCGTTCGATATTTTTTTAAGATAGTTTTTGTCAATGTAAGAAAGAATTTCTTCAAGATATTCAGGATAATGATTTTCACTTGCATTATCACGTGCGATTTTCAATAAAAGAGTTTTAAATTCCGACGTTATCAATTCCATATAATACGGTGATTGATGAATATATTCATCATATAATGAAACAAGAATAGAAGCATAAGTTTCATTTTCAAGAATTATAGGTTTGTCAAAGGGCTTGGGAAAAAGTTTTGAAAAATCGGAGCCTTTTTTATATTCGCTGGCAGGCATGGGACTTAAGGCGTCAACGTAGGTTTTAGATGAATCCATGTCAAAATTCATTATCAATATGTCAGAAATATTTTTTTTCTTTAAGCGGTAAAATGTTTTTGGCGGAATTATTGCCATTACGTTTTTATTCAGGCTGTATTCAATATCGTTGCACACAAGAACACACCCATCGGTTATTCCAAGAAACAAACGGTAGTCATTGGCGTACATATTGACGTTTGAACACATATATTTTTCGGTTATAAGAAAATACCGTATGTAGGGATCCAAAAGTTGATATTTCATAAAACCACCTGCCTTTACGGTACTATTCTAAAATATTTTTTCCTTTTAGTCAATAAAACTTGTAAAAATCATACGCTTGTGATATAATATAAAAAAATTCATGGGGAAAGTTATGATTAAAAAGATAAAACAGTTTATAAAAAGTCCTAAATTCTGGGAAATATTCCGTTTCGGTGTAAATGGCGGAGTATGTTTTGTTGTTGATGCTGCCGTTATGTGGGTGTGCATGAATATTCTTAATTGGCCCGATTGGTTAAGCATCGGTTTAGGCTTTACTGTTTCTGTTATACTCAACTATATTCTTTGTCTTGTATGGGTGTTTAAAGGTGCAACAAAGCAAACCTTAAAATCACAGATAATTTTTATCGGCTCAAGCATTATCGGTTTAGGCTTAACAGAAATTTTAATGCTTTTCGCCCTTAATGTTCTTTCTATGCACGAACTTATCGCAAAAGTAATAGTTACGCTTATCGTTATGGCGTGGAACTATTTTATGAAGCGTATCGCCATTTACGGCGGTAAAAAATAAAAAAATGCGGATATGGCGGAATTGGCAGACGCGCCAGACTTAGGATCTGGTATCTTTGATGTGCAGGTTCAACTCCTGTTATCCGCACCAAAAGAACGAAGAAAATCTTCGTTCTTTTTATGTGTTAATTTTTTATTTATAATATAATTTGTTTTAAAGGAGTGGTTTTATGCTTATACCGATACTTTTGTTGATTTTAGGCTTTGTTTTTCTCATAAAGGGCGGAGATTGGTTTGTTGACGGTGCAACGGGAATTGCAAGAAGATTCAGATTGCCTGAAATCTTGATTGGTGCAACGGTGGTTTCTATCGGCACAACTTTGCCTGAAGTTATGGTTTCGGCAGGAGCGGCACTTCAGGGAAGCGGTTCAATTGCTTACGGAAACGCTATCGGATCAATTATTTGTAATACGTCATTGATTGCGGCGCTGACCATCGCAATAAAACCCGGTAATACACCAAGAAAAAGTTTGGGCGTACCCGTTCTGTTTTTCTTTATTGCAGCAATTTTTTATTGCTTGATAGCGTACGTAACCGGAAGATTTTCTCTTGTAACGGGAATAATTCTCCTTTTAATGTTCGTTACTTATATGGTCATCACCGTTTTAAGAATGAAAAAAACAAATGAAGAAACAAGCAAAAATGATACTGAAGAAGAATTAGAAAGAAAAGTCGGCGAAGATTTTACTGTAGAATCGGAAAATACAGGCACGAAAGACAGCCTTTTAAAGGATATTATACTTCTTGCTGTAGGTGCCGTACTTATTGCGGTGGGTGCAGACCTTCTCGTTGATAATGCTATAATAATTGCTGAAAAGTTTAATGTTTCGCAAAAAGTTATCGGACTTACCATTGTTGCATTGGGAACGTCATTACCCGAACTTGTTACTGCAATAACTTCCCTTGCAAAAGGGCATGGCTCGCTTTCACTTGGAAATATTATAGGCGCAAATCTTTTTAATCTTGTGCTTGTAAGTGGTGTTGCCGTAACACTCAATCCCTTTGATGTACCTGTTGCAGGGCTTATTGGAGGAATAAATGCTTCACTTGTTTTAGATATTCCGATTATGCTTATAGTAATGCTCATTTTAACGGTACCAACCCTTATAAAAGAAAAACTTTCGCGTTGGCAGGGAATTTTGCTTCTTGCAATTTATTTAGGATTTATTGCGTTTCAGTTTATTATTTAATTTTTTAGAGGGCAAAGTATATGAAAATTATCATATTAAGCCTTGTTGCGGCTTTTTTGCTTGTTCTTACTTCGTGCGCACCGGAGAACGTTACAGAGTTTACTGATGATATGTCAGATAATACTTATGCTGATTTTAAAGATAGTTTTACCGTCAACGTTATAAGCGAAACGAACTATAAAATATCAAAAAGCGAAAAATATGCAGGCGAGTTCTATGTGATATATGATATGCAGGGCGATATTATTGATGAAGGCTATCATGACGGAGAAGATTCATTAAAAATTACTCAAGCGGAAAATATCATTACTGTAGAAGAATTTTTTGACGGAAACTCAGGCGGAGTTTATACCTTTTACGACGTGGCGTCAGGCAGAGTATCAAGAAGGTTTGACGGGCCTTTACAGACGTATAAAGATAAAGTGGCATATTTTGATCTGCACAGAAGCCCTGATGACAGAGCAGTTATTGTAATATGTGATATGTTTGATAGAAAAAACTATTATTTTGAAGTTGGCGGCAAATTCGATAATGATATTTATAAAAACTTTGTAAGTATGGAATTTTCTGAGGACGGTAAAGAAATAACGCTGAAATATAATGATTATTATAAAAATGAAATAATTGAAGATTTTACTCTGAAGTAAAAAAAGACGGGTTAACCGTCTTTTTTTCGTGTTATGAAAGATGCAACTATTACTGCGCAAATACCTGAAACAAGTTTTCCTATTATCATGCTTAAAAGGTAGGCTTTATCAAAAGCCATGGTAAAGGCAAGGTGCGAACCAAAGGTAAAAGCGGCGGATATGATGAAGGCTGAATTTAATATTATACCTTTTCTATCCATTTTTTCCATAATACCAAAAGTCGGTAAGCATGAAACGGAAGTTGAAAGAAAACCCAATACGGAACTTTCATTTAAGTTAACTTTTTTACCTAAAAACTTTAAAGGCTTTTTTAGAATAAAGGAGATAACGTGCATTAGTGGGAATGCACCGGCAAGTACCGCCGCAGCATTAAGACAGATCATTCCGCCGTTTTCATATGTATCAAGATTTTCTAATATCACGTTACCGGTCAAAAATTGCCAAAGAGCAAAAGTAAGACCGATTGTAATAATTATGTTTATAACTTTACCTAAAATATCAAATATTTTGATACACAGTTTTTGGATAAATATAAGACCAAGAACGATAAGAAAAGCAAAAATAACAAGGGGAAGAAGATTGTAAAGTAATGTGAGCGCATTGATTTTAAGTACAAGACCTGAAACAAAGCAACCGATCGGAATCGTTACAAGACCGCACAGAAAACCTAAAAACATATCTTTTTGATTATCTTTTTTAACAAGCCCCAACGAGACGGGAATAGTATAAGAAATATTTACACCCATCATTGATGAAACGATAAGTCCGTTAAATGCGCCCAAAGCATCGTTTTGTGCAATTTCTTTAGATAAAGATGCGCCGCCCATATCGTTTGCAAGTATTGATGCGGGAATAATTGACGGATCGATTTTAAAAACGTCATAAATAAAGCCAAACAACGGTTCAAGGCAATGGGCAATAACGGGGGCAATGGCGATCATACCTATCATGGTAAGTGCCATAGGTCCTAAAAGCATAAAGCCTTTTTCAAATTCTTTGCCAAGCCCGAACTTGTTTCCTATAATTTTATCAATGGCGCCTAAAACGGCAAAGACCGCAAAAATATACGAAAGTATCAATATCCTAAATCCTCACCGCAGAAAACAATTTTAATTCTGTTTTTAGGTCTGCTTATACGGGTAATAACAATATCGGCGCAAATGCAATCAGGGGAATTGCAATTAAAGCATTTTCCTGTTTTTGCGCAGGGAGTGTCAAGACCGAATCTCTGTGCGTTTATAGGTGCGGCAACGCTTCTTGCACGCTTTATTGCAGAGGGAAGATCGGGCATAACTTTATTAAGACTTACTAAAACTATTACTTGTTTCGGGCCGTAAGAAAGTGCCGCAACACGGTTTCCGTTACCGTCAACATTTACAAGTTCGCCCGTTTCGGAAACGGCGTTTGCACTCATTAGATAAGTATCAACAAAGAATGCTTTGTGTAACAGTTCTTCTTTTTCTTCACTAGTTTTTGCAGTTGCGCGGTCAATAACGGTAAAGTTGCCGTTTTTTACTGCATCTGTAAGACCGCATTCTGAAATGCTCATACTTCCGCCCCAGGAAACGGTATCACCGTCTTCGATTAAAGAAAGCGCTTTCTTCATGGCATCTTCCTTTGTGGAAGCATAATAACTTTCAAAAAAACGCTCGTTAAACTTTTCAACTAAAAATTCACCTAATAAGTCATTTCTCTTTTTTATCATAATTAACACCTCATTTTTGAATTATATCACACTTTTATTTAAAAAACAATATGAACATTCATTGATTTTTTATTTGAAGTGTGGTAAAATGGTAAATGGAGGTTTTTTATGAAAACTTTGTTAAGGCTGTTTGCCGTATTTTTTAAAATCGGGGCATTCACCTTTGGCGGTGGCTATGCGATGATTCCTCTTATTCAAAAGGAAACCGTTGATAAAAACAAATGGATAACGGAGGAAGATATTCTTGATATAGTTGCCATAGCTGAAGCCACACCGGGGCCCATAGCAATAAATGCAGCTACCTTTGTCGGATATAAAGTGAAAGGCTTTCTTGGCGCACTTTTTTCAACTGTAGGCATAGTGCTTCCTTCCTTTTTTATAATTTTTTTTATAGCTTCTCTTCTTAGGGAATTTCAACATATAGAAGCCGTAAAATATGCTTTTTTCGGTATTCGAGCAGGCGTTCTTGCCTTAATCTTAAAAGCAATGCTTATGATGTTTAAGAAAGCAAAAAAAGGCGTTGTTCCTTATATAATAATGCTCATTTCCTTTGTGTGTGCTGCCATATTTAAAATAAATATAATCTTTATAATTATCGGCGCCGCTATTGTAGGGCTTACTGCTTCTCTTCTTGAATGGAGGAAGCAAAAATGATTTATATTGAACTTTTGCTCACTTTTTTTAAGATAGGAGCATTGACCTTTGGCGGCGGTTATGCAATGCTTCCCTTTATTCAGCAGGAGGTAATTGCTCGTAATTGGATATCAGAGGAAGCATTGATTGATTTTATTGCAGTAAGTGAAAGTACGCCCGGCCCCTTTGCAGTAAATATTGCAACGTATATCGGCAGTGAAACGGGTGGATTTTTAGGGGCATTGTGCGCAACTGCAGGTGTTGTGTTGCCGTCTTTTATAATAATTTTGCTTATTGCAAAATGTTATGAGCGCTTTAAGGAAAATAAAATAGTAAAAGGTTGTATGGCAGGGCTTAAACCTTGTGTTGTAGGAATGATAGGCTCGGCACTTTTGTCTGTTGCGATAACAGTTTTTGCGCCTTCGGGAATTTCTCTTGAAATTTTCAACCCTGCATTTTTTGTATCGTTGGTTATATTTATTATATCGGTGATTCTCGTTTTTAAAAAGGTGCATCCCATAATAATTATAGTTATTTCGGCTGTCTTGGGCATTCTAAGCAGTTTGATAATATAAAATCGTTAGGAGACTAAAATGGAAGCAATTAAATTAGCAGAAGAATTTAAAATTCAAACATGGCAGGCGGAAAACGTAATCGCGCTTATTGATGAAGGAAATACAATTCCCTTTATTGCCCGTTACCGCAAGGAAAAAACGGGATCGTTAGATGATCAGATCTTGCGCGAATTTGCGGACCGCCTTGATTTTTTACGTAAACTTGAGGAAATGCGCAATAAGGTTATGGAGGCAATCGAAAAGCAGGGCAATTTAACTGATGAAATTACAGAAGCCTTAAAAAATGCCGTAACCTTAACTGAAATTGAAGATATTTACCGTCCTTTCCGCCCAAAACGTAAAACACGCGCAAGCGTTGCAAAGGAAAAGGGTCTTGAGCCTTTGGCTGAAAAAATATATTTACAAGCAGAGCTTGATCCCTATAAAGAGGCAGAAGCCTTTATTGATGAAGAAAAGGGCGTAAATAATATTGATGAGGCACTTCAAGGTGCAAGAGATATTATTGCGGAAAAAATTTCAGATGATGCGGAAACGAGAAAACGTCTTCGTTACGTTTGCTATCATAACAGCGATCTTATTGCAAAGGGCGATAAGGAAGATATGGGCGTTTATGAAATGTATAAGGAATTTTCCGAACCCGTAACAAAACTTGCAGGACACAGAATTTTAGCGGTAAACCGAGGCGAAAAAGAAGAGTTTTTGAAGGTTTCCATTGATTTTTCGGAAGAAAAGGCAATGAGTATTATCAAAAACATTCATATAACAAGTGATAATCCTTGCTCAAAGCAGGTTCTTGAAGCGGCAGAAGATGCTTATAAACGTCTCATTTTCCCTGCCATTGAGCGTGATATCCGTTCCGAACTTACCGAAAAAGCAACGGAATCTGCAATTAAAGTTTTCGGTGTAAACTTGCGCCAACTTCTTATGGTGCCTCCCATTAAAGGAAAAACAACTCTCGGTCTTGATCCCGGCTACAGAACAGGTTGTAAAGTTGCCGTCGTTGATGAAACGGGCAAGGTGTTGGATACGGGCGTTATCTATGCAACGCTTCCTAATCACGATAAGGAAAAGGCAAAGGAATATTTAAAATCGCTTATTAAAAAGCATAAGGTTGATATTATTGCTATCGGTAACGGTACGGCAAGCCACGAAACGGAAGTTCTTGTTGCTGATATCTTATCTGAACTTAAAGATAGCGACCTTGCATATATGGTGGTTTCCGAAGCAGGTGCTTCTGTATATTCAGCATCGGCCCTTGCGGCAAAAGAGTTCCCCGATTATGACGTTTCATTAAGAAGTGCAGTAAGCATTGCGCGCAGACTTCAGGATCCTTTGGCTGAACTTGTTAAAATTGAGCCTAAAGCCATTGGTGTAGGGCAGTATCAGCACGATATGCCTCCTCAGCAGCTTGATAATACTTTAGAGGGTGTTGTTGAAGACTGTGTTAATAACGTTGGTGTTGACGTTAATACCGCATCACCCCGTCTTTTATCCTTCGTTGCAGGTATCGGCGATGCTCTAGCCAAAAATATCGTTGCTTACCGCGAGGAAAACGGCGCCTTTACTTCCCGTGCGCAGTTTAAGAAAATTCCCAAGCTTGGCCCTAAAGCCTTTGAACAGTGCGCAGGTTTCTTGAGAGTACCCGAAAGTAAGAATATTTTGGAAAATACGGCTGTTCACCCTGAAAGTTACGACCAGGCAAAGGCGCTTTTGGAAATGTGCGGTTTTGATATTAAAAAGGATAAGGAATTTTTGGATCTTTCCGAAAAGGCACAAAAGATCGGTATAAAAGAAATTGCCCAAAAACTTGAAATAGGTGAGCCTACACTCCTTGATATTATAAAAGAACTTGAAAAACCGGGACGCGATGTTCGTGATGAACTTCCTCCGCCAATGCTTAAGCGTGAGGTTATGGGTATGGAAGACTTAAAACCCGGTATGGAAATAAAAGGTACTGTAAGAAACATTATTGACTTTGGTGCTTTTGTTGATATTGGAGTGCATCAGGACGGCTTAGTACATATTTCCCAGATAACCGACCGTTATATTAAGCATCCCATGGAAGTTTTGAAAGTAGGTCAGGTTGTTACCGTATGGGTGCTTAACGTTGACGTAGCCAAAAAACGTATTTCATTGACGATGAAAAAACCGTAAGGAGAGTTTTTTATGCGTGAGCAAATATTATTTGATGATAATTGGCTGTTTCACAAAGGTGATATAGTTGTTTCCGAGCCAAAAAGTGAAGGTCCTGTGTATACTTCCGCCAAAACGGAAAGTATGAAATGGGGTCCTGCAAGCATTCAATATATTGATGCTCCCGATAACTTTGGACGTAACGTGTCATATAACGGTGAAAAATGGGTAAAAGTAAATCTTCCACACG
>JAZQII010000011.1:0-37974 GCA_045541035.1 Clostridia bacterium | reverse complement strand
AACGGGGAATAATATCCTTTATAACGCGGGTAAGAATATGACCTATGTGGGGCTTACCGTTAGCGGTAGGGGGACCGTCATAGAAAGTGAATTCAGGATTACCCTCGTTCTTTTTTGTACTGCGCTCAAAAATCTCATTTTCTTTCCAATAAGAAAGAATCTCTTTTTCCCGATCTACGAAATTAAGACCGGTATCAACCTTTTTGTACATTAAAAAACCTCCAAACAAAAATTAAAGCCTTGCGCATTTGGAAAAGCACAAGGCAAAATACCACCAAATACCGTACAATCATACGTTATCGCGTAATGTGCGATCCACATCAGAAACTACTGAAAATTCGCTTCTGCCCCTGATAGGTGATATCTTTAAGAACGGAATATGCATTCACACCAACCATACACTCTCTTTAAACCGTAATTCTTAAAAACGTGTCCTTTTTAACGGGTTATCTTATTTACACACATATTATATATATAAATTCTTTTTTTGTAAAGCAGTTTTCTAAAAAATCATTGACATAAATATTTATTTATAATAAAATCTACTTACACAAAAAGAATAAACGCAAGTCAGCAAAATCTTTGCTATTGAACAGATTTTTTATCTGCAAGATGTTAAGGGAACAGCGGTGAAATTCCGCGGCAACAGCCATTACCGTTAAAGTCGGAATGCTTATCGGCTTGTGATACTCGCAAAAACAACCTTGGGCAAATGAAGGTTAAAGCGAAAAGGGTATGGCAGGATACCGTTATTTCGCACACCTTCAAAGAAGGTGTGCTTTTTGCTTTCTTCTTTTCGTGAAAAATGAATTGGAGGAAATTTTATGAAAAATTTCAAAAAAATTGTTACCCTGTTGCTTGTTGTAGTTATGTTGCTCGCACTTGTTGCTTGCAATAATACGACTGAAGAGGAAAAACCGCAGACTAATAATACCAATGTTCAGGATGTTGATGACGGTATTAAAAAAGAAGGACTTTGGGCAACCGCTACTTATGTAAAGGATACTTCCTTTGGAGAAGGTGCAAAAACGCTTAAAGTAAAAGTAGAAGCCAATGACCAAAGCGTTATCTTTACAATTAAAACAGATAAAGAAACTGTCGGTGCTGCACTTTTAGAACACTCACTTATTGCGGGGGATGAAAGTGAATACGGTCTTTACATAAAGGTTGTAAACGGCATTAAAGCAGATTACGATACCGATAAAGCATATTGGTCGTTTAATAAAAACGGAGAATATATGATGACCGGCGTTGATTCAACTATCTTTTCTGATGGCGAACAGTATGAACTTGTCTACACAAAAGGCTAAATTATCAGTTGTTGAAATAACCGTTTTCGCCCTTTTGGGCGCGCTAATGTATTGCGGTGATATATTTATGGAAGCGCTTCCCAATATTCACCTTGTCGGCGTTCTTACGGTTGCATATACGCTGGTATTTCGCAAAAAAGCGCTTATTCCCATATATATTTATGTTTTTTTGACACTTCTTACAAGCGGGTTCGGAATATGGAGTTTGCCGTATCTGTATATATGGACTGTTTTGTGGGGAGTTGTTATGCTGTTGCCGAAAAAAATGCCGATCTGGCTGCAATGGATAATTTATCCCCTTATCTGTATGATTCACGGATTGAGTTTCGGAATATTGTATGCTCCTGCACATGCTTTGTTTATGGGACTTGATTTTAAAGGTATGCTCGCTTGGATAATTTCAGGCTTATCTTTTGATATTATTCATGCGATAGGCAACCTTGCAGGGGGATTACTGATAATTCCCTTAAAAACACTGCTTTTATTATTGAAAAAGCGGGCAAGAATGTAAAAGGCTGAAAAAATTCAGTCTTCAGAGCACTGACAAACCCCTGCAAACACAAACCCCTGCAAAAATTTTGCAGGGGTTTGTTTCCGTCGTTGCCTTTCACTTGCAAAATGCGGTCATTTACGTCTGTGTAAACTCCCTTTTTTGCAAGTTCAGCGCCTTGGCTTGCAAGGGTTTCTCGAACTCTGGCAGTCTGCTGGCTTTGTCAGCAGACTGAACCCTGCATTGCCGGGCTTTTGTTTTACTGTTCGTCTTGTATTTTTGTAATTTTTTCGATACGCTGGATATGTCTTCCACCCATGAATTCGGCATCGAGCCACGTATCAACGATATCAAGTGCAAGGTTAAGACCGGTAACACGGGCACCTAAAGCAAGAACGTTTGAATCGTTATGTTCTCTTGTTGCGTGAGCAGAGAATGTATCTCCACAAAGTGCGCAACGGATTCCCTTTACTTTGTTTGCGGCAATACTCATGCCGATACCTGTTCCGCAGATAAGGATGCCTTTTTCACATTCACCGTCAGCAACAGATTTTGCAACGGGATATGCATAGTCAGGATAATCAACGCTTGCAGTAGAATCACAACCGAAATCCTTAACTTGGATTCCTTTTTCTTTAAGATGTTCAATAACAGCAAGTTTTAATTCGTAACCGCCGTGGTCGCATCCGATAGCAATCATTATTTTTCCTCCTCATCATCAGCTGCAAGAAATTTGTTTATAAGGTCAAGAAGTTCATCTGAATCAATTCCGTGAACCATGCAAGCTTCTTCGAGAGATTCGTTTTGTGCGCTGGGACATGAAACACAGAACATTCCATGACCTAAAAAAAGTGCGGCAACTTCATGATTCATTTCTAAAATTTCACCAATTGTATTTTTTTTCGTAGCCTGCTTCATAAAATAATCTCCTTTTATTTTGTGATTATATTATATAATCTTTCGTTATTTTTGTCAATTTTGATATGCATATTTTGTGTTGTTTTTTCTACTTTTGTCAATATACTGCATTCGACAAAATCTTTTCTTTATTTTTTTGAAAAAAGTTGTATCATGGTGGCAATAAGAAATGTTGAGGTGAATTTTATGGGCAGGATAATTGTTGTAACGTCAGGAAAAGGGGGAGTGGGAAAGACAACTGCATGTGCCAATATCGGTTGCGCCCTTGCAAAAAACGGCAAAGAAGTTTTATTGATAGATACGGATCTTGGGTTAAGAAATCTTGATACGGTACTTGGCCTTGAAAACAGAATCGTCTTTGATATTGTTGACGTTGTTGAAAACAAATGCCGAATAAAGCAGGCAATAATAAGAGATAAGCGCAATGAAAGGTTAAGTTTAATGCCCGCAAGTCAGACAAAGGCAAAGGAAGCAATAACCGAAGAACAAATGATATCTCTTTTATCTGAACTTAAAAATCAGTATGATTATATTTTGCTTGATTGTCCCGCAGGAATCGAACAAGGCTTTAAAAATGCCATTGCAGGAGCGGATGAAGCACTTGTTATCTGCACACCTGAAGTATCTTCTGTGCGCGATGCCGATAGAGTAATAGGACTTATGGCGGCAAACGAAATAAGCCACGTAAATCTTATTGTGAACAGAATCCGTCCTGAACTTGTGCGAAGCGGTGATATGCTTTCTTTAGAGGATGTAGAAGATATTCTTGGGCAAAAAGCAATCGGCGCAGTTGTTGATGATGCAAGTATCGTTCGGGGAACAAATCTTGGGGAAGCGGCGGTGAATCTTCCTTCCAGCCGTGCAGGGAAAGAATATGAAAATATAGCAAAGCGAATAATGGGCGAAAATATTCCAATTACGGTAACAAGGCCCCTTGGCGCATTGATAGAGAAGATTTTTTCTAAGAAGACGGCGGTTTAAGGGGGCAAAAAAGTATGTTCGGATTTTTCAAAAAGGGAAACAGTAAAAAGACGGCAAAGCAAAGACTTATGGCGGTAGTTTCGCGTGACAGAGCAAACGTATCGGCTGAATTTTTGTTAAAAATGACTGCTGATATCATATCTGCGGCAGTAAAATACATAGATCCTGATTACGAAAATATTATTGTTAAAATAGAAAGATCGTCAACGGGCCCGTATCTTTGCGCCAAAATGCCTGTAAATGCTTTTAAGGTTATAACATAATTGTTGAAAAAAAATATCATTTGTGCTATAATATAAACAACTAAAATAATTTTGGAGTTTGTATGTGGCTTTTTGATAAACGAAAACTGCATAATATAGAATACGTTCTGCTTATTATCGTTGGCGTAATATGCCTCTTCGGGCTTGTTTCCATTCTTGCGGCATTGGCTGATGCAACAACTGCCAGTGAAGAAGCAGACCTTCTTGATACGCTTGCAAGGCTGAATTTTGCAACTGTAAAAAAACACGCCATGTGGATCGGCGTTGGTTTTGTTGCAATGGTCTGTGTGTCTATGCTCGATTATCATATATATTCAAAAATATGGTATGTCGTGCTTGCCGTTTGTGTGGGGCTTATTGTGTTCACGGGCTTTTTCGGTGATGAACAAGGCGGCACTCGAGGTTGGATAAAAATAAGTGAAAGTTTTTATTTTCAGCCAACGGAAATCGGTAAATTAGGTCTTATTCTTATTCTTGCAAAAACGATATCTCAAAAAGAGCGGTTTGACCGATTTAAGGATCTGTTGTTGACCTTTGGCGCAATGCTTATTTTTGTGGCGGGACTTCTTACACAGATGGATGTAGGCACGTCTCTTGTATATGTGTTTATATTTATAGTTATGCTTTTTACCGGCGGTATGCGCTGGAAGCATATTTTAATCGTGCTTGGCACCGGTATTATTGCTTGTGTTGCACTATGGTTCTTGATGGGTGAAAAGCAACAAAGCCGAATTTTAAACTTTATCAGCGGTGAGGAAGTTGACCAATTAAAATACGCGAAAATCGCTATCGGTTCAGGAAAATTTTTCGGTAAAGGAATTTTAGGTGCAGATTCCATAAGTCAGGCAGGCGGAATATTTGCCATTCATACTGACTTTATTTTCGCCGCAATCGGTGAATCAATGGGATTTTTAGGTGCGCTTGTTCTTATAGGATTATATATTGCAATGGAAGTGAGAATGTGGTATCTTTTGCAGTATAAAGCCTATGACCGTTATGGAAAAATGATAATTATCGGTGTTATGGCAATGTTTATGTTCCATATTTTTGAAAATATAGGAATGGTTGTTGGAATAATGCCTATAACGGGAATACCGCTGCCGTTCATTTCTTACGGCGGTTCAAATATGCTTACCAATATGATAGCAATCGGTCTTGTTGAAAGTGTTTGTATGAATAGACCTATTGAACCTTTTACGGCAGATTAAGTATTTTTTATCACACCCTCGGCATATATTATGCTGGGGGTGTTTTATTTTGCTTTTTAAAAAAAGTACGGTAGCAATCACGTTGTTGGCAGTATTTCTGTTAATGGGAATTTTTATTGCATTTGATAAAAATGCAGAAACAATACGAAACGGTATAAAAATCAGTCTTCAGGAAGATTTTAAGATCAAAGAAACTCTTGGGCAAGTGTTCTTTTTAGATAAAGATGAAGAAGATGTTTCAGTTTCATCAAATATAACCGTTACGTCTTTTTCCATGCCTTGCAAAGGTGAAATATCAAAAAAGGAAATATTGGGCGAACCCTGCATTGTAATATATTGCGATGAATTTGAAAGTGTCTTGGCGACGGCAAACGGCGTTATTGAGAATTGCGGAGAAGATAAAATTTCAATCAGGCATGATGACGGAAAATTGAGTAATTACTTTGGCGCGGTGTGTATTTTACCAAAAGGAAAACGGGTGTCAAAAGGGGAGAACATAGGCTATGCAAAAAGTGAAATAACTTATAGGCTCTATGAAAACTGTGTTGCTCTTGATCCCCTTGATTATCTGGTTTGACCGTAGCAAAAATAAATAACACAAAAGTTAACATCAATTTTACGGTTATAATTCTTTGCGCTTTATGGCTTTTTGCGGGAAAATTAGATGTATTTATCATAATGACTGCCGTTGTTCTTATTCATGAACTTTTTCACGCTTTTGTAGCCTCGCTGTTTAGCATGAACACGGAAAGTATCGAAATATTTCCCTTTGGCGGTGCAGCGGAAATAAGGGGGATAGAGGACAATTATGTTTATGAGGCTATAGTTGCTTCGGCAGGACCGTTTATAAGCCTTTTAAGCGGGTTTTTGTGGGAAAAATCAGGTGTTTTATCGATTTTGCCCCAATCTGAAATGTTTGTCAGTTTTTCCTATAACGTTGCAATGATAAATCTTCTGCCAATATATCCTCTTGACGGCGGAAGAATACTTACGTGCATATTTAAAGGTCTGTTTGGAGAAAAGAAAGGCAGAAAAAGAGCAGTATATCTTGGAATAGTTATTTCCGTAATCATTTTTATAAAATCGGTTTACGATATTGTTATCTATAATAATTCTGAAGGAATTATCATGTCGTTATTTATGCTTACGGCATCGATTAAAGCAATAAAAAAACCCGCAAGCATAAGCCTGCGGGAGAAGTTCTGGAAAAATGAGCAAGTAAAAATAATTAAGCAATATGATGATAAGAAAATTCTTGACGTTCTCAATAATTTTAACGGAAACTGTTTTTACTGTGTGCTTGTTGTTGATGAAGAAGAAAAGTTCCGCGCTTTTCTTACTGAAAAACAGATTTTTGAAGGTGCAATTAAAAACAGTACCTCCACTTTGGGAGATCTATGCAAGACCTTTAAGCATATTTATAAGTGATAAAAAATCATCTTTATCTTTTAATGCGGTAATGCTTGCGCGTATTTGTGCGGCATTGCGCATACCGTGTGTGTACCATGCCATATGTTTTCGCATTTGAAGCATTGCAGTATGTTCGCCTTTTAAAGCAATAAGGCGAAGTCCGTGCTCAAGGGCAATATCAAGTTTTTTTAGATGGGAAAGTGAAAAATCTTCACTCTTTAAAAAAGCATTTATCTCAGCAAAGATCCAAGGTCTGCCTTGGGCGGCTCTGCCGATCATTATTGCATCGCATCCGGTATACTCAAGCATCTTTTTTGCAGAAATACCGCCGGTTATATCACCGTTACCTATAACGGGAATTTTAACGCTTTCTTTAACACGCTTTATAGCATCAAGATCTGCTTTTCCGCTGTAAGCCTGAAGAGTTGTTCTGCCGTGAACCGTAACGGCTTTTGCACCTGCTTCTTCGCAGGCAAGAGCCATTTTGTCAGCACAAAAACTATCCCAGCCTGCACGGAATTTTACAGTTACGGGTTTTTTTGTTGCGCTTACACAAGCAGAAACTATTTCCTTTGCAAGGGGAATATCTTTCATCAGAGCGCTGCCCTCATTGTTGGAAATTATTTTACGTGCAGGGCAACCCATATTGATATCTATAATATCAAAGGGTTCAAAGTAGGGGTGAGATAATTCTTTTGCCATGATTTCAGGATCACTTCCGAAAATTTGCGCACTTTCGGGGTGTGTGCCTGAAAAAGCTAAAAGATCTTTCGTTGCTTCGCTTGCATAATAAAGACCTTTTGCACTTACCATTTCAGTTACCGTAAGAGCGGCTCCGAATTTTTGGCAGATATCCCTATATACGCTATCGGTAACGCCCGCCATCGGTGCAAGTATAAGTTTGTTTTTTAATTCAATATTTCCAATTTTCATAGTTAAAAAATACGGTTCAGTAGTTTACTGAACCTTTTTATTTCACAGAATTCCAATTCCATTTTTTTGTTGCCTCACGCCAGATATCATCATCTAATGGGTGAGTGGGAGCATTTTTTGATTTTGCAAGACTAAAAACGAAACGTGCAAAACTTACAATATAAGTTTTACCTTCGCTCATTTCTCTGTGGGCAAGTTGTCCCCATATAGTGCTATCCCAAAGATTTCTGTCAATGTACTCTTTTTTTATAGCCTCGCCGTCATAATATGTATGATTAAGTTCAAAGGAATACTGATTATGGCAAATATTCAAAAGCGCATAATCGGCTCTGAATGCTTCGCCTTTCTGGCTCAATCCTACCGAACCGGGGTTGAGCACCAATTTTTCGTTTGGACCAAGATAGGCGAACTGATAGTGGTTATGCCCGCATAAAAGTATATTTTCCGAAATACTTTCAAGGCATTCGTTTAAGCGGTTTTTATTATTATATTGCAGTAACTCGCGGATAGAATCAGGGGATCCGTGAACCATTTTTATTGAAAGATCACCGTCAGTAACTGTTTTCTGCTTATCAAGACCTGCAATAAAGTTACGTTGATCGGGAGTAAGAAAAGAAATTGATTCGCGCATAAACTTCCATTGAAGGGCAGTCTGTGTTTCGGGAAAGCCATTAAAATGATTAACGGCAAGTTCTTCTCGATTTCCCTGAATCATAATGGCACCAAGATCAGTAAGCATTTTAATAACTTTATCGGGGCAAGGACCGTCACCAACGTTATCGCCCAGAACAAGAATCTTTTGGTATCTGCTTTTAGGAACCTTGTTAAGCACCGCTTCCAATGCTACGTTATTGCCGTGTATATCGGATAAAACAAGGTATTTCACTGTTTAGCCTCCACAGCACCGAATTTATTAAGAGGTGTAATTCTGAACTGTACTTTGCCGATTATAAGTTCTTCTTTCAAAGGCCCGATGATCTGTTTGCGGCTATCTGCAGAGTTATTTCTGTTATCACCCATAACGAAAACGTAACCTTGGGGAACGTAAACGGGATCCATATCAAGCACACAAGGTTCAAAAGAATATTCGTCGCTTATTTCAGCGTTGTTGATCAGAACTTTACCGTCAACTATACTTACGATTTCACCGCCAAGACCGATAATTCTTTTAACGTATATATCCGGATATGCGGCGGTGCCGTATTTACAGATAACGATATCGCCACGCTCCATATCGGAAAATTTATAAGTGTACTTGGTAACGAAAAGTTTTTCGTTGTTCTCTAATGTAGGCATCATACTCGGTCCGTTTACGGTTGCAATAACGAACACGTATGAGCGCAAAAGAACGGCAATGATAATGGCGGCAAGAATTGTTATAGCCCAACTCATAACGCTCCTCTTAATACGGTTTTCTCTTGGTTTTTTTTTAGAAGGAACATAAAGGCGGTATCTTATGTGCTCGCTTGTTTTTCCTTTGAAAAGATAAGGCGTCTCAAATTTTTCTGATTTTTGCTTTTTAATTTCATCGTAAGTTGAAAGATTATTAAAAATGCTGTCATCTGAATCTATCGGTTCTTCAGTAACTTCTTCATCAAGAGGATTTGTTTCAAGCAAGGAAACAAGCTTATCTTCTTCAATACTTGATTTTTCAGTTTCAGTGTCATCAATAGGTTCGATGAAAAACTGTTGAACAGCAATATTTTCGTTTTCAGAAAGATTTTCAGTTTCTTCTTTTTCCATAATCACAGGTGTTGTTTCGGTAACATCATCATTTAATACATCAACAGATTCAGGTTCTTTATCCGCTTTAACAGGCTCAACAATAAGTTCGGGCGCAGTTTCTTCCTTTAATGAATCTGATTCTGCAGAGTCAAACATTGCGCTGAAACTTTCGTTATCAAACATTGTGGTTTGCCCTGAAACTTCTTCTTTATGAGAATCGTCTATGTCAATTTGCGCTATTGATATGAAGTTTTGTTCGCTATCGGAAGTGTTTTCGGAAGAATTATCTTCCGAAAAGTAATCACCGTTTTCTGCATTAAACAAATTAAAGAAAACTTCGTTGTCTTTTTTTGCCATATCTATTCCGCCTTAATAATTTTTTTTGTTCTCTTCATACAATCCTCACGGTCAAGCATTATTATTCTTCCGCAAGTAAGGCATTTTAATTTAATATCGGCACCGCATCTTACGCATTGCCAACTGTTTCCGCCGCAAGGATGATTTTTTTTTGTGATAACCGTATCTCCTAAAGCAATATCAAACATTTTTTCACCTGAAAACACGATATATTTCTATAATGTAATATTATATCAAAAAATGTAAAAAAACTCAATTAAAATTTTTATCAATCAGAAATAAGCTTTTCGATGGCTGCTGCAAACATTTTTGCACTGATTTTAAAATCGTCAAGATAGAAGGATTCATTAGGTTGATGTGCTTTATCTTCGCGTCCCGGAAACTCTACGCCGAAAGCAACGGCTTTGCCCGGCAAAGTACGCGCATAAGTGCCTCCGCCGATGGCAAGAGGTTCATCATCGCGACCGGTATAATCTTTATAAACACTCATCAGCGTTTTAACAAGAAGAGATTCCTTATCAACGTGGTGAGGTGCTTGCTGATGATCAATTTCGCATTCCCAGGTAGAGGGGAGTGCACTTTGTAATCTTAAAGAAACGTCTTTGATGGTGAACGAGGCTGGATATCGGATATCTATAACTATTCTGCATGAATCGTCGTTCATTTCCTCGTAAAACTTATTTTTACCTATAAAGCACATTCCAAGGTTAAGTGAAAGAGCACCGGAAATTTCATCGGAAATATTAAGGTTCGCTCCGCTGCCATCAGTTTTATCAACGAATATTTTAAGCATATCGTCAATAAATTTGCCCTGACTGCCTTTTAAATCAAGATAATTAAGAAATTTAAAAAGTTCAAAAAAGGCGTTTGTACCTTTTTCAGGTGTTGAACCGTGTGCACCGATACCAACGGCATCAATTAAGAGAGTATCTCCTTCTGCAGAAAAACTTAAACCTTTTGAGTGAACGTCATAGGCGTTAAGTTTATCAAATAATTTATCAATATTTCCGACGATTGTGGCTGAAGCCTTATCAGGAACCATGTTGGGGCGAAGTCCCCCTGCCATATAGAGCTGATAATCACCTTCTTCAAGGCTTGTTTGGATATTGAAATGAGCAATACCTTTTTCTGTTATGATAACGGGGTACGAACCGTCGGGAGTGAATGCCATATCGGGAATATCTTCGGTTTTTGAATAACGGTCCATGCAACCCCAACCGCTTTCTTCATCACAACCGAAAATAAGTCGGATACGGCATGGAATATTATCAAGTTTTTCCCTGATTGCCGAAACTGCATAAATCGCAGCAACGGCAGGACCTTTATCATCAATTGCTCCGCGGGCAAAAATTTCTTCATCAGTAATTTTTGCGCAAAAGGGATCGGAATTCCAACCGTCACCTGCAGGAACAACGTCAAGATGCGATAAAATTGCGATAAGTTTTTCGCCCTCGCCGATTTCTGCCCAACCGCAGTAATTATCTAAATTTTTTGTTTTCATTCCAAGTTTTTCGCAAAGATCAAGCGTGTATTTTAAAGCGTCGGCGCAAGGCTTACCAAAGGGCATTCCGTCTAATGCTGTTTCTTTAACAGAGGGAATTTTAAGAAGTTCTTTAAGCGTATTTAACATCTCTGTATATTTTGCATCAATATAAGCGTCTGTAAAAGAATTGTTTTGTAAAAAACTTAACGTGGTTTCATCGGGAGCAAAAGAATATTTTTTATCTTCAACAGTTATGGTGTATGGAACTGTTCCCGCAGGATAAAGTCGCATTCCGCCTGCACCCTTTTCTATAGATTCAATTTTATTTTTGTCTAAAGAAATTTCTTTTATAAGACGTTTTCCTGCAAACTGCTTTATGATAAGTTTATCCGCTGAAGTTTCGTATTCGTAGTCAGATAAAGATGCTTTAAGAACAAAATATCCCAAAAGAATAGCAACAAGCAATATTGCCGCAGTTGCCGAAGTAGGGGAAACACCGATATTGATAAATGAAAAAACGAAATAAAGTGCAACGATGCAAACAACAACTGCAACGATAAGCAAAATCGTTTTTAAAAGACCTGCTTTTTTTACTGAACATTTCTGTAAATACATGTTATTTTTCCTCCGAATTTAAGTTAAGCAAATATTTGCGGACATTTTCTGTGTGGTCGCCGTCAAGAAGAATTGCAAAAGTATCTTCCTGCAAAGAAATTACTGTTGATTCATATTCCGTTACAAAGGTGTTTTTTAATGGAAAAGCATATAAAATCCCGTTATGATAGCATTCTTCATCTGCGTCAATATCTAATGCTAAGGGAACGATATTTTCCATTTCATATATTTCGGGCAAGAGACTTTTTGAAACAATGATCAGTTCAGCATTTTTTGCCAAGGTAGTATCTGTGAGATAGTCTGAAAAAGAGTAATCTTTCACGGTTTTGATATATTCACGCGTATCTTTTTCGTTGATTGTAGCAGCACCAACGTATTTAACTGACGTTGCAGATTTTACTTCTTTAGCAAGTTCATCAGCACCTCCGACAGAAAGATACGCATCTACCAGAAGAATTTCAATTCCGTTTTTTGCAGAATTAAGTTGCGAAATAGTTTCAAAGACAAATGATGTTACAAAAGATATTGCAATTATCAAAATAAAAGCAATGACCTTTCCGTGATTAAAGGCATATTTAAACTTATTCATAAACAGTCTCCCCGAAAAGAGTATCAAGCACCTGATGTGAATCTTCGATATATGAAGCGCCTTTATAGATAACGGCAATTACTCTTGAAGAGTAAGTAAAACCGTTATATTCAAATTTTTCGTTGTTAATAGGCTTTATCGGCAATTTCTGACCTTTACCCACGTATTCGCTTGTGCCGTAATTCAATAGACCGTCAACGGTAAGGTTTGTAACGTCAATTCCGTAAACTGTGCCATTTTCATCTGTAACGGGAGTTGCATATTTGCCTTTAAGCGGCAAAATAAGGTTTTGTTTTAATAAGACGTCATAAAAAACTTCATTATCAACAAAAAGTATATCTCCCTGACCTGCACCTAAACGCGTTACGATCTGCGCCCAACCGTTTTCACTTGTTATGGTTATCGAATCGTTACCGGCAGATTTTGTTTCGTATACGCTTACTTCAAAATCAGGAACGTTATCAAACTTGTTTCTTAAATGTTCAGCCCATTTTTCACCGTCAGAGCCTGCTATATTGGTTTGATAGCACATTATGATCAGTCGGTCGCGATTGGTAAAAAGATAGTTCTTTCGCATAGCGAATATAACAACGGAAAGAGCAATAATCACAAGGATGCTTATAACTGAAATAATTATTTGTTCATGTTTTTTATTTTTAGTTTCCATTTTTCACACTCAAAAAAATATTCGGTGTATATGCCACACCGAATATAATTATACTATATTATTTGATTTATGTATATGAAATTTTGAAAAAATTATTCATTTTCCTCATTTAATTGAGCTGTTTCGTTTTGTTCTATGGCATAAGCATCGGCTTTTCCCAGAAGATTATCGATTTTCTGATAGCGTGACGTTGCATCAGCGATCTTACCGCTGGCTTCATCAAGTTTTTTGCGGGTTTTCTCAAGAAGATCGGCAAAGATTCCAAAATTCTTTTTAATATCAACAAGTAATTTTGTAATCTGGCTTGTGCGCTTTTGAATTGCAAGAGTTTTAAAGCCTAACTGCAAACTGTTAAGGAATGCGCCTATTGTTGTAGGACCTGCAACGGTTACGCGATATTCGCGCTGTAAAAGTTCACATAAACCGACTCTTTTTGCAACTTCTGCATAAAGACCTTCAATGGGCAGATACATAATGGCAAAGTCAGTGGTATATGGGGGATCGATATATTTATCGCGGATTGTTCTTGCAAAAACTTTGATTGATGCTTCAAGACCTTTGCTTGCACTTTCAATTCCGTTAACGTCTCCTGCTTCGGAAGCCTCGCACAAACGAAGATAATCTTCAATGGGAAATTTGCAGTCAATGGGAAGATAAAGAATATCATTGTTTTCGTTATTGGGAAGGCAGATACAGAATTCAACTATATTATTTGATTTTCTCGGATTGGGCTTTACGTTGCGCTTGTATTGTTCAGGCGAAAGTATCTGCGAAAGCAAACTGTCAAGGGAAACTTCACCCCACGTACCGCGGATTTTTACGTTTGTAAGAGCAGATTTAAGGTCGCCTACGCTTGAAGCAAGGTGTTGCATTTCGCCAAGACCTTTATATACGTTTTCAAGTTGCTTTCCAACTGTTGAGAAACTTTCAGTAAGCCTTTTTTCAAGGGTAGAGGAAAGTTTTTCATCAACGGTTTCGCGCATTTTCTCAAGTTTTTCAGCGTTATCTGTCTGAATAGAGCGCAAGTTATTTTCCATAGTTCTGCGCATTTCGTCAAGCTGACGGCGTTCCGATTCCGAAGCATCGCGTTGTGCTTGAGAGAACTCTTTCATTTGATTCTGTAAAAGCAACATCTGCTGATTTACAGTGTTGTTTACCGCAGTATTATAGTTTGAAAGTGTTGAGTTTATTTCTGTGCGCAACTCACTGTTTTGCTGAAGTATTGTAGCCTTTAATTTCTCGTTTTCTTCTTTTAATGAATTGTCTGAATAAAGTTTTTTTATCGCAAAAACCAAAAGCACGATAATTACAGCAAGAAGTGCTAAAAGTATATATTCCATTAATTATCCTTTCCGTTTATAAGAGCTCTGTATTGGCTCATATTCAATTCGTAATATATTCCTTTCAGATCCATTAACTCTTGGTGTGTGCCTCTTTCAGCAATGCCTTTATTTGCAATGCACATTATCTGATCGGCACGTTTTATGGTTGAAAGTCTGTGGGCAATAACAAAACTTGTTCTGTTTTCAAGAAGTTTTTGCAAAGCCTTTTGAATAAGCATTTCCGTCTGAGTATCAATAGATGACGTTGCTTCGTCTAAAATCAGTATTTTAGGATCTGCAAGAACGGCTCTTGCAAAAGATAAAAGTTGTCTTTCACCGGTGGAAAGTCCTGCACCGCGCTCTTCAAGGCGAGTATAATATCCTTTTGGAAGTGCTTCGATAAAATCCGAAGCATAAACCTTTTCTGCCGCGGCAATACATTCTTCATCGGTGGCATCGGGCCTGCCGTAACGAATGTTATCGATAACCGTTCCCGAAAATACGAAGGAATCCTGCATCATAACTCCCACCTGAGTGCGGAGGGAAGAGAGAGTAACGTTTCTAACGTCATGACCGTCAATTTCAACGCTTCCTCCCGTTACGTCGTAAAACCGTGAAAGTAAGTTTACAACGGTAGTTTTACCTGCACCGGTAGGGCCGACGAATGCTATCATTTCACCGGGTTTAGCGGTAAATGAAACGTTTTCAAGAATATTGTTTTCACCGTCATATGAGAAAGTAACGTTCTTATATTCAACCTTACCTGTTATATCGGGCAGATCGTATGCTTCGGGCGAATCCTGAATATCAGATTCCGTATCAATGGTTTCAAAAATACGCTCAATATTACCCGTTGCCTCGCTGAACTGTGTAAATATATTGGTAAATGAGGCAATTGGCTGCCAGAAACGTCCCATATATGAAATAAATGCGGTAATGGCACCTAACGTCAGATCTCCGCCTGATAAGAATACTGCAACGAAATATACGAGTATCGTGCCTAAAGTTGATAAAATATCAACGGCAGGCCCCATTGTGGCGCTTGAAAGATGGAGTCGGATAAATTGGTAGTTCGTATCATCATCAAGTCGTACAAGTTCTTTGCTGTTTACGTCTTCGCGGTTAAATGCCTGAGTAACGTTGAGGCCCATGATGTTTTCGTGAAGATATGCAGTACGGTTACTTGCTTTCGTTCGCATTCTTCGCGACCATTTTTCAACAACTTTTTTTATAAGTACAACGAAGGTGCACAGAGGAATCAGGATTATAAAACTCGTCAGCGTAAGTTTCACACTCATTGACAACATTATTACAACTATACATATAAGCGTGAACAAATCTACCACAAGTTGAATAAGTGAACTTGATAAAAGGTTTGCAAGTCCGTCAACGTAGGAGGTTATTCTTACAAGAATTTTTCCTGCAGGACGGTCGTCAAAATATTTAAAGGCAAGCGTTTGCACATGTTCAAATATCTCTTTTCTGATATCGTGAATGGTGTAGTGCCCAAGTTCAGTTATTATTACAAGACGTTTTGCTGCAATAAATACGTCGGTAAAAAGTATAAGGGTGACGGTGCCTATGACTATAAGCATAGTTTTAAAGTCGTTAAGATGAGTTCCGCCATCGGTCAGAACGTTATCGATTATCCATTGCAACATAATAGGCCATACCAGGGAAATCAGTACGTTTATTATAAGCAAAAGGAGGCCTAAAATAAATTTTTTCTTATAGGGAAAGGTGTACTTCAGTAATCGTTTTATAACGTTAATATTAAGTTTGGAGGCGTCTTTTTCATCGTCCATATATCTGTTACGTGCCATATATCGTCACCTCCTCTACATTGCTTCAAGAACAGTTGAATACTGCTCTTTATATATTTCGTAATAGTGACCTTTCATATTAACGAGCTCATCGTGAGTACCGCGCTCGATAATATTGCCTTTTTCAAGAACGATAATTTCGTCACAGTCTTTAACCGATGAAATTCTGTGAGCAATAATGATACGGCTTTGCTTTGAATATTCTTCTTTAAGACGTTTATAAAGTTCTTGCTCCGTTTCCATATCAAGGGCGCTTGTAGCGTCGTCAAAAATAAGAATAGGGGAGTTGTATAAAAGTGCTCTTGCAATAGAAATTCTCTGCTTTTGTCCACCGGAAAGACCCATTCCTCGCTCACCGACAATAGTATCGTATTCATCAGGCATTTTTGAAATAAACTCGTGTGCCTGCGCAACTTCTGCACACTTGCGCACATCGTCATACGTTGCATCAGGACGACCAAACGCAATGTTTTTGGCAATGGTATCCGAGAATAGGAAAACGTCTTGCAAAACAGGTGAGAAGCAGGACCTTAAAGTGGTAAGATCCATATCTTTAATGTTAACATCGTTTATGGTAACCTCACCGCTTGTTGGATCAAAGAAACGTGCCATAATATTTGTAAGCATGGTTTTTCCACTGCCGGTAGTACCAACGATTCCCAAGGTTTTTCCTTGAGGAAGATCAATGGAAATATTATCAAGGATCTTCTTGCCCTCATGTGAAAATGAAACGTTATTAAGTTTAAGGTGAACACTTGTAACGTCAGGCTTTTCGGCGTTGGGCTTTGATGAAATTGTTGAGCCGATGTTAAGAAATTTGAATACTTTCTCAGCACTTGTTGCCGCCTGTTGAGCAACGTTTATCCAGTTGTTTGCCTGCTGGAAGGGAACAAGAATATATCCAACGTATCCGCCAACGGCAATAAACTCGGCAACGGTCATTGCCCAGGCATCGTTTTCCATACCGGTAACGTTGCCGTTAACAACAAGAAGCGCGGCAATAACTGTAAGAATGATATTGGGAATATGGCTTATAATTGCAAAAGGAATATATTCTTTGCAGTAAACTACCATATAATTTATAGCGTGATATCTGTATGCTTCATTTTTTTCGGCAAATTTTTTGATTTCCTGCTTTTCCTGAGCATATGCCTTTACGATACGTATGCCGTTCAGATTTTCTTGAGTTACCGTGCTTAAATCGGCGCTTGAATCTCTTACAAAATGATACCATTTAAAGAAAACTTTGCTCATTCTCCGTGATATTATAAAAAGAGGAATGGTGAACAGGTATGCAACGAGAACCATTAAAGGACTCATTTGCCAGATCATAACACTTGCAAAAACAAAGCCAAAGACCGCTTCAATGATTGTGGGAAGTGTACCTGCAAAAAAGTTCTTGATTATTTCTGTATCACCGATAAGAATGGTAAGAATGTTGCCCGTATTTTCCTTTTGAATAAAGGAAAGGGACTGCCAAAGCATTCTGTCAAAAATATCCTCACGCATCTTGCACACGGCTTTAATTGACGAGTTTACCATAAGGTATCCGCGTAAATATCCGATAGCTTGCCTGATTATTACGATAGAAATCCATGCAATGGCAAGAACTATAAAAAGCTGTTCCTTGCTTTTTGGCGACCACCCAAAAAATGAAAAAGGAGCATCAAGAATAACCGAACCTGTTATGTGCTTTGTGATCTGAGGCAATAGCATAGCAAGGGAAACCAGCACAGCACCCATAAACAGATAGAGTATCATGATACCCAGATAAGGAACAAAATACAAAAAAAGTCGCTTTAGTGTCTTCATAAAAAACACCTCACATAGCGGAAAATTTGAGTAATTTTTTTACTCGCTATAAATATAACCTAAAGAGGAAAAGAAGTCAATACCTAAAATGAAAAAAATTGAAAATATTTTTTGAAATAAAACTGTAATATTTTTTTGATCGTAAGATGTTGAAATAATTCGGATTCAGTGATAAAAAAATGTAAAAATTTTTTAAACATCTGCTAAATAAAAATAAAATTCCCCATAAATAGGGCATTTTCAGCCACAAAATAAAAAATAAAAAAATAAAAAAATTTTTTGTTGCATATTGACTTTAAAGGGCTTTAGTGGTATGATAGGGTAGATAATATGTATCAGTCTGTAAATTGTGCACTCATTATTATATATATGGGGCTGTTTCCATGTTTTACAGATTCATTTTAGCATTCAGGAGGAATAACATGAAGTCTTTGCTTAACAAGGTGCTGGTCTTTGTCATCGTTGCATCCGTAGCAATTTCAGTTTTTTCGTGTGTGGCATTTGCTAACCCCGAAGAAGTTGAAGTTCAGGATTCTGCAACCGGTGCTGTGACAGAGCCTGGCACAACAGAAGATGAAAGTGGTGAGGAAAGCCAATTGCCCAAAGCCGAAGCGTTTAACAGCGATGTTAAAAGTGACTTTGACTATAAGGCATACGTGAATTCCATTTCGGACACCACACAGCCTGATGTTTCGATCAAGTTGGAGGCTAAAGATGCCGTTGAGTTTGATCGTAATACAGGTGAAATTATTGGAAGCCTTCCCATTGTGGAAAAGGCATCCGAGCATTTGCCCGATACGCTTCGTAAAGGTGCAGTGTTCTATGATGAAGGTATCTGCGGATGGGTTTTTAATGTTGAACAGTCCGGCTGGTATAACATTACTTTCTCATATCTTTTATACGAAAAATTAGTTTACGAGAAAGACGGTCAGCAGGTTTCTGCAGGCGATAAGAGCTCTCCTGCTCAGCGCAGAGTTTATATCGACTATAAGTTGCCTTTCTATGATGCCCGTCAGGTAAACTTTGAACGTGTTTGGAAAGATAACGGTGTTCTTACACTTGACAGCCAAACAAATAATGAAAAGAGACCTTATCAGAGTGAAACTGAACAGTGGCAAACCGTTTCATTGCGCGACTATATGGGCTATGAAATTGAACCCTTTAAGTTCTATTTCGAAAAAGGTCAGCACGTTCTCGCTTTTGAAGCCATAAAAGAAGGTATGGTTGTTGAATATGCTGAACTTCATCAGCTTGAAGCAGCTAAACCTTATGCCGAAGTTAAAAAAGAATATGAGGCAAATGGTTACAAGCCCGTAAACGGCGATGTTGCACTTTACATTCAGGCAGAAGGTCTTCATGCACCTGATGCATATAACGATAAGCAGGGCACACTTTTTGCAAATGCAGATGCTTATAACAGTTATATCAGTCCTGTTGATACAACGGCTTATGATGCAACTAAGGATGTAACGTTCAATATTCTTAAGTCATCGCCCACGTTATATGCTATTACTGACAGATCATCTCCCTCTACTGTACCTTATCATCATTCCAAGATAAGATACAACACCATCGGTGCAGATAAGTGGCAGGCACCCAACGACTGGATCGAATGGACATTTGAGGTTGAAAAAGCAGGTCTTTATGCTATAAGCCTTAAGGCACGTCAGAATACTTTAAGCGGTTTAAGCACAACACGTAAACTTACCGTTAACGGTGAAGTGCCTTGTCAGGAAGTAAACAATCTTACATTTGAGTACGGAAACAGCTTCACAATGTATACACCTCATACAGCTGACGGTGAAACAATTCTTTTCTATTTCAACGAGGGTAAAAACACAATTCGTCTTGAAACAACACTTGGCGATATGGGTGATTTCCTTGCAGCAACAGAGAACAGTCTTTCACAGCTTAACTATGCTTACAGAAGAATTCTTATGATAACCGGCGCAAGCCCTGACGTTAATAAGAGTTATATGCTTGATAAGATGTCCCCCGATGCTCTTAAAATTATTCTTACAGAATATCGTAACCTTACTTTAGTTAAGGCTAATATGATTAAGAGATACGGCGAAGGTATCAGAGCTCAGCTTACAAGCCTTGAAAGTATGACGCTTCTTTTTGAAAGAATGATCGATAACACAACGGTTAATGCTCTTGCTACGGAGATCAAAAAGGAGTACGGGGCAGACGGTCTTAAGGATCTTGATAAGATGATCGCTTTCCTTGATGAAAAGGGTGATCATAAGTTATACGAAAACACAGTTAAGATGGACCACACGGTTGTTCCCACGTTGTTTACAAACTTCAAAGATTCTATTGCTTCAATGGGTACTTGGATCAACGATATGAGCCAGAACCCTCTTGAACTTGATTACATAGTAATTACTTCAGAAGATACTATTAAAGCTAATTCAATGCCTAACCCCGATGCAGGCTTCTTTGCAAAAATGCTTCACGAAGTTCGTTCATTTATCGCTTCATTTACTGAAGACTACGATAACATCGGCGGTACGGTTGCTCAGGATGGTCAGGAACCTGTAATTGTTTGGCTTGAAACAGGTGCAGGTCTTACCGGTTCCCGAGATAATGCAACGATCCTTAAGCAGTTGATCGATGATATGTTCACTGCTGAAACGGGAATCATCGTAAGCACACGTCTTGTTGCCGGCGGTTCATTGTTACCTTCGGTTCTTGCAGGTATCGGTCCTGAACTTTGTCTTTCACGTGGCGCGGTTGATGCTGTTAACTATGCTTTCCGTGGCGCGGTTATGAACCTTGCTAATGAAGAGTTGTTCCCTGATTATAAAGATATTCTTTTGAACCGTGAACGTTATGCCGCAAGTGCGGTTGATCCTTTCACTTTCGGTAACGGAATTTATGCTGTTCCCGAAACACAGGATTTCTTCATGACATTCTATCGTACAGACATTCTTGAAGAACTTGGACTTGAGCCTCCCGAGACATGGGATGAAGTATATAATATAATAGGTCATCTTCAGAATCAGCAGATGACGTTTGCAATGCCCGTTCCCGTTGTTGGTGCAGTTGGTTCAGGTAACAATACTTTCGCAACTCTTCTTTATCAGAAGGGCGGACAGTATTATACTGAAGATCGCGATTCAACAGATCTTAACTCCGATGCAGCACTTGATGCATTTAAAGAATGGACAGAATTCTATACATTATATGACTTACCCAACACATATGACTTTGCTAACCGTTTCCGTACAGGTGAAGTTCCCGTAGGTATTGCGTCTTACAGCCAGTACTCACAGCTTGCAGTATTTGCGCCTGAAATTCAGGGCCTTTGGGAGTTCTCTCTTGTTCCCGGTACAGTTCAGAAAGATGAAAACGGTAACGTTATTTATGATGAAAACGGCGAAGCAGTTGTTGATCATTCCTGCGCAAGTACAACTTCAGGTTGTGTAATGCTTTCAATTGATTCTTCAACAGAAGAAGGCAAAAACAGAATTGAACGTGCTTGGGAATTTATGAAATGGTGGACAGGTGAAGATGCACAGTATCGTTTCGGTACTGAAATCGAAAGTTTGCTTGGTGCTGCAGCACGTTATCAGACGGCAAACCTTCAGGCAATGGCAAGACTTCCCTGGGATAAAACTTCTATGACAATGATTCAGGAACAGTGGAAATACTGTAAAGCAATTCCTCAGGTTCCCGGCGGATACTACACCGCACGTAACATTGAGTTTGCATGGAAAGAAGTTATCAACAATGCAGGCGCAGATCCCAACACTACTTTCGTTGAATACGTAAGTAAGATTGACAGAGAAATCGATCGTAAGCGTGAAGAATTTAAGCATAAGATCGAGCAAATGACAGGAAAGGCGGTAGAATAATGGCTAACAGTGAAGCAAAAGCTAAAAATAAAGCATTCTTCAAAGATTGGCTTAAATACCAATTTAAAGAAATGCGCAAAAACGGTAGCCTGTATTTATTCATGCTTCCTTATCTTATAGTATTTGCAATATTTACTATTCTTCCCGTTGTTGTTGCAATGTACTTTAGTTTCACGTACTTTAACGTACTTGAACCCCCACAGTGGACCGGTTTTGATAACTACGTTCGCTTATTTACTGCCGATGATCTTTTTATGACTGCATTTAAGAATACGTTGTTCTTTGCAGTAGTTATCGGCCCCGGCGGTTATATTATGTCATTGTTCTTTGCCTGGCTCATCAATGAACTCGGCAGAAGAACAAGAGCAGTTATGACTCTTTTCTACTACGCACCGTCTCTTGCAAGCGTTTACCCCGTATGGAAGATCATCTTCTCATCTGACCAATACGGTCTTCTTAACGGTTTCCTTATGAATACGGGTATTACGCTTACGAATATCAAGTGGCTCGAAAACGTTGACTACATAGTACCTTGTTGTTTGATAGTTATTTTGTGGTCATCACTTGGTACCAGCTTCCTTACCTTCATTGCAGGTCTTCAGAACGTTGACCGTACATTATATGAAGCAGGTGCTATTGACGGTGTTAAGAACAGATGGCAGGAACTTTGGTATATTACGTTACCTTATATGAAGCCACAGCTTATGTTCGGTGCTGTTATGAGTATTTCAGGTGCTTTCTCAGTTGGTGCCGCAATTACAAACCTTGTTGGTTATCCTTCACAGGACTATGTTGCTCATACACTTATTCATCACCTTGAAGACTATGCTAACCAGAGAATGGAACTTGGTTATGCTTGTGCAATAGCAGTTCTTCTGTTCTTGTTGCAGATCGTTGCTAACAAGGTGATTGCAAAAATGCTTTCAAAGGTGGGTGAGTAATTTATGGCAAAGAAAGTAAACCGTTCAGGTGCAGGTAACTTCTTAGGCATTTTCTTCCTTTGCGTTGTTGCTTGCTTTATGGTACTCCCCATGGTTTATGCTGTAGGTAACTCCTTCAAACCGATGGATGAGTTGTTTAAATTCCCGCCCACATTATTACCTAACAGATGGGTTACAACAAACTATACTGACTTGTTTGTTCTTATGGGAAATTCGTGGGTACCTTTCTCAAGATATTTGTTTAATACAATTTTCATTACTTCAGTAGGTACCTTTGGTCAGATCGTTTTCTGTTCACTTTGCGCATATCCTCTTGCAATGTACACCTTCCCCGGAAGCAAGTTCATTTCAAACATGATTAAAACTGCGCTTATGTTTAACGGAACAGTTCTTTGGTTACCTTTGTTCATTATCAAGGCAAGTCTTGGTATGATCGATACTTATTGGGCTATTATCGTACCTACCTTTGGTGCTCCCATGGGTATGTACCTTATGCGTCAGTTCATGTCGCAGATTCCCAGATCACTTGTTGAAGCCGCACGTATTGACGGTGCAGGAAGCTTCAAGATTTTCTGGTCGATCGTTATGCCTCAGGTTAAATCCGCATGGCTTACACTTATGATCTTCTCTGTTCAGGGACTTTGGAACTTAGGTGCATCGGTATTCATTCAGAGCGAATCTTTGAAAACCTTACCTTATGCACTTCAACAGATCGTATCAACAGGTATCGCCCGTCAAGGTGTTGCTAACGCAGTTACAGTTATCATGATGGCTGTTCCGATTATTACTTTCGTTATTTCACAGAGTAATATTATCGAAACAATGGCAACATCAGGTATGAAGGATTAAGGAGGGGACCAAAATGATGAAATTCAGAAAATCAGCATCTCTGGTACTCGCCGTAATACTTTCACTTATGTTTACGGTATCGGCTTTTGCAGCTCCGTATCAGAACTATACAATTACTGAAAGCGGTGTTTATCCGGATCCTCAGGCATATACTCCCGATCAGGTAATAAACAGTATTACCATTGGTTTAGATAACCTTGAAGGTAAAGCATTAAGCAGCCCTCAGGATCTTACTCAGTTTGACGGTAAAGGTTATATCCTTGTTTCAGATACAGGCAATAACCGAATCGTTATTCTTGATACTGATATGCGCACTGTAAAGCAGATTATCACAACCTTTGATAATAATGGTAAAGAAGATACTTTTAATTCTCCTAACGGTCTTTTCATTCATGAAGCAACTGAAAGCCTCTTTGTATGTGATACTGAAAACAAGCGTATTGTAAGATTTACATACAATGAGGAAGAGGATATCTTCGTTTTCAACCGTACCTATGATGACCCTGACCTTGCAAAGTATTTCACCGAGGACATGATCATTGAGGATGCTGAAAATGCAGTAGTTGAAACAACACCTGCTCCCACTTTAGAACCTGTAGTTGATGAAAATACAGATGGGGCAGAGGGTAAAAATGAAGCAGTTACCGATGAACCCGCAACTGATGACGGTGTTATCAGCGAAGACGAAATTGAAATCGATAATAGCGGTTCACAAACTTCAGCTTCTTCACAGACAAACATCAGCTATAAACCTTTAAAGGTTGTTGTTGATAACGCTATGCGTATGTTCGTTGTATCAAGAGACTGCTATCAGGGACTTGTAGAACTTGATGATGATGGTGTGTTCACAAAGTTCTTTGGTGCTACCAAAACAAAACAGACACTTTCATCACTTTTGAACCGTTTGTTTACGGCTACTGCTAAAGATAAACTTCAGCAGAACCTTTCAACAGAATACAGTAACGTTACCATTGATGAGCAAGGCTTTATTTATGGTACAATATCTCAGCTTAACCTTCAAGATCTTGCGGCTCACTTTAATGCAGCATCAGCAAGTGAAATCGGTGCCGCTTTAAGAAAACTTAATGCAGCCGGTGCTGACGTACTTAAGAGAACAGGTATTACGCCTCCTTCAGGAGACTGGGGTGACGGAATCAACCGTTCATCATATTCATATATATGTGACGTTACAGTTTCCGAAAACGGACTTACAAGTATACTTGACTCGCAGAAGGGCCGTGTGTTTACTTACACAAATACCGGTGAACTTTTATATGTTTTCGGTGCTCTCGGTCAGGTGGCAACTACGGTAGGTGAAACTTCACTTTCAAGCCGTCAGGAACAGGTTGGTTTTACAGAAGGAACAAACCTTACTCCGGTTGCGATTGAACTCCTTACTGATGATGAAACAATAGTTATTCTTGACTCAACAGGTGCTCAGATCACTACCTATAAACCTACTGAGTACGGTCTCATTCTTCGTGAAGCAGTAAACAGCCATGAGGAACGCCGTTATGAAGATGCTGAAAAAGCATGGAATAAGATTTTAGGTATGTCTTCAAACTCAGCGCTTGCATATAAGGGTATCGGTAGAGTTTATTATCTCTGGGCAGCAGAAACAGAAGTAGTAAATAACGATACTACCGAACAGCGTGAAAAATTCCTTGAAGCAGCTGATTACTTTATGAAAGGCTATTCGCAGGAAGACTATGGTAAAGCTTATTACAAGTATAGAGATCTTGTTCTTGAAAAAGCAATGCCATATATTATGTGGGCAATAATAATTATCACAGTAGTAGTTCTTGTTACCGGTTGGTATAAGAAATTCAAGAGATTTGTAGAAACGGGAGGAAGAAATAAATAATGGAAAAGCTCAAAAATTTTGGAACTGATCTTAAATATGCTTTCCATGTTATTACCCATCCTCTTGATGGTTTCTGGGATCTTAAACATGAAAAGCGCGGAAGAAGTTATATTGCAGTTTTCTTCCTTATAATGTACGTTATAACTGATATTCTTAATAAGCAGTTTAACAACTACACCTTTAATACATATAAGGTGTTTCCCGAAAATATCAACATTATTGGCACCTTTGTTTCAACTGCTCTTGTAGTGATTATATGGGTTGCCGCAAACTGGGGTCTTACAACGTTGTTTGACGGTGAAGGAAGCATGAAAGACGTTTTCCTTTACACGGGATATTCAATGTTACCTCTTGTGCTTTCACAAATTGTGTTAATTCCCCTTACAAATATTCTTACTGTTAACGAAGCAACAATTGTTACTCTTGTTACTGTTGTCGGATATGGCTGGACTGCGATTCTGCTTTATACCGGTACAATGACAACACATCAATATAGCGGCGGAAAAACATTTTTAATCTTACTGTTCATTCTTCTTGGTATGGTTATTATAGTGTTCTTAAGCATATTGTTCTTCTTCCTTGTTCAGGAGATATGGAACTTTGTTTACACAATATATCTTGAACTTGAGTTGAGAAGGTAATGGAGGTGGAAAGATATATGAAAAAGAAATTTGTTTCTGCCTTACTTGTAGTAATGCTTATCATACCTACGATAGCTTTTACCGGATGCGCAGATGATGATGGAAGCAGTTTTATTACACCTACGAATGATAAACCTTTATATGAGTTCGCTGATGACGTTAAAACGTTGATCAGGGAAGATGTTTATACGGAAAAAAGAAATCAGCTTACCGCTGGTGCTGAGAAGAATGAAACATCTTCAGAAACAACAGACGTAACAACAGACGTAACAACAGATGTAACAACAGATGCAGCAACAGATGTAGCAACTGATACTACAACTGAAGTTAAAGGTGAAGCAACAACGCCTGATACCGGATCTGCAACAACAGAAGTAAAACTCAAGGAAACAGTATATAAACTTGTTGAAGAAAACGATAAGTATGAGTTCTATTTTTGCGAGGAAACCCTTGAAATTGCTTTAGTAAGCAAAGTAACGGGTGAGAAGTGGTATTCAAACCCTGCACCTTCTGAAAGAGCAGCAGGTATCCCCGGCGAAATGTCAAGTCAGCTTTCACTTTTCTATCTTAACAAAGAAGACGGTAGCCAGAAAACTCTTGAGAGTTATACCGACTGTTTACTTATTTCTGATCCTGAAAACGGAAAATATCAGTATTACGTTGTAAAAAATGGTGATAACCTCCGTGTTATTTACATTTTAGGTCTTATTAAGCCTGACTATGTTGTTCCTACTTGCATGGAAGGCGAACTTGCTGAGGAACTTGCTCAAAAGTTCAAGGCAGAAGGCAATGTTTTAGTTGCATCATATCTTACAAACGGCGGTGTTTATGCTAAAGTTACACCTACAACGTGGAATTCATATACACCTGACGTTAAGAATGAATATCTTGCAATCGCACCTTTAATGGAAGACGTTATCAGTGAAGGCAAAACCGTTTATATCATTAAAGATCAGACCAAGTGGAATAACCCCCGTTTGATGAAAACTGTTGAAGAAGCTTTCATAAACATTGGCGGTATGACTCTTGATCAGCGTGATGAAATTAACGAAAAGTTTGGTTTTGAATCAGAATCAGCCAAAACTTTCTGGATACCCGTTGATTATGATCTTACAGAAAACGGTCTTAACGTTTCTATTCCTGCTAATGAAGTTCAGTATGACACCGATTCACTTGCAATAGCATCAATTGATCTTCTCAAGTATTTCGGTTCAGCATCTGAAAAAGAAAACGGATATATGTTTGTTCCTGATGGATCAGGCGCTATTGTAAACTTCAATAACGGAAAAACAAACATTTCAACGGACGTTCGTGTTCAACTTTACGGTCTTGATGACGGTCGTGAAACTTTACAGAAACCTTTTGCCAATGAAGGTGCATACCTTCCTGTTTTCGGCATTAAGCGTGATGTAAGCGCAATGTTTGCGATTATTGAAGAAGGCGACGTAAATGCAACTATCATTGCAGATATTGCAGGTAAGAATAAGAACGCAGTTGACCGTAACAGATGTTATGCTCGCTTTAAGTTATCAGAATATGAGGAACTTCAGTTCAAGAACGCCGGTAAAACTGCAAGAATTTATCAGAACAGAATGAATAGTCAGAATATTTCTGTAACTTATTCATTGCTTGATAATGAAAAAGCAAATTACAGCGGAATGGCTGAATATTACAGAGATTATCTTATTTCAAAAAGTGTTCTCACCCAAAAAGATTTCTCAGAAGTACCTTTCAATATTGAACTTGTAGGTGCTTATGATCACGAAACTGCTTTCCTTGGTATAGGTTATACTGAGACACGTGCTATCACAACATTTGCACAGTGTAAAGAAATTCTTCAGAAACTTGCAGAAGCAGGAATCAAGAACGTTTCAGTAAACTATAAGGGATGGGCAAATAACGGTTTAAGAAATACGATCTTCAACAAAGCAAAAGTTCTTAAAGAACTTGGCGGAAAAGACGGTCTTAACGATCTTCTTAAATATGCTGAAGAAGTTGGTATCAACTTGTATTTTGAAACTGAACTTGCGCTTGTTTATGACTATGCTATGTTTGATGGTTATAGCGAGTTTACTGATGCTTCCCGTCTTGTAACCCGTGAGGTTGCATATCATTACCAGTATCTTGATGACTGGAATACGGCGGCTGCAATGAATACAGCATCAATTGTTTCGCCTACTCATATTTTTGATATCAATGCTGAAGATAATTCAAAGAGCAATTCAATGAAACTTCTTGAAGATATCAATGAACTTAACATTAAGTCAATAAGCCTTGGTAGCCTTGGTTATAATCTTCCCGGTAACTATAAGATCAACGATCTTAAAGACAGGGGAGAGGTTGCAGAAACCTATTCAAAGGTTGCTGAAAAATATAGCGAAACACTTAATTTAATGACAAAGGGAACAAACTCATATATGCTTCCCTACGTTGATGAAATTTTTGAAATCAGCAACACAAGCAGTAAGTTTAACCTTGCAGACTTGTCAGTGCCTTTCTACCAGATGGTTATTCACGGTTGTATCGAATATTCAGGCAAACCTATCAACCTTTACGGTGATACTCGCCAGGCATTCCTTCAGGCCGTTGAAGCAGGTTCAGGTATGTACTATCGCTGGTGCTACGCGCCCAATGATCAGGTTCAGGATCTTTGGTTTGAAGGTATGTACTCGTTAAGTTATACAACATGGATCGATGAAGCAATTGAGATGTATAAGGAATATAACGATCTTCTTTCAAGCACCGCAGGTTCATTTATAACTGAACATGAAAACGTTGCTGAAAATGTAAACAAAGTTACTTATGAAAACGGTACTGTTGTTTATGTAAACTACAATTCTTATGATTATACTGCTACTGACGGAACCGTTGTTAAAGCAGAGTCTTTTGCGAAAGGGGGAAATAATTAATGAAAAAGCCAAGAAGTTATAAATTAGGATTGATGACAAGACGTTCATTATACGGCTGGCTCTTCGTTCTTCCTTTCCTCCTGGGATTTATTTTCTTTGTTATTTCACCTCTTTACACGGCACTTGTTCTTTCCTTCAATGATCAGGTATTTAATAGTGTTACAGGTGTTATCAACATCGAACCTTATGGTTTTAAAGCATATGTTGATGCTTACACGCAACAAGCTGATTATATTAACAATCTTATTAAATCAGGCTCAGATATGCTAATTACAGTGCCCTGCGTATTGATATTCAGTTTCCTTATGGCAAACGTTCTTAACCAGAATTTCCATGGAAGAACCTTTGCCCGTGCGGTTCTGTTCATGCCGGTTATTACTTCAGCAGGTGTTGCTGCTTCGTTGTTGGCAGGTGAAACAGGTGTTGACTCCGGACAGATGGAAGCAGTTGGTTCTCAGGCTATGAACCTTGCAGGCAGCATTCAGGAATCTATCGGCGGTACCTTTGGTGAATTTATCGGAACTGCTTTTGATAAATTAAGTTCAATCATTAACGGTGCAGGTGTTCCCACTCTTATCTTCCTCGCAGGTCTTCAAACCATTTCACCCTCTATCTTTGAGTCTTCAAAGGTTGAAGGTGCTACGGGTTGGGAAAACTTCTGGAAGATTACGTTCCCCATGATAAGCCCCATGATTCTTGTTAACACAGTTTACATTATGATTGAGAATCTTTGCTCAATGTCCAACCCCGTACTTTCATATATTAACTCAGCGGCAGTTATTGAAACCTATGATCGTATGGCAATGGGCTGGATGTATTTCTTGATGACAACTATTGTTATCGCAGCAGTTGCAGGAATTATATCAAAGCTTGTTTACTATGAGAACTAAGGGGGTGTAGATGATGGAAAAACTCGATAAAATTAAAGTTACTAACGAAGTTGGTGCAGAAGAGGTTGATAACTTCGTCATACCTACACTTTCACCTTGGCAGAAATTCAGGAGAGCATTATTCGGTAAACGTACTTTTAATATCATTTGGGGTATTATAAGAACAGTTCTTCTTGTGGGTATTTGTTATCTTGTTTTATATCCAATGCTTATAACTCTTATTACGTCATTTATGTCTCAGCAAGATGTTTATGATCCGACGGTTATTCTTGTTCCTACATCAATTAACGTCAACAGTTATATAGCAATGTGGAAGTTTGCTAAAATACCGGAATTATATTTCAGTTCATTTGTTTCCTCATTTTCATTTGCACTTTTACAGATGTGCTCATGTATGTTGGTAGCTTATGGTCTTGCAAGATTTAAGTTCAAGGGAAATAACTTCATATTCCTTATGTGTATTTTTACCTTGATGGTTCCGATTCAGATGCTTACTGAAGCCATGCGTTTCAGATATCAGGCATTCAACCCCTTATTCATGTTCTCCTTTGGCGATCAGCTTAAAATGATCCCCAATATTGACCTTACTCGCGGTTGGACAGCTATCGGTCTTTTGTCTGCAACAGCAACAATGTACCGTAACGGATTATTCGTATTCCTTTTACGTCAGTACTTTGTTAACCAGCCAAAAGAACTTGAAGAAGCTGCATATATCGATGGCGCAGGTCCTTTCAGAACATTTGTTCAGGTTATGCTTCCCAGTGCGTTACCTATGCTTGTAACAGTTTTCCTGTTCGCATTCGTTTGGCAGTATAATGACAGAAACTATATATCAATGCTTAACCCCAACGCCAAGGTTATGGCAACACAGATTATTGGCATGGGTTCAAAGTATGTTGTCGGTGTTCTTGATAAAACCGGTGACGTAGTTCTTAACTCATTATATCAGTCAGCATGTACCGTAATGCATATAGCACCTATCGTTATTCTTTATTGCTTCTGTCAGAAATTCTTTGTACAGAGTATTGAACGTTCAGGTATGGTTGGCTAATCATGATAATATTAAAGCCGATGCTTTTAAGCATCGGCTTCAGAGCACTAACAAACCTATGCAAACATAATCTCCTGCAAAAATTTTGCAGGAGATTATTTGCTATGTTGCATTCACTTGCAAAATTCGGTCATTTACCGTCATGTAAACTCCCTCTTTTGCAAGTTCTGCGCCTTGCCTTGCATAGGTTTCTCGAACTCTGACAGTCTGCTGCCTTTGTCAGCAGACTGAAGCCGATGCTTTTAGCATCGGCTTTTTTATGTTGAGAAAATATTTTTTAATTTTGATATACATTTATTATATCCCGTTGTATGGGTTTTTTCGGTAAGAATTTTCCATTCGCAATCCTCACAGATATTTTTACCTAATATTTTGATATTTTGCTTTTTCTCTTTATTACAGATACAACATTTCTCCAATCTAATCACCTCAACACAATTCTTAACAGATTACTATATATTATTCAAAAACATAAAAAAAGGTCAAAAAAAGATACCGAGAAAAATCGGTATCTTATTTTGACATAATACTATAAGCTAATTTTGCAGCATCTTCATCGGGAAGGCAACTTAATTTATATATCGGAACGTTTCTGATCAATTTATCAATGAAAGCAAAAAGTTTGTCGGTTTTATCAGGACCTACTCGTCTCAACGTTTGCGAAAGTAGCAGGTGAATGATTTTTGCATTATCCGTCATACGCTCAATTGAATTTTTTTCACCGCGTTCAATAAAGCAAATTGCTTTTAAGGGAACAGAGACGTTTTTGTTTAATGGGGTAGAACCACTCCATGGAGTTCCGAAAACATAAAAATTACCATCAATTAAACGAATAGCAGGCTTATCGTCATTTATAATCTCAGCACCATCAAAACAACGCTTCCATAATTGAGTGTGTGTTGATTTTCCCGTGCCTGAATCTGCCGAAAAAAGATATGCATTGTTTTGATAAGAAACTGCAGACGAATGTAACACAAAACCGTCATAATCCAATAAGGCATCGGCAAAACGCTTTCCAAGAAGCATATATACGTAAACTTCAGGTGAAAGTTCAGGATGCTCTTGAATTGCTTTTTCGCAAACATCAGGGTTATACGTTAAAGTAACGTCTGCTTTTTCCTGATCAGCAATGCGGTATTTTTCCGCTTGAACCACCGTTTTGCCTATTGCTTCCATATTTACGGTTATCCCTGCAATAGAGTAAGTTTTCATTTGAATTTAGCATTCCTCTCGGCAAGATCCATAATATATTTACCGTAATCGGTTGTCTGGGTTTCTTTGCCAAGTTCATAAAGTTGTTCAGTTGTAATAAAACCTCTGCGCCATGCAATTTCTTCTATACATGAGATGTAGAATCCCTGAAGAGATTGTATTGCATGAACGTAATTTGAAGCAGTAAGCATACCTTCAGGTGTACCTGTATCAAGCCAAGCCATACCTCTGCCCATAAGAATAACGTTAAGTTCACCGCTTTCAAGATAAGCGTTATTTACTGAAGTGATCTCGATTTCACCGCGTGCAGAAGGTTTAACGTTCTTTGCAATTTCAACAACTTTGTTATCATAGAAATATAAACCGGGAACAGCATAATTGCTCTTGGGATTCTGGGGTTTTTCTTCAATTGAAATAACTTTATTGTTTTCGTCAAATTCAACAACGCCGAATGCTCTGGGATCTGAAACGGGGTAACCGAAGATCGTTGCACCGCTCTGAAGATCTTTTGCTCGGAATAAAAGTTGTGAGAAATTCTGACCGTAGAATACGTTATCACCTAAAATAAGGCAAACGTTATCTTCACCGATAAATTCTTCACCGATAATAAAGGCATCTGCAAGGCCTCTGGGCTGATCTTGTATTGCATAAGAGATCTTTATACCAAGACGTGAACCATCGCCTAATAAACGCTTATAAAGGGGAGTATCGTCAGGTGTAGAAATAATAAGAACCTCATCTATACCTGCAAGTAAAAGAATGGAAAGGGGATAGTAAATAAGTGGTTTATCGTAAATAGGTAAAAGTTGCTTTGAAATTACTTTTGTCATGGGATAAAGGCGAGTGCCTTTACCGCCTGCTAAAATAATACCTTTTGTTTTTCTGCTCATAATGTCCTCCTAAAAATTATTCAAAAACATCAATGGATTTTAATTTCTCCAAAAATCCATCAATATCACTGCTTGCTGTTTCTTTATCAATCTCATATTCATTGATGACTTTATCAACGAGATCTTCTTTTGTAGCGCCGTTTTTAAGGATGTTCCACATAAATACGCCGGTATCGTTAAGCGTTATCATTCCTTCAAAATTTGACGATGCATCAGAAGAAATAATAGTGTTGATTCCTGCGATGTTGCGCAGAACAAAACAATCTTTTATTTTCAAAATATATACCTCAATTTAAACAATATATGTTTATTATACCTTATTATAAGTGCTTATGTCAATAAAAAAAGCAGAATGAAAACATTCTGCTTATTCTATGTTCAATTTGAAATTAGTCCAAGGTGCAATTTCGGGGGGATAACAGATAAACTGCATTGAATCCTTTTTAGTGGGGTGGATAAGGCGTAATTTAACGGCATAAAGGGCAAGTTGCTGTCCTTTTTTATTAACCTTAAATCCATAACGCTGATCACCCCATAAAGGACAACCCATATGTGCCATCTGAACTCTTATCTGATGAGATCTTCCTGTCTCAAGTTGAACCTGCAAAAGAGACAAAGTTCCTTCTTCGGTTTCGATTTTCTGTAAAAGTTTATAATTAAGAATGGCTTTTTTAGCACCTTCAACAGATTGGGGAACAACTTCAACGGTGTTTGTTGCTTCGTTTTTCTTAAGATAGTCAATAAGTCTGTCAGAAGTGTTTCTCGGAACGCCTCTTACAACGCAATAATATGTACGCTTAAGTTCATTTTCCTTTAACTGATCGGCAAGCCTTGAAGCAGCTTTTGAAGTGCGCGCAAAGACAGCTAAACCTCCTGCAGGTCTGTCAAGCCTGTGCACGAGCCCTAAATAAGCTTCTCCGGGTTTGTTATACTTTACTTTAACGTATTCCTTTAAAGAATCAAGCATAGATTTATCGCCCGTAATATCGCCTGCAATAATAGTGTTCTGAGGCTTTTCGGCAACGATTATGTGATTATCTTCGTATAAAATTTCAAACATAAAAACTACCTTTCCCATCTACCTGATGCGCCGCAAGGAAGAATGATTCCTCCGTTTGTTGCTTTTAAGCCAACTTCTTCAGCGGTAACTTTTCCACCAAATTTTTTACATACTGTTTTTTGTATAACGTTCTTTAAGACAAGAGGCTGAAGACCTGTTGTATAACTGTTAAGCAATAAAAATAATGGCTCATCAGAAAGGATCTGAACTAAATTTTCCATAAAAGGATAAAGCATTTCCTCAAGATGCCATAATTCACCGCCGGGGCCTCTGCCGTAACTTGGCGGATCAAGAATGATTCCGTCATACTTATTTCCGCGGCGAATTTCACGCTGAACAAATTTCAGGCAATCATCAACGATCCAGCGCACGGGAGCATCGGCTAAACCGCTTGCCTGAAGATTTTCTTTACCGATCTGAACCATGTTTTTTGCAGCGTCAACGTGGCAAACCTTTGCGCCTGCGGAAGCACAAGCAACTGTGGCGCCGCCGGTATAACCAAAGAGATTTAAAACGTTTACTTGTCTGTCTTCTTTTTTTATAAGATCGCGCATCCAATCCCAATTTACTGCTTGTTCAGGGAATAAACCCGTATGTTTAAAACCCATTGGACGAACTGTGAAAGTGAGATCACGCCACTGAATATTCCACTTTTCAGGAACTTTTTTATAAAAATCCCAATTGCCGCCGCCTGACGATGAACGTTTGTAAACTGCATGGATATTCTTTTTATTTAATTCTTTTGAGTACGGCCATATTACCTGCGGATCGGGGCGAAGAAGGATTACATCCTTCCAACGCTCCAATTTCATTCCGTCTCCGGTATCTATTAACTCATAATCTTTCCAACTGTCTGTTACGAACATCAGATTTTTTCCATTGAGATAACACACTTTTTGTCGTTGATATCCCATTCCTTGTTGTTTTCTAAAGGCTCGCCGATTTCAACTGAGTCAGCAAGACAATCGCTCGCAATATCAGAAGCATATGCATTTACAACTTCTGTGATTACGTCATCGGCAGTAATAACGAGTTTAATATGATCAACAACCTCAAAACCTGTTTCTTTACGCATTGTCTGAATCTTTGAAACAAGTTCGCGCATATATCCTTCACGAATAAGTTCGTCGGTGAGATTATTATCAAGAACAACTGTGATCTCTGAATCGCTCTGTGCAGTAAAGCCTGATTTGTTTGCAGGCGTAATCAATAAGTCATCTGCAGTAAGAACAACTTCATTGCCGTTAATATCAAACTTGATTGCACCGTTTGTGTTAAGTTCCTTATAAAGTTCGGAACCGTTTGCATTTGCAAGTTCTTTGCCGATAAGTCCAACTAACTTGCCGTATTTAGGACCAACTGTTCTTAACTGGGGCTTGAAGGTATAAGTAATGAAGTCTGATGAATCATCGGTAAACTTAACTTCTTTAACGTTAAGTTCGTCTTCAATTTCTTTACAGAACATTTCAGGAAGAACTTTTGCACCGCTGATGAAGAGTGTCTGTAACGGCTGACGGTTCTTGATGTTTGCATCGTTTCTGCAAGCACGGCCCAAAGCAACTGCCTTTAAGAGCCAAGCCATGTTTTCTTCAAGTTCTGCATCAATCCATGCTTCATTTGCTACGGGGAAATCGCAAAGATGAACGCTTTCAGGTGCGGAAGCATCAACAGAGCAAACGATATTGCGGTAGATTTCTTCTGCAACAAAAGGAGTATAGGGAGCAGTAAGTTTTGTAAGAGTCTCAAGAACGGTGTAAAGAGTCATGTAAGCATTGATCTTATCCTGAGTCATATCCTTACCCCAATAACGCTCTCTGCCACGGCGGATATACCAGTTTGAAAGCTCGTCAACAAAATCGTTCATTGCACGGGCAGTTTCTGTAATGCGGTAGTTTTCAAGACCTTCGTCAACGTACTTGATAAGGCTCTGGAGCTTTGAAAGAATCCACTTATCCATTACGGAAAGTTTATCATATTCAAGTTTATACTCTGTAGGATTGAATTTATCAATGTTGGCGTACATTACGTAGAAAGCATAAGTGTTCCACAACGTACCCATATATTTTCTCTGTGCCTCTGAAACTGCTTCACCGTAGAAACGTGAAGGCAACCAGGGAGATGAACCGGTATAGAAATACCAACGAACAGCATCGGAACCCTGCTTATCAAGAATACTCCAAGGATCAACAACGTTGCCCTTGTGCTTACTCATCTTGATACCGTCTTTATCGTTTACGTGTCCAAGAACGATACAGTTCTTAAAGGGTGCTTTATCAAAAAGAAGTGTTGAAATAGCAAGAAGTGTGTAGAACCAACCTCTTGTCTGGTCAATAGCTTCACTAATGAAATCAGCAGGGAATAATTTTTCGAAAAGTTCCTTATTTTCAAAGGGATAGTGTAACTGTGCAAAGGGCATTGAACCTGAATCAAACCAACAGTCAATAACTTCAGGTGCGCGGTGCATATCTTTTCCGCACTTGGGGCACTTGATGGTAAGAGGATCAAGGAAAGGCTTGTGAAGTTCAATATTTTCATCACAACCGGTAAGTTCTGCAAGTTCTTTTCTTGAACCTACTGTGTGGAAATGACCGCATTCACATTCCCATACGGGGAGAGGTGTACCCCAATAACGTTCGCGGGAAAGTCCCCAGTCGATAACGTTCTCAAGGAAGTTACCCATTCGGCCGTCTTTGATGCTTTCGGGAATCCAGTTAACAGAACGGTTATTTTTAATAAGCTGTTCCTTAACGGCAGTCATCTTGATAAACCAGGTGCTTCTTGCATAGTAGATAAGGGGAGTATCGCATCTCCAGCAGAAAGGATAACTGTGAGTAAATTCAACTGCGCGAACAAGTTTACCTGCTTCTTCAAGATCTTTGATAATAACTTTATCGGCATCTTTAATAAACATGCCTGCATAAGGTGTTGCTTCTTCAACAAAGCAACCCTGCGCATTTATAAGCTGAACGAAGGGAAGATCATTTTCTCTTCCTACGCGAGCGTCATCTTCACCAAAAGCAGGAGCAATATGAACGATACCTGAACCTGCATCAAGTGTGACGTAATCATCGGCAACAACGTACCATGCACGCTTATTTGTCTTTGCAAAATCGAATAAAGGCTCATAATCCATACCGCAAAGGTCGGCACCCTTAAGTTCTTTTTTAATTACTGCGCCTTCGCCTAAAGCGCTTTCGATAAGTGCTTTTGCGCAGATATAAGTTTTACCTTCATAATCAACGTAAACGTAATCTTCATTTGCATTTACGCAAAGAGCAACGTTTGAAGGAAGTGTCCAAGGTGTAGTTGTCCAGGCAAGAAGATATGTATTATCCTCGCCTTTAACTTTGAAAGCAACGAAAACGCTGGTTTCCTTAACGTCTTTATAACCCTGAGCAACTTCGTGTGAAGAAAGTGCAGTACCGCAACGGGGGCAATAGGGAACAACTTTATGTCCCTTATATAAAAGATCTTTTTCGGAAATGGTCTTAAGTGCCCACCATTCACTTTCAATATAATCATCGTGATAAGTTACGTAAGGATGCTCCATGTCAACCCAATAGCCAACACGGTCGCTCATCTTTTCCCATTCACCCTGATATTTCCAAACGCTTTCCTTACATTTTTCAATAAAGGGTTCAATGCCGTAATCTTCTATCTGCGGCTTGCCTGAAATGCCAAGTTGTTTTTCAACCTCAAGTTCAACGGGAAGACCGTGGGTATCCCAACCGGCTTTACGGAGAACGTGGTAGCCTTTCATTGTGCGGTAACGGGGAATAATATCCTTTATAACGCGGGTAAGAATATGACCTATGTGGGGCTTACCGTTAGCGGTAGGGGGACCGTCATAGAAAGTGAATTCAGGATTACCCTCGTTCTTTTTTGTACTGCGCTCAAAAAT
>JAZQII010000010.1:0-25857 GCA_045541035.1 Clostridia bacterium | reverse complement strand
AGGCGTAGAAATGGTAATGCCCGGTGATAACATCACAATGAGCATTAAGCTTATCACAGAAATCGCTATCGAAGAAGGTCTCCACTTCGCTATCCGTGAAGGTGGTAGAACTGTTGGTGCTGGTATTGTTTCATCTATTATTGAGTAAGCTACGAGCCCGATAATTCGCTACAAACATAAGCCTCCCAAATGGGAGGCTTATTTACTTTGTCGAGACAACCATAAAAACTCAGTCACTTACGTCTGTGTAAGCTCCTTCGTTTTTAGAACGTCTCTCCTTGTCTTGTAGCGTTTATCGGGCTCTCGCCGTGATTAAGATAAACTATGCGGTTTAATATATTTTTGAACTCGTTATGTTTCGGACAGATCAAAGAGTATTTCATTGCAAAAAAGTCCTGCATTTGCAGGACTTTTTTTATCTTTCTTCAGAGATTTTGCGTTCAAGATGTTTTTTGCAGTTTTCGATAAATATGGGCCATTCGGTATCGTTGATAAAGGGGTTAAAGTCGTCGGTGATCTGTGTCATTTTTTCTAAAGTGTTATTGTTGCCTACGTGGTTGCCGACGAAAATATCAACGTGCTCGTTTTTGACCTTTTCAAGACCTTTAAAAAAGTCTTCGCGGCAGGAGTAGGGGAGATTATATTTATCAAGAAACCATTTTTGCATGGAATTTGTGCCTACACCGCCGTGCATACCGCAAATGTATTCTTTGCCTTTATATGTAGCATTAAAGAAAAAACTCATTGTGCCGGGAGTATGACCGGGTGTTGAAACACATCGGATATGTGTGTTGCCTAAAGAAATAACGTCGCCGTCATTTAATAAGACGTCAGGCTCAAAGGATTCTTTGTATTCTGCGCCAAGTTCTTTTGCCCAGGTAAGATCAAGGGTGCCGTTGGCATAATCTCTGTCGGCAGCGCCTAAAAAAGTTTTTGCGCCCGTAAGTTCAACAAGAGCCTTTGTTGCGCCAAGATGATCGTAATGACCGTGAGAATGAACGATATACTTGAGATTCATGGGATCAAGTCCCATAAGGTGCATATTGTGAATAACTTGATATAAAGTCTGGGGATAACCTGAATCGATCATGATAAGTCCGTCGCCCGTATCAATTACGTGGCTTGATCCGCCTATTGCACCTACAAAATAAAGATTGTCAGCAATTTTAAAGGGCTTGACATAATCAAGCCATGGTCTTAATAAATCCATAAAAACTCCTTAAACTAAAAATTCGTCGCCGTCGTGGGCAATTACTATGGGATAGGGAACGGTTTTGCATATATCAAGAAGTTGTTTTTCACCGTTTTCAACTTGCCAGCCGGGATATATGCGCACGTGCCACTTATCTGAAACGTGAATGAAAATAAGTTTCTTGAATTTTGATTTTTCCAAAAGATCAAGGGCAGTTGCAGGGTTATAGTGCGTTGCTTCACAAAGGCAAAGATCAAACTCTTTTTCCATTGCGATTTTTGGGAAATCGGAAAAATCCATCCACAGATCGCCCGTGTGAAGAATGGTTTTATTTTCTTTCTTAAAAAATAGAACGTAAGCAAAACTGCAAGGCTCACCTTCCGTTCTGCCTTTAGTTCTTAAATGGGCGGTACGAATGGCGGTAACGGTTAAATTGTCGTCATCATAGATGATTCCGTCATCAACGCTCTTATATTCAATAAATGGAGCGTTGGCATTTTCGTGCAAAGCAAGTACCCAATTTTTTAACGGATCAATGGCTGTTTTTTCAGGAAGAAATAACGTGAAAGTTTCGTTTCTGTCTTTGCCGTATTTGGCAAGTTGCTTAATAAGACCTGAAAGTCCCCCTGCATGATCGTCATGCATATGGGTAATAAAAGCGGCGCGAAGATCTTTTATCAAAAGACCTTTTCTTCTTATAAGCGCTTCGCAGGGAGCACCTGCATCAACAAGATATAAAACACCGTCATTGGTTTCATAAACGGTGGACGAATTAAATCTGCAAAAAGAGGAATCACCGTGACCGGTGCCTAAAGTATAAATTCTCATAAAACTCCTTAATAAAGTATAAAATCCATGCCTCTTGTAGGGAAAACCATTTTCGTTTTCGTTTCGGGTTGGACTTTTTCAATAATTTTTTTACATACGTTATCATTTAGGTGAACGGGAAAAAGTATGGAAATATCTGCTTGTTCACAAATAGATAAAGCATCATAAACAGACGAATGACCGCAAACGGGTTTTTCATAAATATAATTTAAGCCTAATGAACAATCATGAATTATGGCGTCAGCGTTTTTAAATAAATCAACCATATTTTCATTAAAGGAGGTATCTCCGCTAACGGCAAGAACTTTGTTGTCAATTTTGCTTTCTATTCGATAACATCTCGCAGGAACGGGGTGATAACACGAGCCTGCTTTTAAAACAATTTCATCGTTTTCAAAAATTTCATCGGGGGAGATAACTATTTCCTTTGGCATTTTTGTATCAACAAAAAATTTATCAAGTTGCAAAAATGAATAGGTGCGCTTTAAGACTTCGGGCATAGTTTCGGGACCGATAAAGGTAAGCGAACTTATATCTTTAATTTTTGATTGAAGAAAGAAAAATAAAAGTCCTGCAAGTCCGATATAATGATCGTGGTGCATGTGCGTAAAGATGATATATTCTATTTTTGAAAGATCGGTGTTTGAAAGTCTTAATCCGGACAAAACATTGTAACCGCAGTCAACAAGATATTTATCGTCAATCAGATAGCATGGACAATCATTTCCCACTTCGGGAATGCTGGAAGCACTTCCAAAAAATCTTATATTCATAAAACGACTCCTTTAAAGGGTGGCTAATTGATATACTAATGCATGAAGTGCCGCTTCATCAAATTTAAGTCCTGTTTTAAGTCCTTCGTCGGTGGCGTAACAAAGATCCATGGCAAGCTTTAGTTTCTTTGACGTCGTTTTGTTGCAAACATTTTCAAGCCGTTTGTAGATAAAATCTCTCATTGACATAAGTGAGATTATTTCTTGCCTTGGTGTTTTTTCTTCGAGCAAAGTTTTTATTCTTAAAAGTTGGCGGTATTGTTTGGATATCGCGCCTAAAATATATATGGGTTCTTCTTTATTTAAAAGCATTCCACTTAAAAGCATCAATGCCGTTTTGGCATCCTTATTTAGAATTGCATCGATCATTTTGAAAATATTATAATCGTTGCATGGAGTAACTACCTGAAGAATATCCTCTTTTGTGATAGTGCCTTCCATTTTGTAAGAAGCAAGTTTTTCAAGTTCGGTAATTAATGCCTCGGGACGGGCATCGGCATATTCCATAATGAAATGAAGAGCCGAGGGATCAATAGAAAGATTATAACTTTTAAGGATTTTTTCTATCCAACGGGAAAGTTCGGCATCTGATAAAGGATTAAATTCAACAACAGTATGATTTTGCAATGCTTTATAAAGTTTTTTTCTTTTATCAGGCGAAGAATTTATAATAACGAGAACCGTTGTATCTAACGGATTTTTTAAATATTCCAAAAACTGATCTTCACCGTCTGCTTTGCCCGTTGTGTTTAAAAAAACGCTTTCTTCAAGAATTACCATACGCTTATCAGATAAAAAAGGGAAAGTTTCGCAAGATGAGCATATTTCGCTGCCCGTTGCGGTTGCAGGAAGCACGGTAAGGTTAACGTCCTTAAGATCTTCGCTTATAACGGCGTTTTCAAGCTGTTTAAGAGCGCTTCTCATAACGTATTGCTCTTCGCCCGCAAAGAAATATACGGGGCTTATTTCGCCGTTTTTGAGGGTTTTAAAAAATTCTGTGTGGTTCATCAATTACTCCTGATAGTTAGTATTGTATAGCCAAAAGTGTCGATATAATCTTTTGTTATGGTTTTATCCCAATCTATTTGCGATTTACTTATTGAAACAGTTTTTTCATTACAGAAAAATTCTGCGCAAGATAAATTAAATTGTCCGTTTTTGGTCTTAAGTATATCAATATGTTTTCCGCCATGTTTTTTAGCGGAAATATTCATTGCAACATGGGGTGCAACGTAGAGTTCTTTAAAGGTGAGTCCCAATTTAATGGCATTAGGTAATGCGGAAACGTGATCTTTTTCGGTAAGGACCAGAACACCGTCAGAACCGATATTTCTTGAAATATATTTTACTTGGCGATCAAGATCTTCTTCATATAAACCTACAATATAGTCTTCATCATCTTCAATGTGAACAATAAGAGAATCACCTGAAAGAACGGGAACGTTCACTTTTACGGTGTTTTCATTATAAACTGAATTACCTATATATAAAAACGGCATTATCAGTAAAAGAACGCCTGCAACAGTTCGTTTGAAATTCACGTGTACGAACCGCGTGAAAAATACTAAAGCAATAAAAAATGCAGAAACCAAAAATAAGTTTAAAGGCTTAAAAGTGATCTGCGGAGCTTTTGAAAGAACTTGGGAAACGGATATTATTCCTTCCATTATATAGCCGGGAAGTTTTAAAAATATTGCTGTCTGCGGAAAAAGAAGTGAAGGCGTCAAGAATATGAAAGTAAGCATCAGGGAAAAAGATGCTATCCACACAAGCATAAGGTTTGCAAGCACCGAAATTGTTGAAACCGTTCCGAAATAATATAACTGTAAGGGCAAAGTGAAAACCGTTGCACCTACGGGAACGAGCAAGGCGTTTATGATAGTGTTAAAAATTTTACTCTCTGTTTTAAAGGAATATTTCATTATCCATATTATGCCAAAGCAGGCAGAAAAAGATAACTGAAAAGCAGCGTCATAGAAAACTGAAGGATCCGAAAAAAGAATAATAATTCCTGCGAAAGAAAGTGAATTCAGCGGATCGTATTTTGCCCCTGAAAGTTTTGATAACTGCAAGGTACACGCCATTATCGATGCGCGGATAACAGATGGCGAAAATCCCGTAAAAGCGCTATAGAGAAACACAAGAACCGCAACAAGAAGCAAGGATAAGCCGTTTCGCAACCTTATTTTCTCAAGGAAGAATATGAATAAAGAGAGAAGTATGCTTACGTGCAGACCTGAAACCGCAAGAAGATGTGAAGTTCCGCACAATGTAAAAATATTTATAACGTCAGTTTTTATATAACTTTTATCGCCCGTAACCATTGCGTAAAGTACCGAAGCGCTTCCGCCGTCATCAACGGAAAGAAAAAGAGTTTTGCGGATGTTGTCGCGAAAAGTTCTGAACAAGTAATTGATACTTGTTTTATTATCAATAAGCGTATAATCTTTAGCGTGAAAGAAATAACCGATACTGTCATCAAGGGGATTTTCAGTTGTTTCGCCCGGATTATATTGTTGATTTTCGGTAGGTGTAGCGTTGCCGTAAACGGTTAGAACGTTACCTTCTTTTAAAGGAATATCAATGTGGTCTTTGGGAAAATACACGAAAACGCCAGTATTTTTAATTTCCTTATAATCGCAACCTTTTAAAACTACGGAGAAACTTGCTTCTGATTGGGAAATGCTTGTAACCGTGCCTGTAAGAGAAATATTTTTATAGGTCTTTGTGTGTTCGGTATAAGTAAGATTTGTAACAAGAATGCTTAAAGATAAGAATAATGCAAATACCGAAACAGTTTTATGGCGCAAAAGAAAAATACTTAATAATGCAAAAATTATTGCAAGAAGAAGTGCTGACGGAATAAATGTTGCCAGAACTATTCCGATAATTACAGATAAAAATATTATAAAAAAGAAGCGTTGTTTCATTTTTAAATTATGGAATCAATATATTCTGAGGGAAGATTTAAAAGAGGCGCGTCTGTTTTAATATATCCTGCAAGGGTAGAACGTTTTTGCCCGTCTTCAAGGATAAGCGCTTTTGAAGTACCTGTATAGGTGCAAGCAACGTAAATAAGGGAGTATATAACTGCATATTCATTTGCTGACGAAGTTATATTTTTTTCGTAATACCTGAAATATTCTGCGCTTAAATCAATTATGGCGGTATCGTTACTGATAACAATACTGTTGACAACGCCTGTGTTTCTGAACGCCGGATTTACGGTGTAAAGATATTCGTTTATAAAACTTTTAAGATCACCGCTGCCGGGCATAGTGGAAACAAGCATATTTGTGCGCATAAGTCCCGTTCCTGCAACGTCAGGAGTAAGAACTTCGACGGTACTTTTAATTTTATTAAAGTAATCGGCAGTTTTTTCACTTATTGAGATTTTTTCATTACCCTGACTGTCCGTTACCGTAAGTTTAAGGGTGTTTGCATCAGAATAAAGACTGTTCAAAGTACATATAAGTGCATTGGGGCCAAGCCAATCTTCTGCATAAGACCAATTATTTGGACAGATAAGGTTAACGTAAACGGCTTCATTTTTGCCGTCGAAGGCAGGAGTGCCCGAAAGCATAAAACCGTTGGGGAAAATGGCGGTGCTTTCTGCAAGAAGAACGGAAGTCAACAGTGCCCCGTAATCGTTATCTCTTAACGTTACGTTTACTGCCTTTGGCAAAATATATTTACCCGTCTCATCAGCAACGTAGATCGCGCCGTAGAAAGTTTCGAGTGTCTTTTCGGACGTTGTGTGTTTTGAATAGTGGGAAACAAGGGAAGAAATAGTTCCCGTGTAAGAGGAAAGCAACATTATTGGGTGTTTGGGCATACCGGGCAGAGTTATTTGTTTGCCCTCCACCGTAATATTTACAAAAGATATTTCCGAAAGGTTTGTAAAAGTAGTGGCAAGCACCGAAACACAAGCGAAAAATATGTTATCTTCCATCTGGTTAAATTGCCAGGACATATCAATATATAAAATATCCTGAACAAGCATAATGTTTCTGCAAGAAACGCCTTTGGGAAAGGGTGAAACGTAGCCTTCCGTTGTGCCTGAAAGAAGAGCACGCATAATTTCTTCGTAAATGGTTCCCGTAGCGTTTATAGGTTGTGAAAAAGCCAGAAGATCACTGTAATCGTTATTAGGATAATAGAGAGTTGCCCACGTTGACTGCGAATGGGGCATATCGTAAGGGGTTCTTTCAACGGGAATTTTTTTCTGCACGTATTCAGGCGTAGAAGCACAACCGCTTAAAAGAAGTAAAACAAGAAAAAGAGAAATCAGTTTTTTCACGGTTTTACCCCCAGGCGGTGCATAAGACTTTCGTAACTGATAAGCCATGAACGGCCTTTGTTTATAAGTTCAAGAGAAACGTTGGAAACTTCATATCCCGTGTTTTCCGTTCTCAATTTAAAGGAAACCTGAACCATGGCAGTTTTGCCGTCTTCAGAAACGGTATAGTTTTCTTCAACGGTAAACTCGTTCATGGTAATATTGAGATAATTAAATTCCTGGGACATTTCTTCCAAAAGAGGCATTTTTGCAGTTGAAGAATCTTTATCGCCAAGATAGAGATAAAGTTTATCCCATTGATGATTTGAGTAATAGGTAAGGCCCATTCTTACCACGTTTGAGGGAGTAAGAATCAAACTTGTGTCCCTTGAGAGGGGACCGATAGGCGTTGAATCTGCCTGAGTTTTAACAAGACCGACTTCGTAAGCATCAGGGCGCATGGCAGTACCGTTGCGCTCAATATAGAACTGAACGTAAGAGTGATTGCCCATTTCGCAAACGGTATTTACGATTGAATAAATAGCAATGCTTCTGTTTGCACGCGTTTCTTCATCGTTTGAACCCTTTGTATCGCTATAAAAATCTTCGCTTAAAGTAACGTAGAGATATTCTCCGTCAGAATCTACTGAAACAAGTTCGGTTTTTCCTTTAAAACAGTAAGTGAGTTCAGGGCGCTGACCGAAAGAATCGGTCAACAATGCCGAAATAGCGTAAAATTCAGGTTGCTCATGTGAAGTAAGTTCTATATTCATGGGGTAACGAATGAGCATCGGCTCGTTGTAATATCTGAAATACAGAGGCATAACAAGAGTTGACGTCTGAACCGTTGAATCCTGCACGGGCGGAATAACGTCGCCTGAAGACTGCTCAATATAACTTGAAGCGCAGCCGCAAAATGAAAGTAATATTATGCATAATAACCATGCAATAATTTTTTTCATATGAAACCTCCTTGTTAGTTAGCCAAAGTTTGAGTTTGGTTAAGCGGCAGTGTAACAGTAAAAGTAGTGCCCTGACCGGGTTCGCTTTTTACTTCAATACTTCCGCCGTGCTGTTCGATGATCTGCTTTACAATTGAAAGACCAAGTCCCGTTCCGCCTGCCTGACGGGAGCGCGCTTTATCAACACGGTAAAAGCGCTCAAAAATGCGGGTAAGGTCTTCAGGAGAAATACCGATACCTTGGTCGGAAACAGAAACAACTGCATTATTTAAAGTTTGGGTGAGAGTAACGGTGATAGTAGTGTTTTCAGGAGAATATTTTATGGCGTTATCAATAATATTTGTGAAAACCTGATTTAATCTTAATTCATCACCCTTTAGTGAAACGTCAACGTATTCGTAAGATACGGTTATGTGCTTGCTTCGCGCAAGGGGAGAAACGGTACCCGTTATATGTTTGATCAGTTCGCCCAATTCAACGTCTCCGATAACAAGTGTATCCATACCGCGGTCGGTTTTCACAAGAGTCAAAAGATCGTTTATAACAAGGGAAAGACGGTCAACTTCGCTATTGATATCACCCATAAATTCTTTATAAAGTTCCTTTGGCACATCAGGCTGGGTTAAAAGAGATTCAGAAAGGATCTTCATTGATGCCAAAGGTGTTTTAAGTTCGTGAGATGCATCGGAAACAAACTGATTTCGTGCTTCGTCAAGATTTTCAAGTTTTTCCGACATCATGTTAAAGGCCTTTGCAAGTTCACCGAATTCTGCAATTTCCTTTTCGTCAACTCGCACCGAGAAATCGCCGCCGCTCATTTTTGCAATGGCGCGGTTAAACTTCCTGATTGAAAGTGTCATCACGTTACTTGAATAAAAAGTTATAAGGGAAACGACAACGGTAAATAACGCGCTGAAAATTCCAAGCCATAACGTTACCTGATTTACGTTTTCAACAATATCTTCAACGGGGGCGGAAAGGACAAGTACGCCCTTTTGCTGACCTGATGAAATTACTGCCTGAGTGTAATATGCCGCCCAATATTTTCCCGATGATTTATTTATGTAATCATTATCTTTTGTTATTGCTGTTTCCGATAGTTCCAGACGGTGATAGCCAACGGAAGTATCTTTTTCGCCCTTTAATACTTCGTCAATTTCTTCTGAATAGGGAATGGTGCCGTTAAGCACACAAAAGGAATCAGCCTGAACACAACCTGATGAATCAACAAAAAGCATCCTACCGTTACCCTCAAGTGCATAGGAAGATAAAACCCCGTGAATAAGATCGGGGTCCATTTCTTCCATGTAGGGTAAAAGTGCAGATGCGCAGCTTTTTAATGTAGTTTTTTGTTCCTCGTATCTGGTATCAAGGAAATGCTTCCCAAGATACGTCGTTACAGAAAGAGTTATTATTGCTAAAACTGCAACGATTATAAGGGTGTACGTTACACCGAACAGTATGTTAAGACCGGGTTTACTTTTCCGCAAAATAGTACCCTACACCCCATTTGGTGTAAACGTATTCAGGCTGATTCTGGTCGCCTTCGATTTTTTGGCGAAGACGGCGGATATGTACGTCAACTGTGCGGATATCACCTGAATAGTCCTTCCATATATATTCCAGAAGATCTTCACGCCTGAAAACCTTGCCGGGATTGGTTACAAGAAGTAAAAGAATATCAAATTCTTTTGCGGTAAGTTCGATTTCAACGCCTGAAATAATAACGGTGCGCTTATCCTTATCCATAACGAGATTTTTAACGCGGATCTCGTTGCCTGAAGGAACAGAAGCGCCTTCGGTACGCCTTAAAAGATTCTTCATTCTTGCCTTTAATTCCTGAACGTTAAAAGGCTTTGTCATATAATCGTCTGCGCCTTCGGTAAGACCTTCGATCTTGTCCTCGTCGGCAGATTTTGCAGTAAGCATGATAATAGGAATCATTGATTCCTCGCGGATTTTATGGCATACTTCAGTACCGCTGATGCCGGGAAGCATAACGTCAAGTAAAATAATATCAAAGTCAGCGCCGGAATATTTTTTTAATGCTTCTTCACCGTTATAAGCACAATCGGTTTCATAGCCTTCCTGCTCAAGGCTGAATTTAAGTCCTTTAACGATCAGGGGCTCGTCATCAACAATAAGAACACGTTTTGCCATAAAATTTCTCCTTTAGTATATATTTATATAATTATAACATATTGCACCTGTTTTTTCAACAAAAACTTGTAATAATTTCTTAAAACATTAAGTTGAAAAATGCAACGTTTATGTTAGAAAATGCAATTTATTTTGCTGTTTTCTTTTGATATAATTAGAACGAAACGGCGAGAAGCCAAAATGTTTTTAGGAGAATGAAAAATGGACAAAAAGTGGGTATATTTTATACAGTTATCAAATCACAAAGCACCTGATGACGGTCAAGGAACCGATATGTTTTTAAAGCTTTTCAATCCCGAAGCCTATTTAGATGCGTTAAAACCTGAAAATGACGTTGATTTTGGCGTGTGGGACAGAATCGTTAAGCGCGCTTCGGAGTGCGGATATAACACTCTTTTAATTGATGTAGGCGATGCTGTTCAATATAAATCACATCCCGAAATCTCCGCACCTGATGCTCTTTCACACGAGGAATTAAGGGAGCTTTTAAATGAAGCAAGAGCATTAGGCTTAACACCCATTCCCAAGCTTAATTTTTCAACCATCCATCACGGCTGGCTTAAAGATTACAGAAGAATGGTTTCATCAAAAATCTACCGTCAGGTAACTGTTGATCTGATCAATGAAGTTTGCGAACTTTTTGATAAGCCTGAACTTTTCCATTTGGGTATGGATGAAGAACATTCCTACGATTGCGCACGGCAAAGTGAACTTACCGTTATGCGTTGCCCCGAACTTATGCTTGAAGATTTCAATATTATGTTTGATGCAGTTCGCAAAAACGGTGCCCGTCCTTGGATATGGGGCGATTTATATTGGAATCATCCTGATTTCTTTCTTGAAAATATTGCAAAGGATGTTGTTCTTTCCAACTGGTTCTATGTGCATTTCAGGGAATATCCCGTAACCGACTATCACCATCAGGCATTAGAGGCATATAAGGTTTTTGATGAAGCAGGATATGATCAGATTCCCACCTGCTCAACCTATGGTGAGCCTTCAAACCCCGCTGAAACCCTTTTATATATTCCCACCGTTACGCACGATGAACAGGTTTTAGGCTATTGTAATGCTCCTTGGCGTCAGGTAAGGGAAGATAATGAACATCTTTTGATGGATTCGGTTGAGAGATTGTGGTATGCGCGGAAGAAGTTTATGCCCGAAACGTTGAAGTAAGAGCGCAAAAAAACTTCACATTACTGTGTTGTGGCAACCATAAAACAAAGCCTCCTGCAAGACTTTTGCAGGAGGTTAATTTTATATACACTTGATGAACTCGTCAATATTATTGACTGTGGCAACTACCGTGTGGGCATCTTTTATGAGAATACTATCATCGGGATGATCGGCAACAATATTTTTTGAGCGTAGCGATAAAAGATATTTTGCGGCATCTTCTGTTCGCTTAAATGATTTTTCCATTTTCGCGGGGAAGGCAAGAGGTCTTATGGGAGCGTCGGTCTTAACTGCTTCCGCTATATTTTTTCGAATGTCCTCAAACAGTTCGGAATTGTCGCGGAAAACTGCTTCGTTTCTTGAAAGTTCCTTTTTTGTAACGGTAGTTACTATTTCAGGTATGGCATTTTTTGCCTGCATGCAGGTTATATCTCCGCCTGCAAAGAAACGGGAGGGCATACCGTGAGAGGCGGCAATATATGAATCCATATCCACTTCGCCTATATATTTGCCGTTAAGTTTATAGTGCTGTATAGCACCGCTGTTCATTGTGTGGGCAAGGACACCGCCCAAAGTTCCTTCCATTGTGTGATATCCGAAAAAGCAGATGCAGTCATATTTGTTGCCTTGTGCAAAATACATTCTCGGCTGTCCCCAAATAGGATCAAGTATGTTGATGCGTTTGTCAATTTCTTCAGGAATAACGTTGTGTGCGCCTCCGTGGTTATCCCAAAGGTCGATAGATTCAACGCCTATATCAAAAAGTGCTTCTGCCGCCGCATTTATTTCAAGTGCCGCCTGATGTATTGCTATTTGGTATTGTTCGCAGGTGGTAACAAGTCCTGAGTACGGATCACCGACTACGTTGTTCACACCCTCCATATCAAGGGCAAATAAGATCTTTTTATACATTTTTGTTCCTCCGAATAGGCTTTTTTAAAAAAAATTATATCATAGTTTTATATCAAATTCAATATATTATTTTATTTAAAACCGAGAAAATTAAAAACGGCAGAATTGCCGTCAGAGCACTGACGGCAGAAAAATCTGCCGTTTTTGTTTTACTTAAAGAACTCGTACATTGTACGGAAGGTCATATAAACGTCAAGCTTTGAAACTGTTTCAAAGGGTGCGTGCATTGAAAGTACGGGAACACCAAGGCCAACGGTATCAATGCCAAGGGCGGAGATATATAATGCAACTGTTCCGCCGCCACCGATGTCTACCTTGCCAAGTTCGCCCGTCTGCCAAATAATATTAGCATCATCAAGCATTTTTCTGATCTCTGCCATATATTCAGCAGAAGCATCGTTTGAACCGCTTTTTCCGCGCGCGCCGGTGTACTTGGTGATAACTACGCCATAATTGATAAATGATGCGTTTTTGCGCTCGAAAACGTCCTGGAAAGTGGGATCAACTGCCGCATTAACGTCAGCAGACAAGCACTGTGAAGCGCGGAGAGTATCATCAGGCTCAACACCCTGCATACGGGCAATATCGCTTATTATATGCAATAAGAAATCGGAGTTAAGACCTGTGTTGCCCATTGAGCCGATCTCTTCTTTATCTGCAAGAATGCAGATAGCAGTTCTTTTGGGAACTTTAATATCGCAAAGAGCCATCAAGGAAGGATATGCGCAAACTCTGTCATCATGACCGTATGAACCGATAAGTGAACGGTCAAAGCCAACATCCTTTGCCTTGAAAGCGGGAACGGCTTCAAGTTCTGCTGAGAGGAAATCAGCCTCGGTAACACCGTATTTTTCAAAAAGAATATTTAAAATGTTAAGTTTTACAAGTTCGCTGCCTTCGTCAGCCTTAAAAGGACGTGAGCCAATAAGAATATTTAATTCTTCGCCCTTGATGCCGTCAGAAAGTGAACGCTTGTTCTGCTCACTTGCAAGGTGGGGAAGAAGATCGTTTACAACAAATACGGGATCGTTTTCATCTTCACCAACGTTCACCTTAATTGTTGTACCGTCTTTTTTTACAAAAACACCGTGAAGTGCTAAAGGAATTGTTGCCCACTGATACTTTCTTACACCGCCGTAGTAGTGGGTTTTAAGCATTGCAAGTTCAATTTCTTCATAAAGGGGATTGGGCTTTAAGTCAAGGCGGGGTGAATCAATATGAGCGGCGCTGATACGAACACCTTTTGAAGCGTCTTCTTCACCGATAACAACGAAAACAACTGATTTTTTGTGATTGTTTACATAATATCTGTCGCCTGCAACGTACTTTTTGCCTTTTTCGTATGCTTTGAAGCCTGCTTTTTCAGCAATGGCGATGGAAGCATCAACGGCTTCGCGCTCGGTTTTTGCTTCGTCAAGGAACTTTTTATAATCTTCACAGAATTGGTCTGCCTTTTTTAATTCCTCGTCGCTTACACGGCTGATGCCGTTTTCGGGAGCATAAAACAATTTTTCCTTTAATTCTTTAACGTCCATTTTAAATTCCTCCTAATTTATCTGAAATGGTTGCAAGATCTTTTATTGAAAGGGCCTCACCGCGTACTGTAGGCGAGAAACCGCAATCGGTAATAATTTTTTCTGCCGTGGGGCGGTCTAATTTGAAAGACGCAATAAGATTATTTGCCAACGTTTTTCTGCGCATTGCAAATGCCGCCTTTACGCATTTAAAGAAAGTTTCTTCACTTTTAACTTCAACAAGAGGCTTTTCAAGTTTTTCAAGGCGAATAACCTGGGAGGCAACTTTTGGCGCGGGATAAAAGCAAGAAGCAGGTATTTTTGAGCAAAGATTGGTTTTTGTATAGAACTGCACCGCACAAGTAAGTGAGCCATATTCAGGTGTATTTTCCTTTGCCGCCATACGCTGGGCAACTTCTTTTTGTACAAGTACTGTAATGGATTTAAACTTTACTCCGCTTTCGAGAAGTCCCATAATTATCGGGGTGGTGATATAGTAGGGGAGATTTGCGCATACTGCAAAATCCTCTTCAAGTTCTTCCTCGTAGAATTTTTTGATGTCCAGGGAAAGAAAGTCAGCATTTATTACTTTAACGTTATCAAAGCCGTCTAAAGTTTGCTCGTGTACCGGAAGAAGCGATTTATCAACTTCAACGGAAACAACTTTTTTTGCGCGCTTTGCAAGTACGCGAGTTAAGGTGCCTGCACCTGTGCCGATTTCAAGAACAGTCTGGTCTTTTGAAATCTTTGCATCATCGGCAATCATGTTTAAAATGCGCTCGTCGCAAAGAAAGTTTTGCCCCAATGACTTTGAAAAACCAAAACCGGTCTCGTTGAAAATTCGCTTAAGTTCGTTGCCCGTCAGTTTTTCGATCATTGGCTTAATTCCATCCATTCTTCCATAGTTTTATCAAGAGTTTCTTTTATATTATTGTACTGATTTTGTGCTTCTAACATTTTTTGTGAGTCAGAATATATTTCAGGCTTTGTAAACAGTTCTTCATACTCGGCTTGCTTCTGCTCCAAAATTTCTATTTCTTTTTCAAGTTCGCGGATCTTTGCACGCTTTTTCTTGTCGTTTTCACGGACTTCACGTTCTTTTGCTCGGTCCTTTGCTTGCTGAGTTTTGTTGACGGAAACAACGTTTTCTTCCTGAATTTCAGGCTTAAGAGATGCTAAATAATCATCATATCCGCCTTTAAAAATTTCAACGGTGCCGTTTTTTATTACCCAAAGAGTGTCGGCAATGCGGTTTATAAAATAGCGGTCGTGGGAAACGGCAATAATCGTTCCCTCAAAGCGCTCTAAAGCATCTTCCAAAACTTCGCGGGAGTCCATGTCAAGGTGGTTGGTAGGTTCGTCAAGAATAAGGGTGTTTGCGCCCATAACGGAGAGTTTTGCTAAAGCGACTCTTGCCCTTTCGCCACCTGAAAGAACTGTGCCTTCCTTAAAAACGTCTTCACCAAAGAAAAGCATTGCGGCGCAACGTGAGCGAACGAAAGTCTGCGTTAAATTGCGGTTACCGCTCCAGACCATATCCATAACGGAATCTTTGCCCATAAAATCGCGGTGCCCCTGCTCATAGTAGCCAAAGTCAACGTTTACGCCTTTTAAAATATCACCTGATTGAGGAAATTGCCTGCCTAAAAGCAGTTCCATAAGAGTGGTTTTGCCTGCGCCGTTGGGACCGATGATAACGATTTTCTGTCCTTGTTTGACTTCTGCCGAAAAATTATCAAAAAGCGTTTTGTTTTCAAAACTCTTTTTTACGGAACGGATTTTTAATACGTCACCGCCTGAAATGCGCTCCATGTTAAAATTAAGGCGCATATCGTTGTGCGTTTCAGGTGCATCGATAATTTCCATTTTTGCTAAAACTTTTTCTCTGCTTTCGGCGGCGCGAATGGATTTTTCGCGATTAAATTGACGGTAGCGGGCAATGATGGCACGCTGACGTTTAATTTCGTCTTGCTGTTTATCGTAAAGGCGCTGGTTTGCCTTTAATTCTTCTTCCCACTTGCGGCAATATTCAGTATAGTTGCCTTTATAATAATGAAGTTTCCCGTTTTCGATCTGTGCAACACCGTCGCAAAGTTTATCCATCATGTAACGGTCATGGGAGATCAAAAGAATCGTTCCTGAAAAGCGTGCAAGATAATCGGTGAGCCATTGCGCCGCATCAAGATCAAGATGGTTTGTAGGCTCGTCAAGGAGAAGAATATCGTTGTTTTGCAAAAGCATTTTTGCAAGAGCCAAACGCGTTTTTTCTCCGCCTGAAAGAGTGTCTATCGGCTTATCCCAAAATTCTTCGGGCAAGCCTAACCCTTTTAAAACACCCATCAATCTGCTTTTCCAGCCGTATCCGCCCAAAGAATCAAATTCATCTTGGGCTTTTTGATAGCGTTCACCAAGGGCGACGATATCGGCATCGGGAAGCGTCATTTCTTCTTCAATTTTATGCATTCGTTCTTCTGTTGAAAAAAGTTCGTCAAAACTTTTTGTGGCTTCTTCAAAAACTGTATGAGTGCCAATGGCGGTGTGTTGCTGTTCAAGATATCCGATTTTTATACCTTTATGAATGGAAACAGAACCTTCTGAATATTCCTGAACGCCTGCAATTACTTTCATTAAAGTCGTTTTTCCTGCACCGTTAAGACCGGTAAGTCCGATACATTGACCTTTTTGTATCTGCAGAGTTACGTTTTTGAAAATGTCCTTTTCGCCAAAGGAAACGGTAAGGTTATTTATATCAATAAGTATCATGTCATTCTTAAAAAAAGGGGGTTAATTAACCCCCATACCTATTAAATTAATATAATAAATAAGTTTTTTGCAGCGACATGTGCGGTGCAAAAAACACCTTGCACAAGGCAAGTCGCCTGTATAGGCACGCAGCCGCGTGAGTATCAAAAAATATAACTTGTTATGTTTTTTGAAAGGGCGAAAGCCCGTTATTTTGCATACTCAACTTTTCGTGTTTCACGAACAACGTTTACCTTGATCTGACCGGGGTAAACCATGTCGGTTTCTATGCGCTTTGCAATATCCTTAGCCATAAGCACTGTTGCTTCTTCTGAAACAACTTCAGGCTTAACGATAATTCTGATTTCTCTGCCTGCCTGAACTGCAAAGGATTTTTCAACACCGTTAAAGGAGTTTGCAATTTCTTCAAGTTGTTCAAGACGCTTGATGTAGGCTTCAAGAGTTTCGCGTCTTGCACCGGGACGTGCGCCTGAGATAGCATCGGCAGCCTGAACAAGAACGGCTTCGATGGTCTGAGGTTCAACGTCATTATGGTGAGCTTGGATACAGTGAATAACTTCATTGTTTTCACGGTACTTTTTAGCAAGATCAACACCGATCTGAATATGAGTGCCTTCAACCTCATGGTCAACTGCTTTACCGATATCGTGTAACAAACCTGCGCGCTTTGCTAAGGTGATGTCTGCGCCGATTTCACCTGCTAAAAGACCTGCAATGTATGAAACCTCAAGCGAGTGCTTGAGTACGTTCTGACCATAGCTTGTACGGTATTTAAGACGACCTAAGATCTTAACAAGTTCAGGGTGAATATTGTGGATACCTGCATCGAAAACAGTTGCCTCACCGGCTTCTTTGATCTGTTGTTCAACTTCTTTGCGAGCCTTTTCAACCATATCTTCGATTCTGGTGGGATGGATTCTTCCGTCAACGATAAGACGTTCAAGGGCGATACGAGCGATATCGCGGCGAACGGGATCAAAGGAAGAAAGGATAACTGCTTCGGGTGTATCGTCAATAATAAGTTCAACACCTGTTGCTGTTTCGATAGCCTTAATGTTTCTGCCTTCTCTGCCGATAATTCTGCCCTTCATTTCATCATTGGGAAGAGCAACTACTGAAACTGTAGTTTCTGCAACGTGATCGGCGGCGCAACGCTGAATTGCCATTGTGATAATGTTACGTGCGATCTTTTCGCCTTCGCTTTTAGCTTGAGCCTCAATATCGCGAACCTTAATTGCGGCATCGTGGCGTGCTTCGTGTTCAACTGACTCAATAAGTGCTTGCTTTGCTTCCTCGGAGGAAAGACCTGCAACCTTTTCAAGTTCGGTAATTCTGCGCGCATTTAATTCTTCTGCGGCAGTTAATTCATCTTCAAGTTCTTTTTCTTTTGCAGTAAGTTTTTCTTCTTTTGCTTCAAGAGAAGCAACCTTTTTGTCTAACTGTTCTTCTTTTTGAAGAAATCTTTTCTCAAGCTTTGTAACTTCGTTACGGCGCTCTTTACATTCTGCGTCACACTCGCTTCTTAAGCGGTGAACTTCGTCTTTTGCTTCTGAAATTCTTTCCTTTGAAAGGATCTCTGCTCTGTTTTTTGCATCTTCAAGTATGCGGTTGGCGGCTTCATCAGCTCTGCCCATTCTCGCTTCAATTGTCCGTTTTTGTATTACACTGCCAACTGCAAGACCGATGATAAGTGTTGCAACGGCAATAACTATACCTAACCATAATTCCATCATGTCAAAACACCTCCTGTTCAAAAAATTTAGTGGAAATCCGATTTTATCTAAACAAACAAAAAATTGAAAATATTTTCACCGCTACCATTATACAGTAGAAAGTATAAAATGTCAATAGATATATAGTATTTATTATATAATTATGAATAAAAATACAGACCGTAAAAGGTCTGTAAAAAATTATTGTTTTTGAATATACTCACTTGGTGAAAGCCCCGTTTTCTTTTTAAAAAACTTTGAGAAATATAAAGGATCAGAAAATCCGCAGTTTATGGCAATTTCGGAGATGGTAGTTGCGCCACTGTCTATTAAGCGGCAGGCATGTTTAAAGCGTAGATTATTAAGATATTCATTAAAGCCGATGCCCATATTACTTTTAAAAAAGTGCGAGAGATATTTTTCGGTATAAGAGAAAATGTTTGCAACGGCGCGCAAGGAAATGTCGGTCTCGCGGTAATGAGTATCAACATAGTCAACTATCACGTCAAAAAGCTGCTCACTGCTTTTTATGGGGCGAAGAGTGTTTGTTTTTTCTGCGATATATGAAAGTGTGTTAAGAAGAACGCTTTCGGTAAGAAGATTTGCATTATGTTGACTTACGCGGATAATTGAACTCAACCATAACTCGGTAAGGTGTGAAAAGCCTCTAAAAACGGAATTTTCCATGGTAATGCCAATGCCGGATAAGAGTTCCGAAACACCGTCACCCATAAAACTGATATAGGTATAGCGGAAATCTTCATTACCGTCAATTTCATAGGGAACGGCAGGAAAAAAGAAAAAGATCGTTCCGGGAGTTAATTTTTGTTCCTTTTTTGAAAATCGGATAACGGCTTCTCCTGAAGTTACAAGATGTAAGTAATATATTGGGCGGATAAAGGGTTGTTTCATGGAAACAAAATCCGTTTCATACACAAAATGAACCATTTTGAGGTTATGATCATTTTTCTTAGGGGGCATAAATCTGCAAATACTATCCATAAATTTCTCCGTGGTTACAATCTTTTATTGTATTATGGCATATTAAAAACATATTTGCAAGAGCAAAATACTTTTTTGCATAAAAAAAGGGGATTTTTCCATTTGCAAAAGGTGTGCTGAGTGATATATTATTTTCGATATATAAAGGGAGAAAAATTATGGATATTGCCTTATTTATTGCTTTGACTTTTGCATCAAGCGGTGTGAATCTTATAGAAAGCATAATGATAAAAAAATACAACGAAAAGCATGATAAAGGCGGATTTGTTTTTACGGGTATTGTTTCGTTTTTTTCAATGCTTTTCTTTGTTATCACCGATAAAGGCGGTTTTGATTTTAGGTTGGAAATGTTACCGTACGGCATTTTGTCGGGGATATTTTACTGTATCTCATCGATTATGGCATTTGTCGCTTTAGGGTGTGGCCCTTTTGCGTTATCACGACTGATTTTATCTTACGGTGGAATTTTTTCTATAGGCTACGGGATTTTCTTTTTGCATGATGATATAGGAATTTTTACCGTAATCGGAATCGCCCTTATGCTTATATCTCTTTATCTAAGCAGATTGCCTAAATCAGAAAATGAGGAAAAAGCATCTTTTAAGTGGATTATATGTATAGCGCTTGCCGCTGTTGGAAGCGGTATGTACGGCGTCATTATGAAAATGCAACAACTGAAGTTTGAAAGCGCATTGGATAACGAATTTATGATAATTGGTCTTGGCTTTTCTGCGTTGGCACTTTTTGTTATAGGCGTTATTAAAGATGGCAAGGATACTTTTTATATTTTAAAGAACGGAACACTTTATTCATCAGTTGCAGGCCTTTCCAACGGGCTTACAAACTTTATAACTCTTTTTACCAATCAGTTGCTTGTCATATCAATAGCATCGCCCGTTCGTTCAGGTATAGGCATGATCTTTTCATTTTTAGTTTCAAAAATAATGTTTAAGGAAAAGTTTTTGCCGCGTCAGGTTGCGGGTATGATTATCGGCACTGCGGCAATTATATTGATCAATATTAAATAAAGGAGAATTTTATGAAAATTGTAAAATTAGGCGTTGTAGGTCTAGGAAGAGGCAAGGACGTTACTATTGAGGCTATAAATGAGAAAAACGTTAAATTAACGGCAGTATGTGATATTGATCCCCAAAAACTAAAAAAGGCTGTTGAAGATTATGAAAAGGCAGGGTTTAAAGATTTTGAAAGTTATTCCTCCTTTGATGAAATGATTGAAAAGGCAGATGTTGATGCGGTTTTTATTGCAACTGAAGCAATTTATCATGTGCCATACGTTATAAAGGCACTTGATTCGGGAAAACACGTTTTAAGTGAGATTCCTGCGGTAAACTCAGTTGAAGAAGCAAAAAGGCTTAAAGCGGCAGTATTGCGCCATCCTGAATTAAAATATATGACAGGCGAAAACTGTTGTTATTGGGCGTTTATTGAGGCTTGGAAAAGCATGTATGACGAGGGCAAATTAGGACAAGTTGTTTATGCCGAAAGCGAATATATTCACGGTTCTGATATACGCGAGAAAACTCAGGCAGACTATGATCCCAACCATTGGAGATATTTTAACCCTGCAATAAAGTATCTGACCCACAACTTAGGACCGCTTCTTTATATCATGAATGATGAATGTGTAAGCGTTTCCTGTATGCAACCTGATGAACTTTATAATCCTTATCGTCCTGATAAAAACAGCGTTGCAATTTTTAAAACTAAAAAGGGTGCGGTTATAAGGATTCTTATTGTTTTTGATGCTTACGTTGGTTTTGATCATAATTTTGCCATAATCGGCACAAAAGGAACCATTGAAACAGACAAGACAAAGCCTTTAGGTGATGCGCATTCTTTCGCGCGGTTTATGGACGTACCCGGCTCCATTGATGAAAAAATAGATATTCCCGTAACGCTTGGTTTTCCCAATGAAAAAGGCGGTGCAGGGCATGGCGGTGCCGACCTTAAAATGATGAAGGCTTTTATAAAGTGTATTGTTGATGACACAAAGCCTCCCATTGATATTGATCTGGGTATCAGAATGACCGTTCCCGGTATTATTGCCGCAGAATCTGCAAAACGTGGCGGCGAACTTATGGAAATTCCGGAAATATAAGAGCAAAAACACCTCTGAATTTTTCAGAGGTGTTTTTTGATTACAACTGTTTATATAAATTCATAAGAATATAATTAAGTTTCCACTTTTTACCCTTTTCGGTTGAGATTTTAAGTTCGATCAAACCGTCTTTTTCGTGAACAAGGGGAATAACTTTACATTGGAAATGTCCCTTTTTAATAAGTTCGCCGCCGCAAGTTCTACCTTCGGGGCAAGAAAGTTTTGTTACGCTTTCTTCAAGAAAATCACCGGAGACAACAAATAATTCATATTGTCCCCTAGGCGCTTCTATAAGGAATGTGGTGTCCTTTTCGCCTTCAAGGAAATCACGGCGCAAATTGTCAGGTTCACCTCTGTCAACTGCCGAAATGTTTTCTGTATCGGTGAAGCCAAACCCTCTTTTCGCCGTAAATGGAAGCACAGAAAAACGGTTAAATGCCATTGTGCCGATAATCATTTTTTCTGCACCATAGAATTGGGAATAGAGGTCCTTTGAATAATCTTTTTCAAAATCAAGACCGAAATCAAATTTATATACGTTGTGATTTTCCATTCGCACATTGCCTAAATACCAATCACGAATAAAGGAATCAAGGGCGGTTTTATATTTGCTTTCAGAATCTTCACCTATGAAAATACGGCGTTTTGTGTAAGTAAGATGTTCGTTTATTCTTCTGTTATCTTCTTGTTTTTCTTCTGAGTAAACACCGAAAACGTATTGACAGCCTGCCGTAGTGTCAATTTCGATTACGTTATTGTTGCAAGGCGCAATTTTTTTAAGCGGATAGGGTGATGTGATTTTTACTTTACCGCCTTTGAGACTCTTGATCTTAATAAATTCAACTTCTCCGTTTTTAAGCGATGCACTCACTTCAAAAGCACCGCGGGCAAGGAGCTTGTCAAAACGAACGTCATTCCAGGCGGGATAGCGAGAATATCTGTTGTCAAAACCTTCCTGGGCAAAGCCGTTAATCAACATGCGCTCGTTTTCCGTTTCGCCGGTAGGCATTGCCGGGAAAACGCGGATAATTCCACCGTTTGACTGCATAAGCATTTCGTTTACTGCGGCAAGAAGTTCGCCGGTAAACTCCATCATGCAGGGGTAATAAAGAGGCTGACGCATAATAAGACAATAGTTCATAAAACGTTCGGTTTCTTCTGCAGAAAGTCCGTTTGAGCGAAGCATATGATCAAGACCCATTTCGTATAAAAGACGAAGCGCCCTTTGACCGTCACCCATTCTTGCGCTGACTGCGGAAAGCCAACTTACCTGAAAAACACCGATCTCACAATTATTTTCAAGGAATTTTACAGTGTTCATGACGACTTTTTTAAGTTTTTCATCGCTTTCGATATCAATTTCACCGGTGGGAAATACGGGCATAAGCATACTTGGATGACGTATCCACAAATTTTTAGGGGCATCCTCAGAATCAATAAAACGTTCACCGAATTCATCTGTTGCAGTAGCATATTTAGGAAGATTTTCCAAAAGATGGCGAATATCGTCAAGCAATTCGTTGTTATCGTTAAGAATTTTTGCCGCCTCCAGAGTGAAGGTGAGCATATATTTTACACTTGCGACAGTAATTACCGTATTATGTGCAAGGGGACCTTGCTCAGGGGAAATGTCAGGATAAACAACGTATTCTTTGCGGTTTTCGTCATATTCAAAAAGTTGAAGTGCAAATTTACAAAGTTTAAGGAAAAGCGGGTACGCTTCATTTTTAAGATAATCTGCATCTAAAGAATACTCATACTGCGACCAAAGGTATTGTGCACACCACGGCCAAGTGGAAAAATAGAATGCATAGGGGTAATCAAGGGCTACACCATCAAAGTTATGGACGTTTTTTGCAAAGCGTTCTGCAAGTTCAACATAAGAAAGTAATCCGTCGGAAAAAACTTTGCCTAAATCCAGGCGGTTGCTTGAGAAAACGCCTGCAAAGGCGGCCTGAATATTTACGTCCCAGTACCACATACTGCCCCAAAGATTAGGGTGTTTTATATCCCATAAACCGTTAAGGCCACAGGCGTGATGTTTCATTATTCCGTTTTTACCGGAACAACAGTCAAGGGCATATTGGTTTATATAATAAACTTTTTCAAGGAATTTGTCGGGCAAGGTAACAGAAGATCTGCCAAAAAAGTCTTTCCAATAAGCTTGGTGTTCTTTTTTAAGTTCATCAATGATTAAAAGGGATTTTTCCATTTCATTAAGACCTGAAAAAAGAACGTCGTCATAATGCCATGAGGTAAAAATTCCGGCAAGAATTTTTACGTTTTCTTCCTGGTTTTTCAGAAGAATGTTATTGTTTTCAAGTTGACCTATACAACCAATAAGTTTAACGATACCGCAAAAAGAAAAAGTCTTCTTTTCGCCTAAAATCATATTGACTTTATATGAGAAAGTTGTTTCGTCTATTTGCATATATTGAACGTCAGGCATATCAAGACTGCGTTGCGGTGAAATGCCTAACGCTATAGAATCAATATATTTTGCGCCTTTTATTTCCGAAAGAACCAGATCTTTTCTTAAAATGCACGTTTCCATGTGGAAAGTATTATCAATATCAAGGGAAACGGTAGCCTTTTCAATATCAAGACAAAGAAGCGTTTCTTCTCTTTTAAGGTTTTTTGAAAGTTTAAATAAAAGTTCGCCTGTCTGCGGATAACTTCCGTCAAAACTCCTTACCGAATAAGATTGTCCAATGTTTTTATCAAGGCGGTAATAAGTGAAACTTTCGCCTTTTTTTTGTTGATTCCTTTGGGCGCGGGCTATTGTTTCTTTGCGATATTCGCCCGGATTTTTTACTAAAGGAGATGCCTTTAACTTGTCCTTTGGCAAAACGTTTTCGCTAATGTTATAATATATTTCATAATGGTTTAAGGGCAGAAAAAAATCCCCATCACAGTAATATGCCATAGCGCCAAAAACGCCGTTGCCTAAAGGCAGGGCATTTTTCCAACTGTTTTCAGTGTTTTTAAATATAACAGAGTGCATAAAGAAACCTCCTATTTGTGTTATAAGTTTAGCACAAAAGGAGGTTTTGTTCAATCTTGATTTTTTTAAAAATAGATTTATTCCATATAAAAACAGAAAATATACATGTGCATCAGCTAAAACTTTTTAATTCAATTTTGTCGCCTATTGCACAGAGAAAGAGAAATATTCCTCTTTTTTTGCGTTATATGAAAAATTAGATTCCGGTTTTCAAAGGATTTATTCTATATTTCTTTTTGCAGATCTCACTTAAATCGGGTTCTTCCCATGAAGAGTTAAGATCGGTGATTCCCAGATCACCGGGGGTACGATAATCGGGAAGATTATCTCTCAAAGTCAGTTCTTCCCTTATTGCTTGAAGATACTTAAAGCCAAATTCGTGGGAAGGTGCAACGTAGTGTCCTTCATCCCATTCGTTCCAGTTATCGATCATGAAAATTTTTCTGCCGTAAGAGTTTTCGGGAAGGGCATCTGCCATTTCTTTCATCTTTTTTATGATTTTTCTGAAATTTTCAGGAGATTGATGGTAAATAGTTTCGTTGCGGAAAAATTCGTAACCCTTTTTTGCCCATGCTTCGGAATGGCGGGGAGTGCAATCGCGGAAGCATGAAACGGTAGGCGTGTGCCGTAAAGGAGAAATTTCAAAACGGCTTTTTAATATGTCACACTGTCCGTTAAAGATTTCTTCTTCCGAGGGATAATTTTTTTCGGGAGAATAACTTGAAGAGTAAGTAAAGTGAAAATCATAACCGCGATTATCACAATCTTTAAAAATCTCTTTTTCTTTTTCGCCTTGATATCCCCACAGACAGCAGGCAATAATAAGCCCTGAAAAACCTTTTTCTTTCATATATTCACGGCATTTTTCAAAGGTTTCAAGTTGTTCGTCAACAGAAGAAAAAGCATCTTCCAAAATATGTTTCTGACAAACAAAAAGCACAGGTTTATTATCGATCTTTAAATAATTTTCTCGCCTGAAATAATTTTCGTACCAGAAAGGCATAAGATTATTTAAAAGATCGTCTCTTGTAGTATTTGCCCAACGCGGATTGTTTTCGAACATAATGGCAAAATTCATTAGGGACTGATACTTTGAGTGGAAAAAGCCTTCGTGTAAAGCGTGAACGCAACGAAGATGCTCGCGTTTTACGGGCATGTTTTCAAACTCCTTGTATCTGTACCAGCAATGGATAAAACAATTTATACCGTGTTCCAAAGCCCATTTCGTTTCAAAGTCTGAAACAACGGGATTCTCTTCATCATAATATCCCATTAGCGGAGTTCGCTCCGGAAAATCATGAAGATCGTCAAAGCCATTGTGTATAGCCGAAGGGAATCGAACCCATAACGCCCAATAGGACTGCTTTTGCGCATAAAACGACTCTTGTCGCTTGAAATACGCCCGGTATTCCTTCGCTTCGCGAGCCGTTTTCTATCACAAAATCAGTTCCTTTGGGTTCG
>JAZQII010000009.1:0-12860 GCA_045541035.1 Clostridia bacterium | reverse complement strand
CTCTTCGGGTGCCTTATCAATTGCATCATATGCCATTGCTTCTGCGCCACCGATCTTGGAAAGGCAGGTTGTGATTGCTGCTGTAAGGGTTGTTTTACCATGGTCAACGTGACCGATGGTTCCGATGTTTACATGGGGTTTAGTTCTTTCAAACTTACTCTTTGCCATTTTAATTTTCCTCCAATTATTTTTTAATTACTTGCTGATCTTTTCAGCAACTGATTTAGGTACTTCTTCATAGTGTGAGAACTGCATTACGTAGTTACCACGGCCCTGTGTACGTGAACGAAGGTCGGTTGCATAACCGAACATTTCACTAAGGGGAACCATTGCATGAAGGATCTGAACGCCCATAACGCTTTCAGTGCCTTCAGGACGGCCGCGACGAGCGCTGATGTTACCCATAACGTCGCCAAGATATTCATCAGGCATGGTAACTTCAACTTTCATCATGGGTTCAAGCAAGCAAGCGTCAGCCTTCTTAAGACCTTCCTTGAATGCCATTGAACCTGCGATCTTATATGCTGCTTCTGAAGAGTCAACATCGTGGTATGAACCATCAAGAAGTTCAACCTTGAAGTCAACAACTTCGTAGCCATGAAGACCGCTCTTTGCAGCTTCCTTAATACCTGCGTCAACTGCAGGAATATATTCCTTGGGAACAACACCACCAACGGTCTTGTTCTCGAATGAATAACCTTCTCCGGGTTCGGTGGGGATCATCTTAATTACGCAGTGACCGTACTGACCGTGACCACCGGACTGACGGATGAACTTACCTTCCTGAGTAACTTCGCGGCGGATAGTTTCCTTATATGAAACCTGAGGTGCACCAACGGTAGCCTCAACCTTGAATTCACGAAGAAGTCTGTCAACGATAATTTCAAGATGCAATTCGCCCATACCGGCGATAATTGTCTGACCTGTATCCTGATCGGTATAAGTCTTGAATGTGGGATCCTCTTCAGCAAGCTTAACAAGAGCCATAGTCATCTTTTCCTGACCTGCTTTTGTCTTGGGCTCGATAGCTACGTTAATAACGGGATCGGGGAACTCCATTGATTCAAGAATAACACGCTGTGATTCATCACAAAGTGTATCACCTGTAGTTGTGTCCTTAAGACCAACTGCTGCAGCGATATCACCAGCATAAACCTTATCAATTTCCTCACGGTGGTTAGCATGCATCATAAGGATACGGCCGAAACGTTCTCTCTTATTCTTAACGCTGTTATATACGTAGGAACCTGCTTCGCAAGTACCTGAATACACACGGAAGAATGCAAGTTTACCAACAAAGGGGTCGGTCATAATCTTAAATGCAAGTGCTGAGAAGGGTTCTTCATCAGAAGCCTTTCTCTCAACTTCCTGATCGCTATCGGGAAGAGTACCCTTAATAGCAGGAATGTCAACAGGTGAGGGCATATAATCTACGATAGCATCAAGGAGCATCTGAACGCCCTTGTTATGATATGATGTACCGCAGAAAACGGGTGTAACCTTATTGGCGATAGTTGCCTTACGAAGTGCTGCTTTAAGCTCTTCGATTGTGGGAACTTCTTCCATAAGGAATTTTTCCATAAGTTCATCATCTGTTTCGCAGATGCTTTCAACCATAGCGTCATGATATTCCTGTGCTTTGTCAACCATATCTTCAGGGATATCAACGATATCGATCTGTTCACCAAGGTTATCTCTGTAGATACGAGCCTTCATATCAAGAAGGTCGATAATACCTACGAAAGAATCCTCAGCACCGATAGGAAGCTGCATAGCAATAGCATTTGCATGGAGACGGGTCTTCATCATGTCTAAAACACGATAGAAGTTTGCACCCATAATGTCCATCTTGTTAACGTAAGCCATACGGGGTACGCCATACTTAACTGCCTGATTCCAAACAGTTTCGGACTGGGGTTCAACTCCGCCCTTAGCACAGAAAACTGAAACTGCACCGTCAAGAACACGAAGTGAACGCTCAACTTCAACAGTGAAGTCAACGTGGCCGGGGGTATCAATAATGTTGATACGATGACCTTTCCACTGAGCTGTTGTAGCAGCAGAAGTAATGGTTATACCACGTTCTTTTTCCTGCTCCATCCAGTCCATGGTTGCTGCACCTTCGTGAGTTTCACCGATCTTGTGGATCTTACCGGTGTAGTAAAGAATACGCTCGGTAGTAGTTGTTTTACCGGCATCGATGTGAGCCATGATACCGATATTTCTTGTATTTTCAAGTGAAAATGCTCTTGGCATAAATATTCCTCCCTATTACCAACGATAATGAGCGAATGCCTTGTTGGATTCGGCCATCTTGTGGGTATCTTCACGCTTCTTAACACTTGCACCTGTATTGTTTGCAGCATCAAGAATTTCAGCTGCAAGTCTTTCTGCCATTGTACGCTCACCGCGCTTACGGGTGAACATTACAAGCCAGCGAAGACCAAGTGTCTGTCTGCGGTCAGGGCGAACTTCAATAGGAACCTGATAGTTGGAGCCACCTACACGGCGAGCTTTTGTTTCAAGCAAAGGCATAACATTTTCCATTGCTTCATCAAAAACTTCTAAAGGCTCACGGCCTGTCTTTTCCTTAATAATATCAAAAGCGTCATAGCATATACGCTGTGCTGTACCTTTTTTACCATCGTACATAACCTGGTTGATAAGCTTTGTTACAACCTTTGAGCCGTACATAGGATCCGGAAGCACGTCGCGCTTCTGCACGCCACCTCTTCTAGGCATAAAATTTTCCTCCTTAAACTGTGTACCTTACTTTCGAGCAAGGTTAAACGATATTTTTTCTAAAATCATCGCTCCGTCAGCATACTCGGAGACTTGATAATACCTTTTGAAATAACTTTAAACGCAGCGAATGTTCAAAATTACTTCTTGGGTTTCTTAGCGCCGTACTTACTTCTTGCCTGCATTCTCTTAGCTACGCCTGCAGTATCAAGTGCGCCACGGATAATGTGGTATCTTACACCAGGAAGATCCTTAACACGGCCGCCACGGATAAGAACAACTGAGTGCTCCTGAAGATTGTGGCCGATACCGGGAATGTAGCATGTACCTTCCATACCGTTTGCAGCCAATCTTACACGGGCAACCTTACGGAGTGCTGAGTTAGGCTTCTTAGGTGTCATGGTCTTAACGCTAAGGCAAACACCTCTGCGCTGAGGGCACTGCTGAAGAATAGGAGCTGAAGACTTATATGTGGTCTTCTTCCTGCCGTTTTTAATAATCTGATTAATTGTTGGCAATTTCTGTTTCCTCCTTCCTCGGAAAAATAGAAAATATTTATTAATTCCGCAACCCTCGGAACTAATCACAAATGTCGGCAGCGGCAGCGGCGGGAACCGCAATACCGCAATCCTTGCCAAGTTGCGCCATAGTTTCAGCATAAACTATTTTCACATTTTTCTCTTGAGCAAGAATTATGATTTTTTCCTGAAGTTTTTTATCGGCATCAAGAGCAACAAACACTTGCTGTGCCTTACTGTTTTCAAGGGCTTTGTTCACTTGTTTAACCCCTGCAACACGCTTCATTGACAGCGTCCTCCGGAAAAAATTGCATTCTTTTAGCCATAATGCTTATCTATAATATACCACTTTTGACGGAATGTCAAACGATTTTTGCATTTTTTTCGAATAATTTTCACCCATAATCGCCCACGCCGCAAGGATTTTCGGCTACACCACTATATGTTGTGGAAACAAGTTTCTCACCCCACTAACCCGCAATTTTTTCCGTTTGACAAAACTAAAAAAACTGCATATAATAATAAAGAAGTTCGAGGCGTAGCGCAGCTTGGTAGCGCATCTGGTTTGGGACCAGAGGGCCGCAGGTTCGAATCCTGTCGCCTCGACCAACCAAAAAGCACCTGCATCGCAGGTGTTTTTTGTTTTTGGCGGTAGGATTTGAACCTTGAGAAGGTACGTAGCGTTAAAAAAACAGTGTGGTACACTGTTTTTTAGCGAAGTATGTGCGAGTTGGGTACTGTTGCCTTGCAACGGTCAACGAGCACACAAGGCGTGAAAACGCCTTGACTGTCGCCTCGACCAATACTTATTAAGGTTGATTCAAAACGAATCAACCTTAATTCTTTGTGCTTTTGCACCTGTTATCGTCGCTCTTGTTTGTACAAGGCGCTGTAAAAACGGGGCTTTGTACTAAAATTATATCGGGGATATAAGGTTACCGCATAAGCAAAAAGCACCGAAAATCCGCATTTTTACTCTTTGCCCGGCAATGAATATTTGCTCCCGTCAACGAACACCGAAAACATAACAGGTTATGAATTTAAGGGCGTATTTACTATTGAAGAATTTTATGGTATAATGTTATATATAATGTTCAAAAAGCGAGGTGCCAAGGTTATGGCAGAAAAGAAATACGTAATTGATAATGCCGAACTGATGGCAGAATGGAACTGGGAAAGAAATACAGATTTTGATCCATCACAATTAACTCTTGGTAGCAACAAAAAAGCATGGTGGAAATGTCAAAAAGGACATGAGTGGCAAGCATCAATAAATAGTAGAAACAACGGTATTGGGTGCCCATATTGTTCGGGACGAATCGCCATTAAGGGTCAAACCGATTTGCAAACGGTGAATCCTGCTCTGGCAAATGAATGGCATTATGAAAAAAACAATGGCTTAACACCTATGGACGTAATGCCTAATAGTGATAAAAAAGTATGGTGGAAGTGTAAAAAAGGGCACGAGTGGCAAGCGATAATAGGCAGTAGAAATAGAGGAAATGGATGCCCTATTTGTAATTCCGAGCGAAACACTTCTTTCCCCGAATATGCTATAGTTTTCTATCTTAAAAAATATGGTTTAGAAACTATACATTCGTACAAGGAAAGAGGATACGAGTTAGATGTTTATATTCCATCCAAAAAAGTAGCCATTGAATATGACGGGTATCTTTGGCACAAAAATAAAGCGAAACAAGATTTGAGAAAAAACTATAACTGTATAAAAGATGGAATTAAACTATATCGAATAAGAGAAGGCCTACCGCTACTAAATGATAGTTCTATAGATTATGTTGTTCAAAGAAATCAAGAAGATCTCTCAAAAATACTCAAGCTTCTTTTAAGTGAAATCGCCGAAACTATCGTAGATGTCGACTTAAAAAGAGATGCTATTGCTATAGAAAACCTGAGAGAATATACAGAAAAAGAAAATTCTCTTTTATTTACTAATCCTGAAATAGCAAAAGAGTGGAATTACGAAAAGAACGGTATTTTAAAACCCGAACATTTTGCAGCAAATAGTCATAAAAAAGTATGGTGGAAATGTAAAAATGGCCATGAATGGCAAGCGACAATAAAAGAAAGAAATAATGGAAACGGGTGTCCATATTGTGCTGGTAAAAAAGTATTAAATGGCTATAACGATTTGCAAACAGCTAATCCGACTTTAGCTAAAGAGTGGAATTATGAAAAAAACAACAGGCTATCCCCTATGGAAGCAACTCCTAATAGCCACTTAAAAGTATGGTGGAAATGTAAAAATGGCCATGAATGGCAAGCGTCGATAGCTGATAGACACAGCGGACGCGGATGTCCGTATTGCGCAGGCAAAAAAGTGTTAAAAGGCTTTAATGATTTGCAGACAGTAAATCCAAATTTGGCAACAGAATGGCATCATGAAAAAAACAACGGATTAACGCCTGCGGATGTAACGCCTAATAGCCACAAGACAGTCTGGTGGAAATGTAATGAGGGGCACGAATGGCAAGCAATAATAGGTAATAGGCACAAAGGAAATGGATGCCCATACTGTGCGGGTCAAAAAGTTTTAAAAGGCACTAACGATTTACAAACAGTTAACCCAACATTAGCAAATGAATGGAACTATGGAAAAAATAAAGAATTAACACCCGCGGATGTGTTACCTAATAGCAATAAAAAAATATGGTGGAAATGTAGTAAAGGACATGAATGGCAAGCTAAAATACAAGATAGAAATAAAGGAAAGGGGTGCCCATATTGTTCTGGTCGATATGCGATTAAAGGTGTAAATGATCTACAAACGGTTAATCCAGCATTAGCGAAAGAATGGAATTATGAGAAAAATAATGGATTAACACCTATGGACGTAAGACCTAATAGCGATAAAAAGGTTTGGTGGATTTGTAGCAAAGGCCATGAATGGCAAGCAATAATAGGCAATAGACACAGAGGAAATGGTTGTCCTATTTGTAGAAAAGAAAAATCGAAAGATTCAAATTAAAGGAAAGGAAATCCTATATGCATAATATAAGAAATATCCGGTTCAAAGGTTATAAGGTTTTTTCTGATCAACAGTATGTATCGGTCGAGAACCTTTCTCCCGTCAATGTTATAATCGGAAAAAACAATAGCGGAAAAACAAGTTTGTTAGATATCTTAGAAACCATTTTCGCTTCTAAAGCTAATCTAAAAGTCGGTTTTGATGTTGAGGATATACAATTTGATTTGCCTCTTGATTCTTATATGGTCAACAGTGTTTTTTCTAGTCTTTCTGGAATAGGAAGATGGGACAGAACTACCCTAACAGACTATACTAAAGATAAGCTTTTTCCGTTCAGCGTAAAATTTGGTGATAAAGTTGAAATAAAAGATACGCCATTACAAGAGTTAGGCGGTCATATCAACAAAATCAACAATGCAGTAGTATCAAGGAAAAATAACTATAGATTCAGAAAGATTACTGCAGAACGAAATATTTATCCTGAAGTTGAAGGAGAATTATTACTAAATAGCAATGGTGATGGTGCGTGCAATTTAATAACAACATTTTTGAATGACAGCAACTATGACGAGAGGTTAATTGAAGTTGATTTTTTAAACGCTCTCAATCAAATTATGAAACCTGAAGCTGAATTTGAAAGCATAAGAGTACAGCAAGTCACTTATAACAAGCAAAGACTTTGGGAAGTGTTTTTACAGGAAAAAGGGTTAAAAAGAGTCCCTCTTTCAAAAATGGGAAGCGGATTAAAAACGGTTGTTTTGGTCTTGTTAAATTTGTTGATAATTCCGAACACTGAAGAATATAAAGACAAAAAAATAGTTTACGGGTTTGAAGAATTAGAAAACAATCTTCACCCAGCTCTCCAAAGGAGATTATTTGAATACATTTATAAACACACCATAGAGAACAATGCTATTGTGTTTTTAACAACTCATTCTCATATTGCTATTAACGCTTACTTTGACAAAGAAAATACGTCCATATATCATGTGGTAAAGGAAAACGGAACTGCTCAAATTAAACGCATTGAATCATACATAGATAAAACCGAAATTTTAGATGATCTTGATGTAAAGGCAAGCGATATTCTTCAGTCGAATGGTATTATATGGGTGGAAGGTCCTTCTGATAGAATATACATAAAACGTTGGTTCGAATTATTTACTCCAAACGAGTACGAGGAAGGAAAACACTATCAGTTTTTGTATTATGGCGGTAGGTTGCTTGCACAATATTCTGCAAAGGAAGCAACCGACTTAATCAATATTTTAACCACAAATAGAAATGCTGCAATTGTTATAGATAGCGATAAAACCTCGAAATCAATCAAAATAAACGATACCAAAAAGCGCATTATGGCTGAGTTTGATGCATTAAATATGTTTCATTGGGTTACTAGAGGTAAAGAAATCGAAAATTATTTACCGAAACAAGCAATAGAAGCAATGTTCAATGTCAAAATTAAAACGCCTTGCAAACAGTATCAGTTATTCCCCGAGTTTATAAAAAAATATTATAAAAGCTTTTCTAGCAAAAAGGTTCCGTTTGCAAATGAAATCAAGGGATACATCTCTAAAGATGACTCTATTGAAATTCTTGATTTAAAAAAGCAAATAGAACACCTATACAAACAAGTCCAAAAATGGAATCAATAAATGATACATTTAACCCGTTCACAATAATTTATCAATTACCGCGTCTACTTATAATAGGCGCGGTGATTTTGTTTTTCGGGGGACTTGACTTTTCGGAAATTTAGAGCATCTTTATTAAACCAAGCCGCAAGGCTAATATTTTAAAAGAGATGCTTTTATGAATATCCAAAAGCCATTGTCGGGGATGACTCCCGAAGAAACCGAAAGACAGCTCCACTATATGAACGCTGTCATTATGTCCAAGCTGATGCACTCCCGTGGTATCATCAATGAAAAGGAACCGCATTTATGCAAAGAGGAGATGTTGAAAAAGTACAAATCGCCCCTTGATCCGTACAAAGATGAGGTGTAAAAATGCCTCAATTTTTGCATTTACCCCCCTAACCCCAAAAACCAAGGAATTTGACCCCCCTCCTAATTTTTGTATCAAAATTAGCCATCATCTTCAACCAAAAAGCACCTGCATCGCAGGTGTTTTTTGTTTCTGGAGGTAGGGATCCAACCTATTAAAGATAATTAACCGCCAAGATTACGATGCTCGTGGCGATCATAACGACGCCCACCACACGATTTAAGGTTTTGGCATTAGATTTATTGGCGATTTTAGATGCAATTCTTGCCCAAAGCAGAGTAAACACAACACAGAGCACAAGAGAAAGAACATCGGGAACTCCGCCTATCATAAAATGGCTGATACCGCCCGTAAGAGCCGTAAATGCCATAATGAACACGCTTGTACCCACCGCCAAATGCATAGGATAGCCGAGGAAAGAAGTCAAAACAAGAAGCAGCATCATTCCACCGCCTGCGCCCACAAAGCCACAAATAAATCCGACGAATATACCGCCGATAATTGCCTTAATCAGTCTGCTTTTAGGAAAAACCGATTCCAACTGTTCTCTTGTCTTATTTACAGGCTTTAATATAAAACGCAAGCCAATTATGATCAGTGCTATCTGCATCGTGCCGCTCATAGCTTGTTCAGGCAGAAAACTTGCCACAAAACTTCCGATCATCGTTACAATCAGAACACTCACAAGCAGCGGCAAACTGTTTTTGACATCCAAGTTTCCGCTTTTCTTATAGGTATATGCGCTGACAAGGCTTGCCAAAACGTCGCTGATAAGTCCAATTCCAACTGCATCATAAGCAGGAATGCCTAAAAAGGTTGTGAGCATCGGGCCGATAACCGCAGCGGCACTCATTCCCGCAAATCCCGTTCCGATGCCTGCCCCGGCACCTGCGAGAAAGCACACAAGTATTTTAATTAAAATTTCTCCCATATCATATCACCATTAGCCATCATTGTTGGAGTAAAAAATTTTTTATAAACTTAATTCTTGCCACTTTTTCCATCGCAAAACTTATTTACAGTTCTTACAAGAGTATTCGGGAACGGTGCGCTCGTTGATGACCGATTCATAGAGCCGCCAACCGCCTGCAAGGTTATAGCAGTCGTAGCCGTTGCCTGTCAGTATTCGGCAAGCAAGATAGGAACGAAGTCCCGAATGACAATGAACGTAGATAGGTTTGTCCTTCGGAATTTCGTCAAGTCGCCCACGCAGTTCATCAAGCGGAATATTGACAAAGCCATCTATTTTACCATTCATCACCTCAAAAGGTGTACGGGTGTCGAGCAGGAACACGCTGCCGTCACGTGCAAGATTTTCAACATCGTGCCAGAAGAACTGTTTTAGTTTTCCGCTGACGATATTTTCGGCAACGAAGCCTAACATATTTACGGGATCTTTTGCACTTCCGAAAGGCGGAGCATAGCAAAGTTCAAGGGTGGTAAGGTCGGTGATTTTCGCGCCGAAACGGATAGCGGGGGGAAGCACGTCCATACGCTTATCCACGCCGTCAAAACCGACGATCTGCGCACCGATGATTTTAAGCGTTTTCTTATCCCACAGCGCTTTTATTGACATCTGTGCCGCACCCGGATAATAGGTAGCGTGAGATGCCGAATAGGTGTAGGTTTTATCGTAATCAATGCCTGCCGCAGTAGCCGACTTTTCGTTAAGTCCCGTGGTAGCAACGGTCATATCAAAGAGTTTTAAAACTGCAGAGCCTTGCGTTCCCGTATAAATGTTCTCGAATCCTGCGATATTATCGGCGGCAATTCTGCCCTGCTTATTGGCAGGCCCTGCAAGAGGAATAAAGGCAGGTTTCTTTGTGATGAAATCTTCCACCTCAACCGCATCTCCCACGGCATAAATATTGGGAATATTGGTCTGCATTTTGTTGTTTACAACAATGCTTCCGCGCGCATTGAGTTGTATTCCGCAGTCTTTTGCGATTGCGGTTTCAGGACGGACGCCCACCGACATAATGATCATATCGGCGGTGATTTCGCCATTTTGCAATATAACGGTATTTCCGTTGATCGCCTTTACGCCGTTATTAAGGTGCAGATAAATTCCTTTGGACTTAATATAGCGGTGAACGTCTGCCGCCATATCAAAGTCGAGGGGTGCTATCAGATGGTCGGCAAGTTCTACGATTGCAACCTTTAATCCTGCTTCGACTAAATTTTCCGCCATTTCAACACCGATATATCCGCCGCCAATAACTACAGCCGAGCGCGGTTTTGCGGTATCAATATAATTTTTGATTTTTAAGGTATCGGGAATGTTGCGAAGGGTGAAAACGTTGCTGCCGTCAGCACCTTCAATATTAGGGCGTATCGGTTCAGCACCCATAGACAAAATGAGGTTATCGTAGGTTTCTTCATAGGTTTCGCCTGTACGAAGATTTTTGACGGTAACGGTTTTGGTATCGGGATTGATTTTTACCGCTTCGTTTAATACTCTGACATCAATATTAAATCGCGCTTTAAAACTTTGGGGCGTCTGCAAGGTCAAATCCTCGCGGTCAGTGATTACACCGCCGATATAATACGGAAGACCGCAGTTGGCAAAGGACACATATTCGCCACGCTCTAAAATAATGATCTCGGCTTTTTCATCAAGTCTGCGAAGTCGCGCAGCAGCAGTTGCACCGCCTGCAACACCGCCAATAATAATGTTTTTCATCCTTTTTCACCTCTTTACAATACTTTTATATAAGTATTATACCATTTTTTGCACCTTTTCTCAATATTTTTTCTTTGTTTGCTATGGTAAAAAATATTTGCAACGTGTTTGAATATCCCTTTTTAATTTGGTAAGAATAAATTATATCAAACAAAAGGAGGTAATAAAATGTTTAAACACGAAAAAATGCTTTTTCACCCCGTGGCGGTTGAGAAAGCCAATCCGCAGTACGCGGCACTTTTGCAGGAACAACTTGGCGGAGGAAACGGTGAGTTAAAGGCAGCTATGCAGTATATGTCCCAAAGTTTCAGAATCCGTGATCCCGAAATCAAGGACCTTTTCCTTGACATTGCCGCAGAAGAACTCGGTCATATGGAAATGGTAGCACAAACAATCAACCTTTTAAACGGGCACGATGTTGATGCCGAAAAGGTGCCCTGCGGTGAAATTCAAACCCACGTTCTTTTAGGTCTTAACCCCGGTCTTATTCACGCTTCGGGCTATTCCTGGACGGGCGACTACGTAACTGTTACGGGAGACCTCTGTGCAGACCTCTTAAGTAATATCGCATCTGAACAACGCGCAAAGGTAGTTTATGAATACCTTTACCGCCAGATTGATGATAAAAAAGTGCGCGAGACTATCGACTTCCTTTTAAATCGTGAGGAAGCGCACAACCAAATGTTCCGCGACGCCTTTAACAAGGTGCAGAACTCCGGCTCTAACCGTGATTTCGGCACCACAAAGGCCGCGAAAATGTATTTCTCAATGTCAGATCCCGGTCCAAATGCATTTGCGACTAATGATACAAAGCCTGTTTCTTTTGAATAATAACACAAAAGCCGATGAAGAATCAAATGATTCCTCTTCGGCTTTTTTCCTATACATCACAACAGTTCGACAAATTCCAATTTATCAGACATTAACTGTCCTACACTCTAAAAACCCTTGATATTACTGGGTTTTTCGCCTGTTACAAACTCAACTGTTATGTATTTTCCCTTGTTTTTGCCCTTATGAGCGAAAATAAGGGAAACTTTTTATATTCATCCGCTAACTACCTTATCGAGCAGTCGTGCGGAAGTACGTTTTGCTTCTCTTGTTGAGTGAGCATAAACGTTCATCGTGGTACTTACATCGGCATGGCCTAAAAGCTCCTGCACATCCTTCGGCGCTGCTCCGTTCGAGAGCAGATTGCTCGTGAACGTGTGTCTCAGTTGGTGGAAATGAAACCCGTCGAGGCCTTCTACCTTTTTGCTTGCTCTCTTGCACATAATACCGATCGTGCTTGGCGATTCATACGCTCCGTCAGGTCTTAAACATACAAAGGAAATTTCCTTGAATCCCTCGGGAACCTTCTCGTTTCTCGGTAGCGTATAGACCTCGTAGTATGTACGGTCTTTCTCCTTAACCTCAACGTAGTAGTTAAGGCAGAACAGTTCGCCATATTTGAATCGGTTTTTGTTCTGTTCGAGCTTGGCTGTTCGCAGAATCTCTGCCAGGGTGTCACAGAAGTCCACCGTGCGGACTTTCCTGCGCTTGGTAGCCCCTATCTCCGTTTTGTGCCTTGCGTTGTTGTAGCGCATACTGCGACGTACCGTAAGGTACTGCTTTTCAAGATTTACGTCTTGCCAAGTCAGTCCGCAGACCTCGCCAATGCGAAGTCCTGTGTAGTATGCGATCTGTATGGGGAGCAGTGCGGGGTTATCCTTTGCCTTCAGAAAATCCTCAAGCTTCAGATACATTTCGTGAGTGAGCGTCGGTATGGTAGCAACGTCTTCGTTATCATCCGAGAACAATTCGTAATCATCCTTTTTCCCACGCCATATAACGTACTGCATCGGGTTAAAGGAAATCATACGCTTGGGAAATACTGCAAAGCGGAACGCTCCTTGCAGAACGGCGGAGAACAATCGCAAGTAAC
>JAZQII010000008.1:0-10818 GCA_045541035.1 Clostridia bacterium | reverse complement strand
CCAAGGCGCTGAACTTGCAAAAAAGGGAGTTTACACAGACGTAAATGACCGCATTTTGCAAGTGAAATGCAACGACGGAAACAAACCCCTGCAAAATTTTTGCAGGGGTTTGTGTTTGCAGGGGTTTGTCAGTGCTCTGAGCAGCCTTAAAGGCTGCTGAATTTTATTTTAAATTAACCTCTTTACCGTTTGATATCTTAAATGCAACGGTCTTGCCCGTGGCAAGTTCCATAACAAAAAGATTCTTTTCCAAGGAATATCCGTTCATATTTCCTCTTGAAACGCGCCAGATATCCTGAGCTTCATCATCTTTAACAAAAACGCCTTTTTTGTGAACCATGAACACCATTCCGCGGCTCTGAAGATAGAAGAAATCAACAAAATCGCTGGGCATGGGAATAATTGAACGAACCTGCTTTTCAACAATATCAAAGGCAATAACAAAGTTATCTGCACCAATAAAAAGCATATGATTTTCAGTTGCAAGAATGTGTGGCTCTTTATTTGTTGCACAAAGAACACCTATACCGAAATATTCGCCCGTTTCATGATCTGTAACGGCAATCATATTCCACGCGCTTTCAGTGCCCTTTTTCTGACCTGCAAAAACACTTCCTGCTTCACAGAGCAAAAGGTCCTTCTCAAGAGATTCAAAATTACTATATGTTTTTGTACGAACGTCTGTCGTACCTAACGTAAAGATCATTACAAAATACCTCACAAACATTTTTCTTTTAGTATTTTACCAAAAAAATCGTGCAAAGTCAACAGATATATTAAAGCGGTTTCTTTTTGGGCAATCCTGCCTGCCTTGGATACTTATTGGGAGTATCTTTTATTTTTCTAATTATCGCAATATAATGTTCGGAATCATTAAGTCCTGACGTATGAATTTTTTCAACTTCACCGCCAAGAATTTTCAAGGCGTTCTCCGCCTCCCTTAATTCTTCATAAATCTGAGGACCTTTCCAGCTAAGCATATATCCGCCCGTCTTTATAAAAGGAAGATCATATTCCAAAAGAATATTCATTCTTGCAACGGCACGCGAAAATACACAGTCAAACTTTTGGCGCATTTTCGTGTCCTTACCTAAATCTTCACTTCTTCCATGGATTGTATAAACGTTATTTATTCCGATTTTTTCCTTTAATTCATTTAAGAAAACAAGGCGTTTATTAAGGGCATCAACAAGGCAAACATTTATATCGGGGCGCATAATTGCAAGAGGTACGCCCGGAAAACCTGCACCTGTACCGATATCTGCACAAAGTGCATTTTCTTTTATCAGAGAAGCACCGAGAGCGCTGTCAACAAAATGTTTTTCAACAACCTCTTCAAATTCGGTTACGGCTGTAAGATTGACTTTTTCGTTATATTCAACCAGAAATTCATAATAAGTCATGAACTGTTCTGCCTGCTTCTCATTTATGGAAATTCCGTTTTTAGAAAAAGCATCAATTATATACTGTTTACTCATTTATATCCCCCTTTTCAAGGGCAACGAGAAGCACCGCAATATCAGCAGGAGAAACACCGCTTATTCTGCTTGCCTGCCCGATGGATGCAGGCTGGAGTTTTGTTAATTTCTGTCTTGCTTCAAGGCGAAGACCTGAAATCTTTGAATAGTCAATATTCCGCGGAAGCAATTTTTTCTCAAGTTTTTGCATTTCTCTTATCTGCGTTTCCTGCTTTTTAAGATATCCGTCATACTTGATATCCGTTTCAACGGTCATTGCCTGAGCGCGCGTAATATCGGGAAGATCAAAATATTCCTTAAGTTCAAAATATGAGAACTCTTTTCTTCTTAACATATCAAAGCAAGAAACGGGGCCCAAAGGCTCTTCAAGCCCTTTTTCCCTATAAATGCGCTTGGTTTCTTCATATGTCGGTTTTGTGTTTTTAAGCACTTCATAAGCATTTTTCTGCCCATCAATTTTACTTAAAAACTTCTCATATCTTTCATCATTTACAAGACCAACTTTTCTGCCAATGGGCGTTAAGCGCATATCGGCATTATCCTGCCTTAAACTTAATCTGAATTCAGCACGGGAAGTCATCATTCTGTAAGGCTCATTTGTACCTTTTACCGTTAAATCGTCAACAAGTACGCCGATATAACTTTCCGAACGGGAAAGAATCAAAGGTTCTTCGTTCTTAATATAAAGAACTGCATTTATACCTGCCAATAAACCTTGCGCCGCCGCTTCTTCGTAACCTGACGAACCGTTTATCTGACCTGCGCAGTAAAGACCTTTTACCGATTTAACCTGCAACGTTGGATACAAAGCCAAGGGATCGATACAATCGTATTCAATGGCATAACCGGGGCGAACCATTTGAGCATTTTCAAGACCTTTTATGGTGTGGATCATATCGCGCTGAACTTCAGCAGGTAACGAAGATGACAACCCCTGAAGATACATTTCATTTGTATAAAGTCCTTCAGGTTCAATAAAAAGCTGATGTCTTTCCTTATCTGAAAAGCGCACGATTTTATCTTCAATACTTGGGCAATAACGGGTACCCGTTCCCTTTATATTACCGCTATACATAGGCGAACGGTGAAGATTATCTAAAATTATCTTATGAGTTTCTTCATTGGTATATGTGAGATAACAAGGTACGGGTGATTGAACTTCGCCTTCTGTCATATATGAAAAACTGTAAGGCACGTCTTCTCCGTTTTGCACTTCCATTTTGGAATAATCAATGGTATCCCCTGCAATTCGCGCAGGAGTTCCCGTTTTGAATCTTTGCATGGGAATACCGAGTTTTATAAGTGCATCTGTTAAAAAACGCGAATTTACAAAGCCCGAAGGTCCGCAATCTCTCTCCCATTCACCGGTAATAATACGGCTTTTCATATAAACGCCCGTTGCAACAATAACTGCTTTAACTTTATATTGTGCACCGATTGCAGTTACAATTCCCGTAACAGAACCGTTTTCTGCTAAAATATCGGAAACCTCATCCTGAAGAACGGTAAGATTTTCCTGATTTTCAACAACGGAACGCATATAAAGCTGATATTCCATTTTATCAGCCTGAGATCTTAATGAATATACAGCAGGACCTTTGCTTGTATTAAGCATTTTTATCTGTATGGCGCACTTATCGGCGCTGATGCCCATCTGGCCGCCAAGGGCATCTATTTCGCGCACAAGATGACCTTTACTTGTTCCGCCGATTGCAGGGTTACAAGGCATAAAAGCAATGGCATCTTTTGTAAGTGTTAATAAAACAGTTTTTAACCCCATTCTTGCCGATGCAAGCGCCGCTTCGCAACCTGCATGACCTGCGCCTACTACGGCTACATCAAATTCTCCGTCAAAATAATTCATATTATTTTCCTACACAAAACTTTTTAAAAATATTATTTACTATATCTTCAGTTACAGTCTGACCCGTAATTATTCCAAGTTCGCTCCAGGCAGATGTAAGATCTATGCTTAAAATATCCGGTGGCATGTCCTCAAGACAGTTTTCAAGGGAAACTTTAGCATTAACAAGGGCGTCATAATGACGTGCCGACGTAACCGTTAATGCTGTTGAAGCATCGTTTTCGCGTGCCTCTTTCTTTATAAAATCAACAACTTTTTCAATGCCTTGTCCCGTCTTTGCAGAAATGTTTACCTTTTCCCAATTTGCAGGCAACAAAGCACTGTCAACATCTTTAATATCGCACTTATTGAATACAAATAAGCCTTTTTTGCCATTAAATTTATTAAAGTCGATCCATGAAAAATCAAGTTCTTCCGTTGAATCGATTATTAAAAGCACAACATCGCTTTCCTCGGCAGTCAATTCACTACGTTCAACGCCTGCTTTTTCTATAACGTCATCACTTTCCCTGATACCTGCCGTATCATAAAGATGAACTTTTATTCCGTCAAAATCAAGAATTTCATGTAAAGTATCACGGGTTGTGCCTGCAATAGGCGTAACGATCGCTCTCTCACAACCGCAAAGCGCATTTAAAAGAGAAGATTTACCTGCATTGGGTTTACCTATCAAACAGATCTTTAAACCTTCCTTGGTGATCCTGCCCCGTCTGTAACCTGAAATAAGTTCGTTAATTTCAGGAAGCATTTTATTTACTTCCGCTTTTATGGTATCGGTAGTATGTTGCTCATCTATTTCATCAGGATAATCAATTCCCGCTTCAATAGCGGTTAATAGTTCTTTTATGGAATCTTGAAAAGCACTTATCTTTTCACCTAAAGCACCGCTTAAAAGCCTTGCCGCCGCACGGGAAGCGCTTTTCGTATCGGCTTCAATTATATCCCCTACCGCTTCGGCTTGAGAAAGATCGATTCTGCCGTTCATAAATGCACGCTTGGTAAACTCGCCGCTTTCAGCCATTCTTGCGCCGTTTTTTAAAACCGTTTCAAGAATATCTCTTGCAGAAGCATATCCGCCATGACATTGAATCTCTGCCGTTTCCTCGCCCGTATATGAAGCGTTTTTATCAAACTTAACGCAAAGACATTTATCTATGAGAGTGTTTTCATCATACACGCCGCCATAGTACATTTTGCGCATTTCCATATTCTTTTTATTAAAGACCTTATCAAGACAAGCATGGGCATTATCACCGCTTATACGGATAATCGCAACTCCGCCCTTACCTGCAGGTGTGGCTATTGCCGCTATGGTTTCCATAAAAAACTCCCTTTTTGTAACATAATAGTATATTATATACTTAAATTGCGCTGATGGCAAATGATTTTCACAAAACCATTATATTTTTAAGGTTTACATATTAGAAAAAAAAGTATATAATATTAAGTAATATGACTACGAGGTGTTAAAATGTCAGATAAAAAGAAATCGTTTTTAAACGGTGCCGCCATTCTTGCTATAGCAGGTCTTATATGTAAGATTATAGGCGCAGTATATAAAATTCCTTTACGAAATCTTATCGGCGAGGAAGCAATGGGTATTTACACAACAGTTTATCCCATTTACACTTTCCTTTTAGTTTTTTCAACATCAGGTATTCCCACCGCCATTTCAAAACTTGTTGCCGAAGAAAGAAGCAAGGGAAACTTTTCAGCGGCGCATAAAGTTTTTTTAACGTCACTAAAACTACTCTTTTTAATCGGCGGAGTTACAACGCTTTTAATGGTATTAGGCGCACCTGTTATTGCCAAAACGCTCCTTATTGAGTCATGGCAACCCGTTGCCGCAATAGCGTTCTCATTGTTATTTGTTTCTCTTTTATCTGCTTACCGCGGATATTATCAGGGCATGCAGAACATGATGCCCACCGCAATAACTCAGCTTATTGAACAGATCATAAAACTTATTGCCGGTTTTTACTTTGCAATTTCTTGGAGTAAGCACGGCGCGGTAATGAGTGCCGCAGGCGCTCTTTTAGGTATAACCGTTTCTGAATTAGCGGCATTTATCACAATTTTCCTTTTATATCAGAAGAATAAAAAGAATATTCTTAAATTCACAGAAAAATCCGCTAAATCTCAAAAATTTGTTAAAAGCCTTTTAGCCATTGCCATTCCCATGACTATAGGCGCTGCAGTAAAGCCCCTCGTTGATACTATCGACTCTGTTATGGCACGCTCAATACTTGAAAACTCAAAGATTTATTCCATTGAGTATATTGACGTTCTTTGGGCATTCCTTAAAAGTGATTGCGGTACGCTTATAAATATGCCTTCTGTTTTGACAGTTGCCTTATCTATGGCGCTTGTTCCCGCAATAAGCGAAGCCCTTACGTTAAAAGACAGTTACAACGAAGTTAATAAGATTTCATCAACAGGTATTAAACTTTCAATAGTTATAGGTCTTCCCTGCACAGTAGGCTTATTTACTTTAGCAAAAGAAATTTTATCACTTCTCTACGTTTATGTTGATAAAACTCACGGTGATATGTTCGTAACAGGTGCTCAGAAACTTCAAACGGCAGGCAACTTTATGATGATACTTGCCATCGGTGTTTTATTCTTATCAGTTATCCAGACCACCGCAGGCATTCTTCAAGGTCTTGGAAAAGTTACCTTGCCCGTTATAAACCTTGCAATCGGTATGGCGGTAAAGATTTTAATGAATATTTTCCTTATCCCCATCCCTGCCCTTAACATTTACGCAGTACCCATAGGAACGGTTACCTGCTATGCCATTGCCGCAATACTTGACCTTATTTGCGTAATGAAATACACAAAAACAAAACTTCGTTTCAGCGAGTTTCTTCGTCCCGTCGGCGCTGCAACGCTTATGGCGATAGTCATCTATATTATGAAAATAATCTTTGCAGGCTTTACCTCAAGAATTTTCACGGTTTTAATGATCGGTGTTGCCGCAATAGTTTATTTTATCGGACTTGGTGCTTTTTCCGTATTTGATGAAACCGATATGGAATTTATGCCCGGCGGCAGAAAATTAAGAAAACTTTTGGAGAAAGCAGGCGTTAAAATACGCCCTGCACAGAAATAATATGATTACTGTTATCGGTGCCGGTTCAGGCAAAGCAGAAAATCTTTCATTACTTGCCTATAAAACCATAAAATCGGCTGAATCGGTTGTTTTAAAAACCGAAAAAATGCCTATTGTAAAACTTCTTAAAGAAGAAAATATCCCCTTTGAAACTTTAGACGATATCTACGATACCGCCGAGGATTTTGACAGCCTTAACGCGGCCATTAAAGCACGTTTAACCAAAAAAGGCAGTTGTGTATATATCGTGCACGGCTCGGCTATTGACGATACTTCTGTGCGTGTTCTTGAAGACGTTAATATTATTCCGGGTGTTTCTGTTGCAGATTGTGTTGCTTCATACTTAAATATTGTTTCTGACGTTAAGGCATATACCACAACAGAAATTTTTGAAGGCGAAATGCCCTCGGTTCATCAGGATAATATTATAACCTGCATTGATTCAACTCTTATTGCAGGCGATCTTAAATGTTTGCTTTCAGAAATTTACGGTGATGAATTTTCAGTAAAATATTATACCGAAGATTTTTCAGGCAATCAAACATCAAAAGAAATTATGCTTTACGAACTTGATATGCAGGAAACTTATAATCACACCACAAGTATTTTTTTAAAAAAAGTAGATTTTGATAACGTTTACAGATACGATATCAAACATCTTCTTGATATTATGGAAAAACTTTGTGGGCGAAATGGCTGTCCTTGGGATTCGGTGCAGACTCATGAAAGCCTGCGTCCTTATCTTATTGAGGAGGCATACGAAGTTGCCGATGCAATTGATAAAGACGATCCATATCGTCTCTACGATGAACTTGGCGACGTTTTATATCAGATAGTTTTTCATGCAAATATCGCAAAGCGTTGCGGTGAATTTGATTTTATCGATATTACCGATGCTATTTCAAGAAAGATGATAAACCGTCATCCCCAGATTTTTTCAGATGCAGACGTAAATGAGAATATAAATGATTTCTGGGAAGAAACAAAGAAAAAAGAAAAAGGCTTAAAAACTACCTACGAAGTAATGTGCGACGTACCTGAATCTCTGGCTTCCCTTGCCCGCGCCGAAAAAATATTGCATAAGGCAGAAAAAGCAGGTATAAATCAAGAAGATGCGCAACAGACTATCTTAAAGATAATTTCTTATCTTAATGATAAAAACCTTGAAAATGAAGAAGTTTTAGGCGAATTATTATTTGAAACCGTGAAACTTTGCCGTGCTTTAAAAGTGCATCCCGAACTTGCATTAAACAGAAAAATCAGGTCATATATTGATGAATTTAACAAAAAAAGCATGCTAAAGTCGTAATTTTTGCAAAAAAACTTGCATTTTATTAAAAAAAATCAAAAAAAATTCATAAAAATGGCGTTTTTTATTAACTCCACTCTTGACATTTCAACTAAAATATGGTAATATTTCTATGATGTCTAATCACGCGATGAGTGTTAGAATTTATAAAAAATTTATTGGAGGAAATTACAATGAACAAAGCAGATTTAATCAATGCATTAGCTGCAAAGAACGAAATTTCAAAGAAAGATGCTGAGAAGGCAGTAAACGGTGTACTTGACCTTATTGCTGGCGCTCTTAAAGATGGCGACAAGGTCCAGATCATGGGCTTCGGTGCTTTCGAAGTTAAGGAACGCGCTGCAAGAACAGGTAAGAACCCTGCAACAGGCGAAACAATTGAAATCGCTGCAAGCAAGGCAGTTGTTTTCAAGGCTGGTAAGGCTCTTAAAGATTCCGTTCAATAATATTGATTCCGCCGCTTAATGCGGCGGTTTTTTTTACAAAAAATAAAGGTGAGAATTTTGTTCTCACCTTTATTTCATTTTGCTGTTTTCTTTTTTTCTATAATAAACCAAACATATAATATTCCGATTACCGCAAAAAGACATGATATAACGGAAACTACCTGCTGTGCATATACGTTCATGCCTAAAAACGTGTTTCCATTTGACTGGATTGAATTAACAAGATTACTCATAACGATAGTTGTTAAAAATCCGCACACACCGCCTATAGATTGGCAGAATGCATATGCATCGGCACGTATATTTTCGGGAACTTTGAGAAACACAATGTTCATAAGGGCAAACAATGCTCCGTTTGCCATTATGGCATTACATGAATAACAGATAGCAAAGCATATTGCGCTTATCGTCGGCCCTGCTTCAGGGGTCGCAAATAACACGATAAATGCTCTGAAAAACATGGCTCCAAGGCACAGCATAAGCATTTTAGGGAACGAAAATTTATCACCTATATAGCCCACGGGCAAAGCGGTAACCATCTGAACGATACCTGCGACGATAAAAGCAAGAATATTTATAAGCGTCTGATCCATTCCAAGTTCTTTTATCTGATAGGTTCTGTAAAAAGGAAAGGCAGAATATTGGGCAATATTCCATATAACAAACATGATTACAAGTATCCATATTTTTTTATTGGCAGCAACGCCCAAGATATTTTTAATAACACTTCCCTTTTCTTCTTCCTCTCTGGGAAGTTCAACAATATTAAATAATATAACCTGATGAATAAGCATAATTCCAAAAATGGCAATTGCGCATATTCTGTATACCGCAGGAAGATTCCCCGCTAACTTATAATTATCAACAAGGACACCCATTGCCGTTGAAAAAGACATACCTAAAATCAACGAAATTATCTGCATCCATCCGTTATATCTTCCCCGTCTGTTCACTTCAACCAAGGAAACTCGCCAATAGTTCATTTTGGGATTTCCAATATAAAGTCCCGCGTAAGCGCACACGATAAATATAACGAAAATTATGCGCTTTAAACTTCCTGAAAAAGGAATATCGGGTATAACGTAAAGAAGCATAAAGAGCACCTGATTAAGAAGGCTCATTATTATAACAAACTTTTTTACTGAACCACGCCTAAAGAAAATGGAAACTATCTGAAAAAGACATCCTAAAGAAATAAAAGAATATAAAACACCGGTTTGCGCATCAGTAAACCCTAAAGAGTTTGTAAGTTCCGCCAAAACGCTTCCGTCAACCATTAAAATGGCAATGAGATACTCAAATGCTGCCTGAAGCATAAACAAAAATCGGCTTCTTTTCATTTCAGAACTGTCATAATAAATCATATTGAAATCTCCAAAGAATAAAATACCAATGAATTATATATTAGAAGAAGAAAAATTACAACAGCATTTGTTTGAATTAATCGTCATTTTGTTTGCTGTTTTTTGATGAAATTTTTCTCCAGAAATTAAAGGTCAACGGCCACACAGCACCTGCAAATGCAGTTAAAAGGAAATATCTGATACCGTCGGCAATAAATTCATTGCCACAAAGCGAATTAAGGGGTGCTTTAAGGACAGATTTAATTAAAACTACGGGAATTATGCCCACTAAAAGTTTAAGAATTTGCACCCACCATTTTGCTTTTGTTTCAAAGTGCGAATAGTTTATATCCACCTCATAAGCAAGCCACATACCCGTTATGCAACCAAACATTTTATATGCGCTTTCCGTTCCGTGCATAAGATTATCCAAATCAACTTCACCAAAGGGAAAATTATGGGCAAATATCATAAGTGCAACGGTTATTAGAAGCATAACGCCAAACATTATGCGCATGGCAAGTTTTGAACCTTTTTGTATTATGGGATAAATTCCGAAAATTAAAATAAGTGCAATAACTATTGAAACGCCTACGTCAAGAGGTGTATGTACACCAAGCCACATTCTTGAAAAAGGAACAAGCACGCAAACAGCGATACATAAAATGCGCACCCATTTGTTCTTATTCCATCTTGCAATACCGCCGAAAATGCCGACGCCTGCCTGAGTATGTCCGCTGGGGAAAGAATATCCCGTTGCCGCTTCACGGGCAGATTCAACTATCTTAAATTCAGGATCTAAAACCCACGGTCTTGGTATGCGGAATATAAGTTTTAAAAACTGATTTAAAACAGTTCCCAATAAACCAATGGATAAAAGATAATAGCCTTGCTTTTTATCAAGGCACCAAAAGAAAATAAGACCTATAACTATAAATACCGTTTCTTCGCCCAAAAAAGTTACCAATGAGAAAAAACCGTCAAGCAAAGGATTTCTTATCTCCTCAAGCATTTTTAAAAATTCCATAAAATACCTCATATTTTCTGAAATATCAGAATTATTATATCAAATCAAAAAAGTATAGTAAATTGCATTTTTTAACAAAAATATTGCATTTTTCAACTTATGCTATACCATAACGCACATATACGAACTCGCCTCAAATGGCGTATCAGCGGCGCTTTTATGGTTTGTCGTCTTTGTAAGGCGACCTGCCTTACTGCATCCTCCGCACCTAAAATCATCCACCGATGCGCACATTTTAG
>JAZQII010000007.1:0-5737 GCA_045541035.1 Clostridia bacterium | reverse complement strand
CTTCTGCGAACCCAAAGGAACTGATTTTGTGATAGAAAACGGCTCGCGAAGCGAAGGAATACCGGGCGTATTTCAAGCGACAAGAGTCGTTTTATGCGCAAAAGCAGTCCTATTGGGCGTTATGGGTTCGATTCCCTTCGGCTATAGCACTTTTAAATACTTCAACAAATTTGTTTAAACTTTCTTCGGCACTTAAACCGTCGTATGGGCGCATTTCAAAAGAAATGGTTGCACCGTCTTTTAAGTAGCCTATATCTTTTAGCGATCTAATGAAATTTGCGGCATCTTTTTCCGTATATTCCGATAAGGGATAACTCCAAGGAATATGTTTATCACCGTAGAAAGGACTTTCTTTATCCTTTAATAAGCAGTTGCCAAGATGCACGTGATTGAGAACTTCTTTGCCTTTTTCCAAAGCAGAATCAAGGGTTTCGTACATCAGCGGAACGTGGCACATATCAAGAAGCAAACCTACGTTTACACCGTTGTTTTTTAAATCCTTTATAAAATCAACCGTTTCGCTTAAAGGACCAAATAGAAAGAATTTATCAATATCTCTGTCAGTTGGCTCAAAGGAAAGTTCAACGTCATTTGGTAAATTCTTTGAAACGCGAATAATCAGTTCTTTAAATCGGCTTATAGCACCTTGACGGTCTTTTGGATCGTCAGGGCCGCTACCGAAAATAATTTTTTTGGAATTTACTTTTAGGGCGTAAGAAATTTCGCGCATCATAAGATCGTAAGCGCGATCCTGCTCTTTTTTATCTTTTGAAGCAGGAAGCGCGATTTCTTCACCGAATCTGTCACCGATATTGTAATTTATTATTTTACCGCTATCTAAAAGAATTTTAGATTCTTCATTTTCTTTTCCCCGCCATATCCAGCAGTCAAGGGCGGAAACGTTTTCATTTTCAGATAGTTTTTTTAAAGTTTCGCTATGGACTTTTGAATCTGAAATGGCAGTTGGATACAAAAACTGATGATTAACTCCTAAAATTACTGACATTTTGATACCATCTCTTTCTCGTAGATAAGATACTGACTCCATGTGGATAAAAGATTATCACCGCGCATAACAACAGTATTTTCGTTTTCGAAAATTTCAGGGTGGATTGCGCGCATGGTTTCTAAATAGGGGCAAGAAGAAAACTGAATTTTAATTTCATAAGGCGGTTTAAGTTCAAACGGTTTTATATCCTTTTTAACTGCTTCTTCTGCGCACTTTGCAAGTTTTTTTGAAGTGATTTGAGGACTTAAGCAAACAGCCGTATCTTCCGTAAGCGATGTTTTTACGGCGCACGTTACAAGATCGGGAATAAGTTTTTTTCCTTCTTCGCAGCCGCGGTCATCAGCGGTAACAAGTTTTAAAGGAATGCCTTGTTCACCTGCAAGGGCAGCCTCCATGCCGATTTCGCCAACAAGCAGACCGTTAAGATAAATGGCGTCATATTCGCGAAGATAACTGTGCTGAAGCAAAGCACCCGTATGTTGCATTGTGTGTAAGCCTACAAGGAAAAGCCCGTCAATATCTTTGTTTCCCACACCGCGCCATAAATCTTTTAAAATGGGTTTTCCCATAACAACGGGAACGTCGATCTGGGAAATATCAACGTTTCTGCCGTCTGTGTGCATATCATAGACTATGGCATCTGCGCCTGCATTTTTTATTCCATTTAAAACGGCGGTAAGATCGTTCATAAGCATTTCTCTGCCGAAAACAGAGTTTTCTGCCTGAGGAAACGTAGTAACGCCTGTAACACCTTCAATATCAGTCATAACTAAAAATTTCATAGAAAAACACCTCCATGCTTTAAGTATAACTTAACAGAATGAGAGGTGCAATATTATGTCCGAAATTTACTATCAAAATGTCCTAAAAATTCATTGGTCTTCTCGGAATTTGTTGGGAGTCATGCCGGTTTGGCGTAAAAAGAACTTTGAAAAATAATTACTGTCCGTGAAACCTAACTTTTGAGATATTTCTTTAATTGAAAGGCTTTTGTTTTTTAAAAGTTTCTTTGATGCAATGATTTTCTGATTATGTATATAATCAAGAAGGCTGATATTTTCGTATTTTCTAAAAAGCCTGCCAAGTTGTTTTACGCTTATATGGCAGTAATTTGCGACTTCTTCGCAGGTAAATAATACGTCAAAATTATCGTCAATGAATTTCTTTGCCTGCGCAACACGGCTATCGTAAATTTCAACACGTTGTTTTGACGGCTTTGCGCACTCAAGGAGTTCAAATACAAGGGCGCACAACAAAAAATAAATTACTTCTGTGTGAAAATTGGTCTTTTTATAGCCGAAAGAAAGAACGGAAGAAAGTGTGTTTTGCGCGTTTTCGAGCATTGGCTTGACTGTGTTTCCTAAAGAAGAAAGAGCTTTATAAATATCCTTATCCCTACAATCTACGGCAAGGGTAAGTTTTTCGAAATCGACACTGTGCTTTAATACCTTGTGTTCGCTTTTGGGGGGAATAATAAGAAATTCATTTTCGCGCACCGTCAACGTATCATCGGTAAAACCGTAAGTAACGTTGCCTTTTACGGCGAAGTGGATTTCAAAGAAATTATGTTTATGAAAGCGATAGGTGAGCGTATCGCTGTTGCGGAAATATTGGGCGGCAAGCCAGCATACGCTAAAGGGCAATTTGTCATTTCCTAAATTTGAAAAGTTTAAACTGTTTACAAAGGGAATGTTCAACATATTTTTTCTTCCTTATAAAAAACTTATAAACCCATTATAAAGCATAGCCGTTTATTTGGCAAGTCCGTTTTTGGCATAAAAAAAACACCCTAAGGTGTTTTTTATTATTTAAGTGTTTCGGGACAAACAAGTTTTCTTGCATAATAAAGGCTTTCAACCGAATCCATTAAAAGATGCTCGTTTTCTTCTGTAACTCTTATCCATGGTGCCATGCAGTAACCGAGGAAATGCTCGTCTGAAATTACCTTTGGTGTATGAATAAGTGTTTCAATGGGGTTTCTTGGGGAAGCACAAGTTGAGCAGGTAGGAATCTGATCAAAGCCTGCTTTATCAAAAACTTCATAGCATCCTATAACACGGCTATGCCAATCCGTTATGGGATAATCTCTGAATCTGCCGTAGAACCAGTTGGAAAGAATAACGTCTTTGGGCATATTTTCCATAAAGATATCGGGGTGATTCCAATAATAATCTGCCCAAACCCAAGGTCTTGCACCGTTTTTGCGAACTGCATCAAACATAATGCCAAAATCTTCAAACATAAGTTTAGGTGAGCGCATAATAGCAATTTCTCTCCATTGTAAGCAGTCAAAGGAATGCTCTTCATCCATGCCTAAATGGAAGATTTCAGGTTTGTCAAAAATTTCGCAAACTTCATTTATAAGATCAACGCAAACTTCACGGTAAATATCACTTGAAACCATTCTTCTGTATTTTTTTAACCAGCAATGATGATCTGTTGAAAAGTTAAGTTTGGGTATAAGATCAAAGCCTAATGCACGTGCTTTATTAAGTAATTCCTTAACTTCTTCAACTTCCAAAGCATCATCAGCGGCAATTTCGGGATGTGATTTATATTTAATAGCATCGCCAAGATCAATTAAAAGAGTGTTGTAACCGCATTCAGAAGCACGCTTAATAATTCTGTCCCATACTTCATAATTAACGTTATTAGAGGGAGTGTAGATATCTTCATCGAATTCGGTATACCAATAACGGGGTCTGCCGTTGCCGTCATCCCACATATGATTGCTTAACTGTATAAAATAAATCCATTTCTTATTCATAGCGTTTCTCTCCTCTTATTTTAAAGTCTCGGGACAGATTTTCTTTCTTGCATACCACAGTCTTTCAACTGAATCCATCAAGCGGTGTTCGTTTTCGGGATAAAGGCGGATCCAGGGAGCGTTGCAATAACCTAAAAGATGTTCATCACTAATAACTGTGGGGCAGTACAAAAGCGTTTCGCCGGGGTTAGCACTGTTTTCGCAGGTTGAGCAGGTAGGAATCTGATCAAAGCCTGCTTTATCAAAATCTTCAAAGCATTTTACAACACGGCTGACCCAATTTGTTGAAGGATAATCCTTAAGGCGACTGTAGAACCAGTTTGAAAGAATAACGTCTTTGGGCACATTTTCCATAAAATCATCGGGGTGATTCCAATAATAGTCAGCCCAGATCCAAGGTCTTGCACCGTTTTTGCGAACTGCATCAAACATAAGACCAAAATCTTCAAACATAAGTTTAGGTCCGCGCATAACAGCGATATCGCGCCATTGTAAGCAGTCAAAGGAATGTTCTTCATCCATACCTAAGTGGAAGATTTCAGGTTTTTCAAAAATTTCGCAAACTTCATTTATAAGATCAATGCAAACCTGACGGTAAATATCACTTGATACCATTCTTCTATACTGTTTAAGCCAGCAATGATGGTCTGCTGAAAAGTTAAGTTTAGGAATAAGGTCAAAGCCCAATGCCCGTGCTTTATTAAGTAATTCCTTAACTTCTTCAACTTCTAAAGCATCAGGTGCGGCAATTTCGGGATGTGATTTATATTTAATAGCATCGCCAAGATCAATTAAAAGGGTAGTGTAACCGCATTCTGAAGCACGCTTTACAATTCTGTCCCATACGCCGAAGTCAACGTCATTATTGGGAGTATAAACACTTTTGTCAAAATCGTAGTACCAGAAACGCTTTCTGCCGCCACCGTCATCCCACATGTGGTTGCTTAACTGAATAAAATATATCCATTTCTTATTCATGATTAAAAACTCCTTTTGATTTGTTGCTTTTATTCTAACAAAAAGAAAAACAAAAGTAAATACCAAATTTCTTGAATTTGTGCTCTGAATTAAAGCAATAATTGAAAAAGAGCAATTTTATGCTTTGTAACACACCAAAGTAAAGGTTTTTTTAGAAAAAGAGCAATTTTTTTCCATAATCAAGCAATATTATGCATTGATTTAACCGTTCTGATAGTGTAAAATTAAAAAAGAGGTGATAAACGTGAATATTTTTAACCTGAATGTTTTTCCTGAAGGTGAAGCGACTTTAAAGGAAACTGACGGCACTCTTTTAGTTGAAAAGCGCAAATATAAATACAGTTCGCCTGCAGTCTTGCTTGACGGCAAAAATAATTATTCGGTAGAATATCTCGTTAAAAGCAAAACAGAAGTCATACACCTTACTGCATACTTTAAAGTTATATATACTCTTAACGGCGAAGAATATACTTCATATATTTTTGGAGAAAAAGCAGAGATCACACCTGAAACATTTGTTACCGTTAAAGCTCAACTTAAATTGTGGGAGAAGCTTGACGTTAAAGAAGTTATATCATATATAATTCAAGATTCCAACGAACCTCTTGACGATTATTTTGTTTCTTCCTATCTTTTAACAGAAACGGAAAAAAGCCAAATAATAAAAGACGATCATGAGTTTTCCGGAAAATGCCCCGTAGGCGCTATTCGTTGGGATGCTTATTTTTCTGTTGAAAACGAAAAGAGCAACGTTTCAAGGGAAGTTTCCAAAACGCTTTCACCTAATATTTTTCATAGCCATGCACCTTTCTTTGCAAAAACCGTTGATAAAGATAAGATCGTATTTGGTGAAGCCACACAAGAACAGTTTGATTATGAATGTGAATTAGCAACTGATGCAGGCATAGATTATTTTGCATATTGTTGGTATAAAAACAGCGATCCCATGTGTTATGCGAGAAGACAGCATACAAAATCTTCTT
>JAZQII010000006.1:0-51032 GCA_045541035.1 Clostridia bacterium | reverse complement strand
AAGAACGTTTCTGCCGTTCTTGGTCTGCATTCTCTTACGGAAGCCGTGTACCTTTTTTCTCTTACGTCTGTTAGGTTGATAAGTGCGTAACATAATTTAATTCATCCTTTCATAAATCGCCCTATGGGCGCAAATTTACATATTAGCCTACATATTATAATAGATACTTGAAAATGTGTCAAATGAAATTTTAACCTTAAAAAAAACAAGGGGACAAGAGAACCGTCCCCGTGTCACCCGCCTTTTTGACTCATCTTAATCTCCTTTGGGCACATCAGCAAGTTTTTCAAATACCATTTTGAAATTAGTTATTTCGTCGGTGTTCTTAGTAAATGTTGCTTTGCATTTTGCGTGCATTCTTTTTTGCGAATATGCATCATACCAATAATCCAAATTTACAATAGCTTTAATGGATATTGATGTATCGTTCACCTCATAATCAGTTAGGGTTATTTCCACATCTCCATTATTAAGACCATCATCGAAGTTGGGAAGATACACCTCGTCTTTTTCGCGAAGCTCATCCCAAATGCGATAATATAACAATCCCGTTATTTTATCTTTCTCAACAAAATAATTGATGTTTCCATCCAATATCTCTTTTAACGCCAAATAAGAGTGCTTAAAAAGGTCTTGCCAGAAAGAGTCCAATGGGTCAATTATTTCGTGAAACAATGCATTACGCATGAAGTACACAAAATTCAAGAACCACTTGTATGTATCTATTTCGGGGACGATTTGACCGTCCTCCACCTTGTATATAAAATGAACACACGGGAGCTGCGAAAAAAGCACATCTTCTTTAACAATGTTTGGCTCTTTCATCAATGCAAGTTCTTGAACAAGGTTTGCGTTGATAGTAAGAGTTATTGAATTTAGACGCGCAAGCACTTTAGAGTCAAATTTTGAATTAAAATCACCGTTTGTTATTTGACCAATGAAGCTTAAAGACGCTCGGTCAATAATACCTTTTGTTACAAATTCAATGAAAGCGGATTCGTCATCGACAAACTTAGATATTTGGGCGTCGGACAAATTCTCGCTTGATATCAAATCCGAGATATCAACTTTAACCGATATAATGAGCGGTACGCCGTCGACATAAAATTCTTTATCCAAATATTTTGCGTGGATACAAATTTCTGTATCGCCGGAGTATTTAATGCTGAGCTCATAATCATCGGTGTCCTGTTTCCATGAATATGCCTTATTGACAGAGTAAAAATCTTCCGAGAAAAAGCGATTGTATTTGGGATTTTCCAAGGTGAAACGTCTGCCCAACTTGTAGACTTTCAAAATATTATCCTTCACAATGTCCATTTTATTGTAGTGATAGAATTTATTTTGAAAGTCATCCAAGTATGGATTGAGATAAACTTTATCGCCTTTTCCGATTACTTCTTCCAAGGTTTCTTTAGGATACAGTTCTCTTAAAGTCGCAACAAAAGCAAACCATGTTTTTATGAACATAGTCACATAATCTGATTCTGTTATAGCACGCCAATTCTCATATTTTTGTACGTTTTCAGACATAGGCAGATCCTTTACTTTTGCGATTCCAACCAAAGAAGTGCAAATTCTTCGTCAGATTCAATTGCCATTTCCACGGTTTTTACTGCAATATTCAATAAATGTTTCGAACATTCTCTTAAATCATAGGATTTACGAATGTTTTCAACAACCGACTCTGTTGTTTCACTATCAAAAATAGGAATTGGTAGATTTAATACATCGGCGTCTTTTATCACAGGATATGAAGTACCAACATTGTATCTTAGTAGCCAATCACGATACATTTCCAAGCGTAACAGCACTTGCAGAACTTCCTTTGGATAATCGCTGCTTTCTCTTAAAACCGTAAAAGCTCCACTCACCAACAAATCATCTTGAGTCAAAATTGATACTGCACCTCTGTTGGGACGAACAGTAGATACCAAGATATCATTTGCTTTTGTCATAATTTTAGCGTTAGCAGGCAACTCTTCTGTCAATACAACATTGGGAGTTGCGATTCCTGTACCTACATTGATATCTCCAATTTCTATATATTGATATTGTGATAATGTTCTATCGCATCTTTCAGTTATTGGTTCAAATTTATCTTTTATTAAGGTAAAACCGATCTTGCTTTCTTTTACAGTTTTCTCATATTGCTCATATTTAGGATGATAGTACTCTGCATCTAAGCGACCAGTAATATTAAAGCTATCACCAAGCATTTTTACCGAGCTGTTCTTCCAAGTCTCTTTTTGACTATGAACTTTTAAATAATCGGTCAACAACTGTTCAGCGCAATTATATATGTTTTTGGATTCATCTAAAAGTTTTTCGCTATTTTTTATGATTGCTTGAATTTCTTTTTGGAAATTTTCTGTAGCCGTGGGGATTTTTATGCCCTTAATTGCGTCTAAGTTCAACCATTGTTGTACGTTACCTGTAGAATTCCTGTTAATTTGCAGTAGCCCTACTTTAGAACAGAGAACAACAGCAACGTAATGTGGCAACATAGTTTGGATATCTCTCAAAACAGCTAAATTCTGATTAGCAGATGCGGGTAAATGATTTTCGCTAATAACACATGCATTCCCTAATGTTCCAGTTCTTGGAATAAGAATGTCATTCGGTTGCAATTTCAAGGTTAACTTGTTATAAACTTCATTGCTGATTTTAGCGCACCCACTATTGTCAATAGTATTATTTTTAACATCTTGATTTCTAAAAAAGTTAACACCTTGTTCTTGCAATTCTATAAAATTAGTTTGTGAATACGCACCGAAATCAGTTATAGTTCCAACTATTTTGCCAATTGATCTATATCCAAATTTTTGCAGTAATGCTTCATTTTCAATATAGCATTTTGAAAAATACTCATTATCGATTCGCATAGTTTTCAGCTTTTGTAAATCGCTATATTTGATTTCAACCGCTTCAAGCCCATCCATCAAAACTTTATACTTGTTTTTGTTGAAAGGTTCAACGGACGGGCTTATTGAAAAAAACTTAAACCTTCCTTTTTAGCAAATTCTGCAAACGCCTCTGCAATACCATCTCCTGTAATGCCGTCATGATTGTACAAATCCTGATCCACAACTAAGTGACCATGTTCGTCTAGTGCGTTAGTACCATCAGGCAATTTTACATAAATTTTATCGCCGCTATTATCTTTGCCAAGTTTTTGTTGAGTGGCGAAGAAAATTGGGTAGTCCTCTACTTTAGGGCAAAGTTCATCGTCCCATTTTTGTACAAATAAAACGCTTGTTTTAGTTCCGGTATGGGGTTTAAATGTATTTCCGTGCACACCAACAACAGCGAGTATTCTGCAACGTTCTGCAATATACTCACGAATGTACTTATCGCTACTGTTGTTGAATCTGCCCTGTGGCAATACGATTGCCATTCTTCCACCGGGTTTCAAGAAGTCGAGATTGCGCTCAATGAACAAGATATCTCGACCGACCTTGCTTTGCATTTTTCCTTTCTCGTTTTTACTGAGCTCATATCTGTTAAGAATTCTTGTCTCTTTAACATCACCGGCAAAGGGGGGATTTGCCATAACAATATCAAAGTCAAATTCCTGATATCCCTTACCTCTACGCAGATCTTTCAATCTGTCAAAGCCTTCAAAATAGGTGCGAATCCAATCGTCCTGTTTTGCGGTTTCATCCCAACGGTCATAATCAAGGGTGTTCAAATGCAAAACATTGGTGTGTCCATCACCTGCTATAAGATTTAAAGTACGAGCCACACGAACAGCTTTTTCATCAAAGTCAATGCCAAATATATTATCTTTTACATATTCGGTAAAATCAAAAGGCTTTTGATCCAAAGAGAAAAGTTCGCTGACTTTGATACCTCTGTCAAGCGCCATCTGACGCCATACATGGAAGATGGTGTGTACAGGGAAACCGCTACTGCCGCAAGCAGTGTCAATCATCTTTTCATTTTCTTTAGGATTCATCATCTTTACACACATTTCGATAACATATCGAGGGGTAAAGAACTGACCTTTTTCGCCTTTGCTTGATTTGCTCATAAGGTACTCAAAGGCATCGTCAACGACTTCGAGATTACTGTTGAAAAGTTTTACGTTCTGAAGAGAAGCAACACAAATAGAGAGGTGCGACGGGGAAAGAGCAATTTTGGAGTTCTGCTCAAACACACCTTTCCATTTTTTATTTGCCTTGTCAAAGAGCTCTTGAATTGCTTCTTTCAGCTTAAATTCAGTTCTGCCGGCATTGGTAAATTCAAGATAACGCGAGGGCGTTTGACCGCTTAACCACTCATCATAAAGCTTTGTGAATATAAGCTTAAAGCATTCCTCGAACACATCAACGCCTGCGTTCGCCAAAACTTCATCTTCAAGTTCTTTTATCTTATCTTTCAGAGATACGCGATCTTTTTGCAAAACGTCGTTTGCTTTAAGATCTTCAATAGTCCAGCGAACAGAAACTATATCAATCAAAGTTTGTGTTGCCTTGGGGATGTCACGGATATCTTCAAAATAGTTGGGATCTTTGCGGTTGTAATACGCTATTTGTTCACCATTCGTCCAAACAGCAATAGGCGCACCAGTACTATTACAGTAGCTCTTTAACTGCTCCTTGCCGTCCTTTAACTTGGGCTTTTTCACCTCAACGATGATATAAGGTACTATCGGACGATCTTCGTCCATAATAACAATATCTGCGCGCTTTACTTCGCGACCAAAATACACCTGATATTCAAGCTTGATGCGGTTTACAGGATATCCGTAGTCGTTGATCAGTTTATCAAGGAAAAGCTGTCTGATGACTTCTTCGGGGTTCAGACGGATTTCTTTTTTGCGAACAAGACACATAACGGTTGCATATTTCTTGCCGTTCTTATCCTCTTTTTCTATAATTCTGCCGTTTAATCTTTCTATAGCCTCTGTAGTAAACTGCTCCGTCTTGTATGCGGAATCCTTCAAAATATCGAAAATCGTCATTGTTTTATCTCCTGTTCTTAATCATTCAAATCGGCAAGTTCTTTCGCCACATATGCTTTAATAGCATCGCGTATCATAACAAGTGCATTTCGCTTAAGCAGATATGGTAGTTGCTTAAACGGTATATTTCCGCTCATTCCAGATGCTACTTTTGCTGTAGCGATAAACGGAGCATAATCCATATTTCTTGATATTTTATCATAGAGACACGGGGACGGTTCTCTTGTCCCCTGCCTTTAAATATTTTTTTCGATAATTTTCTTTGAAACTCCCGTCAACCTGCTTATCTGTCTGATAGACAGACCATAAGAAGCCAATTCCTTTATACACTTGTTACGGGTCATCATATCAAGCCTCTGCAATGCCGTTGGATCACGGGTTACCAATACTTTTTTCTTCTCTCTGCTCTCGGCATTTTAATCACCCATTTCTAATTATATCACACCGTATTTTCAAAGTCAACACAAGGAGACAAGAGAACCGTCCCCGTGTCACCTTGCTTATTTAAAATCTTCGCCACAAACGTCGGGGTCGGTAATATAATTATTGCAAATTTAACCTGACTGTTATATAATACCACTATATAAGGAGGTATTTTTATGAAACTTGATTTAGTAAACGTTACCGTTTCGGACGAAAGAGCAATAAAGCTTCTTGAATATTTTCTGCCCGAAGCAACGTACGTTTTAAGTGACGACGCAATTATCACGCTTGTTCAGGGTAATTTTGAAAGCGAAGAATTTGTACTTGATATAAATGAAAAAATCACGGTGAAATATAGTGATTATCTTTCCTTGAGAAATGCCCTTGCAACACTTTCCACTTTGGCAATGGTAAGGGATAACGCGCTTTTCTTTGAAGCCTGCACCCTTTCCCAAAAACCTGATTGCTCTTACAGAAGCGTTATGCTCGACCTAGCCCGAGGCATCCGCGACTTTGGTGAATTAAAGAATCACGTTATTTTAATTGCAAAAGCAAAATTAAATCATCTGCACCTTCATTTGTTTGACAGTGAGGGCATCTGCTTCAGGGCAGAAAGCTTTCCTGAAGAATCGTATCTTGAAAATGCTTATACCGTTGAGCAGATGAAAGAGCTTAATTCTCTTGCAAAGCTTTTAGCATTAGAGATTGTACCTGAAATTGATATGCCCGCCCATTCCTCAAAAATAATTGAGTCACTTCCCGATTTTCTGTGCAAGGTGGATTCTCCCAGTGCGTGGACGGTTTGCGCAGGTTCGGAAAAAGTATATGAGTTTTACGATTCCGTTATTAAGGAGGTAACCTCAATTTTTGAAGGAAAATACTTTCATATGGGCGGTGACGAGCTTGAATTTGCCGACAGACCCGAACGCAATCTTCTGTGCAAATGGAATGAGTGTCCCATCTGCAACGCCCTAATGAAAAGGGAAGGCTTGAAGGACAGGCAAGAGCTTTACTATTACTTTGTAAACAGAATATATTCCATAGTAAAAAAATATGACCGACAGATGATAATGTGGTCGGATCAGATAGATTGCGCCCGTCCCTGCCCCATTCCCAAGGACGTAATAATGCACTTCTGGCGCATTGCCATGAAGGACAGAGGTCCTTACGAAAACTGTTCAATGAACGGTCAGTTAAAAATGGGATACACACTTATAAACTCACACTATCCTGAAACGTATTTCGACTTTGACCATTATATGAACTCATCCACGTTAAGCAAATTTGACTGGCGTGCTAACCCCGAAAACGATTTTCCTGAAAAAATTATGGGTAGTGAAATCTGCGCATGGGAATATGGCAACAAGGAATACGAGCATTATAATACTTCCCTGCCCTTTGCCGTTTTTCTGTTTGGTGATAAGCTTTGGTCAGGCAAAGAATTAAATTATACAGATGACTATAAACGCTTTATCACCCGTTGCGTTTTAGGTGCGTCAACGCCCGAGGATCTTGACCTTTCACTTATATATTGTGATATTCTTCCGCCAAGACTTTTTGCTCAAGGTGCGTTTGATTATTCAAAAATAACCACCCCCATTTCTAAACTTAAAGAAATAAAAAGCACGTTAGAAAACTTGGACAGTCCTTTTGCAACATATTATATAGACGCACTAAATACAGTACTACAACATATTGTGTGCTAAAAAAAGTTATCCACAATTTGAAAAAAATTTATTGAGAAAATTGTCTTTTTTCTGTTGATATTTTTTTCGTTTTATGTTATGATATCATTCCAAGCCAAAAGAAGCAGCGTTTTTTTACGCTGTTTTTGTTTCCAATTATTTAAAGATAAGGAAGGAGGATTTTTAATGGACGCTAATAAATTATTCAGCGAGATCTGTGCTATAATTGAACAGTCTCCTCAGGAGATACAGCCTATTTCCTACAATACTTTTATTAAAACATTAAGACCTCTTACCTTTAAAGATAATACATTATATTTAATAGCCCTTTCAGATACGCACAGACGCACGCTGATGACCGTTACCATGATGCACACATTTATGGTTTCGGCGCTTAATATCGTTATAAATTCACCGGGGGCAGATATCGTTTTGGTGCTTGATTCGGAAGCGGCAGCAATTATGGATACCACGTTGCCTGCAAGCAACACTATTCCCCGCCCCATGCTTAACGAACGTTATACTTTTGACAGTTTCGTTATCGGCCCCGGAAATCAGTTTGCCCACGCGGCTGCATTAAGCGTTGCCTTGGCGCCTGCCGCCATCAATAACCCCTTATTTATTTACGGCGGTGTTGGTTTAGGCAAAACACATCTTATGCACGCCATCGGTAATCATATTTTAGAGAACAATCCCGAAACGAAAGTTCTTTATATTACTTGTGAAAAATACACAAACGATTTTATCCGTTCCCTTTCAAAGCACCAGATCGATGCGTTCAGGGAAAAATACCGCGAGAATGTTGACGTTTTGATGATTGACGACGTTCAGTTCTTATCAGGTAAGGATTCAACTCAGGAAGAGATATTCCACAACATAAACGATCTGTTCTCATCAAACAAGCAGATCATTCTTTCTTCCGACCGTCCGCCCAAAAGTATTCAGACTCTTTCCGATAGGCTTTGCTCACGTTTTGAAGGCGGTTTGTTGGTGGATATCACTCCCCCCGATCTTGAAACGCGTGCCGCTATCCTGCGCAAAAAAGCAGAGATGGAACGCGTTGAAATTGACGATAGTATTCTTTTACATATTGCCGAAAAAGCAAGTGATAACGTTCGCGAACTTGAAGGCGCCTTAAAGCGTGTTCTGGTGTTTGCTTCAACAACAGGCGCGCCTATTACCCTTGAACTTGTTTCAAAGGTTCTGCGCGATTATAATGCGGAAGTTCAGAAGCACTGCACGCCCGAAATGATAATTTCCACCGTCAGCGAGTATTTTGACCTTACTCCTGAAGACCTTATGGGCCCCAAGCGCGATAAAACTATCGTTCATCCAAGGCACATTGCCTATTACCTTTGCCGTGAACTTACCGATCTTTCAAATAAGCGAATCGGTGATGAATTCGGCGGCAGAGATCATGCAACCATTATAAACGGCATCGGCAAGATCCGCGCCGCAATCAAAACAGATGATGACGTTAAAAACGAAGTTGAAGATATTACCATGCGCCTAAAAGGCGAATAAAAGGAATGATAATTATGTTTAACGGAACTTTATTGGGAAACCTTTCAGGTTTCCTTTATTTTACCATTTTTATATTGGGCGGAATAACTGTTTCACAGCATTTTTTTAAAAATCTGTCTTTTTTGACGAGAATATGGCTTGGCACGGTTTTGGGAATGGTGCTTCTTATGTGGCTGCCCATAGCCTTCTCATTTATTTTCGGCTTTAACATTCTTTCCCACGTTCTTGCCCTTATAACGCTTCTCATTTTAAGCGTAGTAAGCGTGCTTGTTGCAAAGAAAAATAAAAGCCTTAATCTTGATGTTGATTTTTCTAAAGAAGATCTTTTTGCCCTGATCCCCGTTATAATAATGACGCTTTTTTACGGAATCGTTCAGGCAAGCCACATTATGCAGCCGACAGAAGCAGGCGCAATGGTTTTCGGGCAATCCACTTATGCTGACGTTCACATTCACTTAAGTTTCATTACAGGCCCTATCGTTCAGGGCACAGTTCCCTTTAACTATAACATCGCCCCCACCGTTCAGGCATCATATCCCTTTTTAAGTGATACGGTTTCTTCTTCAATTTATATCTGGGGCGCATCGTTAAGATGGTCATATATCGTGCCTACAATAATGGGCGCATTTAACGTCTACTTAGGCGCAATGCTTTTCTTTAAAACGTGGCTCAAGAAGTTATCAAAAGCAATAGTTGCATGGGTACTTTTCGCCTTTAACGGCGGTTTCGGCTTCATGTACTTCTTTGATAATCTTAAATATAACGGTGATAACTTCACCCGAATCTTTGAAAATCTTTACGAAACGCCTACCAACCTTGACGGCAACATGATCCGCTGGGTAAACACCTTCTGCGATATGATGATCCCCCAAAGAGCAACGCTTTTCGGCTGGATGATGCTTTTTGCGGTGTTATATCTTCTCTATCGCGCCGTTTTCTTAAAAGAAGAAAAAATGTTTATTCCTGCAGGCATTCTGGCAGGACTTACGCCTTTAATAAGCACACATATCTTCCTTGCATTAGGTCTTGTTTCTGCAACGTGGATGATCTCAAGATTATACGTTAATCTTAAGTACAAACCCAAATATGCAGGCTTTATTGCTCTTGGCATCTTAATTTTAAGCGCAGGCATTTTCTATTACGTCTACGTAAACGGCGAAGATATTTTCAGCGTAAGAGAAATGTTCAAAAACGTAAGCCTTTCTTTCTATGACGTTGCAGGTTTCTCCGTTCTGCTTGTTGCAGGAGTAATTATCGGTCTTTTATACCTTTCGCTTATTATAATGAATCTTTTGGAAGGCAAATTCAAGGAACTTTTAAGAACTTGGGGACTTTTCCTTGTAATCGTTCTTGTTCTTGCTCTTCCCCAACTTATTAAGTTCACTTTCAGCCAGACGTCAGGCGACGGTTTCCTTGTTCCCCATTTCAATTGGATAAACTCAAAGGACACTTATTTCTGGTTTTACGTTAAAAACGTAGGCGTGCCTGCACTTTTGCTCATTCCTGCAATTTTAAGCGCGTCAAAAAGAAATATGGCAATAGTTGCTCCCGTTGCAACGCTTATGCTTCTTGCCGAAACCCTTTCGCTTCAGCCTAACGTTTACGATAATAATAAAATCATCTATCCTGCTTTCTTCCTTGCTATCGGCGTCGTTGCTGACTTTATGGTAAATGTTTTTGAAAAACTTAAAGGCATTAAGGGCAGATATGTTTTAGCCGCAGGAGTTATGGTCGCCTGCACACTTTCAGGCGCACTTTCCATGGGCAGAGAATACGTTGCCGATGAGTACGAAATGTTCTCACCTGCCCATATTCAGGCGGCAGAATGGATCGACGAAAACACCGAAAATGATGACGTCTTCTTAACCGAAGACCGTTTTAACAACGAAATAACAGGCTTAACGGGCAGAAACGTTGTCTGCGGCGGCGGCTGGTTCTTCTCAACCCACGGTCTTCCGGGGTATAACACGCTTCAAACTGAAGTTTTGCAGATGTATTCTTCTCCCTTATCAAGTAAATCGCTTTTTGAAAAACACAGCGTAGATTACATCATGATAAGTGACTACGAAAAAAGCAAGTTTTCAAATCAGATTGATTACGAAGGAATTTTATCTATCTCCGACCTTGTCTACGATAACGGCACAGTTCAACTTTATAAATTGAAATAAAATAAACGGGACGAATTATCGTCCCGTTATTTTCTATCAAAAAGCACTTTGCGCAAGGCAAGTCGCCTGAATAGGCACGCAGCCGCGCGTAACTCAAAAAATATATAAGGGCGAACTAATCAGTTCGCCCGTTATGTTTTTTGAAAGGTGAAAACCTTGTTTTCACCGCTTAAAATGGATCAAAAGGCAAACTAACATTTCCCCCCGGAGTTGCCGTAGGTTTAGCAGTTGGCGTTGGTGTAGGAATAGGTGTTGGCGTGGGGGTAGGTTTAGGTGTGGGAATTGGTGTGGGTGTGGAAATTGCTGTTGGTGTTGGTGTTGATGTTGGTGCTACTGTCGGTTTAACCGTTGCAGTTGGTGTGTAGCAAGCAATAGGCGTATTGACAGGTGTTGCGGTGGGAGTAGGCGTTGTGGGTGCAGTTTCTGAAAGATACTGTTCTAAAACGTATCCGCGCTTGCCTGAATCATACTGAACCAATACCCAGCCGTTTACTTTTTCAAAGGTAAGATATGCTTTGCCCTTTTCAAGAAATGCCAATACTTCTGTTTGAGATGAAATATTTTTGTGCACCTTTACGTTATCAGCAGTTACGTACATCAATATGCCGTTTCTTTCCTTAAAAAGTTCAAAGGCATAAATATAGCCATACTTGCCCGTTTCGTACTGAACATAATACATTTTATTTTCAACGTGATATGCTATAACTTCAGTATCTCTTTTAAGGGTTGCAAGTTTTTGCGAATTACCGTTTGCCTCTTTATAAACAGTAGTTAAGTCAGGCGTAGTGTACATTAAAGTACCCTTTGAATTGTTGGGTGTAGGTGTTGATGTTGCAGGTGCTTTATCGGAAAGATACTTTGCCGAAATATAACCTAACTTATCATTATCATATTTAATATAAGTCCAGCCGTTTGCCGTATAATAGGCAATAACCGAAGTTCCTTTTTTAAGAGTCGCAATTTTTTCTTCAGAAGTTGAAGCGCCTTTGCGCACGTTTACGTCATCACCGGTAACATACATTACGTCGCCGTTAGGCTTATCTGAAAGATAATTTTCGTTTATATATCCGTATTTATCGGTTTCATACTGAACATATGCCCATCCGTCTGCCTTATTATAGACAATGACCTTTGCATCCTTATTAAGCGTAGCAATTTTTTCGCTATCAGCCGATGGATCTTTAAGAACGTTGACCTTATCCGCTTTAACGTACATTTCAGTACCATTTGAAGTTTCGGGCGTTGCCTCAGGCGTTACGTCAGGTTTAACAGTAGGCGTAATAACGGGAACAGTTTCCGAAGTTTCTTCGGGCATAGGCTTAAGGGAAGGAATAATCGTCGGCTGATTACTTGTTTCGGGCGTTTCAATTTTTTCAGGCTCTAAAGGTTTGCACCCTGCAAAAGAAACAAGCAAAACCGCAATCATAAATAATATAAACAGTTTTTTCATAAATTCACTCCATTATAAAATATATTTTTATTATACTTGTTTTCTTTTAAAAAAGCAATAGGAAGTTTTTTACTGTCCTTAAACTGCAAAACTTTGACCTTAAAATAAAAAACCCCTTGTTTCCAAGGGGTATATTATATAATATTGCGGTTTCAAGAATTTTTTGTGCTGTAATCACTATGTCAACAGTTTCAAGAATTTTTGTGCTGTGATCACTATGTCAGCAGTGCAAAAAAACTTGAAAATCAGGTGAATAAATGATTAAAGCCGAGGGAGTTTACACGGTTAGTAAATGACCGAGGTTTTATATCGCTTATGAACCGCAGTTTCAAGATTTTTTTGTGCTGCGCACCTTACTTCTTGGGAACAAGCTTCTCCTTCCCACCCATATAGGGACGAAGTGCTTCAGGAATATTAACACTACCGTCAGCATTAAGATTATTCTCTAAAAATGCAATTAACATACGGGGCGGTGCAACAACGGTGTTGTTTAAGGTGTGAGCAAAATACTTGCCGTCCTTACCGGAGACGCGGATACGAAGTCTGCGAGCCTGAGCATCACCGAGGTTTGAACATGAGCCAACTTCAAAATATTTCTTCTGACGGGGAGACCATGCTTCAACGTCAATGGATTTAACTTTTAAATCAGCAAGGTCGCCTGAACAACATTCAAGAGTACGAACGGGAATATCAAGAGAACGGAAAAGATCAACGGTGTTCTGCCAAAGTTTATCGAACCACATTTTACTGTCTTCAGGCTTACAAACAACGATCATTTCCTGCTTTTCAAATTGGTGGATACGGTAAACACCGCGCTCCTCAATGCCGTGTGCGCCTTTTTCTTTTCTGAAGCAAGGCGAATAACTTGTGAGAGTATAAGGAAGTTTATCCTCATAAATCATCTGATCGATGAATTTACCGATCATTGAGTGTTCGCTTGTGCCGATAAGATAAAGGTCTTCACCTTCGATCTTATACATCATGGCATCCATTTCAGCAAAACTCATAACGCCTGTAACAACGTCGGAACGGATCATGAAAGGCGGAACGCAGTAAGTAAAACCGCGGTCGATCATGAAATCGCGGGCGTAGGAAATAACTGCGGAATGAAGGCGTGCAATATCGCCCATAAGATAGTAAAAACCGTTACCTGCAACGCGACGGGCGCTGTCAAGATCAATGCCGTCAAAAGATTCCATAATATCAGAATGATAGGGAACCTCAAAATCGGGAACAACGGGTTCGCCGTACTTCTGAACTTCAACGTTTTCAGAATCGTCTTTACCGATGGGAACGCTGGGATCAATAATATTAGGAATGATCATCATAATATTTTTGATCTTTTCCTGAAGTTCGGCTTCTTTCTTTTCAGCCTCGGCAAGTTGTTCACCCTGCTCGGTAACGAGTTTTTTCATTTCCATAGCTTCGTCTTTTTTGCCCTGAGCCATCAAAGCGCCGATCTGCTTGGAATATTTGTTTCTGTTTGCGCGAAGTTCTTCAGCAAGCTGAATATTTTTGCGGTTTTCTTTATCAAGTTCAATAACTTCATCAACGAGCGGAAGCTTTGAATCCTGGAACTTATTTTTAATGTTTTGTTTTACGATTTCGGGATTTTCCCTTAAAAATTTAATATCGATCATTTTCTTCTCTCCTTAAAAGGATATATATGAGAAATTATACCATATTTCAGCGTTTTGGCAAGTGTTTTTTAAGCGCATAGTATGGCAAAAGAAGATGATCCACCGCATCGGTTTTATAGTTATCATAATCAATAGAATTGCCGATTTCATTAAGAACGTTAAACATCTCTTCGTCAAATGGCGCATCGGGCACAAGAGCCATAACGGCAATGCCGTCACCAAAATTATAAATGTGTATGTCGGGAATGGTGCAGGTAAAATCGCTTTTTATCGATTTGGGCACGTAATAACCGTAGCCATCAAGATATCCCCAGAACTGTGCTTCAAGAAGATTCCACCTTTTAGTTTCAAAAAAGTTCTTTAAAATATTCTTTTGTTTGTGCTTTTGAAAAAGTTCCAAAACGGAAAGTCTGTTATATTCGGCAATCTTTTTCATTAAGTTAAGACAACGCTCTTTTACAGAAAGATCATCATCAAAATCATAAATAAAGCGCAGAGAAAGTTGCATCTGATGAAGGGCAAAAAGTCGCTTATAATTGGGAAGTATAGCCGAAGGGAGCCGAACCCACAACGGTTTAAAATGCCATTTTTGCCCATCTCTGCGTTACTTACACAGGGAAATACGTCCTGTATGTCTCTGTGCAAGTGCCTTGATATGAACAAAAATTGCTATTTTAAACTTCTGCGAACCCAAAGGAACTGATTTTGTGATAGAAAACGGCTCGCGAAGCGAAGGAATACCGGGCGTATTTCAAGCGACAAGAGTCGTTTTATGCGCAAAAGCAGTCCTATTGGGCGTTATGGGTTCGGCTCCCTTCGGCTATACCCTTCTTCATAATAATCGCAAAATTCCAATTTGCAAATTTTTTCTTCCGATCTCATAAGTAACCTCCTAAAAATAAAAAAAGTGCGACAACCGAAGTTGATCGCACCAAAAATCACAAACTCCGATGTCGCCAAACACAACTTTAATGCAGTACATTAGTACACTATTTAAAGGGCAGAGTTCGTGTTTTTTTAAACACATAACCTCAAATAGTGTTCTAACAGATAGGAAAATTACACTTTCCAAAAATAGGAAGTGCAATACTGCAAAAAAATATTTAGTTGTGTCTGGCTCTATTATTTTATCACAAAGAAAAAAATTTATCAAGAAAATTTTATAATCTTATATTTCGACTTTCATAAACAAGAGAAAAACAAAACCGACGAGAAAAATTCGTCGGTTTTTGTATATTAAATTTTTTTCTTTAATTACCACAAACCAAAGAGTGCGAGAAAACTTGAAAATCAGGGGCGCAAAGGTTAATCGTGAAGGAGTTTAACGGGGTCCCCGAAAAGCAGTATTGCTTTTGGGGGAAAAGGAAGCACAGCGAAGCCAAACAGGTTTTGCGCATTTATGCGTAAAACCGCAAAGCGAAGCTTGTGCTGACGTGGTAAGTGACTGAACGATTATACCGCATGCAACCCGCAGTTTCAAGAATTTTTTGTGCGATAAACTACCTCGAACCAAAGAGTGCGAGAAAACTTGAAAATCAGGTGAAAAAGCGATTAAAGTCGAGGGAGTTTACAAAGCGGTAAATGACCGAGGCTTTATATCGTTTTTGAACCGCAGTTTCAAGAATTTCTCGTGCTCTGTTATAAAATTACAAGTTCAATACACTTTTTAGGACAACTTTCCGCGCACACACCGCAACCGGTGCACTTATTGGCATCAACACGTGCCAAGAAGTTTTCAACGGTGATGGCATTTTCGGGGCAGACTTTTGCGCATTTTCCGCAACCGATACATGAAACGGTGCAGGCTTTTTGGGCAACTGCGCCTTTTTCGGAGTTACGGCACATAACGATTGCCTGCTTCTTGTTTAAGGGAAGAATATCAATAAGTCCTTTAGGGCAGGCTTTAACGCATTTTGCGCAGGCACCGCACTTGGAAACGTCGATCCTTGCAACTCCGTCGCAGATATAAATTGCATTATTATCGCAAGCGGAAAGACAGTCGCCAAAGCCTAAACATCCGTGAATGCAAGTCTTTTGTCCGCCGAACATCATGCTTGCCGCCTTGCAGGTCTTAATTCCTTCATATTGAAGTTTCAAAGGAGCGTTGTTACAGTTTCCGTTACATCTTACAACTGCCGCAACGGGAAGAATATCTTCTGCCGTTTTTCCTGTTATTTCCGCAATATTTTGGGCGGTATCGTTGCCGCCTGGGGCGCAAAGGGAAATGTTATCGGTTTCGCCTTTAGCAATTGCCGCGGCGTAACCGTCGCACCCTGAAAATCCGCAGGCACCGCAGTTGGCACCGGGCAGACATTCTCTTATTTTTTCTTCTGTTTCATCTTTGGGAACGGCAAAGAAACTTGATGCCACCGATAAGCCAATGCCGATTATGATTCCGATAAGGGAAACGATTAAAACTGCAATTAAAATATCCATTTTAAAAATCCCCCTATCCTATTAAGTTTTCAACGATTCCCGCAAATCCCATAAAGGAAACGGAAACAAGGCTTGCGGCAATAAGCGTAATGGGAAGTCCCTTTAAAAATGCGGGGATATCGCTGTTTTCCATTTTGCTTCTGACGCCTGAAAACATGATCATCGCAACCATGAAGCCGATACCTGCGCCAACAGATGAGAACATGGATTCTGCAAAATTATAGCCGTTATCAACGTTTAAGAGAACAACGCCCAACACTGCGCAGTTCGTTGTGATAAGGGGCAAGTAAATTCCAAGAGCGTTATATAAAGGGGGCATATATTTTTTAAGAAGTATCTCAACAAGCTGAACAAGTGCCGCAATAACGAGAATGAAAACGATAGTTTGCAAGTATTCAAACTTTTCGCCTAAAATGAACACGTTAATGGGATAGCACACCGCCGTTGAAACTGCCATAACGAATATAACGGCAACGCTCATGCCTAAAGCCGTATCAAGTTTTTTGGAAACGCCTAAAAAGGGACAGATACCTAAAAACTGTGCAAGCACGAAGTTTTCGGTCAATATACTTGTTAAAAGAATTGAAAATAACACAGTCATATTTTAAGCCTCCTTTTCCGCGCAGTTTTTCTGACAGTTATCTTTCATGGGACAACCGCTGCAATTAAGTTCCGCTTTAGGCTTACCCTTCTTTTCGGCAAGTTTATTGACAACTGCCATAAGCATACCGAACACGAAGAATCCGCCGGGGGGAAGAATAAATATAAGTAACGGATTATCCTTTAAGAAGGGAATTTCGATTTTAAGTCCGTCAACGTAACTTGTAAGGTCGATAACGCCTGCGCCTAAAACTTCACGGACAATACCCATGCACATCAATGCTGCCGTAAAGCCAACGCCCATGCCAAGTCCGTCAAAAAGGGAAGCAAGAACGGGATTCTTGCCTGCAAAGGCTTCTGCTCTGCCAAGAATAATGCAGTTAACAACTATAAGGGGCAGATAAACGCCAAGCTGTGCATCTAAAAAGGGCACAAAGGCTTTAACGAGCATCTGCACGATAGTAACGAAAGATGCTATAACAACGATATAAGCAGGTATTCTCACCTTTTGGGGAATAACTTTTCTCAAAAGGGAAATAACCGTATTTGAGCAAGCAAGAACAAGCGTTGCCGCAAGCCCCATACCGATAGCAGAAGAAAGAGATGTTGTTACGGCAAGTGTGGGACAAGTACCTAAAACGAGCCTTAAAACGGGGTTTTCTTTAATAATACCCTTGGAAAATTCGCTAAATAACGATTTCTTTTCAGCCATTATTTTTCGCCCCCTAACTTATTAAATGCTTTCTGCGCATCGTTTACACATTCAATTACCGCTTTAGAAGTAAAGGTTGCGCTTGTAACACCTGTAATATTATTGTTTTCGCCTTTTTGTTTCACCCATGAGAAAATTCCGCTTTTATTTTCAAACTGCTTAAGAAAATCTTCTTTTCCTGCATTCTGACCTAAACCGGGCGTTTCATCATCCATGGAAAGAACGACGCTTTTAATTACTTTTCCCTCAATATCAATGGCAGTCATAACGGAAACGGGCCCGCCATAGCCTTTTGCAGAAGATGTGAACACGTAACCGATGTCTTTGCCTGCGCCGTCAATGGCAATACAGTATTCAACGGTTTTGCCGTCAACTTCAATTTTTGATTCGCCCATAAAGGCGGCGGCAGTTTTGAATACTATTTTACGGCTTTCAATTTTCTGATTGAGGAGATTTGCTTCAATTTTTTCATTTGTTAAATCATTGGTTCCTGCCAGAAGAAATGCCGAAACAAGGCATATTATAAAAAGGGCAACGGCAGGCATTATAATTTCTTTAAACTTTTTCATTTCTTACCCTCCTTTTTAAAACCGAAAGGCTTGGGAAGCGTAAGATTATCAATGTGGGGCGTAAGAATATTCATTAAAAGAATTGCATAAGATACGCCTTCGGGAAGGGCGCCCCAGAATCTTATTAAAACAGTTATAAATCCGCAGGCAATACCGTAAATAACTTTGCCGAGTTTCGTAATAGGCGAAGTAACGTAATCGGTTGCCATGAAGATCGCGCCAAGCATAAGTCCCCCTGAAAGAATACTGTAAAGGGCAAACTCAAAGCCTTTAAAAAGGGAGCATGCAAACACCGTTCCGATAAAGGTTAAAGGAATGACGGGAGAAATAACTTTGCGGATAACAAGATATAATCCGCCTAAAATAAGGGCAAGGGAACAAGTTTCGCCCATGCTTCCGCCGCGGAAACCTATAAACATCTGCCAAAGTTTGGGCAACGTACCTTCGCCCCCTGAAAGAGTTGAAAGGGGTGTTGCGCTTGTAACACCGTCAAAGGGCGTAACCCAATTGGTCATTGCCCCTGCAAAGCAGAGCATTAAAATAATTCTTGCGGAAATGGCAGGGTTAACAAAGTTCTGACCAAGACCTCCGAAAAACTGTTTTACAACAACGATTGCAACAACGCTTCCGAAAGCGCCCATCCATAAAGGCAAAGTCGAAGGCAGGTTAAGGGCAAGTAAAAGTCCCGTAACAACTGCGGAAAGATCGGAAACGGTGTTGTTTCTTTTCATTACTTTCCGTGAAAGATATTCTGCTAAAACTGCGGTTACAACACAAACAACCGTCAGTAAAAGCGCAGAAATTCCAAAGTAAACTATTGACATGATAAGGGCGGGAACAAGTGCAATTATCACGTCAAGCATGATTCTTTGAGTGGTGTCTTTCCCCTTTAAATGGGGTGATGAACCTACTGATAATTTCATTTTTTCTCCTCCCTTAAATATTGTTTTGCAAGGCGCATATGCTGAACAAGAGGTATTCCCGACGGGCAGGAATATGAACAGCAGCCGCATTCCATACAGGCGGTAATGCCTAACTTTTTAAGTTTATCCGTATCCTTTAAATCAGTAGCCTTCTTTAAGAAAGAGGGCACTAAATTCATGGGGCAAGCTTCAACACATTTACCGCATTTTACGCAAGGCAACTCTTCTTTAACGTCATCTTTTTTAAAGGCGAGAATTGCATTGTTCTGCTTTAAGATAGGCGCATCAACTTCGCAGATTGCAACGCCCATCATAGGCCCGCCCATGAGAATTTTTTCAGGCTCTTCCAAAAATCCGCCGCAGAAATCAATAACTTCGGAAATTTTCGTGCCGATGGGAACGCGCACGTTTTTAGGTTCTTTTATGGCAGAACCGTCAATGGTAAGAGATCGGCTTATAAGGGGTTTGCCCGTTTTTAAATAACGGGAAATAAAGGCAACGGTGGCAATGTTCATAACGATACAGCCAACGTCGGAAGGAAGTCCGCCTAAAGGAACTTTTCTGCCCGTTGCAGAATATACTATCATCTTTTCAGCGCCCTGAGGATATTTGCTCTTTAAGGTCATAATAGTAGTGAGCCTTTGATCGGTATCACTTTGTTTCTGAACTGCCTTTAAGATCTTAATGGCTTCAGGCTTGTTATCTTCAACGGCAATTACTACGTTTTCTATCTTTAGAATTTCCGCCAAAGTGTAAACGCCTGAAAGCACGTCCCACGAATTATCAAGGGCTTCGCGGTAGTCAACGGTAATATAGGGTTCGCACTCGGCAGCATTGATAATAAGAGTATCTATCTTCTTATCTTCGGGAACGTTTAATTTTACGTGGGTAGGAAAGCCTGCGCCGCCTAAACCTACTACACCTGATTCTCTTACGGCTTTACATAATTCTTCTTTTGTTTCGACCTGAGGCGCTTTTATATTTTCATCAAGCGTCATAAGTCCGTCAGATTCAATGGTTATTGCCGTTGAAAGATTTCCGTTTGAAAGACGAATATCGGATATTGCCTTAACTACACCTGAAACTGAAGCATGAATAGGCGCCGAAACGAATTTATCGCTATCACCTATCTTCTGCCCCACCTTAACAGTATCGCCCACTTTAACAAGGGGCGTGCAAGGCGCACCGATACATTGTTGCATGGGAATAACCACCGTTTTAGGCTGTGGAATCCGCACGCAGGATAATTCTTTTGTGTTTTTGTTGTGGGGTACGTTTACGCCCCCACGACCGGTTTTGATCGCAGTTTCTCTCATAATTCTCCTCCTGCTTTTTTCAACAAAGGGGTAAGGGCTTTAAGCACCGCACCCGTAACCAAACCTGCAATGACTGAAAACACCATAAGTGCAGGCAGGTAATAAATTAACGATACCGTCTTTGTTATAATTACCGAAGCAATTATCTGCCCCGTATTATGAAAAATTGCACCGATTACTGAAATTCCCATAACGGAAAAGGGACATTTTTTCATTTTCAACAAAAGTATCATTATAAAGGCAGATAACATTCCGCCTGAAAAACTAAGTAAAAAGGCAACTCCGCCCCGCGTTACAAGGGCAAAGAGTGCTTTTAAAAGGGCTATATATATTGCGCCCCAGGTGCCTGAAATAAAATATGCCGAAACCGTTATTATATTTGAAAGTCCCGGTTTTGCGCCCGGCGGCAGAAAAGGTATATTAAAAAAACCTTCAACAAAGGAAACGGCTATGGCAAGGGCGCCCATAATGCCTAAAAAGGCTATCTTTTTCACTTTCATCCCGTTACCCCGTCAACGTAATTGTGATTTTTTACAATAGTTACTACTATCTTGTTTGGCACGCAGGCAACGGTAGAACCTACGCTTTTTATTTTACCGCTTTTAACACAAGTTTTATCGGGGCAATCTGAAGAAACTATACATACCGTTTCGTCTTCAACGATTATCTTTACCTTTTCAATATTTATTTCCTGAAATTTTTCAAGGTCAACGCGCTTATATTCCTGCCCGTCAACGTATATTACGGCGCAGGAAGGCTCTTCAGTGTTTTTTAGAACGTACCACAAAAAAGCGCCTGAAAGAATTACGGCTATAAGAATTATATCTGCAAGATAAATAAACTTATGCTTTTTCAAATTCAATATCTCCAACAACGGTTATATTACCGTCTTTTTTTATAAAAATGCCCTTGGCATCATATTTTTCAAGAATCTTTGTGCCTTCTTCAACTCCTGCCATAAAAGAGACGGTAGAAAGCGCATCAGATAAAAGACCGTTTTCACAAATAACCGTAACGGAAACAACGTCACTCTCACTTGGATATCCCGTTCGGGCATCAATTATGTGATGATATGTTTTGCCGTCTTCTGAAAAAAACCGTTCGTAACTTCCCGAAGTTGAAACAAAGCCGTTTTCTAAAGAGAACGTGCCGATAAACTCGGAAGTATCAAAGGGATCTTTTACCGCGCAAGTCCAATTTTTGTTTTTGGGATTTTCGCCGTAAAAAAGCACGCTTCCCCCAACGGTTATAACCGCCCCTGAAACATTATGTTTTTCTAAAATCTCTTTTGCCTTATCAAGAGCGTAACCTTTCGTTACAGCGCCAAGATCAATTTTCTGATCTTTTGATAAAATAAAAGTACCGTCTTCAATGCGCGTCTTTTCTATTCCGACAGATAAAAGAGCATTTTCTATTTCTCTGTGCTGGGGCTTTTTTACATTTTCAAAGCCGATATTCCATAAAGACGTAACACTTCCCACAGTTATATCGAAACCTGAATTTTTCGGAAGTTCTTTTATGGAATTTACCTGTTCAAGAATATGGGGATCATCAGTTTTTCCCGTTTCGTTTAATTTATTTACGGCAGAATCTTTTTTCGTCAGAGAGCAAGCGTTATCTATCTTATCAAACGCATCAAGAACAGAACTTTTAACTTGTTCGCAATCTTCCCCGTAAAGTTTTAAAGATATAACCGTACCCATACCCGTAACGTTTATACTTGCTTCTTCAGGAGCGCATCCCACAAACAACAATATAAATATTGTAAAAATAGCAATAATAATTTTTTTCATACACATATTATATATTAAAATCGCCAACTTTTCAAGGGTAAAATGTATGCACATGTTGTTAAATCACGAAAAATCATGCGCAATATTTGCAAAGTGATTTTACACAAAAAGAAAAAGACTGCAAAAAACAGTCTTTTGAATTGTTTAAGAATTTTTGCGCGATGACTTACCCCGAACTGAAGAGTGCAAAAAAATCCACAGTACAATCTCTCGTTAAAGAAGCCCATAAACGTTTTAAGCCAAGGCACGAACGGTTAAAAGCAAAGGAGTTTACATAGCGGTAAATGACTGCGCTTTTATACCGTTCGTAACACAGGAAGCAAAAAAAAGGCTGCCTAAGCAGTCTTTTTTTGCGGTTAAAACGAATTATGGGCTTCTGGTTTAAACGTTGAAGCGGAACAGCGTAATATCCCCATCCTGCATTACATATTCCTTACCTTCGGAACGAACAAGTCCTTTTTCCTTGGCGGCGGTCATGGATTTATATTTCATAAATTCATCGTAGGCAATAATTTCGGCACGAATGAAACCGCGTTCAAAATCGGAGTGGATCTTGCCGGCTGCTTGGGGCGCTTTGGTGCCTTCGGTGATGGTCCAGGCGCGAACTTCGCTTTCACCGGCAGTTAAGAAGGAAATAAGACCTAAAAGTTTATAACTTGCTTTAACTAAACGGTTAAGTCCGCTTTCTTCAAGACCGTACTCGGCTAAAAACATTTCTTTTTCTTCAGGCTCAAGTTGGGAAAGTTCTTCTTCGATACGGGCAGAGATAACCATAACCTGATCGCCGTCTTTTTCAGCCATTGCCTTTAATGCTTCAACGCCTGAATTTTCCTTGCCGATCTCGTCTTCTGAAATGTTGGCGGCATAGATAATGGGTTTTGTGGTTAAAAGGAAGAAAGTTTTTGCCAAAGCCTCTTCATCTTTATCCATATCCATACTGCGAACGGGTTTTTCATTTTGCAATTGAACGATCATTTTATTTAAAAGCTCAACCTCTGCCTGAGCGGTTTTATCGTTACCGCGGGCGGCTTTAATTGCCTTATCAAGACGCTTTTCGCAAGTTTCAAGGTCGGCTAAAATAAGTTCAAGATTGATAGTTTCAACGTCGCGAACGGGATCGATAGAGCCGTCAACGTGGATAATATCGGAATTTTCAAAACAGCGAACAACGTGAACGATAGCGTCAACTTCGCGAATATGGGATAAGAACTTGTTGCCTAAACCTTCGCCGCGAGAAGCACCGCGCACAAGACCTGCAATATCAACAAACTCAATAAAGGCAGGAGTGTATTTTTTGGGATTATAAATTTTTGCCAACTCGTCAAGACGTGAATCGGGCACCGAAACCACGCCAACGTTAGGCTCAATGGTGCAGAAAGGATAGTTTGCCGCTTCAGCACCTGCATTTGTTATAGCGTTAAAAAGTGTACTTTTACCAACGTTAGGTAAACCTACAACACCTAATTTCATATTAAAAACCTCCGAAAAGAAAATCATCTTTTCACATTATAATATATTTTCTTAAATTTGGCAAAGAAATATTTGACGGATATAAAATATCGTTGTAAAATATATAAAAATTTAATGCAGAGTAGACGGTATGCGCTGAACTTTACGTTCTGGAGTGTTATGAGATGGGAAGTTGCTCATAAACGAATAACCTTTCAGGTTAGCGGTATATTGTTGCATCCGCTGCAGGATGATATAGTCCTTTTAAGGACTGAACTACTCTCCTTATCTTTTGAAAGGAGATTTTTTTATGAAAAAATTCAGCACAAAAGCACTTGTAATCTGTTCACTTTTATCGGCTTTAAGCATCGTTTGCGGAAAGTTTTTAGCCATTCCCGTTGGGGACACCATGCGTTTTTCCTTTGAAAGTACGCCGTTATTTTTAACAGGGTTTATGTTTGGACCCCTGATCGGCGGAATAGTTGCATTTGTTGCCGATATTTTGGGAAGTATTTTAAGGGGTTACGATATAAATCCCCTGATAACGTTGGGGGCAGTTTTTATCGGTGTTTCGGGAGGACTTTCATATAAACTTTTTGAAAATATGCCCTTATTTTTCAGGATATTCTTTTCGGTTTTGCTTGCCCATGTTATAGGCTCGGTGTTGATAAAATCGCTTGGACTTTATCTTTTCTATCACACGCCCTTTACGGTGCTTATTTTAGGGCGGTCAATAAACTATTTGATTATGATATTTATTGATACCGTCGTTTTATATTTTCTCTATAAAAGCAGATCTTTTAAAAAACTATTGGAGTCGTTAAAATGAATTATTCCGAAGCACTTGAGTATATACATTCCATAAATTGGACTTTTTGTAAGCCGGGTTTAGAAAGAATAAAAGAACTGTGCGAATTTTTGGGCAATCCCCAGAACGATTTAAAATTCGTTCACGTTGCAGGCACCAACGGCAAAGGCTCATTTTGCGCAATGACGGAAAGTATCCTGCGCGCATCAGGCTATAAGACGGGACTTTTTACTTCCCCCTATATAAAAGTTTTTAACGAGCGTATGCAGGTTTCGGGCGAAATGATCTCAAAGGAAGAACTTGCTGAAATTACAGAGTACGTTAAGCCTTTTGCCGACAAAATGACCGATAAACCAACTGAATTTGAACTTATCACCGCCATTGCTTTTGTCTATTTTAAAAGACATAATTGCGATATAGTCGTTTTAGAGGCAGGCATGGGCGGCCGCCTTGATTCAACAAATATTATTTCAACTCCCGTTTTATCGGTAATTACGGGAATTGCCCTTGACCACACGCAGTTTTTAGGCGATACGGTTGAAAAAATTGCTAAAGAGAAGGCAGGCATAATAAAGAAAAACGTGCCTCTTTTATACGGCGGAAAAGACGATTCTGCCCGCGAAGTTATAAAAAAGCGCGCAGAAGAATTTATTGACGTTGACTATTCCCTTTTAAAAATCAGAAAAATGGATCTTTCGGGCACGGTATTTGATTTTAAAGACCGCAAAAATTTATATATTCCCCTTTTAGGTAAATATCAGCCTGAAAACGCTTGCGTTGTGCTTTCAGCCATTGATATTTTAAAGAAAAAAGGCTTTAACATCTGTGAAAACTCCATTTTAAAGGGACTTTCTTCCGTTAAATGGATCGGCAGATTTGAAATTTTACAAAAAGAGCCTCTCATTATTTTTGACGGTGCTCACAACCCTCAGGGCATTACTGCTTCCGTTGAAAGTCTTTTAAACTATTTTGATGAAAAAGTGTATATTTTAACGGGCGTTTTAAAGGATAAGGATTATCTTTTTATTGCTTCAGAACTTTCAAAAATTGCCGAAAAAGCCTTTACTATTACTCCCGATAACCCTCGCGCTCTATCTGCAAAGGACTATTCGGAAATTTTAGAAAAGAACGGTATTTCATCAAAATCCTTTGATAGCATAAAGGATGCCTACGAAAGCGCAAAAAAAGAAGCGAAAAAGTTTAACAAGCCTTTAATCATTTTAGGCTCGCTTTATACTTACGCTTCACTTTAATATTGACAGTTGAAATTTTATGTAATATAATTAAATTGTTTCGGGGCAGGGTGAGATTCCCTGACCGGTGGTACAGTCCACGAGCCTTTTTGGCTGATGCGGTGAGATTCCGCAACCGACGGTTAACGCCAAAGAAAAGCAAAACTATAATGTGCAAAAGGTTGCTTTTGCTCTTCATTGGCTATAGTCCGGATGAGAGAAATATGTTTGTGTATTTTTGGTCCCCCGAATTTTTTGGGGGACTTTTTTTGAGGAGTGAATTTTATGAAGAACACACGTAAACTTGTTGTAACTGCACTTTTTTCCGCGGCAGCATACGTTCTTATGCTTTTAGAATTTCCTTTGCCGTTTTTAATACCCAGCTTTATTCAGTTTGATTTTTCCGAGCTTCCTGCAATAATCTGTTCTTTTGCGGTAGGTCCCCTTTGGGGCGGTGCAGTATGCGTAATAAAGAATTTACTGCATTTGATTTCAAGCTCCACAATGGGCGCAGGCGAGCTTTCAAATATGCTTTTAGGCATATGCTTTGTTGTTCCTGCAGGATTTATATACAAAAAAAACAAATCCCGCAAAAATGCGCTTATCGGATGCCTTACTGGCGCGTTTCTTACGGCAGTATTAAGTGTTTTTATAAACTATTACGTAACTTATCCCGTATATATGAATCTGTTCATGCCAAAAGAAGCAATTATCGGTGCATATCAGGCGCTTCTTCCCTCTGTTGACAATATTTTAGAAGCATTGCTGATCTTCAATCTTCCCTTTAACTTTATGAAATATACAGTAATATCCCTTATTGCATTTTTGATCTACAAACATCTTTCGCCAATTATTAAGGGTACGAAATAACTTATAGCCCGATAAAGCCACCACTTTTTTAGCGAATAATAACCCGTCGAAATTTATTAAACTGCATATGGAGTTGATCTTTATGAGCGAAAGAAAAAAAGTTCTTGAATTATTTAACGAACAAAAAGATTATTTCGAAAAGCGTTATTCAGAAGGTATTGAAAAACATCGTAAAGGTGATGCTACCGTAATTCTAAAATTCAAAGACGGCAACCTTTTAAAAAATACTGACGTTTTGATCAAGCAGACAAGCCATGCTTTTAAGTACGGTGCAAATATTTTTATGCTTGACGAACTTGAAACGGAAGAAAAAAACAATAAATATAAAGAGATAATGGCAAAATTCGGTAACATGGTAACGCTTCCTTTTTATTGGGATGCATTAGAGCCTGAAAAAGGCAATACCCGCTATAGTAAGGACAGCAAAAAAATATATCGCCGTCCGCCCATTGATCTTATAATGGAGTTTTGTCAAAAACATAATATTGAGCCTCGCGAGCATGCGTTAGCATACGATCACTTTTTCCCCATCTGGCTTAAAGATTCATCGGTAGAAGAAGTAAAAGAAATTTTGGAAAATCGCTTCAGAGAAATTGCCGACCGCTATAAAGATAAGATTCCCACCATCGAAGTTACAAATGAAATGTTTTGGCCAACCGGTCACACGTCTTTTTATAAAGAGCCTGATTTTGTTCAGTGGTGCTTTAAGACAGCGGAAAAATATTTCCCAAAAAATCAACTTGTTATAAACGAATATACTCACGCTTGCTGGTTAAAAAGAGATGAGCAAAGTTATCCAAACATAATAGAAAATACCCTTAAAAGCGGTGCAAGGATCGATGCTATCGGCATGCAGTATCATATGTTCTTTAAAAGCGCAGATGAATATAATGAAACGCGCCAATTTTACAGTCCTGAACAGTTATATAAGCAGATGGATCTTTATTCTAAATTCGGCAAGCCTTTACAAATTACAGAAGTAACTATTCCTGCTTATTCCCGGAACGATGAGGACGAATCAGTTCAGGCAGAGATCATTGAAAACTTATACAAAATATGGTTCAGCCACGAAAACGTTGAACAGATAATTTATTGGAACATGATAGACGGCTATGCCCACGTTGCAGATGCCACTCCGGAAAAAATTTCTGAAACTCAAGGCAATATGTCCGTTGGCGAAAACTATTTCCACGGCGGTCTTTTAAGATTTGATATGACGCCCAAACCTGCCTATTACACAATAAAGAATCTTTTTGAAAAGGTTTGGCACACCGAAGAAATACTTAAAACAAATGAAATTGGAACAGTAAATTTCAAAGGCTTTTTCGGAAACTACGAAATAACCGTAAATGATAAAAAGTATAACGTTTCACTTAATAAAAACAGTAAAAACGAAATTATAATCGAAATATAGTTAATGCAAAACGCACCCCGTAAAATTTTATAGGGTGCGCTTTTTTCGCACTCTTTTTTGTTTAATTTCCTAAAAAAAGCCAATAATAAAAATATCCACCGCGTACATAACCAAAGCGGAGGTATTTTTATGCAATATTCAGGCAAAGTAAAAATATGCGGTGTGGATACTTCAAAACTTCCAAAATTAAAAAGCAAGGAAGCAACTGAACTTATGGATAAAATAAAAAAAGGCGACGAAAATGCAAAAGAAAAATTTATTTTTGCAAATCTTCGCCTTGTTTTATCGGTTGTTCAGCGCTTTTTGGGGCGAAGCGAAACTCCCGACGATCTTTTTCAGGTTGGTTGTGTGGGACTTATTAAGGCGGTCAAAAATTTCGATACGAGCCACGGCGTAAAGTTCTCAACTTATGCAGTACCCATGATAATCGGAGAGATCAGGCGCTTTCTTCGGGATAACAACAGTATCCGCGTAAGCCGTTCGATGCGTGATTTAGCCTATAAAGCAATGCAATTAAGAGAAAAACTTTCCAACGAACTTAACCGCGAAATCACAAATTCCGAACTTGCAAAAGCACTTGACGTTTCCGTTTACGATATTGAATCGGCTCTTGAAGCGGTGTGCGATCCCATAAGCATCTTTGAACCGGTGTTTAAAGACGGGCAGGAACAAGTTTTCGTTTTGGATCAGATAAGCGATGCAAACGAAAACGATAAAAAGTGGACAGAAAAAATTGCTTTAAGAGAAGCGTTGACAAAACTCAACAAAAGGGAATATAATATAATAAGAATGCGCTACTTTCTTGGCAAGACGCAAATGGAGATTGCTTCTTCCATCGGCATATCCCAGGCACAGGTATCACGCCTTGAAAAAGGTGCCCTTGAGCGCATGAAAAAGATGATGTAAAGCGAGTTCCTTATTATGAAGTACGTTCCCAACATTCTTTCTTTTATCAGATTGGCATTATCACCCCTTTTTGTGTATGTATTTTTTAATTCTTCCCCGTTAAATGCATTCTGGGTGTTCTTGATCGCATCTGCCCTTGATATTATTGATGGCTTTATAGCGCGCAAATTTAATGCCATAAGCAATTTAGGTAAAATTCTTGATCCCGTTGCAGATAAAGTTCTGCAACTTTCTGCGGTAATATGTTTCACCGTAAAAGAAATTATCCCCTTGTTCGTTATAATCGTGTTAGGTCTTAAAGAACTTACCATGCTCATCGGCGGCGGAATAATTTCAAAAAAGAAAAAGAATATGGTTTATTCCAATGTGTTCGGCAAGATAGCATCGTTCATAACGTCAGTAACTCTGTGTGCCATGTTCTTCACCTGGGAAGGCGGATTTTTAGCCGACTATAAAACTATCGTTGATATAGTTCTTTACATTGCCGTTGGATTAAGCGTAATATCAATGGTTCAGTACGGCATAATCGCATTGTTCATAAAAAAAGATCCCGTTGAATCGGTTGAAAAAGAAGCATAAAAAAACACTAAACCCCTGCAATTTTTTTGCAGGGGTTTATCAGTACTTTAAAAAGCCTTTTTTTATTTTTCCAACATATTACATTCTTTAATAACGCCGTCAGATATTTTAACGGTTTTAATTTCGCAGGGGTTAAGCGAAAGTTCTTCGGAAAGGTTTAATATTTCACTTATAAGATTTACTTTCACTCCGTAATTAAAGGGATTAAATAATCTTACGATATAGCCATTCTCCGCCTTTTTAATTGCACCGATCTCGATTTTATCACCTGTTACGGTTAAAAGACTTTTAACTTTATCTTTTCTTTCGTTGGGATAAACGGAAACGGACATAGGTCTTTCGTTAAAAATTTGCGCTCTTTGTGCAATTTCAATTTCGGTATCCTTACCGCCAAGAAGCATAAACTCATAACATCTTTCGCCAAGATCCATATGCAAACTATATCTGTCATTGGGAATAATAGGTCTGTCGTTTATGGGGTGCGCGCAGTAACTTGCTGAGCGCAAAAGTGAAAGATAGATGGTTTCGTCTTCCTTTGAGAATCCGTAAGTGCCGTTATTTATAATGCCGAGAGCGTTTTCGTCATTTTTAATATAAACGTACTTCTGTGCGCAGTTTTCCATGGTATTTTTCTCAAATTTCTCAACACCGTAAGAAACCTGACCAAACACTTTACCGTTATTTATATTTGCAGGAAGTGAAAGTTTTACCATTCTTTGTGTTTCATTCCATATAACGTTCACTGCAATTTTTATTGCCGTATCTCTTCTGGATAACGTATATTTTATTACGGCTTTTGAATCCTTATACTTTAAAATTGCTTCAACGCTGTTACGTACCGCACCGCTTTCAACGGGGTGCACCGCTTCAAGATTTTCTTTAATTCCTGCAAAGGCTTTTGTTTCTTCAGGTGTCATGATCCTAAACTCACCGATCTTTTCGGGGAAAGAAATAACGTTCATACCCCAAGGATCGCAATCATCGTTATAAACCTGAAGTTCGCAAGAGCCCTTTAAAAGTTCGTTTCCGTCAACCTTATAACTTTCAATAAAACCCGTTTTCTTGCTGATTTTTACGAAAACTCTTTCGTTCTCAAGACAGAAGTAATTTTCATCGTTTTTAACTTCTGCTTTAGGGCGTGCAGGTACTTTTATAAAACCGCAATCAAAACGGTTCATCTGCATAGGCTCAAGAACGCCGTGGAACACCACTTTCTTTCGCCAATCAAGATTAAGATTACTGCGTTCCTTTTCGCTTTGAGTTGGCAGAAGTTCCCCGTCTTTATATACTTTGGGATAAGAAAATTCTTCTGCCCAATTCTGATCCCAAAGCATCATTTCACATTCAAAATCGCCCTCGATCTTATATGGATGGGGGTTAAAAATCATTATGGGAATCTTATCTTCTTCAAATGCTTTCTGCCCTGAAGTGAGGCTTACGAACGCCTTCAATCTTATGCGGGAAAGAGTTTCCATTCCGTGGTAAAGCTTGCGAAGTGCCACTTCTTCACCTTCCCTTATAGAAGTGCCTGGCAATAAATCGTGGAACTGCACCGTGTTCATATCTAAAACGGCTTCGTTAATTTCTTTTTCAGGATATTCCATTAAACCGTTGGCATAAGCGGAAGCGCACATTTTCTCCGTCATAAAGAGCATATTTTCAAGTTGGCGGTACTCTTGTTTTACGCGGATCATACTTGTGTAGCAGCCAACCATCGCCGGATTAAGTTCCCCAAAAAATTCAGGAATATCTTTCTTTTTAACTTCTTCAAAATATTCTTCGGGCGTTGAGTGAATAAGTTCTACGCCCTCTTTTTTATACTCTTTCTGAAGTTCAGAAATCATATCAAGATCCTTTTTTGAAGGGCCGCCACCATGGTTGCCTACGCCCCACAAGCACAGTTCAATATCATTTTCCTTGCAATCATTGATAACCGTATTTATCTTTTCGGTGGCTCTGCCCTTTGGTGAGTTATATGCACCCGTTCTTCTTGCATAAACATATGAGCCGTCAAAGCCTACCCACTTAAATTCTTCACTTGGCAAAGTTAACTGTGATCGATATGGGCGCATAAAAAGATAACTGTCAAAACCGCACTTTTTCATTATCTGAATAAGACCGCGGTTATGACCGAAAGGATCAAAATTTATAGTCGTTGTTGGTGTTTTATCAAATTTTTCTTTAAAATATTCTCTGCCCGATTGAATCTGGCGGATAAGTGCTTCACCTGAAGGCATATTGCAATCGGGCTGAAGATACCAACCGCCCATTATATGCCACTTACCTTCCTTTACAAGTTCCTGAATTTCCTTAAAAAGTTCAGGCTCATATTCTTCTATCCATTGGTAGAGCAGAACTTCATTATGATTAAATACAAAGCCATCATATTCCCTACAGAATTTTGCCGCAATTCTGAATGTGGAAAGAGTTTCCGCAGCGCCTTCTTCCCACTCCCATTGCCACACGGGATCAAGATGTGCATTACATAACAAAAAGACCTTTTTCAACAGAAAACACCTCCGTTTTCGCCATTATAGCAAATTTTATTTTATATTGCAAGTATATGTTTTAAACAACAAAAAACAGTTGCAAAAATATATATAATATAGTATAATTGCTTTGTATTGAATATTTGCGCTGTGAAAAAGAGGAGTACGAAAATCACTGTATTTAAAGAGAGCACTTCATTGGCTGAAAAAGTGCAATATAAATTTTCGGAAGGTAGCTTTGGAGCGTTTTGGGTGAACTTTTCAAGTAGTCCAAACGGTAAGGTGGCCGTTATATCCCATAAAGTGCCGAGAGTAATCTTTCGGAATTAAGGTGGTACCGCGTTTTTGAATTTTAACGTCCTTTTTTAAAGGGCGTTTATTTTTTTAAGGAGATTTTTATGAAAGAGATCGCAAAACAATACGATCCCAAACAAGTTGAGGATCGACTTTACAAACATTGGATGGAAAAAGGCTATTTCCATGCAGAACCCGATAAAAACAAAAAGCCTTTCTCAATAGTAATGCCCCCGCCCAACATTACGGGTCAGTTGCACATGGGTCATGCTTTAGATAACATGATGCAGGATGCAATTATCCGTTTTAAGCGTATGCAGGGATATTCTGCCCTTTGGGTTCCCGGAACAGACCATGCAAGTATCGCAACAGAAGTTAAGATTGTTGACGCTATGGCAAAAGAAGGTCTTAAAAAGGAAGATTTAGGCAGAGAAAAATTCCTTGAGCGTGCCTGGGATTGGAAAAAGCAGTACGGCGGCAGAATCGTTGAACAGTTAAAGAAGTTAGGCTCTTCCTGCGATTGGGAAAGAGAACGTTTCACCATGGATGAAGGCTGTTCAAAGGCAGTTACGGAAGTTTTCGTTAAACTTTACGAAAAGGGCCTTATCTACCACGGCTCAAGAATCATCAACTGGTGTCCCGAATGTAAGACCGCGCTTTCCGATGCTGAGGTTGAATATGAGGAGCAGGCTTCACATCTTTGGCATATGCGCTATTATACTCCCGACGGTAAAGATTCCATTACCGTTGCAACAACACGTCCTGAAACTTACATGGGTGATACTGCAGTTGCCGTTCACCCCGACGATGCACGTTACACCCATTTAGTTGGTAAGACCGTTGTTCTTCCCTTAATGAACAGAGAAATCCCCATTGTTGCCGATAAATACGTTGAAATGGATTTCGGTAGCGGTGCAGTTAAGATCACACCTGCCCACGATCCTAACGACTTTGAAGTTTCACTTCGCCACAACTTGCCCGTTATCCGCGTTATGAACGATGACGGTACTATCAACGAAGACGGCGGAATTTTTGCAGGTCTATCCCGCGAAGAAGCAAGAAAAGCAGTTGTTGAAAAACTTACTGAATGCGGTTCGCTTATTAAGACCGAAGATTACTCACATAACGTTGGCACCTGCTACCGTTGCCACAGCGCCGTTGAGCCTATAATTTCAAAGCAGTGGTTTGTAAAGATGGAAAGTCTTGCAAAACCTGCCCTTGAAGTAGTTCGATCAGGCGAAACAAACTTCGTTCCCGACAGATTCTCAAAAATTTACTATAATTGGCTTGAAAATATCCGCGATTGGTGCGTTTCCCGTCAGCTTTGGTGGGGCCATAGAATTCCCGCGTACTATTGCGAAAAGTGCGGTGAAACTCACGTTGCACGCGAGATGCCGCAAAAATGTTCAAAGTGCGGGCACACCGTTTTAGTTCAGGATGAAGACGTTCTTGATACATGGTTCTCATCTGCCCTTTGGCCTTTCTCCACTTTAGGCTGGCCCGAAAAAACAGAAGAACTTTCCTATTACTACCCCACAAGTGCTTTGATCACCGGTTACGATATTATCTTCTTCTGGGTTGCAAGAATGATGTTCTCAGGTCTTGAACAGATGGGTGACGTTCCCTTTAAGACAGTTCTTATTCACGGTATCGTTCGTGATTCTCAGGGCAGAAAAATGTCAAAGAGTCTCGGCAACGGTATTGATCCCCTTGAAGTTATTGATAAATACGGCGCAGATGCTTTGCGTTTCTCCCTTGCATCAGGTAACTCCCCCGGAAACGATATGCGTTTTTATTGGGAAAAGGTTGAGGCTTACCGCAACTTTGCCAACAAGATCTGGAACGCTTCACGTTTCGTAAAGATGAACGTTTACGATCTTGATCTTCCCGAAATCTCAACTCTTGATCTTGACGAAAGTGATAAGTGGATCTTGGCAAAATACAACAAACTTGTTGAAAGCGTTACAAAGAGTTTTGAAAATTACGAACTCGGTATTGCCGCACAGAGCCTTTACGATTTCATCTGGTCAGAATATTGCGACTGGTATATTGAACTTACAAAACCCCGTCTTTACGGTGAAGATGAAAAGGCAAAACTTACCGCTTGCACAGTTTTAAATTACGTGCTTGCAAACACCTTAAAACTTCTTCATCCCCTTATGCCCTTTATCACCGAAGAGATTTGGACTTCACTTCCCAATGCAGGTGAAAGTATTATGATCTCATCATGGCCCGAATATGATGAAAAACTTGATTTTGACACCAAGAATTTTGAAGCCGTTGTTGATATCATTAAGAGCGTAAGAAATATCCGCACCGAAATGAACGTTCCCCAGAACAAGAAAACGGAAATTTTAATTAAGACCGATCTTAATATGGCTTCTTCAAGCGCATATATTGAAAAACTTGCTTCATCAAGCAAGGTAACATTTATAAACGAAAAACCTCTTGATGAAGATAACTATGCATCCGTTGTAACGGGCAATGCACAATGCTATATTCCCATGGGCGAACTTGTTGATATTGAAAAGGAACTTGACCGCTTAACAAAGGAAAAGGCAACCATCGAAAGCGAGATCAAGCGTGCAGAAGGCAAACTGAACAATCAGGGCTTTATTGCAAAAGCACCTCAGAAACTTGTTGACGAGGAAAATGCTAAACTTGAAAAATACACCGATATGCTTAATAAAGTTTGCGAACGCCTTAACTCACTCGGTGCAAAGTAATGGGACTTCTTCCTACAGCGCGATTTGATCGTCTTAATAATATCCCAACAGAATTTTTAAAGGAAAATCAGGTAAAACTTGTTTTCCTTGATATGGATAATACCCTTGCCCCATGGCACTCTGATTGTGTGCCCCAAGAATTTTATCCTTGGATAGAAAATGTAAAAAAGCAAGATATTACCGTTGCCCTTTTAACAAATTCAAAGGGTTTAAATGCAGATTCTATCGGCAAAAAACTTGATATTCCCGTATATAAAAATGCAAAAAAGCCTTTTATAAAACCTACGAAAGACCTTATAAAGAAATTAGGTTTTTCTCCTGAAAACGTGCTTTTTGTGGGTGATCAACTTTTTACCGACATTTCCCTTGCCAACAGTTTGAAGGCAAAAAGCGTCTTAACCGTTCCGTTAGAAGACCGCGAATGGTGGTGCACGAAAGTATTTAACCGTACCCGTGAAAAGCTTGTGTGGAGATTTCTCTTTAAATAAGGAGGTTTTGTTATGAATCCGTTATTACCTGATGAATATTTTATTCCCGACGTTGAAGCAAGAGTAATGCCCGATAAAAGATTATACCTTTACGGCTCCATTGACGTTTCAGGTCGCGGAGATTATTGCGGACACTTGCATTACTGTTTTTCAACTTCCGATATGGAAAATTGGACTGAGCACGGAATTATTTTCCGCAACGATAAAACCTTCCAGGGCATTCCCTGGAGTCCTGAAACGCCCTTATACGCTCCCGACGCCATCGAAAAAAACGGCAAATACTATCTTTACGTTTGTGGCAGCAAAAACGAAGAGGGCGTTGCAGTAGGCGAATCTCCTTTAGGCCCCTTTTCCCCTGCCGAAAGAATAGAAATTGCTGACGGTGACGGCATTGATCCTGCAGTTTTTGTTGATGATGACGGTCAAGGCTATTTATTCTGGGGACAATTTTCTCTTCGCGGTGCAAAGCTCACTGACGATATGAAATCAATCGTTCCCGAAACTCTTACAAAAGATATTATTACCGAATGGGAGCACGGCTTCCACGAGGGCGCAAGCATAAGAAAACGCGGTAATAAATATTATATGGTCTATACCGATATTTCCCGCGGCAAGGCAACCTGTATGTCCTATGCAATGGCAGATTCTCCTTTAGGGCCTTACAAAAAATGCGGTGTAATTATCGATAATATTTACTGTGATCCCGAAACATGGAACAACCACGGCTCAATAAATGAGTTTAAGGGACAATGGTACGTTTTCTATCACCGCGCCTCACAAAACAAATTAACTTGCCGCCGCGTTTGTGCCGAACCTATCTTCTTTGATGAAAACGGCCTTATAAAAGAGGTTGAACAAACTTCCCAAGGCGCTTCAAAACCCATAAAGGCATCTTCGGTTATTTCCGCAAGGCGTGCCTGCCGTGTTATGAAAAGCGCTTACGTTGCACTTCAGGATGATAAAGAAGTTCTGGTTTCAACGGGCAAAAATCATTGGGGCGTAAAAGATTGGGCAGAATATAAATATCTTCAGTTTGACTCTGAAAACCAAATTAACGTTTGTGTTTCAGGCAAAGGAAAAATAACCGCCGTAGCAGAAAACAATGAAACGGTTGCAACGGTTGAGTTTGATTCTTCCGACTATACTTATTTTTCTTCTGATTCAAAAGTTTTAGAGGGTGTTCACCCCTTATGGCTTTTCCTTGAGGGCGAATTTACCCTTTCTGAGTTCTATTTCTCAAAAAAATAACTTGATAATAAACTTTTTTATATACAAATCTTTAAAAATATGGTATTATATTACAGGTGATATATATGCTTGATAATTTTTTGAAAACTTTTCCTGAAACTCAGGGATGCGTAATATCAAATCCTGCCGATATTTTTTATATTACAGGTTTTTATTGTGTTGATGCTCTGGCTTTATTTTCAAAAGAAACCACTCTTTTGACGGACAGCCGTTATACCGTTGCTTCAAAGGAAGCAAACTGCAAAGCGAACATCGTTGGCAGTTATATTGACGGTGTTATTGAAGAAGCCAAAAAGCAGGGCATTACTTCTTTAGGTATTCAGGAAGATTATTTAACCGCTTCCGATTACATCAAGTTAGTTGATGCAGGCTTTAAATTAACAGAAACAAAGGGTTATTTCACTTCCGTTCGCTGTTCAAAAACAGAAAGCGAAATTGAAAAGATAATAAAAGCCCAGGAAATTACCGACAAGGCATTTACCGAAATTTTAAATTTCATTAAACCCGGTGTTACCGAAAAAGAAATAAGAATGAAGCTTGAATATCTTCTTCTTTCTTTAGGCGCCGATGCAATCGCCTTTGATTCCGTTGTTGCATCAGGTATTAACGGTGCAAAGCCTCACGCAGTTCCCAGCGACAAGAAAGTCGAAAACGGTGAATTCGTTACACTTGATTTCGGTGCAAGACTCGGTAACTACGATTCTGATATGACTCGTACCGTTGCCGTTGGTGATATTACTCCCGAAATGGAAAATATCTACAACGTCATTTTAGAGGCACACGATGCAGGGCGTGACGTTTTAAAAGCAGGCATTTCAGGTTTTGATGCCGATAAAGCCGCAAGAGACGTTATTATTAAAGCAGGCTACGGTGAATATTTTGCCCATTCTTTAGGTCATGGCGTTGGTATTGAGATTCATGAATCTCCCCGTTTAAGCCAAAAATCCACCGATATTTTAAAAGTGGGCGATATCGTTACAGTTGAACCCGGTATTTACATCGAAGGTTTCTGCGGTGTAAGAGTGGAAAATATGTATGCAATTACCCGTGACGGTTATAAAAATTTAACTGCCTCGGATAAAAAACTAATAAAATTATAATAATAATTTAGGAGGAAACTCAAAATGATTACAGCAGGTGAATTCAGAAAGGGCATTACAGTAGAAATTGACGGCAACGTTTATATTATCGTTGACTTCTTACACGTTAAGCCCGGTAAAGGTGCCGCTTTCGTTCGCACAAAGATCAAGAACGTTATGACAGGTCAGGTGCTTGAACGTACTTTCAACCCCAACGAAAAATATCCTTTAGCACACATTGAGCGTAAGGAAATGCAGTATCTTTACAACGACGAAGGTCTTTATTACTTCATGGACAACGAAACCTATGAGCAGATCGCTCTTGATAAGGAATCAGTTGATTCAGCACTTCCCTATCTTAAGGACAATCTTGAGGTTACGATCAAATTCTACAAGGGCTCAGCTTTCTCCGTTGAACCCCCCAACTTTGTTGAGTTTGAAATTATCGATGCTGAACCCGGTGTTAAGGGCGATACAGCAACTAACGTTACAAAGCAGGCTACTATTGAAACAGGCTACAAGGTAAACGTTCCCCTTTTCGTTAACATCGGCGACCGTATCAGAATCGATACCCGTACCGGCGAGTATATGGACCGCGTATAATTTATTATTCGGAGGTTTATTATGTCAGTAGAAAATAAGGTTGAATATCTTAAAGGTCTTGCAGAAGGTCTTGATATTTCAAAGGACACTAAAGAAGGCAAACTTTTGCTTGCTATCATCGATACTCTTGAAGAGATCGCTTATGAACTTGAAGATGCAAATGATGAACTTGAATCTTTAGGCGAATACGTTGAAGAACTTGATGATGATCTTTTAGAACTTGAAGAGTATATCTATGATGATGAAGACGATTGCGATTGCTGCGATTGCTGTGATTGTGATGATGACTGTGATTGCGATTGCTGCTGCGATTGTGATGACGATTGTGATTGCTGCGACTGTGATTGCGATTGCGATGATGAGTTTGAGTATGATGAATACGTTTGCCCTGAGTGCAAGGAAACAATTTCTTTCTCAGGCGAATTTGATGAAGAAGAACTTGTTTGCCCCAACTGCGGCGCAAAACTTGAAGAAGCTTAATTACTGAAGATACGGGACAAAATTCCCGTATCTTTTTTTGATATAAAGGAAAACTGTGCAAATTTTCTGCACAGTTCAGAGCACTGACAAACCCCTGCAAACACAAACCCCTGCAAAATTTTGCAGGGGTTTGTTTCCATCGTTGCATTTCACTTGCAAAATGCGGTCATTTACGTCTGTGTAAACTCCCTTTTTTGCAAGTTCAGCGCCTTGGCTTGCAATGGTTTCTCGAACTCTGGCAGTCTGCTGATTTTGTCAGCAGACTGAACTGTGCAGAAAATCTACACAGTTCTTTTTTTATTTATTAATTGTAAGCCTGATACTGTTTTCTCCGGCGGGATATGAGCGTATGTCGCCATTGGGAAGAATAAGCGTTACGTTACGTCTAGAGAAGAATTTATAAAGGACGGAATCTCCGCTAAAATTCCATTCAGTTATGATCTTGCCGTAATAACTGTCAAATTCTGCTCTGAAAGAGCCTATCTCCTTAATAAAAGTGGGTCGGAGTACCACGTGCGAAAAGCCCGGTGTTGATTCGCGGTAGCGTATTCCGCCAAGATATTCAAACATCCAGCCAACGACGGTGCCATATGCAAAATGATTCATGCTTATACTGTTTGCATCAGCCTTATCATAAAGTCCCACCCAACTTTCGGGCAGAGAATTCAGTCCCTTCATCATATTTTTCCATGAAGGATATTTTTCGTTATTAAGAAGCATAAATGCAGTATCTTCATATCCGTAATCGCACAGAACGCCTAAAAGATAGCGCGTTGCAACAAATCCCGTTGTAAGATGCCCGTCTTTTAAAATTCTTTCGTTTAACTTTTTTGCAAGAATATTTTGGCGGTGAGTGGGCACAAGGTCAAATGCCAAAGGAAGTACCAATGAAGATTGAGTCTGCGGTGAATATTCATCAACTTCTCTATCCATAAACTTTTTATTAAAAGCAAAAACGGCAGGTTCAATTTTAGCGGTAAATTCGTCGCTGGTCTTAAAATCGCCAAGAACTTCTGCAATCTGTGCCACAATCTTAAGCATATAACAATAGAAACAGCAGGTAAAGAAATATTTATCCAAAACAAGACCGCCAGGGGCAAGCCAATCGGAAAAGCCTGCATTTCCCGGATCTTTAGGCAAATTATGATAAGTCTGTTCGCAACGGGAACGGGCAAAATCAAGTATGCCTTCATAGCTTTCTTCCAAAATACCTTTATCGCGGTAGAACTGATAAAGAGTCCATGGAATAATATATTTTTCATCACCCCAGCCGTAAACTTCGGGGCACATTTTTCTGCCTGCATGGCTCCAGCGGGCAAGAAGTTCATCACAGTTTTCAAGATAGCAGGCGGTGGCGGAAAAAATGTGTGCATCACCCGTCCAATAGTTTTTCTCTCTTGTGGGGCAATCCATGGGCCCGTTCATAATATTACTATCCCAAGTGCGCAAAGTGGCATCGAACAGATCGTTTATAAAGGAATAACTGCTTTCAACGGTTCCCGTTTTTTTCAGGTCGTTGTGCATGACGTTCATATAGATTTCGGAAACCTGATTTTTATCCTTTATTCCCTCAACACAAATATACCTGAACCCCGAAAAAGTAAAACGCGGTTCATAAAATTCACTTTCTCCGCCTTTGCAGGTGTAAAAATCAAAATTACGCATACAACCTAACGCTTTGCCGTCATAAAGAGCGTCATTGGTGAAGAAGGCAGGAGAATAGCAACCTACAACAAACTCACCGTATTCATCAAGACGTTCGCAGAAACTTATCTTTATTTCCTGCCCCTTAAAGGTGTTGTTGAGCAAAATACTGTATCTGCCTGCGCAGTTCTCCCCGAAATCGTATATAACGCGGGTATCCCGCAACATGATTTTCTGCGGTTTGATTTTGCGGATAATTCTGATAGGCGGATAAGATCGCAGAACAAAAGGTCTGATTTCAAGTTCCGCATCGGCGCAGTCAACTTCTGCCCAATCTTCATCATTGTAATCAGGCTCGCACCAATTTTTTATTTCAAGACGGGCATCGTATCTTTCCCCGTACTGAAGATCGTTATCTGTTAAAGGTGAAAAAGCGCATTTCCAGAGTTCGTCGGTGGAAACATATTCAACGCTTGAATCTTCATAGGTTATCTCCATTTCAAGGAGAAGCATATTCTTGTTCATATAAACGCTGGAATGAGATTCGCTGTTCAGCCATGCATTACCCGTTATTGCGCCGATAACGTTTTCGCCGTTTTTCAAAAGGGAAGTAACGTCAATTTGTCTGTACTCCTTAAAATCGCGGATAACGCCATCGGAAAGTATTTCATCATCAGTGCGCACAGAGTTTATATATAATTCCGCCGCGCCTTGAGCCGAAACGTATATAACCGCCTTTTCAACTTGCTTGTTTATTTGAAATTTTCTTCTTAAATACAACGAATGCTTATATGCGCGTGGGTGCATATTACACTCAAGAGTGTAGTTTACACGTGTTGGCTTGGTCATCCAATCTTCAGGCTCATCGTTCTGCCAGAAAGATACGGGAATATACGATTCCCAACTTTTATCGGTAACCAATCTGAAATTTTCGCCTTCAATAATTCCCGTTAATGCAGAAGTTAAGAACCTATCGTCATTGGTCTGATAAGCGCGGATATTGATTACGTTTTCACCTTCTGTAAGAAAATAAGTAATATCCCCCGAAAACTTTTTTCTGTTTAAGGATACGGGTTTTCCGTTTATAAACAGATCAAAAACATTATCGCAAATAAACTTTGCATTAAGCGTTTCAACTTTTTCAAGATCAAATTTTTTGCGCAGATATACGCGGGAGTACATTGTGGACCATATCCATTTTACCCCCTCAATACTTTCAATTTTTTCGGAAGTTTTCAAGAACTCATCTTTGGCGAATATCCATTTACCTTTTTCAAATTCTCTTTTTTTAACAGAATACATGACTGCACCTCAAAAATTTTTAATTATTATAAGTATATCATGTTTTCATCTGAATTTCAATTATGTTTTTATGATGATATATGTAGTTTTATCACTTTTTTAAGAATATATAAAAAAGCTTTCCGTAAAAAATACGGAAAGCGTAAAATGTAGTTTGTAGCGACGGAACCCGCAGTTGCGAAGATTTCTCGTGCGGAGATTTACTCCTAACTAAAGAGTGCGAGAAAATTCGCAAATCAGGGGCGTGTAAGAGTAAAAGCGAATGAGCTTACAAGGCGGTAAGTGATTGAGCTTTTATCTCTTACACAACGCGCAGTTTCAAGAGTTTTTTGTGCGGAGATTTACTCCTAACTAAAGAGTGCAAAAAAACTTGAAAATCAGGTGAATGAGCGATTAAAGCCGAAGGAGTTTACAAAGAGGTAAATGACTGAGGTTTTATATCGCTTATGAACCGCAGTTTCAAGAATTTTTTGTGCTCTTATACTTCCGGGTAACGAATCTGAACCTTATCTCCCGTTTCCGTTGATTTAACCGTAGCACAAGCAACGGCAACGGTTGAAGCACCTTCCATGGCAGGAACGGGAACACGCATGCCGTTTACAAGAGCATTAACAAAAGCACCGATCTCATCTTCAGCATTATGATCCTTGGGAGGAACTGAAATAACCTGAGGATCGTGATAATTTTTGCCTTCAGCATCCTCATAGAGAATAACTTCGCCCACCTGATTCTGTGCAATGATAGTTCCCTTTGTGCCGTAGAAAACGGAGCGCATTGTGTAGGCGCGCTTTGCGCCGTTGGAAACAAGCACCTTGCCCATAACGTTGTTGGGGAATTTATAAAGTGCGATGGTGGTATCATCTGTGGGCCAATCGGTCATGATCTTATGGTTTGCATAAGCAAAAACTTCCGTAGGATCGCCTGCAATCCATCTTAAAAGGTCAATTGCATGGCAACCGCCGCCTACAACGGTATTACGTTCAGGCACCATACGCCAATTATTATATCCCTTTGAATCATCATAGTTGTGGGCATATTCGCTTTCAACGAAAACAAGTTCGCCGATTCTGCCTTCATCAATAAGTTCCTTTGCCTTTATGAATACGGGATTGCAACGGCAAACCTGACCTACCATAAGTTGCTTTCCTGATTCTTTTTCAGCGCGCATCATGTCTTCACATTCTTCCAAGTTAAGGGCAAGAGGCTTTTCGCACATAACGTGCTTGCCTGCCTTTAAGAATGCGCAAACCATTTCCTTGTGAAGTTGGTCAGGCGTAACGATTACAACTGCATCAAGATTATCATCATCTAAAAGTTCTTTATAGTCGCTTGTTACAACGGGAGGCTCAAATTCGTTTCTGAACTCTTCCAAACGTTCTGATGCAGTATCACAGATAGCATAAAGATTAGCATGCTCAACAACGCCTTTAGCATGTCTTTTACCCATGGGACTGCAACCGATAACTGCAATATTTAATTTCTTATCACTCATTTTAAAAAACGTCCTTTCTTTTTTTATAATATAATTTTAGCACGTATAAATAAGACGTTCAACAGTATTTGTTTGTTTTTATCTTCATTTTGTTGGATTTATTATTTTCTGTTTGCATTATTATCTTTTTATGATACAATGATAATGTCAACTTATATTCTTCATTTTGTTTTTTAGAGGTGCAAAATGTTTTACGAAAATTTAAAAAAATCTTATCGTGACGAGCCAATCTTATATTATTGCGGTATTGACGAAAATTTAAAGCCCGGTGCGCGTTCCACCCCCGTTATCCGCGACGTTTACGTAATCGAATGTTGCATACGCGGTGCAGGTACGATAATAATAAACGGCAATGAATTTCCTTTTGAAAAAAACTCCTGCTACATTCTTATGCCCGGTGACACCGTAATACAGACTTCCGACGTAATTGAATCACGAAAATGTATCTGGTGCGCCATTGACGGCTTTTTGCTGAAAAACGTTTTTGAGCAGGCAGGCATTTCGTCACAAAATCCTTTTGCCCCTTCTAAAGCCTTTGAAGAAATTCTTGAAGAATTAAAAAGAATACTTTCAATGCGCGACGACACTGACCCCGGTGCAGATTTCAGACGTGCAGGCTGTATTTATAATATTTTAGGTGCCCTTTTAAAGCAGACAAATATAAGCAATAAAAATTCGTGGATACAAAAGGCAATAGGAATAATGGAAGCCCGCTATCACGAAGACATTTCCATTGAATCCATTGCCCGTGAAACAGGCTTCGACCGTGCCTATTTCTCAACGCTTTTTAAAGAAAAAACGGGAATGTCGCCCCACAAATACTTAACGCAACTCCGCGTAAAAAAAGCGTCAACATTGCTAAAATTGAACAGCGCAACAGTTTCGGAGATTGCCACTTCCGTGGGCCTTGATTCCCAAAACTTCTCCCGTTTTTTCAAAAAAGAAACGGGCAAAACACCAAAGCAATATATAAAGGAAAACACCTTGACGTAATCAAGGTGTTTTTGTTTTAAATAGCAACTTCTTGCACTGCCTTTTCAGTAAAATCAACAGTAACAGTCTTTATACTTCCGTTCTTTAAAATCACAAAAGGCACTTTGCCCGTTCCCTGAACAAGGGCGGTGTTGTTATTGATCTTAATAACTTCGCCGTTTTCTGTTTTTGGGAAAACTGCAACGTTTTTATTTGCTACTGCTTTAATCATAACGCCAAAGGGAATTTCGACGTTATATCTTTGCGAATTAAGAATAAGTTCAGCGTTGCGGATACCGTCTCTTCCGTTATACCAATCAACTGCAAGAAAATAGATATGGGTGCTTCCGTCAGGCTGTTTATAGACCGAAAATCCAACGTCATTGCCCGTTTTCGCCCATATTTCTTCTTTTTCGGTTACTTTTATAACTTCATTTTTTACGGTGTTTTCGTAAATTTCTTTTATGGCTTCGTGGGCAGGATATACTTTAGTGTTAAAAAGAATAACCTTACCTTTTCCTATGTTATATTCACAAACAAGTGGCTGACCGCTATCGGTAGTTTCAAGAATCTTATCAGGTTCAAGGGGATTATTACACAAGGGCAATTCTATTCCGTTTTTGGTGTCTGTTATAAATTGCGCATTTTTTGAGAAAGCAAAGAGATGATCATCAAATTCCATATCGGAAATTCTTATTTTTTCGTAATCGGTGGTATTTGTTAAATGAGCACGTGTTAAGATCACCGTTCCACCCTTTTCAACGTAGGAATAAAGTTTTTCAGCATCTTCCTTTTCGCACATATTATATCCTGCAAAAATAAGAAGTTTGTAAGAAGATGAAATATCGCTTTCCATGGGGATAACGTCAGTATTTCCTAAAGGAGTTCCCGAATAATAACCTAATGACTCTTTGCAGTTGTCAATGCAATGGTAATATAACGGATATTGGGGCTTTGAAAGGGGATATATAACTTTAAAAAGACTTTTCCAGCTTTCTTCTGCCAAGGTCTGTGGCGTGCCATTCCATCCCCACATATTATCAGGGCAGAACATAACAGTGCCGTCATGCTTTCCGTGAATAAAAGCAAAGGGCGTATAGAATTCTCCCGTTCTTGAATGGGTGAGAATATATTTATATACGTCTTGCTCTTGTGTTAAATGACCAAGGCAATCTTCCTTAAAGCGGTTAGGATGAAGATAATATTCTTCCATGTGCCATAAACCTTCTTCGGTGTTAATATCGGTAACACCAAGCATATATGAAAGATAAAGGGCAAGACGGTAACGGTCGTAATGCTCAATAGATTTATAGGGTGTGCTTGACCACTGCACCGCATTATGAACACCGTATTTATCCATGTTATTTGCTTTACAGAATCCGCGCAAGAACGCCAATTGCAATTCAATGGATGAGTACATTGTTTCCGCACCCACCCACTTATAGCCTGCTTCTTTAAATGCCTTAAATAAAACCGACGGGCCCGTGTGGCGTGTTTCGCCCGTTAAATCTTCGCTCATTCTTTTTACGTTATATTCTTCGCCAAGCGCTAAATCATGCTTATAGTTTTTATTTGTGTAACGATAGAAGTTTTCGCCTTCGTTAATATATGATGATGGTTTAAATTCGTTTTTAGTGTGGATAGGATCTTCCTTATAGGCTATCTGGCACAGATCATTCCATTGTTCTTCCGCCAAGCCTACAACCGTTTTCTGTCCCCAATAAAAGAATCTGCCGTCAATTTCGTGATTTTGTGAGCCAAGATATCCCTCGCCTTTTATAAGTTCGTCATCAGGGTTTGCGCTTATTCCCGGAAGCTCGCGTCCATCCTTAAGAAGCACGTACTTTATACCCATTTCGTTTAAAACTTTAGTAAAAGGTCCCCAACAATCACGGTTCAGCGTGCGGCTTCCCGACCAGCGGTAAACGGGGCGGATAGTCAAAAAGTTACCTACGTTATTGGAAACGTACCATGCAAGATATTCCATCATATCAGAAAGATTCTGATTGATATACACTAAATCGCCCGTACCTACGATAACGTTATCGTTTTCTTTTATTACTATGCGTTCAACTTTACATTGGATTTCAGTTTCGCCTGAAATAATCTTAAAGATTGCATTTTCACAAGGTTCTTTACAATCAATGCTTATGCCGTGATAGCCTGCCTCTTTAAAGAAATATTGGCTCTCACCTGAAATATTATCGTTTAAATATTCAATTTTCAAGAGAGTATCAGGTGTGTTTGTATGTAACAACACGTGTGCTTTTCCGCCTGCAACACCTATAATATTTTCGCTTATAACGCTAACGGTTGCATCAGGTTGTTCAATTATGCCAAGTTCAAAAAACGTGTAAGGCAAAGAATCGTGATAATCCGAAAGAAGCTTTATTTTAACGGTATTTTCTTCTTTAATAAGGTTTTTGGGCAGATCAATTTCCCATTCACTTGCCGTATGACAGCGCTCAAAAATTTCGCCTTCAAAAACTGTTTCGCCGTTTAATTCCACCTGAAATTCAGGCCATTCCTTATGGCTTAAAAATTGGGACGTCCATTGGAAGTTTTCCTTGCCTGCAACGTTTAAAGAGAATGACGGAAGAAGATTCTGTTTTTCACCTGATAAGAAAGGATGTTCAACAAAAACTTTGCCCTTATACCCTTTACCCTCAATAAACACGCCAACGTTTGCACAATCAAGAGGAATTTCAACGTCTTTAAAGAACTTTTGCCAATCATAAGTACCTTCAGGAATATCTATTACAACCGTTTTATCAGGCGCATTATGAATGCTGTGCCTGCTTACGTTTTCTTTTTTATAGCGTATGTCTATCTTGAAACGCAAAAATCCCTTTTCTGATATCTCAAGATTTTCTGCTTTTACCCAAATGCCAAACTGCCACAACGTAGGCAAATTTTCCATTTTAAGATAAGAAAGTATCGGTTGCCACAGAACTTTTTTATATGCGCGCTTTGTGTAATCAAAAAAATCCTTACATGATAAATCAAGGCAATACTGATCGTTTTTTGCATTTTCAGTATCAAGAGCATCATCAATGAGCCTATATAAATAAGGAGTATCAGGCTCATTTTTCCACAAATAGAAGTTTGCCGTCTGCCCCGTTACAAACAGACGGTATTTTTTATCAGCCTTTACTTTTTGTGAAAACTTAAATTCCGCACTTCTTTCAGGTCGAATAGTTACACCATTTTCATAGTCTTCAAAAAAATTATAATACTTTTCAAAACTCATATTTTTCTCTCCAAAATATATTCGTTTTCTTTAAAAGAATTTTAAGAAACAAGCAAAACAATATACTCATATTATATTGCAACGGAGTTTCAAAAGCAAGTAAAACAAGGCGTGCAAACCAATAAACTACATTCTATTGCAACGGAGTTTCAAAAGCAAGTAAAACAATATACCTATATTATATTACCGCGGAACTTCAAAAACAAGCATCAAACTAAATTCTATTGCAAAGGAGTTTCAAAAGCAAGTAAAACAAGGCGTGTAGGGGCGAAAACGAGGGCGCTTACATAGCGGTAAGTAACCGAGTTTTTGTCCCCTGCACAACACAGTTTTACGACGCTTTTCAAACTCCGTAACCTAGAAGAAGAATTTGCGCTCCACCGTCTCCCTAGCCGGTTTATATATGGCAAGGAAAATTAAAGTGCCGCCGAGAAGAAGTAAAGATACTAAAGGGTAGATGGACCAAAGAATAAAAGTCATAGTGGGGAAAGTAAGGTTTAAGAGAAACTCAACAAGAAGGGAAAAACAACCTAAAAGCATAAGCGCGCCGCCGAAAATATAAAGTTTTCCGCGCTTAAGATATTTCACAAGGGTTACAACGGCTGAAACTATAAGACCGAAAACGCCTGCAACGGGAAATGCAAAGGATAAAAACCAATTTCCGCCGGTAGAAAGATTGATATATAAAAGGAAAAGGATAATACCGACAAAATCGCAAGGCACAAAAATAACGGGGTTGGGATTTTTGAACCAGAAAGGCAGAATAAAAGTTAAATAGGCAAGTAACAGCGCGCCTACAACGTAGCCTGACCAGACTATTCCCCCTGAAAATTGAAGGTCGCAAAGAACGGAAACTATCATTGGGATAAGAAATGCCGTGATAATTAAAATCATTATACCTTTTTTGCTAACCGTCTGGGCAGGGTACCTATCGGGCGGATAAGAGTTAGGCTCGATATTACGGGCAAGTTCGGGGTGATAAGGAATAGTACCGCACAAGGGACACTTTTTTTCAGTATCCTCAAGTTTGACACCGCAATTTATACAATACATATTATTACTCCTTTATTGTTTGTTGCTTTCAACTGTTACGGGAATACCCATATCCCTTAAAACTTCAAAGAATTTTCTTTCAAGGAAAGGTTCACGGATATTGCGGATAAAATTGACGTAAAGGGTATCTTTATAAGATAATACACCGCAATTGTAAGGTGCCGTAGCCTGAATGCCGAGAATGAAATCAAAGCGTTCAACGTAAGGTGCCATGTTTTCGGGAATTGTTATGGCGCCGATATTTGAAAGCGTAAGGCACGATTTTCTTTCGCCAACTGCATTGAATATGGCTTTCATAACGATATTTTTTATAAACAAAGGCATTACTCTTAAAATGAGTTTTTGTTCGCTTTCAACGTTGGCGGCAATACGCTTGCTCATTTGTTTTTGTGTTATATCCTGCCCCATTTTGTTGGTAATGACTTTACATATTTCTTCAAACGAATACTCGCCAAGCATAGGTTCAATTTCAGGAGTGGTATAGAACACAAAATTTCTTAAGGTATTTGACTTAAAAAGTTTTCTCAAATTTACGGGGATAAGCACTTTTATGGGTTTTCGTTTATTTATTTTGGGCACCATTTCTTTTTGAAGATTCTGAAGTGCCATCATAATTGATGCGCACAAGAAAGTGGTAAGACTTGCATCAAAATCATGAGCCTTTTTCAAAACTTCCTTAACGGGAATTTTAAAACAGGTAAGATTTAAAAATCCGGCAGGCTCATCAGTTCCCGTAAGACGCCATGCAGTATCTTCATTTCTGCTTGTTTTAACAAGACCTTTATGCTTTACAAAGCAATCTTCAAACTCGCCTTCATCGGGTTTTTCAAGACGGTCAAGTATGCCGTTTTCGCTGGGAATAACTATATTATGCTTTTGCTCAATATACTCAGCAACAAGGGATTTTAAGAAAACCATTGCGCCGTTGCCATCGGTAAGGGAATGGAAAAACTCAATGGCAATTCGCTTTTTATATACGATTACCCTTAAAGCGCACTTGCGGGTTTCTTCTTTAGACATTCTTGTTAAAGGATAACTGCTTTCTTTTTTGATCTCAGGCGCTTTATCAAGTTGCTGAAGATAGTACCAGAACAAGCCTTTACGAAGCCTTGCGGCAATAGACGGAAATCTTCTCACCGTTACGTCAAGGGCATTTTTTAAAACGTCTATATCAACATCTTCGTAAAGTGTTGCGGAAAGCCTGAAAACGTTACTCCAATTCTGCCTTCTGGCGGCAGGATATATTTTTGCGGCGTTATCAAGGCGCATCCAGCGCAAACGATGTTCTTTAAGCCCAACTTTTGTGAGAAAACTCTGAATCTGATTAAAATCCTTTTTGTTTTCGTTAAGATCATACACTAAATATGCATGCCACATTTTTTCGCCCACAATAAGTTTTGAATCAACACCGCAAGACACAAGTTTTTCATTTAAAAGCACGCTATCAGATAGCATTATCTCATCTCCGCCTGCAAAGATAAGTGTAGGCGGGAAATTTTTAAGATCGGCAAATAAAGGCGAAACAAGAGGGTTCTTTATATCATCAGTATAGGACTTTGCAAAGAAACCAAGTTTTTCCTTGGTCATTGACGGATCTTTTTCTTTATTCGCAGTATAAGATTCGCCTGATGAAGTCATATCAGTCCATGGTGAAATGGCAATAATGCCGTTTGGAAGTTTTATGCCTTCTTCTTTTAACTTTACACACAGACTTAAAATAAGACCGCCGCCTGCACTTTCCCCCGAAACAACGATTTTTGAAAAGCCTTTATCAAGTAAATATTTATAGGCTTCCAAAGCATCGTCAAGGGCGCAGGGGAATTTATGTTCAGGCGCAAGTCTATAGGCAACGCAAAAGACTCTTGCCCCCGTTTCAAGGGCAAGTTTTGTTCCGAAACCTTTGGCGTAATCAAGATCGCCTGCAGTATAACCGCCGCCGTGAAGATACATTATTACTCCGTGCCTGCGCTCATCTTTGGGAATGATCCACGCACCGCAGAAGTTTTCAAATTTATGTTCCTGAATTATAACGTTTTTTCTGTTTGCAATAAGAAACAATTCGCCTAACTTGTTCTGCCCCTTACGGATAGTTTCAAGGGAACAGTTGTTTAACAACGGATTCAACAGTTCAAGTTGTTTTCTTACTGACTTGGCACTTAAAGGCATAAATTTTCTCCTTGTTTTTGTTACTGAAATTATACCATATCAGGATATTTTTGACAATCCACAGATGAAATTTTTTAATTCTACTGACAGTAGATGAAAATTTTGTAATTCTACTAAAAAAAGTGAGGATTTTTATCCTCACTCAGTCTGCTGACAAAGTCAGCAGGCTGCCAGAGTTCGAGAAACCCTTGCAAGCCAAGGCGCTGAACTTGCAAAAAAGGGAGTTTACACAGACGTAAATGACCGCATTTTGCAAGTGAAATGCAACGACGGAAACAAACCC
>JAZQII010000005.1:0-10217 GCA_045541035.1 Clostridia bacterium | reverse complement strand
CCAAAAATTTCTGCGGTCGTTCCACTCTTGCCCTTGAAATTTTTGACCACTGCAACGCAACATTCTCGCTTCATCGTCCACCGGACGCGCTCGAATATTGCACCCACACAGGGTAGGCTTTTGGGACATCTAAATATAAAGTTGCGCCAAGGGCGCACACCACAATCAATGCAAAACGAAGTGAAGCATTGCATATCATCAAGACGAAGTCTTGCATATCATCAATTTCGCAGAAATTGCATATCATCAACGCGCAAGCGTTGTATATATCACACCGCAAGGCGGTATATCACTTGCCCGTCAGGGCATATACTACGTCCGTCAGGGCAAGCAACGTGCAGCACTTTAAAATATGCTTAAAATTTTATTCTTGCTACAAAAAATCTTTAAAAACTGTGTATTTTTCCGTAAAAATTGTGTTTTAAGCATATTGACACCTACAATAAAGGACTATATAATTAAAATAGCAAATTATTTTGGAGGGTTTTATGGAATTTTTAATAGGTTGTAACTATTGGGCAAGTCATGCAGGAACGGAAATGTGGGCAAATTGGGATCCTGACAGAATCGACAAGGACTTTGCCATTTTAAAAGAAAACAACGTAAACGCACTTCGCGTGTTCATAAATTGGCGCGATTTTCAGCCTGTCGTTACACTTTACGGCGGCGGATTTTCCATAAAAGGATACGCCATGAAGGACTTTTCTGAACCTAAAAATCCTTATTATCTTGATGAAACAATGCTTGAGCGTTTCGATATCTTCTGCGATATAGCAGAAAAATACGGCTTCAAACTTATCGTTGGCATCGTAACGGGCTGGATGAGCGGAAGAATGTTCGCGCCCACCGCATTAGAAGGCAAGAACGTTTATACCGATCCCGTTTCACTTCGTTTTCAGATAAAACTTGTTTCGGGCATCGTTTCCCGTTTTAAAGATAAAAAAGCAATTTACGCCTGGAATTTAGGCAACGAATGCAACTGTATGTCCTCTTGCGATTGCCGCGAAACTGCCTTTAATTGGTCAAGCCTTATTGCAAACACCATTCGCGCTTACGATAACACCCGTCCCGTAATCAGCGGTATGCACGGTCTATCCGTTCAGGATAAACCTTGGCTTATTGAAGATCAGGGCGAAACCACCGATATGCTTACAACTCACCCCTACGCATATTTCGTACCCCATTGCGCCGTTGATCCCATAAATTCTATCCGCACCCTTATGCACGGCACTACGGAAACGCTTTTATATAAAGATATAAGCAAAAAGCCTTGCTTGGTGGAAGAATTAGGCACCTTAAGCAATTCTATCTGTTCTGACGAGGTTTCTGCCGATTTCATGCGCGTAAATCTTTTATCCAATTGGGCAGAAAATTCACCGGGCGTTCTCTGGTGGTGCGCCCATGAGCAGAGCCATTTGACCGCACCGCCCTACAATTGGTGCATGCTTGAACGGGAACTTGGTATGCTGGATAAAGATTACAAGCCGAAAAAATACTTCCTCGAAATGAAGAAGTTTGGCGAATTTTTACAAAAAACCGGTTTAAAACAATCTGCACCCCAAACGGATACGGCAATTCTCTTAACACGGAACACCGATTGTTGGGGCCTTGCTTACATGAGTTACATTTTAGCAAAGCAAGCAGGTCTTGAAGCCGAGTTCGTTGCTCCAAACACCCCTCTGCCTGACAAAAAAGCCTATATTATGCCTTCTGCCGCAGGTGATGGCTGTCTTTACCAAGAATATTATAACGACCTTAAAAACCGCGTTTATGAAGGCGCAACGCTTTACGTTTCCAACCGCGACGCTTTCTTCACCGAATTTAAGGAAGTGTTTGGATTAGAAGTTCAGTATAACGAAATGTTTACTGATATTTCAGGCGAATTTGAACTTTTTGAAAAGAAGATACCCTATAAATATATTCAAAGACGCGTTATGAAACCGACGGGTGCAACGGTCATTGCAAGCGATACAGAAGAAAATCCCTTGTTCTCCGTACACGCTTACGGCAAAGGCAAGATATTTTTCCTTAACTTTCCCATGGAAGAAGAAATGCTTACAGAAGCATTTGCCTTTAACAAGAACAGAGAAGTCGTTTATGAATACGCTTTTAAAGAGATTTTGGAAAAGAAACCTGTCCGTTCAAAGAACCCCTTTGTAACCGTAACGGTTGCAGATAAAACGGTAACGGTGCTTAACCTTTCAAATGAAACCGTTGATCCTGAGCTTATCTTCAACGGCGTTGAAGTTGATAAAGTATATCTTAATGCTTTAAACGAAATCCCCGCTTGCGACGGTTGCATATTTACAATAAAAGGGTAAAGACAAAGGCACATTCTATGAAGAATGTGCCTTTATTATTTCTATTTTTTTATGCCGCCCTATCGAAAAGATAGAGGTCCGCAACGTATGCAAGAGAAGTAAGGGCAACGTAAATAATTGCCTGAAGCCAAGGCCACGTGGGAAGAACGGTGTTAAGGGTGATCGCAAGAATAATAAAAAGTGTGAAACCGTAAATAAGTGAAGCCACAACACGGCCGAATCTTACAAACCACTTACTGCGCAAGAATTTGGGACCTTTAGGTCTTTCTTTCAAACTTGCAATATCGTTTAGCCAATTATAACCCGTGGCAACAAGAACGATTACGCCCATGATAACGTAAAACCAGAAAGATTCAGTAAACTTTGTTTCGGATTTTGCAATGGCATCGTAAATGGAAAAGCCTACTCCAACGGTCAGGGCGCTGGCAAGCATGGAAATTATCGTGGTACAGAAAGTGCCTATAGCCGCACCGACTCTGGGCAGGAACGAAACTAAATAAATGATTCCGTAAACGATTGCCGCCCGCACCACAAAATTCAAGAACGGGCTTTCAAAAAGTTCAAGCTTGAAGGCAAAAATTGACGTTCCCGTTGCAACAAGTAAGGACATTGCAAGCCGTGAAAAAGTAACCGACAGAGAAGTTAACATAAACCACAGTTTAAGGGCAAAGAAAGCAAGAGCGAAACCGATTACCGCAACAACAACTACAGTAAGAATAAACCAAAATATCATTTTTCACTCCCCCTTACTTCACGTATTTTGCCAATAAAGCATAGGCATCGTTGATCTTTTGAGCGTACTTTGTATCATTTTCATCGCCCAAGTCGGGATGAAAACTTTTAATAAGTCTGTTTCTCTGTTTTTTAAGGTTTTCTTCGGTAATATCGGAAACGCTGTCAAACATAAACAGATTAAGTGCCTTTTCAAGTTCGGGATCATGTTTAGGCTCTTCAAAAGCCTTTTCCTCGCGGAAATCTTCAAACTTTTTATATTCGTTTTTGGTCTGTTGTTTGTTGTTATAATTTTTTGCCGAAATATAAAGATCCATAAAATTATAACACTCGGTGCCTATCTCCGTTTCGGAAAGCACTTCGTAAATTGACATTTGGGGATAATCACATTCAAGTTCCATCTTAACCGCGCCGATGCCTTCCGTTGCGCCCTCAAAGAACTCAAGATAGAAATGTGTAATATTTTCAAGTTTAAGGTAGATAGGCTCGGTGTGCTTCTGCCCGTAACATAAGATACCGTTTGCCGTATCAAGTTTCAAGTGAGAAAACTTTTGACTTTTCTTGAATTTCTTTTTAAGTTCCAAGGATTCCTTGTTCATGTAAGAGTACAACTCTTTAAAATCTTCCGAAGACATATTTTGAAATTTTCCAAAATAAAAAGCGGGAAGAGCGCTCTGACAGTTCAAGCACAAACACTTACCGTCAATAGTTCTTTCCCTTGTTAAAAGACCTGTCCTGACACCGCAGTTAACGCAGTACACGTCTTTATCCAAACTAAATTTCTTAAGCATCTTAATATTCCTCTCTTGTGTTTTTTAATATTATATAACATTCCGACATTTTTTGCAATATAAATAAAACAATTCAAGGCGTGCAAAAAAATAAAACTATATCACATCTGTCCAAAGAGTGCAATAAAAATTCTTAACACAAAATCTATCACAACCTCTTTCAGAGTTTCAGAAGCGTTGCAAGCCAAGTTTTTCCCCAGAGTGCGAGAAAATAAAACTATATCCCATCTGTCCAAAGAGTGCAATAAAACCCGAAATTCAAGGCAAGGCATTTTTTTGCGAATGAGTTTACAAAACGGTAAATGATTGAGCAAAAAAATGTCTTAACACAGAAAATACCCCCTTGCAAAAAGCAAGGGGGTATGGTTTCGGGAATTTATTGTGCTCGTAATTCTATTCCCAGGAGAGAAGTCCGATCTCCTCCATATAAGCGTCATGTAAATCAATATACTCTTCAACAAGTTCGGAAAGAATGTTACCATCTAAAGACGGGAGAGCGTTGCCGATATGCTCAACGATAAAATCGAAGGCATCGTCTTCATCGTAATATTCATCGGTAAATTCGCCGTCAACGATGATCTTTGCGGAAACCATGTAATCAACGTCATAGGTAAGGGCAAGGTTGAAAACGTCTTTAGCCTCTTTTTTGTTACCCTCATATTTTTCAAGCATCCAATTTAAAGCGGAATCATCAAAACCTGTCATTTTAAAATCTCCTCAAATTCTTTTAACGTATTTTCAAAAGTTTTCAAAGCCGAAAGAATATCATCAGGCTTTGTAAGATCAACACCGGTAATCTTTAAAAGTTCAACGGGGAAATCGCTTCCGCCGGAAGACAAGAACTTTTTATATCTTTCAACGGCAGGTGCGCCTTCTGAAAGAATCATATCGGCAATTTTTACCGCCGAAGAAAATCCCGTTGCATACTGATAAACGTAGTAGGCGCGGTAGAAATGAGGTATGCGCGACCATTCTGTTTCAATATATTCATCAGTTTCGACGCTGTCGCCATAGTAGGCGCGGTTAAGATCGCCGTAAAGTTTGTTTAAAGCATTAACCGTTAAAGGCTCGCCCTCTTCGCACATTGTATGAGTTTTATATTCAAACTCGGCAAACATAGTCTGGCGGAAAACGGTAGTCCTGAACTGTTCCAACAAGTGATTTAATAAATATGCTTTCATGTTATCGTCTTTAGAATTTTTAAGAAGATATTTTAATAAAAGCACTTCATTTACAGTTGATGCAACTTCCGCAACAAAGATCTTATACTGTGCCTTTTCGTAGCACAAATTATTGTCGGAATAATAAGTGTGCATGGAGTGCCCTGCTTCATGAACGAGAGTAAACACGTCATCAAGTTTGCCTTGGAAATTTAAGAGCATATAGGGATGCACGCCGTAAGTGCCCCATGAATAAGCACCGCTTGTTTTGCCCTTTGTTTCAAAAACGTCGATCCAATTTTCGTCAAAGGACCTTTGTAAAAGTTCAACGTAGTCTTCACCTAAAGGCGCAAGTGCCTTTTTGGAAAGTTCCTGGGCTTCTTCATAAGAAAAATTCTGTTCGGGAACTTCAACGATGGGAAGATACATATCGTACATTTTAAGATCGTCAATATTAAGAAGTTTCTTTCTCATTTCAACGTATCTGTGCATGGCAGGGAAAGTTTTATGCACCGCATCAATGAGCCCCGTGTAAACTTCTTTGGGAATATTGCCCGAAAACAGTTCACCGTCTAAAACAGATGAAAAGTTTCTTGCGCGTGCATAGAAAACGTCCTTTTTAACGCTGGAAGAATAAAGCGAAGCCAAGGTATTTATACTGTTTTTGTGCGCTTCGTACATGGAAAGGTAAGCCTGCTTTCTTGTTTCCCTGCATCTGTCGCGCAAAAACAGACCGTATCTGCCGTGGGAAAGTTCAGTCTTTGTTCCGTCAGGCAAAGTGATATCGTTAAACTTCATGTCAACGTCATCAAGCATGGTGAAAATAGTATCGTAGGAAGACGCCATCTCCGCGCTCATGGCAAGAAGTCTTTCTTCCTTTTCCGATAAAAGATGTTCCTTGTTTCTCACAATTCCTTTAAGATAAAGGCTGTTATCCTCAAACATCTGTTCATCTGCCCATGTGAGCAGAACGCTATCGTCAAGTTCATTAAGTTCAGGAGTAACGAAAGCAGTTTCAGTTTCAAGTTCCATTAAAAGAGAATATGCCCTATCGCAAAGGGAAACGTAGGTATCACACCCGTTATCCTGATCTCTGCTCATTTTAGCGTAAACGTAAAGTTTTTCGCCGAGAAGGGAAATTTCGTGTTCAAGGGTAAAGAACTTTTTAAGTTCAAATTTATCCTTTAACTTACCTTTAAAAGCGCAAAGCGCAGGAATCTGTCCCTTGATTGTTTCAAAGGCTTCTTCCCATTTTTGGTCGCTTTCAAAAATATCTAATAAACTCCACTTATACTTTTCTTCAATCTGCTGACGTGTTTTTACCTGACTCATAAAAATCTCCTATTTAATTTTGCCGTCGCAAGCCTTTTCGATAGCCTTTGCAATTTTAAGAGCGAAGTTATCGATTTCCTTAACGTCATCACCCTCAAGCATGACGCGGATCAGAGGTTCAGTTCCGCTGGCGCGGATAAGAGTTCTGCCCCTGCCTTTAAGTGCAACATCTGCAAGTTTAATTTCTTTTAAAATATTTTCGTCTGTTTTATAAAGATCCTTTTTATCTTCCGCTACCTTGATATTTACAAGAACCTGCGGAAGATTTTTCATACCTTCTGACAAAACGCTCATTTCCTTTTTGGCAACTGCCTTTGCGCGAAGCAACTGAAGTGCCGTTAAAAGACCGTCTCCGGTGGTGTTATACTCAAGGAAAATAACGTGGCCGCTTTTTTCACCGCCTAAAGAAAGATCGTCTTGAAGCATTTTTTCTAAAACGTATCTGTCACCAACGCCCGTCTTTTCAACCTTGATTCCGTTTTTTTGGGCAAAAATATCAAGGCCCATATTACTCATAACGGTGCCAACCAAAGTGTCTTTCTTAAGTCTGCCCTCTTTTTTAAGCATATTGGCGCAAACTGCCATAATGTGGTCGCCGTCAAGTTCAACACCGCGCTCATCACAGGCGATAAGACGGTCGGCATCACCGTCAAAAGCAATACCGATATCCGCGCCGATCTCTTTTACGATCTCGCAAATTCTGTCTGAATGGGTTGAACCGCAGTTTAAGTTAATATCAGTTCCGTCGGGCAGGAAATAGTAGGGATAAACCGTTGCGCCAAGACTTTTAAAAAGTTGGGGTGCAACAGAAGAAGCCGCACCGTTAGCGCAGTCCATAACCACTTCAATGCCGTCAAGGCGCACGTCAATGGTGGAAGCAAGGAAATCCTTGTAATCTTCCTTTGCATTTTTAACGGGAATCATTCTGCCGATATCAGCGCCTATGGGGCAAGGCATATCCCCTGATTCAATTAAAGCCTGAATCTGATCTTCAACGGAATCGGGAAGTTTAAAACCTTCGCCGTCAAAGAACTTTATGCCGTTAAATTCAACGGAGTTATGGCTTGCAGAGATCATAACGCCTGCATCGCAATTATAGTAACGTGTTAAGTATGCAACTGCAGGTGTGGGAATGATACCTGCAATCAAAACGTCAGCACCGACGCTCATCATACCTGCAACCAATGCAGATTCAAGCATCTGTCCCGAAATTCTCGTATCTCTGCCGATAAGTATTTTAGGTTTATGGATCTCACTTGTTAAAACAGTTGCTCCTGCCTTACCTAATTTAAAGGCAAGTTCAGGTGTAAGTTCGGTGTTGGCAACTCCGCGAACACCGTCAGTACCAAATAATCTTTTCATATCTATTATCTCCTATACTTTTTATTATATATAGTATAGCACAAATAATACTTTAATGCAAAAAATTAACAAAAAACTATACAAATCCTAAAAGTTGTATATACTAAATCGCAAACACGTTCACCGCCACAAGGAAGAAAACCATAACGCTTAAAGCGTCAACAATGGTAGTAATAAGGGGCGCCGCCATAATGGCAGGATCAAGTTTTACCGCCTTTGCACCCATGGGAAGAAGACAGCCAAGGCTCTGCGCAAGAGTTACGGTAAACAAAAGAGCAAGAGCGTTGGTTATTGCAAGCAATAATATTTCGTTTGTAAAGCCGTAAAGGAGAAAAACGCGAACAGTGTTTACAATTGCAAGAACTATTCCCACAACAAGGGAAATGCGGATTTCTTTCCACCAGACTTTAAAGATATCCCTTAAGTTTATTTCATCTGTTGCAAGAGCGCGAATTACCATGGTTGAAGATTGTGATCCGCAGTTACCGCCCGTTCCCATGAGCATGGGAAGGCAGGCAATTAAGAGTGGCACCGCCTGAAAAGCTTCTTCATAATAAGTAATGATAAAGCCCGTTACGGTGGCAGAGATCATCAGAACTATAAGCCACAAAATTCTTGAAAGAGAATGTTTAAAAACGCTTGTTTTAAAATAGGAATCTTCAATGGGCATAACGGCAGCCATTTTTGAGAAGTCTTCTTCAACTTCTTCAAAGAAAACGTCAATAGCATCGTCAACGGTGATGATACCCACAAGGCGTTTTTCTTTATCGGTTACGGGAAGAGCCAAAAAGTCGTATTTATCTAAAAGTTTTGCCGCTTCCTCGCGGTCGGAAAGAGTTTCAACGTAAATGACGTTTTCGTTCATTACGTTTTTGATCTTCTCGTTTTCATCGCTTAAAAGCAGATCTTTAATTGTAACAACGCCGATAAGGGTGCGCTTTTCGTCTTTAACGTAGCAGGTGTAGACCGTTTCCGAATCAAGACCTGCTTTTCTTATATGCAAAAAAGCATCTTTAACAGTCATTTCAGGCTTTAGCGCAACGTACTCGGTGGTCATAATACTGCCTGCGGTGTTATCCGAAAAAGCAAGAAGCGAATTTATTTCGTTGCGCATATCGTTAGGACAGTTTTTCAAAATTCTTCTAACGACGCTTGCAGGCATTTCCTCGATAATATCAACCGTATCGTCAATAAATAACTCTTTAAAAACCTGATTAAGTTCAGTATCGGTAAAGGAAGAAATAAGTTCTTCCTGAGTATCCGTATCAAGTTCAACGAACACTTCCGCCGCCAAGTCTTTAGTCAGAAGCCTGAAAAGTACGGCGCGCTCTTTCAACGAGAACATCGGCATACTTTCAGCAATATCAACAGGTTGCATTTCGCTTAAGACTTGAGCGATCTTTTTAAAATTCTTTTCTTCCAGAAAGCCGTTGATCTCGTCTAAAAAAATTTCTTTGTTTTCCATAAGTACCTCCTTTTTTTGATAAAATCGGAAAAGTACGCAAAAAAATGCCCCTACGTTTTTTATTAACGTAAGAGCACTGTTTTATTATAAAAGGTAAAATTATCCCGTAAACGCGACAGAATACGTTTTATAACAAAACAGCGTACTACTACTTCCGTCTTCCATCACGTTCACCTCACAAATTTTTTTATATTTATATGATACTATTTTAAGGTTTTTTCGTCAAGGCTTTTTTCCGTTCTGACATTGCATATTTCCGCGCAAAAAAGCAACACCCCGTTTTCTACTTTTCCACTTTATCGAACCCCCCCACACCTTATTTCTTATAATCACTTTTCCACTTTCTCGAATTGTGAACAAATTTTCTTGCACCCCACCACTATCATGCTCTTCTATTTACTTTTCCACTTTATCGAACTATGAACAAATTGTGCTCGCAACTCCACACAACGCGCTCTTTTAATTACTTTTCCACTTTATCGAACTGTGAACATTTTGCCGTTGGCAAGAGGTATTTCTTTCAGAAGTGCTATTTCTTTCAGAAGTGCTATTTCCTGCGGAAGTGGTATTTTGCTTCGCAAAGTTGAATATTCTCAATACAACATAACCTGACTTCGCAAGTCGGTTCGATTTCTCGAACTTTTTGCCCGTTTTTAACCATTTTGTTCGATTTCTCGAACCGAGGGCGTAGCCAAGTTTTTTGTTAGAGTGCAACTTTCCCCACCCATAAAAACTTCTTATAAATTACTTTTCCACTTTCTCGAACTTATGAACAAAATATGATGTTTGTGCTTAATTACAACCCCTCCGTCAGGCTTTCGCCTGCCACCTACCCTTACACAGGATAGGCTTTTGGGACATCTGCATATAAAGTTGCGCCAAGGGCGCATACCGCAATCAATGCAAAATGAAATGAAGCATTGCATATCATCAAGACGAAGTCTTGCATATCATCAATTTCGCAGAAATTGCATATCATCAACGCGTAAGCGTTGCATATCACTTGCCTGCAAGGGCAAATATACTGCTGTTCGATTTCTCGAACAAAAAGCAA
>JAZQII010000004.1:0-4622 GCA_045541035.1 Clostridia bacterium | reverse complement strand
CTGCGGCGCAAAGGTAAAGCTTGCGCTCTGCTCAAGTTTACCGTTTACATAACAGCTTATAGTCTTATTTGCTGCATCACAGACAATGGCAAAATGTACCCATTCGCCTGTTGCAAGATTTACGTTATTGAAAGTGTAGGTCTTCGAAGTTCCTTTTGTGTCAGGCACCTTGGTAATAAACTTAATCATAGGTGCGCTGTTTTCATAAACATGAACCTGAAACGAATGATAATGGGAGCTTCGGCTGTTACCGAGAATAATTCCCGAATCATAGGTTCTGCCCTCGGGTATTCTCACCCAAGCCTCATATGTTGCAGGAACTGCATCAAGCGGTTCCGCTGTCTTGTAAATGCCGTATGGCTTAAAAGTCATGTAATCTTCGTCAGCGGCACTTACCGCAAAACAAAGAAGCAAGACTGTAAACGCACACAGCATCATGCAAAATAGTTTTTTCATTGAGCTTCTCCTTTTAAAAAAATATTCCTACAATTATATTTTATATTATTTTGTTATTGATTTCAAGAACACGATAATGTATAATTAAGTGAATCCAAATTCACTTAAAGGAGAAAAGCATGGAGTTATTACAGCTTAAATACTTTTGTGCGGCGGCAAAAGCGGAAAGTTTTGTTTCTGTAGCGAATCAGTATATGGTTCCCCCATCGTCCATCAGCCATACTATTGCCAAGCTTGAAAAAGAACTCGGAACGCAGCTTTTTGCAAGAAACGGTAAAAGAATCGCACTTAATGATTATGGCAGAATGTTTTATGCACATATTGATATTGCACTTTCAAAAATTGAAGACGGCATTGTAAGTGTAAATGACCTGCATAAAAAAACTGTAAGCCTAATACTTCGTGAAGGCGCATCTCCGATGATTGGCATGATAGCAAAGTTCAAGGAAAGATACCCCGATTTTGAAGTGGTGTTTCCAATGGTCAACCGCGAGCAAAAAGGAAGTTTTTTCTTAAGAATCTCTGCGAAACCCTTTGCTAACGAGGAAAACTTCGAGTCAGTCCCCTTTTTTACCGAGCGTATCTTGGTTGCCGTTCCGTCATCCTCCCCTATTTCAAAAAAAGATATCCTCTCTTTTGAGGATATAAAAAATCAATCCATTATAGGTTTTTACAAAGCGCCTGAACAGTATTGGTTGGACGGATATTTCAAAAAATACGGATACAAGCCAAAAACAATTATCGAATGTTCTAAAGACTCCTCGGTCGCCGAATTTGTAAAAAACGGTTTTGGTATCGCTTTCTGTCCTGAGATCTCCACCCCGTCCATCCATGCGGAAGGAATAAAGCTCTGCTCACTCGAAGGCTTAGATGTTACAAGAACGATCTATGCCTCATGGCCTAAAGAATTTGTTCTTACCAATGCATCAAAAGCTTTTGTTGACTTTGGCGTGGAATATTTTAAAGATCAAGAAAACTAAAAAAAGGTATGCATCATGAAAATCAAAGCGGCGATATTTGATATGGACGGCACACTCATCGACTCTTTGATGCTGTGGGATATGCTATGGTCTACTTTCGGCTATAAGTATCTCGGCAATAAAGATCTTTCCTCCGAAGATGACAAAAAGGTGCGCACACTTACTTTAAAAGATGCGATGGACCTTATTCATACAAATTACGGTCTTGGCAAAAACGGTGAAGAATTATTAGCACTTGCAAACAACATCATGTGCGACTTTTATACAAATAAAGTTGAACTTAAAAAAGGCGTTTCAGAGTTTTTAGAATACTGCAAAGCGACCGGGGTATGAAAACACAAATTGATAGGGGAAAACAGGGATGCAAAACAGTATAAACGTTTTATTATTGAAAAATCATACAACGAAAGCATGCTTTCCACCATGTGAAAACGCCATCGAGTCCCAATCACAAAGATTGGGATTTCGATGGCGTTTTTATTAGGGGATCACTAAATCAATCTAAAACCACAACAGGCCAGCAAGCCATGTCATCTTCAACGCAAAGAGTATCTGTAATTGCTCCCCCGTCGTCAACATTTGTCAAAGAAGGCAAAAGTCTAAATGAAGAAGCATTTACGAGCCCCACATCCGATTTAGCTATAACGAGCTCAAACAGTGCGCCGATATCGTCAGAATTGCTGTTATTTACCATACCGTGAAGCTTATATGCGGCATTTCCTGTTGAAATGACATTCTCGCTACCATTCTGCTGACAGTAGGTTATTGTATAGCTACCTGTAAGAGAAATGTCAATTCTGTAATAAGTGTTATTGCCTGCCGCGATGCAAACGGAAGCATTATCGCCGGCGTTGAGAAGATTGTCAATTCTTGAAAGCAGGAAGTAAACATTGTTATCATCATGCGCAACCTGTACGGAAAGCTGCGCCTGAGACTCACTGCCTACAAAAATCGCATCGGTATTATTTCCCCAATCACTATTATTGCAATCAACGTTGATTACAGTTTTTTGAGCGTTAATTCGATGATTAAGATATGAATGTGCAATTTGAATACCGTACTCATATGATGTTGTAGTCTGACCGTCTGCACCTTCGGTAGTTATCTTTGTTTTGAGCTGACCGGCAGTGATGACTTCATGAGAACCTATAAGCTCATTTGCCCCCCACATACCGGTAGCTTTCGGGAGTACGGCATATTTCTTATCAGTAAATGCCGAGCCGTCGGGTGCTCCGATTTCATAGAGAAGCCCTCGGTCGGAATGCATCGTAAGGTAAACCTCGCCCGAAGGGAAGGTTGCAAGATACGGTCCTGCCCCAACAAACAATTGGCGAGTTGAGGTATTATTGGGACCGTCCTCCGTAAGTTCGAGCGAATCCCAATCTCCGTTCTCCTTGCTTACTGCAGACGAGAACATATATCTATTATTAAGAGTTCTCACTTCCACTCCGAGAAGCGAACGACCGTTGTACAGTCTTGTAACGGCAGCCATCTGACCGCCGAAGTAAGGAATCGGTAAAAGGGACAGTGCGTTTCCGTCTGCACCTTCTCCTCTTGAATAACCTAAATGCTCATTATATACACGAGTGAAGAGATAATCGTTTGCTTTCGCTTCTTCGATACTTGGAGACCATGTGTGACCGTCATCGTTTGAAACTATCATGGAAACACCGGCAGAACGTACATTTACATCGTATCCGTATTTATTCATATACGGTGCGGAATTTGACCAGTATATTTCTACCTGTCCGTCATCACGCTGCCAAATGAACGGCTCCCATAATTGTCCCACAGTGATTTTTTCAGGTTCGGTCCATGTAATGGAATTGTCGTCATTTACCGTTCCGCGCATAAGCATAACGCCCGACAAATCCGGGTAGTCTCGGTATCCAGCCGAAGGACGTAGGGCAAAAACTAACAGGAGTTCTCCGTTATCAAGTACGCAGATATCAGGGTTTACTGCCACAAATTTATCATCCGTTTTGCCGGCGAGAGGTCCGTCTGTATATTCGGGAACCTTACCGTAAGCTGCATCATTATTATATAAAATCTCCGGAGCATTCCATGTCAGGCTGTCTTCACTTGTTGTAAAGTAAATATGCTTTCCAAGTTCATAAATATGATATGCCATAACGTAAAGGTCGTCTTTTACCTTTTTCACTCTCGGATAAAAAGCAAGACGGAAACGGTGGTGGTATTCCTTGGTGAGGTCAACCGTCTCACGGTAGCTTGTTTCTACAGAAGCCGCATTGAAGTCGTCGTTTACATGGCTTCCGCTTTCACTTTTTGTATTAAGCGCCTTTATAGATGCAGGCTGGCTACCTGCGCTTGACTGAACACAGATATGCGAGCCGATTAAAGCAGCATAGATATCTGAATCTGCGCCGATAGGATATTCAATTGCTAAAGTTGCGGGCATACCAATAAGTGCATCCGTATCCGGAACATCGGTAATTCCGAGAGGTGCATAAGGAAAGGTAACACTGTCCGCATCCGGAATTGAGAAAGTTACGGTGCGTGTCTCTGTGTCTACCTGAACAACTGTAGCATTTACTGCGGTGCTTGCTGCAGAAGCCTTTAACGTCTGAAGCACACGCAATAAAGAAACATTTTCTTCTTTGTTATTGAACAGGATCTTTAAATACGTCAACGCATCATCCATCTCAACGCAACCGTCAAGGTTTGCGTCATAATACCCGAATTCCGCATTTGCGGCAGATGTAGAAAAAATTAAAATCAAGCAGAATAACAAAGAGCAAAGAATTTTTTTCAAACTTATCACCTCAAAAAAATATATTTGTGGAACCATGTTAGCACAATAGTAATTCTTCATAATTTCATCTTAAAAAACAACGCAGTATTTGTCAATATTAAATAACGCAGAATTCTTAATTGTTTTTTTATACTTTTGAACTAAAGTAAAACGACCGCACACTCTTGATTTCCCGATTTTGCGCGTGATACTCCATGGCTCCCCCTGCTGAACGCTCGCAACGTCTCGCGGGGGCGAGCCGTGCAGAGTTTCGCGTGGCGAAACGTCTGCCAGCGACATCATGATTAACAGTAAATATTGACTTATGCTTCCACTCGTGTTATAATATGAAAAAGTCATCGGAGGACAGTACACCGTAGTGTAGGGGATCGTAAGCATCTGCTTGCAGGCCGCCTGTCAGATAAGATGTCGAG
>JAZQII010000003.1:0-47181 GCA_045541035.1 Clostridia bacterium | reverse complement strand
ATCAAATCTTCTTTCGACTTGGATAAAACCGTTGCTTTGAAAAAGTCCAATGTTCCTTTGCACATTTCCTCAATTCCATAATAATTTCTGGATGCCGGTAATTGAAATGGCACGGAAGGGACCTTCAGTTCGTCAAAATGGATACTGCGGATAAATTCGTTAAGATCAAATTCATCCAGCTTTGTTAAAAACGGCAAAACCACTTCTTTTTGGCCAACCTTTCCATTGGCGAGCCAGCAAATAATTTTATCCATACAAACAGAATCATCACTGATTTCTGTTATATCGCAGCCAATCAATTCAGCAATCAGTTCTTTGTCAGCTGCAGAACAATGACTGACAACAAATTTTGAAACACCAAGCGAAAATGATTGCGGGTCGGCCGGCCTTCTTTGCCCGTTGCGAATGCGGGAAATATAGGAGCTGTCAAAATTCAAAAAATGAGACAAATCTGCTACGTTCACAGAAAGCGTTGTTAAAAGTGCATCGAAATTGGCCTGAAACTTATCGTAGGGAAATGTTTGCTCTGTAATGCACAGTCTCAAAGTTTTTGAAACCGCATCTGCAGTACAGTCGGTGCAGCCTTTTTCAACTGCAACAGACACAATTCCTTGGACAAGCTGCAAAAATTGCTCTGAATTGATTTCAGGAACACGGCTTCCTGCGCGATATCTGCTCAAAACAGAAGCAGATAAACCGGATGCATCCATCAGATCTTTTGCCGTGCATCCCAATTTAGATATATATTCATTTAACTGTTCGCTAAAAGTCATGGTTTATCCCTCCTTGACAATTATCCATTTTAAGTATAGCACACCGTCCAATTAATAGTCGAGTGTTTTCCAAAGATGTCAATGACATTTGTGGAAAGTGTATTGTGTTTTTTTGCGTATTTTTTAAAATTGAGTTATAGCACAACGCTGTTTTGAAACAACGTAAGAAAGGGGTAAAAATATGAAAAAAATTACTTTGTTGCTCGTTTTAATGTTGGCATTGTTCTCCTGGGCTGGGTGCGGTAATCAGTCCGGTGAACCGGCTTCCAACGAGAATTCTATTTCTGTTCAGGAATGGCTTGACAGCAAGGGTGAAACGGAATCTTCAACTATGACAGTCACAGTTAAAACGATCGTTAATCCGGTTTTAGCGATTGTTGAAGATGGATTTGGCACATCTGTGAATCTCTTTGGTGTTATGGTTGATGGAGAATTTATGGAATTTGAAAAAGCCGGTATCTCCGAAGGAAATACGATAGTTATACGTGATGGTAAGTATAATGAGTATGAGGGGAATGTGGAAATTAAGGAAGCTACTCTTGTAGAAATTAAATAAGAATGGCGGAAACGTAATATCACTTACATACGAGAAGAGTAGAGAACTTTCGTTTACAATGATCGATTATTTGGCGTTTTCACCCGAAGACTTGGAAACGATGGGCATACCACAAGAATTGTATGATTCTATGATGAAAGGTATTAAAAATGCGACTAAACAGCACGGTACTCTGTTATCCTTCTATGAAATTCAAGTTGAGAACGACGACGGCTTTTTGATACATGAAGGTCCCTTTTATATCAAAATCAAAATGACCGACGAGATGAAAAAATATGATATCTTCAAAATTGTTTACATAGATGCTGAAGATAATTTCGCCACAGAATCACCAATCACGTTGACTCAAGAGGGTGGGGATTTGGTCGGTACATTGGAGCATTTAAGCACCTACGCTTTAGTAGGAGATAATGCGCCTGGAGAAAACGGCGCACCTGCAGATAGCGATACATCTGCACCAACTCCTCCCCAAACCGGAGACAACAGCAATCTTGAATTGTGGGTGTTCCTCTTAGTGTTGAGTTGCTGTTCAATGATTGCTTTGCTCGTTATTGATAAAAAGAGAAAGATCACAAAATAGCCAATCACTTTACCCCGTTGGAAATGCAGAAATTACTGCGCTCCCAACGGGGCTTTTTTGCGTTATGCAACACAAGGGGACGGTTCCTTTGTGTTGGTATGAATTATCGGTTTTTGTATTTGTTTAAAATTTCTACGTATGCCGAAATTTTTAATAATTTACCGCGCATACCGCTGTCGGCATTTAGACGGTAGTTTATATTCCATTGAAGAATATCTTCTTCTGCAAAAGAGGGGCGTCTTGCATCATACAATGGCTTATTGCTTGCCATACATTCCGACAACAGTTTTGCGGCAAGTAAATTTTTATCCATAACTTTAATTATTACTTCATTGCTTCCGCCACGATAAACTAAGTCGTTTTCCATTCTCCCAAGAAAGGATTTTGCAAGAACGATAAAAAAAGGTTCTTTAGTTTCATTGAATTGTTTGATTAGCAGATCACCATAAGTCAATGCTTTGATAGCTTTTTCTTCTAAAGAAAATTTAGGGTTGAAGAATACTGTTCTGCCAAGCTTATCTGCGGCAAAATCGGCAAGTGCATACATATTCTTTTGAACATAATAGTAGTATTCATCTGTATCTTTTGCAAATAGTTGCTCAATTTTTTGTGCACTTGTGCTATACCAATCTGTGAATTTTGCGTTGTAGATTTCTAAAGCATCATCTGTTTTGCCTTCTGCGTGGAGAATTTTTGCACGCATATTCCACGCATTGAGTCGGATAGTTTCTTCGGAACAACCTTCGAGAATTTTATTGCAAATTGCCAAAAACTCTTCTTTATGTTCTAAAAGAATATTCAGATCGTTATCTGCCATATCACCGCCGATATTCCACATATAATAGTGCATAATCCAATAATCGTTAGGATAATCGTGATATGCTTTAACTATAATATCTCTGGCTTTGTTATAATCTTTATCCCAATATTCTCTGTATTGGCGGATTATTTCATCTATTTTGGCTTGAACCTTTTCTTTGTTATATCCCATCAGTTCATCCAAAGTGACATCGAAGTAATAAGCAAGGGGCTGTAACAGTGTAATATCAGGAAAGGTCTCACCGCGTTCCCATTTGCTGACGGCAGCACAAGAAACGTTCATAGCTTCAGAAAGCTGCTCCTGCGTTATGTCTTTTGAAATGCGCAACTGCTTAATGTTTTTACCTATATTTATTTCCATAACAATATCTCCTATAAAAAAAGTAAGCTGACGTCTGCTTCTATATATATTATATCAAAATTCTTTCAAGTGTACAGATAGTTATAGGAAATACTGTTTTAACTGTAGGTTAAGTTTTGTGAGTAAAATTAAGGAAGCGAAAAAATCGCTTCCTTTTTTGTATTTATCAGCGCAATATTTCGCCACCCATAAGCCATTGAACGTTGGAAAACATTCTGAAATCCACAAATGCAGGCGGATCAATATTCTTTTCGTCAAAGGTCTTTCCCAAAAGCTCGGCTTTCTTTTTCTCAATGGCAATCCATAAATCGAGAGTTATGGTTTCACATTCACGGATGTCGGGAATGATGATTCCACCATCTTTATACAGAATTTCTTCTGCATCGGCAACCTTTAGGCAATCAACAAGGGCAAAAGCGTAATAGACCATACATCTGGGCTCTTCTTTAAGGTTGTCGGAAAGTTTTTCATAAACCTCTCTTAAAAGGTCGAAATGCTTATTATTGTAAAGGGATCGCAACACTTCTTTTACAAGGGAAATATTATCAGGACACAAATTAAATGCGTGAAGCATATAATCAGTTTCTTTTTCAATGTTTCCTTTATCGCGGTTGAGAATTGCAAGAGCGTAAAGCGCCCAAGGAGAGGGCTCTGCTTCTATTGATTTTATAAGCATTTTCTCTGCGCCTGAGTAGTTTTTTTCAATAAAGAAATTAAGCCCAAGCTGAAGCAAGGTAAACCAATTCTTTTGATCTTTATCTGCCACCGCTTTTTCAAGAAGTGTTATCCATTCTTTTCTGTAAATATAAGATATGGGCGGATTTTTTGGAATATGGTTGCCGGTTGTGCCGTCTTTAAGAAGTGAAAGCCACGGTGCTTGCTCAAGGGAAATTTTGCCGAAATCAAGATAATCCCAAGTGATTTCTTCCTTTGAAAGGCGCCGTCTTTCTTTTTCAAGGGCGCCCCAGCCGTCGCCACTAAAAAGAAGTTTTTCGGCAGGCGTTTTTGCCATTTTTTTCGTATTCTGCAAAAGTGATTCAAGATCGGCTTCGCTTATAAGTTCGTTAAGTTTATATGCGCTTTCGCTGATTGCATCAGACCATCCGCCGTGGGCCTTTTTAGGATCAAGCTCAATAGCACCGTATGATTCCATCCATTCCCAAACGGTGTTGGGAGGCATTGGCAGACATTCGTACTGCGTTTTTGCAAGACCTGCCTGAATTTCGTTATAGCTACCGCTTTGAGAATCTGCGGTGAGGAAGTTTTTCCATCTGTTTCCACCCTTACTGTTGCCCCAAACGAAAAGCTTTCTGCCCTTAAGGCGTGCGGTGGAGGTTTGAACAAGACCGTAACCCTCTTTATCGACCTGGCAGACGAATTTTCTTTCATTTTTAGGAATATTCCAGAAATAGTCAATGGAAATTACGTTGTCCGCAGGATATGTTACGTCTATGCCGTTATATTCGGGAATTGCAATTTTAACGGGGTGAGATTCCCTTGAAGTATAGGAAGTTTCAGCAGGCACGATAACACGGCTTCCCGGAATATCGGGAGTTGCAATGTTGCTCCACCAATACATAGGAACCACGTCAAAGGACGGGTTGATTATTTTAGTTCTTACAAAGAGAAGTCTTGATTTTTCAGGCAAGAAAAAGTCCATTTGATAAATTACACCGCGGATTCGCTCAAACTGATAAAATCTCAGAACGGGTGTTCCGTCATCAAGCTTTGTTACTGCGGTGTGCATCATATCGCAGGTGAAGGCATTGTGCCCAACGTAGCCTAAATTCCATTCAACGCCACCGCTCATCCAAGCATTTCTTACGCCAAGATGGCAGGGACGGATAACGGAGTTTGAAAACAGAAGATTTTTATTTTTCCTTTTATCAAGAAGCGAATGAAGCTTACCGCCAAACTGCGGGAAAAATTCCGCTTTAAGGTACTCGTTTTCAAGAACGACACAAGGCTGTTCTTTTTCTTTTAAGGTGCGTGTGTAGTTATCCTGCGCCTTATAGGGGAAGGCATAATCTACCATTCCGTAATTGATAAAAAGACCGTCATCCTCGCCAAGCTCAAACTTGTTTTCCATAAAGGAAAGCCTTAAATTTTCCGAAATGGCAGGCAGTGAGCTTACGCCGTTAAAGTCCGCAGAGGGGATTTTTATTTTTTCTACTCGTAATTCAGTCATTTTTAATGGTCTCCTTTTTTGAAAAGCCGTCTTTTCTGTACCGTATCAAACCAAGTATAATAGATACAATATTTATTGCTTCACAAACAAGACCGCCCACAGAGGGGACGGATGCATTATATATTAGCCAGCAAGGCGAATCGCCAAGCTTTAATATGCGGAACATATTTTCATTATCCATATATGCCGCTACCGTTCCGAAAATTGAACCGATAATTGGCAGAATGTCCCACAAGGTTTTATATCCAAGTAATCCTGCAACGGTTACTGCGATCAACAGAACATAAAGCCATATTTGATGCCTTGCCCATTTTTGATCTGCTCTGAAATAGAATATAATATTTCTTATTAAAAAAATGACGTTAAGATAAACTGCGGAAAGGCTTTCAAGCAGAATGAAACTTGAAAGAAAAAATATGGAGCCTGCCGACTGCATCATTAAAATCTGTTTTTTGCTTTTTAACTGAAAGGACAAAACGGTCAGGATCATACCGATCACGCTTAATATTTGTCCCGCTAACTGTTCAGGCATTAAAAATACCCCTTGTTTTTTTATTTCTTAAAACTGTCGTACTGTCTTATAAGGCATCTGCCCATTTCAACCATATATTTGGCAGTGGGGATAAGCATTTCATCGGGAACTCGGATAAGTGAGTTATCGGCTTCGTAAGTCAGTTCACCGTCATAGTTACTGTCGGCAAGTGCTTCCATAACACCGCTCCATTCAATGCCGCCGCAGGTGTAGGGCAGGCGGTGAAGGTCAACGTTATAGCCCGTATCGTGAACGTGAAGTGCTTTAAGTCTTGGAGCGGCACCGCGGATAAATGCAGGAATATCCTCGTTCACAAGGAAAGCGTGACCTACATCAAGGCAACCGACTATCCAAGGGCTGTCAAGCATATCAAGATACTCGTTAAACTCTTTTAAGGTTGCGCAGGTGGAGGGACGGATGATTCTGTTTTCATCATACTGCCACATATTTTCGATGCAAACGTGAATGTTAAATTCCTTGCAGTAGGGGATAAGTGAATTATAAAATTCAAGGTTGATATCCTTTAAAATTTCGGCATTGTTGCCCTCAAAATAAGTAAGATGCTGTTTGGGATGAACAACGATGTTTCTTACCCCTGCAAGAGCGCAAAATTCCATTGAGCGCACTATCTGCTCATACATATCTTTGTTATACTCTTGAAATTCATCAGGCTTGCTTGATGGGAAGGGTGCGTGTGCCTGGTTAAAATAAACGCCGTTATCTTCGGCAATTTGCTTTAATTTTTTAGCATATGCCTTATATTCGGATGTGTTTTTCGGTGTGGGCGCATCCTTATAGGTCATATCAAAGCAGGAAAGATCAATGGCATCATAGCCCACCTTTGCAAGCATTTCTATTGCCTTTTCCTCGCCGAATTTTTTTGCAAAAACGTCTGTCTGTGTTGAAAGCTTCATAAAAAAATACCTCGATAATTGTTTTTTAAAATTATACAACTATCGAGATATAAAGTCAAGATTTAAAGTTCGCAAACATCAAGGCGTTTTCTGTGCATCCACTTGCCGTTAGTAAAGTCGGGCATTGCCTGAGGTGCGCCACCTTGAGCGATGGAAATTTCCGATAACACGCCTACTGCCTGCCATACGGCTGAATCGTAAACGTCAACGGGCATTTCCGTTTTATTGATAAGCGCATCGGTAAAGGATTTATAGCAGAACCAGTCCATTCCGCCGTGACCTGCCGCTAAAATTTCGGGGGTTACGTCCTTCCAGATTTTAGGCAGGAACTCATCATAATACTTTTCGGCATTGTTTAAGTTTTTGCTTAAATATTCGGGCATCGACCAATATTCCGTTTCACCGTCAACAAAAACGGCATTGTAATCCTGATGATAGCTTGCTCTCGTTCCGCGCACCGTAAACTGACGGCTGTAGGTGCGGGGCAGGGAAGTATCAAGGCAAAGGCGGATAGTTTCACCGTTGGCGCATGTTAAGATCGTATCAACGATATCGCCCTGCTTGAAGATAGTGTTTCTCATTTCTTCAGTTGCATCGGGGCGGTTTTTAATATATTCCATCAACCCTGCCGATTTTGATGCAAAGGAGGAAACCGTTAAAATTCTGTTGCCTCGGTTAATATCAAGAAGCTTTGCAATGGGCCCGAAATCGTGGGTGGGGTAGTTATCAAGACAACGGTTTTTATAATTATCAAAGCGGTAATGGCGGTTAACGAGACCGTAAGTGGCTTCTTCGCGGATATCGTGACCGTAAGCACCTGAGCAATGAACTATTTCGCCAAAGAAATTTTTTCTTGCCATTGCCGTTGCCAAAAGTTCGTCCTTATTCCAGCAACAGTTTTCCATAAGCATATATGGCGTGCCCGTTCTTTCCTGGGTGCGCACTAAATTAAAGCAGTTTTCCAAAGAATATTCACTGCCAACCTCGCTGGCGGCGGCAATACCCTTTTCCATAGCGTAAATGCAAATTTCAGCGTGCATTTCCCATCCGGCGAAAACAAAGGCAACGTCAGCACCCTTAAGTGCTTCTTTATAATCGGTAAAGCCCTTTGCATCCTTGGCATCTTCTAAGGCTCTTTGAATTCTGTCCTCATAAATATCGCATACGGATATAACTTTAAGATCGGGATTTTTTAAAAGAACGTACTTCAAAAGCCAATATCCGCGGTTTCCTAAGCCTATAACACAAGCATTTAACATAAAGATCATCCTCTCGCTTTTTTTCTTATGATACTGTGTTTTTTTTGAATTTTCAATGTGTAAAATAGTCAAAACAATGTGTTTTTTTATCATTTAATGAAATTCGGTATTGAAATGGAAACAAAAATATTGTATCATAATGTCAGGTGATAAAAATGAGCGAATTTTTTAATAAAGAACAATTTGTAAAGCACTTTTTAAATAAAGATGATTCCTGCCTTTTAAATATCGGCTACGATGATTTTTCTTTTGTTAAGCCTTGGGAGTTTTTCAGAGTGCAGAAATTTTATGCACTCCACTTCGTGATTTCAGGAAAGGGCACCCTTGAAATGGGAAACAAAACATATACTGTTAAAAGCGGACAGATGTTTTTTATTCCGCCTGATGAAAAAATGCGCTATTTTCCCGATAAAAACGATCCGTGGCAGTACGTGTGGTTTTCTTTAAAGGGCGAAACTGCAAGAAACTACGGTGAACTTTTAGGCTTTTCGGTGGAAAATCCTATAATGGAGTGTAAACACTTTCCTAAAATTCAGATGATTTTGAAAAATATGCTTGAAAGCCTTGACTCGGAAAAGGGCGGTTATTTTACTGCACTTTCTTCATTATATAATATAATGGAGATCTGCACCCAAAAAAGCGCAACGGGAATCGAAGCAATAAAAGAGCATATAGATCTTACTTTCTCAACACCTGAATTCAGCATAGAAAGTCTTTGCTATGACGTGGGAATTTCTCATGCTCAACTTTTACGGCAGTTTAAAAGTGCTTACGGGGTAACGGTAGTAAAATACGTTATCAAAAAACGTATTGAACTTGCCTGCACGCTTTTGAAAACTACTGATCTTTCGGTAAAATCGGTGGCATATTCCTGCGGATTTTATGATGAAGTCCATTTTATGAAAACCTTTAAAAAGGAAATAGGAGTTTCAGCAGGAATTTTTAGAAAATCTTAAAATTTTAATAAAATAGGTCTTAAAACCTAAAAAAATAAAGGAATTTGAGGTTTTGTGGTGGTAAAATATAAACAATAAACAATTGGAGGTTTTTTTTATGAAATTTGGTGCTTGCGGCGGTATATTAGGCACATATCCTTTGGCAAAGGAAATAGGCTTTGACTATTTTGAAACGGCTTTCAGGGATTTTCCTTTAATGAGCGAGGAAGAGTTTCAAAAATGTCTTCAAAAGGTTGAGGAAGTAGGTCTTCCCGTCCTTTGCGCTAACGCTCTTTTCTACGGCAATCTTCAGTTTTTCGGCGAAAATGCCATAACTAAAGAGGCGTTAATTGAGAATCTTAAGCTTGGCTTTGAAAGAACAAGCAAATTAGGCATTAAAACTATCGTTTGGGGTTCGGGCGCTTCAAGAAACATTCCCGATGGCGTCGATAAAGACGAAGCAAAAAAGCTTCTCTTTGAGTACAGTAATCTTCTTGCGGATTTTGCAAAAGAGTATAATATGGTTATCGTTATTGAACCCTTATGCCGTTATGAAACCAACGTTTTCAATACCGTAAAGGATTCCTATGAATTTTTAAAGGAACTTAACCGTCCTGAAATAAAAGTCCTTGCCGATAGTTATCATATGATGGTAGAATGCGAAAAGTACGATACTTTAAAGAATTATGCAGATATGCTCACTCATACACATATTGCTGAAGCCAAGTTCGATTGCAAGGATATCCGCCTTACTCCCAATTTAGCCGATGAAAATAACGTTAAAGAGTTTATCTTTGAACTTAAAAAGATGGGCTATGATGGCACCGTTTCCATTGAAGCCGGTATGAGAACCGGTGATTGGGTTAAGGATATGGCTGAGGGGTTGTCCGCCCTCCGCACTTGGAGTAAGTAACGAGCGCAAAAAATTCTTGAAACTGCGGTTCATAAGTGATATAAAGCCTCAGTCATTTACCACTTTGTAAACTCCTTCGGCTTTAATCGCTTATTCACCTGATTTTCAAGTTTTTTTACACTCTTGGTTTGTGCGTAGTCTTGCGAGCGCAAAAAATTCTAAACATTACTGTGTTGCGCAGGGGATAAAAGCTCAATCACTTACGGGGATTGTAAGCTCATTCGCTTTTCCCCCTACGCGCCTTGTCTTGCGAATTTTCTCGCACTCTTGGTGAGAGCAAAAACTCACGCCTTGTACTGTGAATTTTTTTGCACTCTTGGTGATGGCTAAAACTCGCGCCTTGTCTTGCGAAATTTCTCGCACTTTTAAGAAAAGTAAAAACTTCCTGCAAAAATGCAGGAAGCTTTTTTACTCTATAATAACGTTTTTGCAGTTTTCGGTTTCGGGGGGCAGGCAGATGTTTGAATATACGTTATTCTTTATTGTTGCGCCGTCCACCGAAGTGAGACTTATAATCGGTCCATGAATAATATCAAAAGTGTTATGGGTAATAACTATATTTTTATGTATCATCACGTTTGTTTTATGACCGTCGTGGGAAGATGCCGAGAAAATTGCGCCTTTACAACTGTTATTCTTCATTGTGCAAAGGTTTTTGAAGTTGCAACCGCTTATTTCGATATTTTCGGCAGGACCCATTTCATACCACTTATTTATATCCGGTGAAATGATTATTCCTGCAAGACCTAAATTTGATATGTTGCAATTTTTTATTTTTACGTTATCTGTTTGAAGCAAAAAGGCTCTTGCTCTGCCGCCGTCAACAGTTACGTTTTCCACCGTTACTTTTGGCGAAAGAGAGACATTTTCCACAATATCACCAACGGAAATATAGCCTTTTGTTATTTCCAGAGTAAGCGTTTTTGATTTGTGTTTTATAACTTTTGCCTCTGCCGAAATGGAAAAATCTTTTTTATAAAAGACCAGGATATCATTTTCTCTTGCCCAGGTATTATTTACAGGTAAATCGTTATAGCCGTAATTAAGTTTCACTTTGTTGCCGTCAATAGATTTGACCGTTGCGGCGGTGGAATGCACGTTAAGGGAATCATCACCCATACCAACAAAAGTGCAGTTATTTATATTTACCTCACCGCGCATACAGTTAAGGAAAATTCCGTCGCAATTGCAGCCCCATCGCCATATGGCATTTTCAGGGGGTTTTACCGTGATATTACTGAAATTGAAATTTTCGTTGCCTTCGCCGCTCATTAAAAAAAGCGCGGCGGGGGAAGAATAACTTTTTATATTGTTAATTGTCAGGTTGCTTGTTTTTGAAGCGTAAAATACGGGCGCGGTAGAAAGATTAAAGCGTGCTAATATATCACTTCCTGTTCTGCCGAAATCTCCTGAAACGTAAAATTTGTTTCCGTCTAAATAACAGTCAAATTTATTTTCTGCATAATGGTCTTCAAGAACGGCGCCATTTTCATCAAGAACGTTTATTGTTGAAACAATTTCTTTGCCGGTAATTTCAGGCTTATCTTCACCGCTTACAAAAAGGGGATCTATTTCTATTACAGTATAACCGTTTTTCTTTTCAACTACTTTTCCGCAAATCTGGGTATAACGGTAGTAATCAAAATTAAGTCCCTCAATACGGATGTTGTGGCAGTTTTCGATACCTACGGTCATGCTTTTGTTGTAATTTAAAGGCGTAACTTCTTCCGTTGGATCAAAAGACGTGTTAACTATAAGTGCATCGTCGCCTGAAAGCATAAGTGCTTTTTTGTTCCTCAACTGTATCGCACCATTTTGGGACTCAAAATAATATGTATTTTTTGGGAAATATATCTGCGCGCCCTCTTTGCAGGAAGAGATCAACTTATTAAGTGCTTTGGTATTTGCTTTTGCGCTGTCAAAAGAGTCGGCAACTATTCCGTAATCGGTAACGTTAAGTTTTTCCTTATAATTTTCACTTGTTATAGGTGATTCAAAAGACACTTTTTCTTCACATCCGCTGAAAAAAGTTGAAAGCATCAAAAAAACCACCAACCATGTAAGCACTTTTTTCATATTAAACCTCGAAAATTTTTATGCTACTATTTTATCATAAAAAGAACAATATGTCCATACTCATGATAAATTCTGTTATTTTGTGGTTTTTGAAGTTGTTTTTGTGTTGTTTGTATTGACATTCTTGTAGAAATGTTGTATCATATAAAAAAATGCACTCAGGAGAGTAAAATATGAAAAAGTTTGAGGTTATAACCGATATTTATTTTGGCGAATCTGCACTTGACCGTTTAAGTCAGCTTGAATATAAAAAGGTGTTTATTATATCTGATCCCTTTGTTGTTGAAAGCGGACTTATCCGTCACATAACCCGTCCTCTTGACAGAGCCAATATTGAGTATGAACTTTATACTGACGTTTGCGCCGATCCCACTACCGAAAAGGTAATTTCGGGTATTGCCGCAACAATGAAGGCTGAACCTCAATGTATTATTGCAGTTGGCGGCGGAAGCGCAATGGATCTTGCAAAATCTATCCGCAAAATTGCCAATCAGATGGATAATAACTTCAATCCCCGTCTTATAGCCATTCCCACAACCAGCGGAACGGGCAGCGAAGTTACTTCGTTCTCAGTTATAACAGATACGGAAACCCATTCAAAAATTCCCCTTGCTTCACCTGATATGACTCCCGATGAAGCCATTTTAGATGAAGTATTGGTAAAAAGCGTTCCCGCAAGCGTTACTGCCGATACGGGTATGGACGTTTTAACTCACGCCATTGAAGCATACGTAAGTATAAATAATAACGAATTTTCAGGCGCTTTGGCTGAAAAATCAATAGAGATCTGCGGTCAGTTCTTATACCGTTCGTACATGGATAACAACGATTCTCATGCCCGCAGAAAGATGCACATTGCCGCTTGCCTTGCAGGTCTTGCATTTAACAGCGCATCATTAGGTCTTAACCACGGCATGGCACATCAATTGGGTGCGGTGTTCCATATACCTCACGGCAGGGCAAATGCAATGCTTCTTCCCTGGATAATTGAATATAATTCAAATATCAATATCGGTTCAAGAAGCCGTCAGGTCTATGAACCTTGTGTAAGAAAATATTGTAATATCGCCATGTTATTGGGGCTTCACGGCTCAAACGAGATAATGACTATTCATTCCCTTGCAAACTATCTGCGCTTTATGGCTGATGAAATGAGCATTCCCATGCATTTAAGCGAGATTCTTTCCGTTTCAAAGGAAGAATATGAAAGCCACCTTTCCGAAATGGCTGATGCTGCTTTAGTTGACGGTTGTACTTTAACTAACCCCAGAATCCCCACCAAGGATGAGGTTATTCAAATTTATAAGAAACTTTGGTAAAAAAATATGGATCAGAAAAAAATTGACAGAATAAATTTTTTGGCAAAAAAGGCTAAAACGGAAGGTTTAACCGAAGAAGAAACCAAAGAGCGTGAAATATTAAGAAACGAATACCGCGCATCTTTCAGAATGGGACTTTCGGGAATTTTGGATAACACCGTTATTCAGTATCCTGACGGAACAAAAACTCCCGTAAAGAGAAAACCCGATGCAAAATGCTAAAAAATATGGATTGATAAATCTAAAGACCTGCAAAAAAATGCAGGTCTTATTTCTTGCGTTGCGACTCGGTTTTTTACGTCAACAGCATCAATCCGAAGCAGGCAATGGCTAAAAGGGAACAGATAAGCAAAAAATAACTTTTGTCAGTTTTCAAAATATCACTTCCTTTTTATTTATTTTGCACAAAAATTTAATTTGTATGTTAAAAGTATTTACAAGATTACAGTTGAAATTTTTTCAGTTGTTTGGTATAATAGTAAAAAATGCCATGAAAGGGGGAATTTTTGATGACAGATAATAATAAAGCAAATGAACTTAAAACAAATTCTGTCAATTCATCAGGTGTATCCCCTAAAAAAGAAAGACCTCAACTTACAAGAGAGCAGATTGAGGAAATTAAAAGACGCCGTCAGTTAAAAGCACAGAAGGAAAGTAATATACCTCAGTTTGCAGTTGAGCGTACAGAACAAAATTCTGTAAGCCGAAAACAGCCAACACCTGATGGGCGCGCTGATGCTATAAAAAGTCAGGGCAATGAAAATAAGCCTAAACTTACAAGGGAACAGATAGAAGAGATCAAAAGGCGCCGTGAACTTAAAGCACAACACACGCAGAAAGTTCCCGTTAAAAAAGATCCGTCTTTCAAAGCAGAACCTAAAAAGAGCAAGGTAAAAGACGTAAGCGGCAACGTTTACGCTGTTGATGAAAGACGGGATAAAAAGGAAAGAATAAAGGAAGAAAAGGCACGTCAGCAATATCTTAAGCAAAAGGAAATTGAAGAAGCCTCAAGAATATTCGTTCCAAGAAAAAAGCCGGGCAACTATTTTATAAATCTTTTTATAGTTACCTTGAAAATGAGCGTTCTTTGCTTGCTTATAATAGCAATTTCAGGTATCGGTTTCTTGCTTGGTATGTCCAAATCCTATCTTGAAACTGTGCCTGAACTTAACTTTGACGTTGTTAAGCAGCAGGATCAGGCTACTATTATAATGGACGTTCACGGAAATTTCCTCGGCAACTACTATAACATGGAAAACCGTGAGTGGGCAAGTTTAAGCGAAATTCCCGAAAACCTTCAGAATGCGGTTATCGCCATTGAAGACGTGCGTTTCCGCAGGCACGTGGGAATGGATTTTAAGCGTCTTTTCAGCGTTATCATAAGTAACGTTACAAGTGATTCCATGCAGGGCGGATCAACCATAACCCAGCAGCTTATAAAAAATACCATTCTGTCCTTTGAACAGACATATAAACGTAAAATTCAGGAGGCTTCACTTGCCCTTGAACTTGAAAGGCAGTACGATAAAGATACCATACTTGAAGCCTACCTTAACACTATTTATATGGGCGGTTCCTGCTACGGTGTTAAAACTGCCGCAAAGGACTATTTCAACAAGGAATTAAGCGAACTTACTTTAAGAGAGTGCGCTTGCCTTGCAGGCATGATCCAGAACCCATCAAGATATAATCCCCGCAGTAACTTCTATTCCCGTAACAATCCTGACCGAACTGATAACAGAACCAACCTTGTTTTATATGAGATGCGCGAAAACGGTCTTATAAACGAGGAACAGTATCAGGCGGCAAGGGCAGATAAACTTAACGTTATTGAATCCTCGCCTTATGAGGCTGAAACGGGCATGATCTACTTTACCGATTATGTTATTGAAAACGTTGTTTCAAGTATTATTAAGGATAGAGGCATTGAGGATAACAGTAAAAACAGATCTGAAATAAGAACGGAGATCCGCACTTCGGGATATAAGATATATACCACTCTTGATGAAGCCAAGCAAAAAGCGGCAGAAGAAGCGGTGTATAGTTTTAAAGGCTATCCTAAAATGCGTTATGAATCGGATTCATATACGATTACGGGAAGAAACCCCGATGGAACGGTAATTCGTTTAACACAACCCCAGGCGGCAGTTGCCATTATGGATTACCGCACAGGTTATATAATCGCTCTTGTCGGCGGAAGGCAGGCACCTTCGGGAAGCCTTGAATTTAACCGTGCATATCAGTCGACTATGCCCGTAGGTTCATCAATTAAGCCCATCGCGGTTTACGCTCCCGCCATTGAGGCAGGCAAGGGCACCGGTTCGGTTTATTATGACTATGCCATGAAGATCGAAGGCTGGGATTCTGAAAAAGGCTATCCCGCCAACAACAGCCGTAGTTATTCAGGCAGAGTTACCATGCGCAGAGCCTTTGTTAATTCTCTTAACACTTCGGCGGCGCAGGCACTTTTATATGACGTTGGAATTGATAATTCCTTTAACACGCTTGTAAATCTTGGCGTTAATCCTGAACACATCAGTAAAACCGGTTCAGGTCTTGCGCTGGGAAGTTCAGGCATAACTCCCCTTGAAATGGCAGGCGCTTTCTCTGCAATTGCCAATATGGGTGTTTACGTTGAACCTATTGCATTTACACGAGTTGAAGATAAGAACGGTAACGTAATTATCGATATGCTTTCCAAGCAAGATAAACACAGAGTGTTTTCCGAAAGTACCGCATGGCAGGTTACAGATCTTATGCGTAGTGTTGCCACAAGCGGAATTGCAAGCCGTATAGCCGTTCCGGGGCAGACAGTATATGGAAAAACCGGTACAAACTCCGAATCGCGAGGCGTTTTCTTTGCAGGTTTTACCGGATATTACACTTGCTGTGTTTGGGTTGGTTCCGATGCTTATAAGCCACTTCAAAGCAATGCTCAGGGTAGCGCTTATGCAGGTCCTATCTTCTCTGCTGTTATGACTGCTCTTCACAAAGGTTTGGCCAATAAGGCGGCAAATACAGTTGATCCTGCATCAGTAGGGGTAAAGAGAGTAAGATACTGCACTATTACCGGTATGCTCGCTTCATCATCTTGCCTTGAAACACATACCGATTACGGCAATCCTTCAAAGATGAAAACGTGTAATCTTCATAAGGTTTATGAGATCTGCACCGAAAGCAATATGATTGCCACAGATAAGTGCCCTAAAGATAAGGTGCAGAAGGTTTCGGTAATTTCCAAGCCTTCAAGCGGAATACTTAAAACTATGTACTATAATTCTTATGCGAACTTTGAAGCGGCGGCAGGTAAACCTGTAAGCGCGCTTAAAAACTGCGAGATAAACCATGGCCAAACGGCAGCGCCCACTCCCACAGCGCCGGGACAAGCAACTCCCGCACCGCCAACGCTAACACCTAATCCAAGATATTAAAAAAATAGCGAAGACAAAAGTCTTCGCTATTTCTATTTTGCCTGCAAGTTTTCTAAAGTCAGTTTGTCGGCGATCAATGCAATAAATTCGCCGTTTGTTGGCTTATCGTTTTTACCGTAAACTTTAAATCCGAAGAGATTGTTGATGTTTTCAATTCTGCCGCGAGTCCATGCAACTTCAATGGCGTGGCGTATGGCGCGTTCAACTTTGCTTGATGATGTGGTGAACTTTCTTGCAATGCCCGGATAGAGTTCTTTTGTTATGCGGTTAATTGAATCGGGATTTTCAACAACCATTTTTACTGCTTCGCGAAGAAAGTGATAACCCTTTATATGTGCAGGAATACCTATGGAGATAAAAACGCTTGAGATCTTTTCGTCAAGGCTTGTATGGGGTGAAGGGGGTTCAGGCTTAAAGGGAGTACGGAACGGACTTTTTTTAATATTGATCACGTCGCGGATACGACCTTTAATATTTTCGCTTTCAAAGGGTTTTGCTATGTAATATTTTGCGCCAAGATCAAGGGCACGATAGATAAAGTTTTCCTGCATCAGGGCAGATATGACGATGACTTCAGGCATGATATCATGCTCGATAAGATATTCCATAACGCCGAACCCGTCAAGTTGGGGCATGATTATATCCAGAAGAACTAAATCGGGTTTTTGCCTTTCTATTATTTCAATGGCCTTCATTCCGTTAGTGGCGGAGCCGATATATTCTACTCCGGGCATTTCAGAAAGAATCTTACTTAACTTCTCACGGATCTCCTGACTGTCATCAACAACCAAAATTTTAGTTTTTTCTTCTTCGTTCATATTTTTTACTCCTTTTTCTTCGGCTAAAATAAGCTGAATTTTTAAATTACTCCCATATTTTACCATTTATAACAATAAAATGCAAGTAATTTAATAAAAAAATCCCAAAAATTACCATAACTTTCGCTCGACAATTTTTTTGTTATAGGGAAATTTTTATTGAAAAAACAGTAAAAACATAATAATTTATAATAATCTGAAGAAATTTTTACGGCTTTCCAAAAAGCCTTCGTCGCGAAGTTTGCTGATTTCGGCAGAAAGACCGCTTCGGTCAACCTCCAAGAAATCTGCAAGTTCCTGACGGTCGTATGGAATAGTAAATTCGGAAGAACCGTTTCTTTTTGCCTGCATATCAAGGTATGTTAAAAGTTTATCACGTGTTGTACGTTTTGAGCATATTTCCATTTTCTGATGAAATAACAAAGTCTTTTCAGCAAGGTCTTTCATCAGGTTAAAAATAAGTTTTTGATGAAAACCGCAGTTGTTTGAGCAGGTGTGCAAAATGTGATCGCAGTCAATTAACATTATATAAGATGGCTCGTTGGCGATGACGGAAACGGGAAGTGATTTCGTTTCGGCGCAGGCAAAGGCTTCGGCAAAAACCTGCGATGGCTCAATATTGCTTAAAATACTTCTGTTGCCGTAAAAGTCGATCTGAATTATCTGAACTTCACCTGAAAGCACGATTCCGATGTGCTTTATTTTATCGCCTTCGCGGAAAATAGTATATTTTTTATCGAAAAATTCTATTTTTGCGCCAAGACAAGTTAGCATTCGCAGTAAATTTTCTTCCCCGATATCATAAAAAAGAGGACATTGACGTAAAATATTTATATATTTTTTCATTTTTTCTCCGTTTTGTTGAAAATTCAACATACTTTATAAAGAGATTATACTATAATTAAGCCATAAAAGCAAGGAGGATTTAAAATGATAAGAAAAATAATTAAGATAGATGAAGAAAAATGTAACGGTTGCGGTCTTTGCGCAAAGGCTTGCCATGAAGGCGCCATTGAGATGATAGACGGTAAGGCAAAACTTACCCGCGAAGATTACTGCGACGGTTTAGGTGATTGTCTTCCTGCTTGCCCCACAAATGCTATCTCTTTTGAAGAAAGAGAAGCACCGGAATATAACGAAGAAGCGGTAAAAAAAGCAAAGGTCAAAAAATTTGCACAAAAACTTCCTTGCGGTTGCCCCGGAACTCAATCAAAAGCAATAAAGAGAGAAAGAACGGAAAACAGTAAAGCAAATCTTTCAAGCCAACTTTCCCAATGGCCTTGCCAGATAAAACTTGTTCCCGTAAACGCGCCTTATTTTGAAAATGCAAATCTTCTTATTGCGGCAGACTGCACCGCTTTTGCTTACGGTAATTTCCATGAAGAATTTATCCGCAACCATATAACGCTTATCGGTTGCCCCAAACTTGATGAAGGTGATTATGCCGAAAAACTTACGGCAATAATTAAAAATAATAACATAAAAAGCGTAAAAATCGTGAGAATGGAAGTGCCTTGTTGCGGCGGAATTGAAAACGCGGCAAAGCGAGCATTGCAATCAAGCGGAAAATTTATTCCCTGGCAGGTTATAACTATAACAACTGACGGAAAAATACTTGAATAATTTCTAAAAAGTGATAAAATATTATTGAGGTGAATTTTTATGAAAATAACAAACGATATTATTTATATAGGAGTAAACGATCACAAGATTGACCTTTTTGAAGGGCAGTATGTTGTGCCCAACGGAATGGCTTATAACTCCTATGTTATTATGGATGAAAAGATCGCCGTCATGGATACCGTTGATCAGAATTTTACTCACGAGTGGCTCGATAATATTCAAAACGCGTTAGGTTCAAGAAAGCCTGATTATCTGATAGTTCAGCACATGGAGCCTGACCATTCTGCAAATATAATGAACTTTTTAAAAGCCTATCCTGAAACAAAGATAGTTGCATCGCAAAAAGCATTTACCATGATGCAGAATTTCTTTGGAACGGATTTTAGCGATAACAGAATCGTTGTAGGCGAAAACAGCACTCTTTCTTTAGGAAAGCATGAACTCACTTTCGTTACCGCGCCTATGGTGCATTGGCCCGAAGTTATCGTTACTTACGATAGTTTTGATAAAGTTTTATTCTCTGCTGACGGCTTTGGCAAATTCGGCGCACTTGATGTTGAAGAAGATTGGGCGTGCGAAGCAAGAAGATATTATATAGGTATTGTTGGCAAGTACGGCGCACAGGTGCAGAATCTTCTTAAAAAAGCAAAAAATCTTGATATCCAAATCATATGTCCCTTGCACGGCCCCGTATTAACTGAAAATTTAGGATACTATATAAATCTCTACGATACGTGGTCAAGTTATCAGCCTGAAGAAGAAGGCATCGTAATTGCGTATACTTCCGTTTACGGCAACACAAAAAAGGCAGTTATGCAGTTAAAAGAAAAACTTAAAGCCAACGGTTGCCCCAAGGTAGTTGTAAACGATCTTGCGCGGTGCGATATGGCAGAAGCCGTTGAAGATGCTTTCCGCTATAATAAACTCGTTCTTGCAACCACCACTTATAACGCTGATATTTTCCCCTTTATGCGCACCTTTATCGATCATCTTACCGAGCGTAACTATCAGAACAGAACCGTCGCTTTTATCGAGAACGGCTCATGGGCGCCTATGGCAACTAAAGTTATGCGCGGTATGCTTGAAAACTCAAAGAATATTACTTACGCGGAAAATACGGTAAAAATACTTTCAGCCTTGGATAAGGAAAGTTCAGGGCAAATTGAAAAACTCGCCGATGAACTTTCAATGGAATATCTTGCCCAAAAAGATGAAACGGCAAATAAAAACGATGGAACGGCTCTCTTTAAAATAGGTTACGGGCTTTACGTTGTAACATCAAATGACGGTAAAAAGGATAACGGTCTTATTGTAAACACGGTTGCTCAGGTTACAAGCACACCTAACAGAATTTCCGTTACCATCAACAAGGAAAACTATTCCCACCACGTTATTAAGCAGACGGGCAAAATGAATATTAACTGCTTAAGTACCGATGCACCTTTTTCTGTTTTTGAGCGCTTCGGCTTCCAAAGCGGAAGAAATACGGATAAGTTTGATGGCTTTGAAGTGCTTCATTCCGATAACGGTCTTGCCTTTTTGCCAAGATATATAAATGCTTTTATGTCGCTTAGAGTTGAAAGATACGTAGACCTCGATACACATGGTATGTTCATATGCGCAGTTGATGAAATGAGAGTAATTTCCGATAGAGATACTATGACTTATTCTTATTACCACGCCAACGTTAAGCCTAAACCCAAAACTGACGGCAAAAAAGGTTACGTTTGCAAGATCTGCGGATACGTTTACGAAGGTGAGAATATGCCTGACGATTTCATCTGCCCCTTGTGCAAACACGGCAAAGAAGATTTTGAAAAGATCGTAGATACCGAAAGCGCAAAGTACGTTTGCAACGGTTGTGGCTATGTTTATGATGAAGCAAAAGGCGATCCTGAAAACGGCATCGCACCCGGCACGAAGTTTGAAGAACTTCCCGAAGACTATTCTTGCCCTATGTGTAGTATAAGTAAAAGTATGTTTTCAAAAAAATAAGTGAAAACGATAATTCCTTGCAACTGCATGTTTTAGGTAAAAAATATTATATAAAAAAAGGAGATAAAAACTATGTGTGAAACTAAATTCTTTATTTGCGAACATTGCGGAAATATTGTTGGAATGATCCACAATGCAGGTGTTCCCCTTATGTGCTGCGGTCAGAAAATGACCAAACTTGAGGCAGGCGTTAAAGAAGCAAGCCTTGAAAAGCACGTTCCCGTTGTTACAGTTGAAGATGATACCATTAAGGTTGAAGTTGGCTCAACACTTCATCCCATGCTTGAAGAGCACTACATTTCGTGGGTTTATTTGCAGACTGACCGCGGCGGTCAGCGCAAGTGCCTTGAAGTGGGCAAAGAACCCGTTGCGATCTTTAAGTTAGCCGATGAAAAACCCGTTGCAGTTTACGCTTACTGCAATCTCCACGGTTTGTGGAAAACAGAAATTTAATGAAAGGAAATTTAATTTATGAAATACGTTTGTGATGCTTGCGGTTGGACTTATGATGAAGCCTTAGGCGATGCTGAATTAGGTATCGCACCCGGCACGAAGTTTGAGGATCTTCCTGAAGATTTTGAATGTCCTTTGTGCGGAGTAGGCAAATCTATGTTTAGTCAGGAATAATATAAGAGCACAAAATTCAAACCCCGTTTTTGCGGGGTTTAATTTGTTTAGGGTAATTTTCGGACATCGTCAATATAAATTTTAGACATTTCTTGATTTTAAAAATTATTATTGTTATAATGAATTTGAATTTGTTGAAAGGAATTTTTATTATGCAATATACAATAGATGCCAAAGAAGGAAAAGAGTATGACGTTATCGTTTGCGGTGCAGGTACCGCGGGCGTTGTTTCTGCAATATCAGCAGGCAGACAAGGTGCAAAAGTATTGCTTGTTGAGCGTTCATTCCACGTAGGCGGTATGCTTACCGAAGGCAATGCAGGCATTACTAAATTTACTGATCATTGCAAGGATCCTGAACAGTATAAAAGGGAAGTTTTGGACGTTTTAAAAACCGATCCCAGAAGCGTGCAGGTGGCAGGGGGAATTGCCCACGAAATTTGCATGGAACTTATCAAATTAGGCGGCGGCACGCCTACTCACGGTGATTGCGGAAGTTACGTTTTTTCCGAAAGATATACCTTTGAAAACTTACTTCTTCAGATGCTTAATGAAGCAGGTGTTGAAATTCTTTACGATAGCCGTGTGTGCGCCGTGGATAAGGATGGTGATACCCTTAAAAAGATAGTAGTTGTAAATAAAGACGGTTTTACGGAATTTCCTGCAAAATGCTTTATTGATTGCACCGGTGATGCTGATCTTTCGGCACTTTCAGGTGTAGAATGGTACTACGGCGCCAACGAAAATGACGTTATAGAATGCGACGGCAAAATAAAGGTGGGCAACGCTCAGCCTATGGGCGTAATGTACCGCGTTGAAAACGTTGATTTTGAAAGCCTTTTTGAATATCTTAAAGAAAATCCTGGTTTTTCAATGCAGTCTGCCGCCCTTATGAGTTTTGAAGATATTCTGGAAAGTTACAAAAATGGCGATATGTGCTGTTTCAATTTGTTATGCACCAACCCCGATCCCGTATCGGCACAACAATATCCCCAAACTTGCGTGCAAATCTACGTTTCACCGTCAAAAACGGGTGCCATATTATTATCCTACGGACCTACACACAACTGCTATTCAGGTAACGGTTTAGATGCTTCTGTGCTTTCGGAAGCGCAAAATCTTATGGTTGCAGGCGCCCTTGAGATTACCGAAATTCTTCGCAGAGAATATCCTTGCGGTTTTAAAAATGCAAAGGTTACCCACGTGCCCGATATCGGTGTTCGCGAAACAAGACACATTATCGGCAAATATATTATGACCGCCAACGATATCCTTACTTGCCGAGATTTTGAAGATTCTATCGGCTGCGGCGGACATCATATTGATTCAAACGTTGGCAATGAAGACATGAAAAACGTTAAAATGCACCATTGGCGTTTCCACGTACCCTATAGAGTAATGCTACCCGAAAAAGTAAAAAATCTGCTTGTTGCAGGCAGATCTGTTTCGGCAACAAAACTTGCAAGCGGTGCATTGCGCGTAACCGTATGCTGTATGGAAATGGGCGAAGCGGCAGGTATCGCCGCCGCAATGTCCGCAAAGAACGGTGTTTCGCCTGATGAGATTGATGTGAAAGAAGTACAAAGGGTGTTACTTGCTAACGGAGCGATAATATAAAGAGCACAAAAACTCTCCGCAACTGCGGATTAAGTTTACGTTAAAAATAGCACTAAAAAAAGCCTCAAAAGGTGTGCCTACTATAAAGCAGGTTTTACCTACCGAAAAAAGCAAAAGGAGTACGGACGATTTGTTCGTACTCCTTTTCACACGCCTTGCCTGCAAGGTATAGTGTGTTACACCTTTTAGATGTACTGTCGGGCGGTAATGAGCCTCCCTTTACACAAGGGAGCCTTTGATTCGTGCATACCGAAAGTCCGTCTACTTTTCCTGACAAGCACTGCATTTGCGGACACAAATGCGATGCCCCGCATGTGGCGGGGCGAGAAAGTCAATCATCCTATGAGAAATTGTGAAACGGTATAATTCTTTTTATTGAGGATATACATTGCTGTTAACACCATGTACGCAGCAATACCGCAATGACCACAGATCAAGTATCCTCTGTCTTCTGGAGAATTGTCCGCAAAAAATTCAATAATTCGATTTTCGGTAAATAAAAGCAAAAGCTCATTCAAACGGGAAATTTCAACATTGGCTTTTTCGATTAGTATTTGTTTTGATGTTGGAACATCACAGCACAGAGCCAAAATCAGTTTTTGTCCGTCCTCACTGCAAAGTGCCTGCATTACTTCTATCGTGTTTGCGTCGAAGGGAGAAAGCTGATTGATAAGTGATGATTTAATAACACAAGCCACACCTCTGTTATCCCAAATTTTTGTTCCATATGAACCTATAATTCTAAGATTTCCTTGATTCTTACTTTCTTCTTGTTTTTCTCTGTTGCCAACTTCAGCAAAATAGATGCCCTTCCACATCTCCCAAAGATCTTCTCCCAGTTCTTGCCGGAGATTACTATTATAGCGGTCATGGTTTGCCATAGACCAAACGAATTCTGTCGCAAGTTGCTCAATCTTACTTGATACAGCATCAAGATCACCGTTTGATTCGGTTTCAAGAAGTACATCAGCAGAAATTTTATAAACATCACTGATAGCCTTCAGATTAAAGCAATCAGGCAAACAATCTCCTGCCTCCCATTTAGAAATTGCTTGAGGGGAGACACCTACCTTTTCTGCAACTTCTTCCTGGGTCATACCAAACTTTTTTCTGTGATTGCGAAGTTTTTCGCCAAATATCTTTTGATCTAACATGTTCTATCCTCCAAGATTTTTTTGAGATAGCTATCTTGTAAGCATATTATAGCGCGAAGCAAATCAACTTGCAATAGTAAGAATATTGATTTTTGTTCACATAATTCTACCCAAGGTTGAAATTGAACCAAAAAAAGGAACCGGCAATGAAAAATTACCGGTTCCTTTTCGCCTTTTAAGTTTATAAGTTTCAATCTGCTTTATCGTAGGTACGCCAAATGAGGCTTTTTATTATTTTACATCCGTCAATGCGCCGATGAAGATGGGCAGATTGCTTTGGGTGTCCATTATCATATAAACAAAGGGTCTGTCTAAAATTACTTCTTTGGGTTTTACGGTTATTTCCGCTGCGGCGTCGTTCATTGCAACAACTGTTGCGGCGCCTGCTCTTGTGCCTTTTTCGCCAACCTCGATGTGGGTTTTGTGAAGGACTTTGTCGATATACAAAGGTCTTTGCGAAAGGTTAGTAAAATCGGCAAGGTACATATCAAAGGCGAGGGGCATACCCATGTTTTTCAGCGTTTCGTTTAACGTTACGGAATAATCGTAACTGAACTTTGGCAGTTTGCACTTAACCGATTCATTTGTTTTGTTTACGATAAGATTTTTAATATCCGCGCCGTTAAGATTTTCTATATATTCGCCTATTTCCGCTTTGGGAAGAAGGGCAACAAAGGCATATTTTCCGTTTTTGTATTTTTTCATAAAGCCCGTTGCACTCTCATCTTCAAGGTAATAATATTCAGTTGAACTCATCATTTTTACCTTTTGTTTTTCGTTGGAAACAGACGTGAAAGTGCCGTCAGAAACTTGGTTTTTCTTGTACACATCTGACCATTCAGCCTCAAAGGCAAGGGCATTTATAAGAAGCATTCGGGAATCTTTAACTGATTCGTCAACGATATTATTTATCATATCATTGGTGTTTTCTTTTACCCATGAATTGACTTTTCTTACGGTTGAATTACTGAATTCTTCCTTAAAAACACCTGCACCGTAATAATCGGCGTTTGCCTGAAGAAAGTCTTCTTTTGCGATAAACTCACCGTCATCGTTAATCCATATGGAGTTGGCAATATGAATTTCGTCATCAGAAAGAGAAGAAACGTATTTACTGATCTCTTCGTTAAGCGCTTCGGTTGATAAACCTAAAACCTCTTCCATCTGCGCTTTCGTTTCACCGCTTGCGCCGTTTAATGTCATTGCAAGGGCAAGTTTTACAGAAAGTGGAGAAAAGAGCGCGTTTTCATCTTTAAAATTTTCTTTTAAAAGTTCAACGGCAAACTCATACTGAGCATCTTCAAACTTTTCCGACGGTGTGCCCGTAAGATCTTCTATTCTTTTTGTGTAATTTTCCGTAAGATCTTTTGGCTCCTGGGCGCAGGCACAGAACAGAATAAGAACGAGAAATAATGCTAAGAATTTTTTCATATTATCACCTCTTATATTTTATAACGAGCACAAAAAATATTGTAACTTTTTTGCACTCTTTGGTTGACGGATACATAACAATTGATGCCTCAACCTCTATAAATAAAACGCTTTAAACAGGTGATTCATTACATTATTTTTCAATAAAATGATATTTTTGGGTTAAGAAATCGCCGCACAGGTAGGGAACAAGACCTACGCTCATAAGCGTTGACCCCTTAAAGGACTTTTCAAGTTCGGGAACAAAATAGGTTTTGTTTTCGTCAAGACCTGCCATTTTAACGTGAGGTTTAGGCCCGTTATAGGTGAATTTTCTCTGATAGAAAACAAGAATTGCCTTTGTTTTGTCCTTTGAAACTACGGCTTCTGCAAAGTAGTTTGATTCAAAGGGATTTTTTATGCGGTAGAGGTCGCCTTTTAAGATAAGGTCAGCGTTCCACTCATTATATTCGTCAACAATTTCCTTGGCGGTCTGACGGTCTTCATCGGTGAAACTTGAAGCGTCAAGTTCATAACCGAAAGCGCCTAAACCTGCAATATCTGCACGGCATTTTATAGGTGCGTTTCTTTTGATTGATCCCGGATGCACTGCCGTTACGTGGCAACTCATACTTGATAAGGGATAGCATATACTTGTTCCGTACTGAACAAGCGTTCTTTCTTCAATATCGGTGTTATCACTTGTCCATGTCTGGGGGAAATAGTAGAGCATTGCTGCGTCAAAACGTGCGCCGCCGCCTGAGCAACCCTCAAAGAAAATATGGGGATTGGCTAAAATGATTCTGTCCATAATATCATATAAGCCTAAAGCGTAGCGGTGGGCAAATTCTCTCTGTTTTTCTGCAGGAAGTCCCTTTGAAACGGATTCCGTAACACAGCGGTTTGAATCCCACTTAAAGTAATCAATATCGTTTTCGTGAAGAACTTTATTGATAACGTCAACAATATAATCGCGAACGTCTTTTCTCGTTAAATCAAGGACTAACTGACCTCCGCCTCTGCCCGTGCAATGGGGGCGGTTTTCCGTTTGAATGGCAAAATCGGGGTGTGCGCGGTAAAGGTCGGAATCAATGTTTAACATTTCAGGCTCAAACCACAAACCGAATTTTAAGCCTTTTTTGTGAGCATAATCGGAAATACCCTTTAAGCCGTTAGGCAGTTTTTCGTAATTTACAAACCAATCGCCTAAACCTGATTTTTCATTGTTTCTTACGCCGAACCAACCGTCGTCAAGAACGAAAGTATCAAATCCCGTACCTTCAACACCGTCAATAATAGCCTTTAATTTTTCTTCGGTAAAGGTAAAAGATGTTCCCTCCCAATTGTTGATAACAAGGGGACGCTGTTTGAAAACGAAGTTTTTGTTTACAAGGTGATTACGGTAAACGTCATGAAAAGCTCTGCTCATTGCACCGATACCCTCATATGAATAGGAGATAACGGCTTCGGGAGTTTCCAAAGATTCACCGCTTTTTAAAGTCCAGGCAAAATCAAAGTCGTTTATACCGCCTGAAATATATGTATCGCCACCGTGGGTGCCTTGTGCTTTTAAAGTAAATGATGAAGAATATACAAGGTTTACACCGATAACTTCACCGCTGGTTTCTGTAGCGTTTTCCGATAAAATGCCCATAAAGGGATTTAACGTGTTTGATGAAGTGGTGCGCTTTGAATCAATGGTGATAACACCTTGTAAAAGAGGAGTTATCTGAATGGATCTTTCCCTTGCCCATGAACCGTAAAGGGACATGATCTTATAGTTGTTATCGGGCAACTGCAAGGTGAAAGAATAAGCACGGTCAAGAACGATCGTATCTTTTCCCATGTTTTTATAAACGATTCTTCTTGATAAAACATTGCAGTCGCCATAAAGGGTATAATAAAGGTCGGCACAGAATAAAGTTACCTTATCTTTTAAGTGAATAACAAGTGTTTCACCGCCCGTCATTGAGGGCATGTTTGAAATTTTCGGCTTTTCTTCTAAAATCTCGTAACCGTCATATAAAAGTTCGGAAAGTCTGTCCCCGTTTTTGTTTATGACGTGGACCGTAGGCTCGCGGTAATCGCCCGTTCCGTAGAATGAGATTTCAGGTGCTTTAAATTCATAGGACATTCCTTCGGGCGGACTGTTAAAAAGGGCATTTGTGCCACCGGTAAGGGTGTAAGAAATATCGTCCCTGCCGATTTTCTTGCCGAAATATAAATGCTCAAGATAGTTTTCGTTTAACTTGAAAGCATAGGTCAAATTTTCGTTTTCAAGATAGAAAGTTTTTGTTTCTTCAATAAAGGTAATAGCCATAAAAAGAACTCCTTAAATTTTTTGTTATATGATATATTATACATGGCAAAATGTGAGATTACAATAGCAATTTGTGTGTTTTTCACCTAATTATCAAAACATATCTGTTGATTTTTTTGCGGATATATAGTATAATACCAAAATATAATAGCAGTATTATGCTTTATTAAAGGAGGCATTACATATGAAAAAGTATTTCTTTACGTCAGAATCGGTTACAGAGGGACATCCCGATAAAATATGCGATCAGATTTCCGATAGTGTTCTTGATGAGATTTTAAAGCAGGATGAAAAAGCACGTGTTGCTTGTGAAGTTTCCTGCACAACGGGTCTTATTGTAGTTATGGGCGAAATTACCACAACTGCACAGATCGATATACAGAAAATTGCAAGGGAAACCGTTTTGGAGATCGGTTACGATCGTGCAAAGTATGGCTTTGACGGCAACACCTGCGGTGTTTTAACTGCGCTTGATAAGCAGTCCCCCGATATTTCTATGGGCGTATCTTCCGCATTGGAACAGAAGAACGGCGAAGAAGACGAAAAGTTTTCTACCGGCGCAGGCGATCAGGGAATTATTTTCGGTTATGCCTGCAACGAGACGGAAGAACTTATGCCCCTTCCCATATCTTTAGCCCACAAACTTTCAAAACAGTTGACTTTGGTGCGCAAAAACGGCACGCTTCCTTATCTTCGTCCCGATGGAAAGACTCAGGTTACAATAGAGTATCATGACGATACTCCCGTTCGCGTTGATGCTATAGTCGTTTCAAGTCAGCACGCGCCTGAAATTGAAATGGAAGATTTGCGCAAGGATATTATTGAAAAGGTAGTTAAACCTATTATTCCCGAAAATATGATAGACGAAGATACGAAATTCTTTATTAACCCCACCGGAAGATTCGTTATCGGCGGACCTCAGGGTGATTCGGGACTTACGGGCAGAAAAATTATCGTTGATACTTACGGCGGATATTCCCGTCACGGCGGCGGTGCATTTTCAGGTAAAGATCCCACAAAGGTTGACAGATCCGCTGCATATTTTGCCAGATATATTGCAAAAAATATAGTTGCATCAGGGGCGGCAGATAAATGCGAAGTTCAGCTTGCCTACGCTATCGGTGTTGCAAAACCCGTTTCCGTGCTTGTTGAAACTTTTAACACAAATAAAGTTCCCGAAGAAAAGATCGTAGAGGCGGTAAATACGCTTTTCGATATGCGCCCTCAAGCAATTATTGAAACCTTACAGTTAAGAAAGCCTCAGTATAAGCAGGTTGCTGCTTACGGTCATATGGGCAGAGAAGATCTTAACGTTTTGTGGGAAAAAACTGACAGAAAAGAAGATTTAAGAAAGTATTTAAACATTTAAGGAGAATATAATGGGACTTTTCGGATTCGGTGATAATACAAAAAGTCAGTTGAAAAAACTTGAAAAGATCGCCGCAAAGGTTGAAGCACTTGACGGTTACATGCAAGGTCTTGGCGACGATGCTTTAAAGGCAAAAACAGAAGAATTTAAAGAACGTTATAAAAGCGGAAAAGAGGATCTTGACGATCTTCTGCCCGAAGCCTTTGCAGTTTGCCGTGAGGCGGCATGGCGTGTTTTAGGTCAAAAGCCTTTCCACGTGCAGATCATAGGCGGTATAGTTCTTCATCAGGGCAGAATTGCCGAGATGAAAACAGGTGAAGGTAAAACACTTACCGCAACACTTCCTGCATATCTTAACGCCATTGCAGGTAAGGGCGTGCATATCGTAACGGTAAATGAATATCTTGCAGGCTATCAGTCTGAAATGATGAGCAAACTTTTTAACTTTTTAGGTCTTTCCGTTGGCAATATCTATAACATGATGGACCGTACTGACAGACAGAATGCCTATAATGCAGAGATCACTTACGGCACAAACAGTGAGTTCGGCTTTGACTATCTTCGCGATAACATGGCAAAACACGGCTCTGACCGTTCACAACGCGAACTTTTCTTTGCTATCGTCGATGAAGTTGACAGTATCTTGATTGACGAAGCAAGAACGCCTCTTATTATTTCAGGCGCAGGGCAGGAGTCCTCTGAAATGTATATAAAAGCCAATCAGGTAGTTAAAAACTTTTCAGGTATTGAAGAAAAAGAAAAGGCTTCAAAACTTGATGTTGTTGATGAAGAATATGAAAAAGAGCGTCTTAAACACGATTTCACCCTTGATGAAAAAGCAAAGACTGTTGCTTTAACTGAAACGGGTGTTTCAAAAGTTGAGCGTGCCTTGGGTATTGAAGATCTTTCCGATCCCGATAACACCGAAGTTGCCCACCACATCAATCAGGCTTTAAAGGCAAACTTCCTTTTTAAGCGCGACCGCGACTATATTGTAAGTGATGACGGTCAGGTAAAGATCGTTGATGAATTTACGGGCCGTATTTTAGAGGGCAGAAGATATTCAGAAGGTCTGCATCAGGCAATCGAAGCCAAGGAAAACGTTAAGATCGAGCGCGAAAATCAGACTCTTGCCACAATTACCTATCAGAACTATTTCAGAATGTATAAAAAACTTTCGGGCATGACGGGTACTGCAAAGACCGAAGAAGAAGAATTTCAGGGCATTTATAAACTTGACGTTGTTTGCGTTCCCACCAATAAGCCTATGATCCGTGAAGATTTGAACGACCGAATCTATAAGAGCATGAAGGATAAATTCAATGCTGTTGTTGAAGAAGTTGTTGAACGCCATAAAACGGGTCAGCCCGTACTTGTAGGTACGGTTTCAGTTGAAATTTCCGAAGTTTTAAGCGAACTTTTAAGAAGACGCGGAATTAAGCATGAAGTTCTTAACGCCAAGCATCATGCCAAAGAAGCGGAAATAGTTGCTCAGGCAGGCAGACTTAACGCCGTTACCATTGCCACCAACATGGCAGGCCGTGGTACCGATATTCTTTTAGGCGGAAACCCCGACTTCATGGCACGAAAAGAACTTAAAGGTCAAGGCTATGAAGACGATAAGATCGACCTTGCAACGGGACATCAGAAAACAGACGATCAGGAAATTCTTGATTTAAGGGAAAAATATAACGCTCTTTATTTAAAACATAAAGAACTTACCGATAAAGAACACGAACAAGTTGTTGAGGCAGGCGGTCTTTGCATTTTAGGTACTGAACGCCACGAATCAAGACGTATTGATAACCAGCTGCGCGGTCGTGCAGGCCGTCAGGGCGATCCCGGTTCAAGTTGTTTCTTCATTTCTTTTGAAGATGATCTTATGCGCCTTTTCGGCGGAGACAGAATGCAGGCTCTTGCAGGCAAGGCTCTTGACGGTGATATGGCTCTTGAAGCAGGTATTCTTTCAAAAAGTATTGAAAACGCCCAGAAACGTGTTGAGGGCAGAAACTTCTCAATCCGTAAAAACGTTTTACAGTATGATGACGTTATGAATACTCAGCGTGAAATGATCTATTCACAGCGTAAGCGCGTTCTTGAGGGTGAAGACGTTTCCAACGCTATCTTTGAAATGAAAAATAAGGTTATTGCCCGTACCGTTCACGCCTTTACTGCCGATCAGAAGCAGGAAGAGTGGAATCTTAAGGGCATGACGGAAGAATTAAAGCGCATCTGTCTTCCTAAAGAAACCGAAGCAAAGGTGTTTAGCGGTCTTTCCCGCGATGCTATTATAAAAAAGGTTGAAGAAATTTCTTCAGAAAGATACGAAAAGCGCGCAGAAGATCTTAAAACGGCAGGCTTTGATATTAAGGATCTTGAGCGTTTCGCCCTTTTAGAGTCAGTTGACAGACATTGGATGAATCACATCGACCAGATGGATCAGTTAAAGCAAGGTATATCGCTTCGTGCAATGGCACAGCGCGATCCTTTGCAGGAATATAAACTTGAAGGCTTTGATATGTTTGAAGAAATGAACCGTCTTATTCAGGAAGATGCAGTTCGTTTTGCTTTTAACGCAATGGTAAACATTCAGCCTAAAGTTCATAAAGTAACAAGCGAAAGCACAAACGGCAGACCTGAAAGTCAGCGTCCCAAAAAGGCAGGCAATCAGGCACAGAGCCAGAAGATCGGCAGAAACGATCCCTGTCCTTGCGGCAGCGGCAAGAAATATAAACAGTGCTGCGGAAAATAATATAAAGGGAAAGTTTCCCTATAAGGAGATGATAAATTTGATAGAATTCGATTCTTATAAGCAGAGAGCAAATCAGGCTGCTGAAAATATCAAATTGGCAGGTGAATCTCTTTGACCCGGAAGGGATGAAAGAGAGAATTTTAGAACTTAATGAAGAAATGGCTGAGCCTGATTTCTGGCTTGATCAGGAAAAGGCACAGAAAAAGAATAAAGAACTTGCGTCGTTAGAAAGCAAGGTAAAAGAACTTGACGGCTTTTCAAAAAGTATTGAAGATATTTTTGCCATGATCGAACTTGGCATGGAAATGGATGATGAAGATACCGCCAATGAAGTTGGCAGGGAACTTGATTCCTTGGAAACGAGAATTGAGAAACTTCAACTTGAAACCATGCTTACGGGCGAATATGATGCGAACAATGCAATTTTAACGCTTCATGCAGGTGCAGGCGGAACGGAAGCACAGGACTGGACAGATATGCTTTTCAGAATGTACCGCAGATATTGCGAAAAGTCAGGCTATCAGGTTGATATCTTGGACTATCTTGCAGGCGATGAAGCAGGCACAAAAAGCGTTACCTTCAGGGCATCGGGCACCAATGCTTACGGCTTTTTAAAGGCAGAAAAGGGTGTTCACAGATTAGTCAGAATTTCACCCTTTGACTCTAATGCAAGGCGCCACACTTCCTTTTCTTCCTTGGAAGTTATGCCTGAAATTGAAGAGGATAACACCATAGTTATTCCCCCTGAAGATATTGAAGTTGAAACGAGAAGATCAACGGGTGCAGGCGGTCAGCACATCAATAAGACCGAATCTGCAATCCGTATTATCCATAAGCCAACGGGCATAATCGTTCAGTGCCAGCAGGAGCGTTCACAGATTCAGAACCGCGAAACGGCAATGAATATGCTTCGTTCAAAACTTATCGAATTAAGAGAGCGCGAGCGTGAAGAAAAGGAACTTGAACTTCGCGGCGATGTTAAGAAGATCGAGTGGGGCAGTCAGATCCGTTCTTACGTTTTCCACCCCTATAATATGGTAAAAGACCATCGCACCAATGCCGAAACTGCAAACATTCAGGCGGTTATGGATGGCGATCTTGATATGTTTATTCGTGCCTACTTGGGCAAAAGGGATAAAGAATGAAAAGAGTAATTTCAAAACTTTCAAGAATAAGCGGTATTGTTTTAGGCATTGCACTTGCCTTTTTGATGTGCGTTGTTGCGATAACGTCGGTAATAACAAATAAAGATTTCTGGCTCAAGCAAAATGACAGATATAATCATCAGGAAACGTTAAATCTTGTCAGCAGTGATGATTACGGTAATATTTATCACAGTTATATTGCCATGTTTGAGGGCAAGGAACAAAAGTTCACCGTAACTGAAAAAGGCGATCCTAAAGATTTTACAGATACTTTTAAAAATCTTGGAAGCGTGCACCCAAGCACACAGAAAATCCGTTTTGAAAAAAATATAACGCTTGATGAAAAATTCCTTGAAACGGTTGAACAGATAGAAAATTTCAAATATTCAAAGGTCGATCTTGATGATAAATTCTATATTGAATTTTCGTGTCCCCTTGCAGATAACGATTTTTCGGGGATCAATGTTGAAAACATCAAGATAACCGACGGTTCGGGCAAAGAATTTATCCTTACCTATAAAACCGTTTCTATTTTAAAAGACGGTTCTGTAATTTACGGCGATATTGTAACAAAAGAAAACGTGTTCTTTAAGCCTCAAAGCAAAAGCACGCTGTTGCGCGCCTATATTCAAGGGGCTGACGTAAAAGATATAAACGTTGCCTTTGATGTTTCTTCCGTTGAGGGAAGCAGCGGGGTAAACCTTAAGTTTTCCTATGAAGACGCTTTAACTAATGAAGACGTTGCCGATAAAATCGGCCCTGAAAAGGATATTATAACCGAAAATGAAACTGAACAGTTGATTTTTTGGGGAAAGACCAACAATCTTTTAAAGATCGTTTCAGGCGTAATAGTGGTGCTTGCGGTTATTACTGTTATATATACCGTCAAAAAACAGAAGCGCGAAAGTTTATACGGCATCGGTGTTTACACGGTAATTACTTCTGCGGTAGTATTAGTAGTTATAAATCTGCTTGTTAATTTGGTGCCGCCGTCATGGGGTTTTGACCTTGCTTTTGATTTTTATGAAAATTCTCTTTCATCAATTATCATGGGCGAAAATTTCATGAAAGATTTTGCTTTCGGCACAGTAAGATTTTTTGATTTTATTATGCTTCTGCCGTTATTTATAGGCTACGTATTTATTAAAATTTCAAGAAAAAAACATTACGATCCCAATGAGGACTATTTGTATCAGTAATTATGTATTTTGATATAGCAAAAGAAAAAGCGAAAAACTTAATAGAAAAGAAAAGCGCGTTGATACTTGCCATTGAATCATCTTGTGATGAAACAAGCGCGGCGGTGGTTAAAGACGGAAGAAAAGTTTTATCAAACGTTATTTCCACCCAAATACCCATTCACAAGAAGTATGGGGGAGTTGTGCCTGAGATCGCATCAAGAAGCCACACTACCGCCCTTGTTCCCGTGGTTTTAGAGGCTTTGGAAAAAGCAAATGTAACTTTAGACGATATTGAAGCCATAGCCGTAACCCAAGGCCCCGGACTTATCGGCGCGTTATTGACGGGCGTCAATTATGCAAAAGCACTTGCTTTCAGTAAGAAGATACCTTTAATCGGTGTTCATCATATTCAAGGGCACATTTCTGCAAACTTTATTGAGTATCCTGAACTTGAACCGCCTTTTATTGCCTTGGCGGTTTCAGGGGGACACAGCCATATATTAAAGGTTACCGATTATTGCGATTTCGCTTTATTGGGCGCAACTCGCGATGATGCGGTTGGCGAAGCCTTTGATAAGGTTGCACGAGTTCTTGGTTTAGGCTATCCCGGCGGTGTAAAGATTGATGAACTTGCTAAAACGGGCAACATTGATGCCTATAATTTCACCACCCAACTTGAAAAAGAAGATAATTACGATTTTTCTTTTTCAGGCGTAAAAACGGCGGTGGTAAATCTTGTCCATAATTTAGAACAAAAGGGTGAAGAAATTCCCAAAGCAGATATTGCCGCAAGTTTCCAAAAAAGCGTTGTAAGAATGCTTGTTGAAAAGGCTAAAAAGGCGGCAATTGATATAGGCTATAACAAGATTGTTATGGCAGGGGGCGTGGCGGCAAACTCCCGTCTTCGCGCTGAGATTGAGCGAATGTGCCGTAGCGCACAGATAGAATTGTATTATCCTTCTCCCATACTTTGTACCGATAATGCCGCAATGATCGGCGCGGCAGGTTTCTATACACTTATGAACGGGAAGATTTCAGATATAGATATGAATGCTTTTGCTACAGCAAATCTTGATGAATTTTACAGAAAGTGAGATAAATTTTTATGAAAAAACCATATTACATTTCAACACCAATTTATTATCCCAGCGATAATCTTCATATCGGTCACAGTTATTGTTCTGTTGCCGCTGACACTATTGCACGCTTTAAGCGCATGCAGGGTTATGACGTTTACTTTTTAACGGGAACCGATGAACACGGTCAAAAGATCGAAAGAAAGGCGCAGGAAGCAGGCAAAACTCCCCAACAGTACGTTGATGAGATCGTTGCAGGCGTAAAGAAACTTTGGGAACTTATGGACGTTAAATATGACGGGTTCATTCGCACTACCGACGATTATCACGTTGAAGCCGTTCAGAAGATTTTCAAAAAACTCTACGATCAGGGCGATATTTATAAGTCCGAGTACGAAGGCTGGTACTGCACACCCTGCGAAAGTTTCTTTACCGAAACTCAACTTGTTGACGGCAAGTGTCCCGATTGCGGAAGAGCAGTTGAAAAAACAAGGGAAGAAAGTTATTTCTTTAAACTTTCAAAGTATCAGGACAGACTTATTGAGTATATTGAAAGCCACCCCGATTTCATTCAGCCTCCAAGCCGTGCAAAGGAAATGATAAACAACTTCTTAAAACCCGGTCTTGAGGATCTTTGTGTATCAAGAACAAGTATCAAGTGGGGTATTCCCGTTACTTTTAATGAAAAGCACGTTGTTTACGTTTGGATCGACGCTCTTTCAAACTACATCACAAAACTTGGCTATACCACCGATAACCACGAACTTTTTGATAAATATTGGCCTTGCGACGTGCATCTTGTAGGTAAGGAAATTATCCGTTTCCATACTATTATATGGCCTGCAATGCTTATGGCACTTGATCTTCCTTTACCCAAGCAGGTATTCGGTCACGGCTGGCTTGTTTTCGGCGGCGAAAAGATGAGTAAATCACGCGGAAACGTTGTTGATCCCGTTGTTCTTTGCAACAAATACGGTGTTGACTCAATCCGTTATTTCTTAATGCGCGAGATGCCCTTTGGCTCTGACGGAAACTTTACCAATGAAGCACTTTTTGGCAGAATCAATTCAGACCTTGCCAACGATTTAGGTAACCTTGTTTCCCGTACCTGCGCCATGATCGAAAAATACTTTGGCGGAATTCTTCCTGAACCACAAGTAAAGGCTGATCCTGATGACGAACTTATTTCTTTAGCAGAAAACACTTATAATGAGTTCTCGAAAAAAATGGACGAGTTCCAACTTTCAGGGGCGTTAGTTGAAATTTGGAAACTTGTTTCACGCTCAAATAAATATATTGATGAAACCATGCCTTGGGCGCTTGCAAAGGACGAAGCAAATCGCGGCCGCCTTGCAACCGTAATGTACAATTTAGCCGAGTGCGTAAGAATTATTTCCGTTCTTATTGCGCCCGTTATGACAAAATCTCCTGCTAAAATTCAGGCTTCATTAGGCGTTGACGAAAGCCTTACCACCTTTGATTCCATCCAAAAATTCGGCGGAATCAAGGCAGGCAGTAAGATAACGAAAACAGAAGTTCTCTTCCCAAGAATCGATATTGAGGCGGAATTTAAGGCTCAGGAAGAAGAAAAAGCCAAAAAAGAAGCCGAAGAAGCCAAGAAAAAGGCTGAGGAAGAAAAGGCAAAGGTTGAAGAAATTTCAATTGATCAGTTTGCTTCGGTTCAACTTAAAACCGCAAAGGTATTAACCGCTGAAAAACTTGAAAAATCCGATAAACTTCTCGTTATGACTTTAGATGACGGCGAAAGAAAGCGCACCGTAGTTTCAGGCATCGCAAAGCACTATACTCCCGAAGAAATGGTAGGCAAAACAGTTGTTCTCGTTGCAAACTTAAAGCCTGCAAAGCTTCGCGGTGTGTTAAGCGAAGGCATGATCCTTTGTGCTGAAGACGAAAACGGAAACCTTTCACTTGTTTCGCCTGAAAAAGCATTTGGCGCAGGTTGTGAAGTAAGATGATAAAGTTTATTGACGTGCATTGTCATTATGACGATCCAAGATTTGATAACGATAGGGACGAAGTAATTTCGTCCCTTCCATCTAAAAACGTGCTCTATGCCATCAATGCAGGCTGTACCGTTGAAGAAAGTAAATTCTGCAAAGAAATGGCAGAAAAATACGAACATATGTATTTCTGTGCAGGTATTCATGCGATCAATGCCGACACATATTCCGATGAAAATCTTGAAAAATTAAAGGAAATGTGGAACCACGAAAAGTGTGTCGGCGCAGGGGAGATAGGTTTAGATTATTATTGGGAAAACAATCCGCCCAAAGACACACAGAAACACGCTTTTATTAAGCAAGCATTGGCGGCAAAGGAAGCGGATCTTCCCGTGGAAATTCATTGCCGTGATGCAACGGGTGATATGGTTGATATTTTAAAAAGCGAAAAAATATCTTACGGTCTTATGCATTGCTTTTCCGAAAGCAAGGAGATTGCAAAGATATGCCTTGATTTAGGCTTGTATTTTTCCTTTGGCGGAACGTGCACCTTTAAAAACTCTGTCCGCGCACAAGAAAATTTAAAGTATATCCCAAAAGACAGAATATTACTTGAAACGGACTGTCCTTTCCTTGCACCCGTTCCTAACCGCGGAAAGCGCAACGATTCATCTAATATTATCTACGTTGCCGAGCATATTGCAATGCTCTGGAACATGACTCCTGATGAAGTTATCGAAATAACCAACGAAAACACAAAAAGACTCTTTAAGAAACTGTGCGAAGCACCTACCAAATGAGCCTTCTCCGATGGGAGAAGGGGGACCGCCGCAGGTGGTGGATGAGGTGAAATTATGAAAAAGTATGAGTTTGTTTGCAAAAGCGAATTAAAGGCGTTTCTGTTAAAAGTAATATTTTTCGGATTGTTTTTTGTGTTTGAAAGCGTAATTATATTTTTTGAATTGAAGGAAGATGGATTTCCCAAATCGGATATTTTTTTCTGGATAGAAAGTTTTGTGGGACAAGTACTTATTATTGGTGCAGTTCTTTGTGTTCGCTATAATGCATTGGTTGCACAGTATAAGATAACAAAAGACGGTGTTACAAACCGAATAATAAAACTTAATTGGAATAATATTAAGGAATGTAAGGTGTTCTTTCCCACATGGAAAAATATCCGCTATTATCATAGCGAAATTGATCTGCTGCCGGTAATATGCATGGGATATGTGAAAAACAACAGTATTTTCTGGCAAAGCAAATTTAAAAGCGTGATCGTTCCCTTAACACAACGAAATTTAAAACTGATAGACGAATATTGGGTAAATAAAAGTCCCGAAATGCAGAAGATAATTGATGAAAACATCGGCTTTCCTGATTACATAGATAAGTGGAATGTTTGGTGGCAGTAAAAAATAGGCAAGACGCTTGATCTTGCCTATTTCTTTTTTACTCAAATTTAAAGGAATAAATTTCTCCGTCGCTGATTTTAAAGAGCATCGTTACTTCTTTATTCTTAAAGGCTGATAGATCACCGCTAAAATCAATTATTCTGTCAACCTTATCACCGAAAATTTCATCTGATTGAATTTCCGTATCACCTGATTTCAAGGTGATTTTTATTTTTCCCAATGCCGAGGTGCGGAAGTTCAATAAAAGCTTTTCACCATCAAAAATAAAGGGCTTTGTTTTTAAGATCTTTGTTTCTAATGGTGCAAAATAGGAAACGAAGCCGTCAAGGCGAAGAGTGTGGCGGAATAAAACGCTCTTTCCGTTTACCGTTTCGGGGCAGAAAAGGGAAAGGTACGGATCTTGGCTTTCAATTTCCGAGGGCGTTTCAACTGCGCCTACGCACACGTAACAATCACCGTACCGCCAATTATCTGTTTGCTCACTGCCGGGAGTAATAAACATTTCGTTATAACGAATAAAATCGGTGCCGTTGTGTGAAGCCATAAAAACAGTATCCGTTAAACTCATTCCTCGTGAACGTGTTTTTCTGTCAGAAGCGTTGGGCAGACGGTCAAAGGAGGAATTCCAATTTTCCCTTACCACATAGCGGGTGGCAATACCAAGAAGGAATTCAGGTGCACGGTAGTATTGGAATATGCCGTTGGTGTAAAGCTCATAATCAAAACTATCATCGTATTTTAAGGGTTCGGGTGCGGACCAATTATAAAAATCTGCACTTGTTGTGTGGCGGATATCGCGGATAATGGAGTGATCGTCATCGGAAAGAATTTCAGGCTGATAATCATTTCCTCTGTGAATTCCGCGGACGTATGCGTGATATAAGCCGTCTTTATAAAATACGGTATTAAGCGTATCAAAATGGCAGTTTGTTTCACTTTTCAGCATCAAAAGACCGCGATCTTTGCGCTCGGAAACATCACATTCGGCAGTATAACGGTGAAATTTAAAGTTGATGCCGTCAGGTGATAAAGCAACGTATAAGCCGTTATTCCATTCGCCGATCAGTGCCTTATAACGCTCGTCCTCAGGGCAGGTGGGATTAGTATCATAAAAACAGAAAAAGTTATCGTAAGAAGTGCTTTGGGAAATTATATTTGAATCCTTAAAAATAGGATTGATATTCAATTTCGGTCTTTCCCACAAAACACCGTCAGCACTTTTTAAAACACAGATATGGCGCGTATTTCTGCCGTTTTCGTCGGGATGATAACCTTTATAGTACATAAAATAGGAACCGTCGGGGTTTTTTACTATATTATGATAAACCGTACCCGATTTCTCCCAGGGTGCATCAAAAGTGAAAACAATATCTCTTTTTACGGGAATATTCAGTTTTTTTGTTGCAGTCGTTTTTTCTCTATCGATAATAAAGTCATCGCAAAACAACTGTCGGTTTGAACCGATATTAAGCATAATAATCACCTCAAAAAGATTATACAAAAAGCGAAATGGCAAGTCAATAGTAAAAATAAAAAAAGGAGACAATTTTTTGTCTCCTAAACTTCAAGGGTGCTTACGTCGGAATAAAGGCTGTCACCATAAGAATTGTTGCGCCCCGAAAAGTCATTCTTTGTTTGTTTTTTCTTTTCTTTGTCTTTAGCGTTCCATTTGCGCATTTCGGCTTTCCAATCGGAAATAGGTGTGCCGTCAGGATATCTCCAAGCGCGAGCCTGATAATGATTATAGAAAATATCGGGATTTATAAAATTAAGATTCTCACTATTACAAAAATCAATTATTTTTTCGTGAGTGGGAAAATTATTCTCTTCTCTCTCCTTATCTATACTATCCTTATCTATACTATCCTTACCTAACCTATCCTGTGGATACATTTTGTATACAGATTGTATACATGCTTTATTTTGCGCTAATTGCGCTTTTTCGGCTTGATATAAAGTCGGTTTGTATCTGTCTTTTTGTATGTAATTGTGTATATTCCAATCTCTTACGGCTACTACACCGGATTCAAAGGGAATAATGTAATTTTTTGCCCACAATAGTTTTATATCATCATCGGATGCACCTATCATGCGCTGGATTCGTTTTGAATTGTTGATAAAGCCGTCGTCATCGGCGGTCATGTTCAGATGAAAATACAGTGCCTGCGTCGATAGCGGCATATCGGTAAAATCATCACTTTCTGTAATTGTCTTAGAAAACATTCTTCTTGCTGCCAAATTTACTCCTTTAATGTTTAAAAATTTTTATCTATATAAAAGCACGTGAAACTATTTATAGTGGATAATGGGCATAAATATTTCCGCGCTAACCTCAACATAGCATAGGGGTTTGATTTTTGTCAATAGATTTTGGTCGGTTTTTTTATGAAATTTTTCTGAAAATTTTTTAGCAAAAATGCCTGATTGAAAAACTCTATGTTTTTTTAAAAATTCACAGATTTAAAACCACATTTTTTCACTAAAACAAACAACAACTCAACAAAACAAACACAATTCAAAACTAAAAAATTCCAAAACTAAAAAATTTTGTTTTTTTACAAAAAAAGCGTGCATTTCAGTTAAGAATGTGATATAATGACACTGTACGCAAGTACGCCAATAAATGCGCGCTTGTAAAAACAAAATACATTTAGGGGGACTAAAAAATGGCTTTAACAAAGGAACAAAAGCAGGCTGCCTTTGATGAACTTGCAAAGTTTATTGAAGAAGTAAAAGATGATCAGGGCAAAATGATGCCTATCATGCAGCAGGCACAGAAGCTTTTAGGCTGCGTTTCGCTTGAAGTTCAGGAATTCATTTCCCAAAAAACAGGCGTTCCCGTAGCTGAACTCTACGGCATAGCAACATTCTATGCACAGTTTACACTTGAGCCCAAGGGCGATTTCGTTGTATCAGTATGTCAAGGTACAGCATGCTACGTTAAGGGCGCTGCAGCAATTTTAGATGAGGTTAAGAATATTCTTGGTATCGGCGCAGGTCAGACCACCCAAGACGGCAAATTCTCCATTCAGGATACACGTTGCTTAGGCTGCTGCGGTCTTGCACCGGTTATGACTATTAACGAAGATGTTTACGGTAAACTTCTTCCCAGCGAAGTTAAGGATATTTTAGCAAAATACTAATAAAAAAGGATATTTCGTTTTATGAAGATCAGTACAATAAAAGAGCTTTTAGATGCCGAGGTTTTATGCTGCGAAGATTCTTTATCCCGGCACGTATATTCAGCTTGCGGTTGTGATTTGATGAGCGACGTTTTAGCTTACGTTAAAGATCAGGCGGTACTTCTTACAGGTCTTGTAAATCCTCAGGTTATCCGCACTGCGGTGATGATGGATATGGTTTGCGTAGTTTTTGTGCGCTCCAAAGAACCTACGGAAGAAATGCTTGAACTTGCAAAGGAAGCAGGCATCGTTATTATGACTTCTGATAAACGCCTTTACGAGGCTTGCGGAATACTTTATTCCAACGGTCTTGTCGGTAACAAGGTGAGATCATGAGCGAGCCTTTAGTATTTCACTTCGATGTTGACGGCGATGATTTTACATCGGCAGGTCAGGCATCGGTACAGGTAAAAAAGAATCTTCGTCAGTTAGGTCTTACACCTGAAATAATCCGCCGTGTTTCCATTGCCATGTATGAAGGCGAAATCAATATGGTAATTCATGCAGGCGGCGGCGTGGCTGACGTTCTTGTTGATGAAGAAGCGGTTACTATCATTTTAGACGATAAGGGCCCCGGAATCAAAAACATTGAGCAGGCTATGCAGGAAGGTTTCTCAACGGCACCTGATGCCATTCGTTCACTTGGCTTCGGCGCAGGAATGGGACTTCCCAACATGAAACGCTATTCTGATGCGATGGATATTTCATCAACAGTAGGTGTAGGCACCAAAATCGTTATGAAGGTATTCATACGGTAGGTGATATTAAATGAAGTTATATGAACATTCGGTTCAGCTGGACAGAAACAAGTGCATGGGCTGTACCACCTGCTTAAGGCGTTGCCCCACAGAGGCTATCCGCATTAAGGACGGTCATGCAGTAATTGCAGATGCAAGGTGTATCGATTGCGGTGAATGTATCCGCGTTTGCCCTCATAAGGCTAAAAAAGCGGTTTGCTCGTCTTTGGAAGACATGGATCGCTTTAAGTGGAAGATCGCATTGCCCGCACCCACCCTTTACGGTCAGTTTGATAATCTTGATGACGTTGACTTCGTTTTGAACGGACTTAAGAAGCTTGGCTTCGATCAGGTCTTTGAGGTTTCAAAAGCCGCTGAACTTGTTTCGGCATATACCAGAATGTACCTTAAAACAGACGGTGTTAAAAAACCTGCAATAAGTTCTGCCTGCCCTGCGGTAGTAAGGCTTATCGGATTAAGGTTTCCGTCTTTAAACGATCACATAATACATATGCTTCCGCCTATGGAGGTGGCGGCAAAACTTGCACGTAAACAGGCTAAAGAAGAGCATCCCGAACTTAAAGATGATGAAATAGGCGTTTGCTTTATTTCACCTTGCCCCGCAAAAGCAAGTTACGTTAAGAACGGCTTTGCAGGATATAAAAGTCAGGTTGATGCAGTTATTTCAATAAGCGATATTTATTTCCAGCTTATAAGCGAGATGAAAGCCGATGACAATATCGAAACTCTTTCAGAATCGGGAATGATCGGTATCGGCTGGGCATCTTCAGGGGGAGAGGCAACTGCCATCTTCAATGAAGATTATCTTGCGGCTGACGGTATAGATAACGTTATCCGCGTTCTTGATCAGATTGAAAACGGTAACGTTCCGCCCTTGGAATTTATTGAACTTAACGCTTGTATCGGCGGTTGCGTCGGAGGAGTTTTGGCAATACAGAATCCCTTTGTTGCAAAAGCACGTCTTCAAAGGCTTCGCAGATACTTGCCTGTTTCACAGAACTTCCTTGATAAAAACAAGGAATATATTCCGGACGATTATTTATTTAATGAATTGCCCGAATACCGTCCCATATCCCGTCTTTCAGGTTCAATGGCTGAATCCATGCGCATGATGGCGGATATCCAAAGGTTCAAGGAAACGCTTCCGGGAATCGATTGCGGTTCCTGCGGTGCGCCTACTTGCCGTGCCTTTGCTGAGGACGTTATTAAAAAAACAGCCTGTCCTGACGATTGCTTAATTAAAAGGGATAGGGAAGGAAAGAAAAATGACGGTTAAACAGTTAAGCGAGCATCAAGATTTTTCTTCTGTTACGCTGCCTTTACCTGAACGAGAAATAAAAAACGTCTATATAGGCGATCTTTTAAGTTGGGTAATGGGAAGAGCGCAGGAAGACGATGCGTGGATAACCATAATGTCCAACGTAAACGTTGTGGCGGTGGCATCGTTAGCTGATACTGCCTGCGTTATTCTGGCTGAAAACGTTTCTCTTGACGATGCAGTTAAAAAAACTGCCGAAGAAAAGGGAATAAACGTGATTTCAACCCAAAAAAGCGCATATGAAACGGCAGTTATTCTGTCAGGGCTTATATAATGAATAAGTATTTTTACGATCTGCATATTCATTCATGTCTTTCGCCCTGCGGTGATGATGATAATACGCCCAACAATATTGCGGGTATGGCAAATCTCTGCGGGTTAAATATCGTTGCGCTTACTGACCATAACACTTGTAAAAACTGCCCTGCATTTTTTCAGGCGGCAAAAAAGCAAGGAATCATTCCCGTTGCGGGTATGGAGGTTACAACAAGCGAAGATATTCATGCAGTATGCCTTTTTCCTACTCTTGAAAGCGCTATGGAGTTTGACCGCGAAATTGATAAAAAAAGAATTAAAATTAAAAATAAGATCGAGATTTTCGGGCGTCAGCAAATAATGGACGGCGATGATAACGTTATCGGTGAAGAAGATTCGTTTCTTCCCCTTGCAACAACGCTTTCCCTCGAAGATCTGCCCGACATGGTAAAAGATTTTTTAGGCGTTACGTATCCTGCCCATATTGACCGTCAGTCAAACGGCATGATCCACGTTTTGGGAACTTTCCCCGAAACACCTTATTTTACGTGCTTTGAACTTCACGATAAAAATAACAGCGAAGAATATATCAAAAAGTATTTTTTGGAGAATAAACGCCACGTAATAAGCAGTGATGCTCATTACCTTACCGATATGCGCGATAAAGACGCTTTCGTTATGCTCGATGATGAGCCTTATTCAAGCGCGTTAGTGAGAAAAAGGCTTATTGAATGGCTTAAAGGGGAGGGGTAATATGAAGGAACTTTCGCTTAATATTCTTGATATTGCCGAAAACTCCGTTAAAGCAAAGGCAACGTTGACAGAAATCTATCTTTTTGAAGATGATGAAACAATTACCTTTAAAATAGTTGATGACGGTACGGGAATGCCCGAAGAAATAGTAAAGGGTGTAACAGATCCTTTCTATACAACGCGCACCACACGCAAAGTCGGTTTAGGCTTACCGCTACTTAAAATGGCAGCAGAGCAGACCGGCGGACATATTGAGATAACTTCATCTCAAGGTGAGGATCACGGCACAAGCGTTACGGCAGTCTTTTATAAAAACCATCTTGATTTTACGCCTTTGGGCGACGTGATATCAACTATCACAACACTTATTCAGGGGCATCCCGATACGGATTTTCTCTTTGAACATATAAAAGGGGAAAACAAGGTGCATCTTGATACACGTGAATTGCGCGAAGTTTTAGGAGACGTTCCTTTAAATACCTTTGACGTAATAGTGTGGATAAACGAATACCTGCGAGAGCAGTATGATATTTTATAAAAATTTTTACATAAATCAGAAAGGAAGAACAAAATGAAATCATTAGCCGAATTGCAAGCAATCAAGGACAAGATGAAGGACAAGGTAGTTCTTCGTGAAGGCACCAACAGCGTTCGCGTAGTTGTAGGTATGGCAACTTGCGGTATCGCAGCAGGTGCAAGACCCGTTCTCAACAAATTCGTTGAGGAAGTAAATGAAAAAGGTTTAGCAGAAAAAGTAGCAGTTTCACAGACCGGTTGTATCGGTATCTGCCAATTTGAGCCCGTTGTTGAGGTTTATGAGGCAGGCAAAGAAAAAGTTACTTACGTTAAAATGACTGCTGAAAAGGCAGCCGAAGTTGTTGAAAAGCATCTTAAAGGCGGCAAGGTTATTGCTGAATACACCATTGCAGCCAATCAGTAATATCGGAGGTTTATTGTTATGATTCGTTCACATGTACTTATCTGCGGCGGTACAGGTTGTACTTCTTCCGGAAGCGTAAAGATTCAGGAAGCATTTGAAACACACCTTGCTGCTAACGGTATCAATGAAGAAGTTAAGATCGTTCAGACCGGTTGCTTTGGTCTTTGCGCACTTGGTCCCGTTGTTATTATCTATCCCGAAGGCACCTTCTACAGTCAGGTTACACCTGAAGACGTTCAGGAGATCGTTGAAGAGCATCTTCTTAAGGGAAGAATCGTTGAACGCCTTGTTTACGCTGATACCGGCGAAGAAAAGGTTGAGGATGTCAAGAACGTAGCACTTTCTGATACTGCATTCTATAAATCCCAGAAGAGAATCGTTCTTCGTAACTGCGGTGTTATCGATCCTGAAAACATCGAAGAATATATCGCTATGGACGGCTATGCCGCTTTAGGTAAAGTTTTAACTGAAATGACTCCTGATGACGTTATCAAGGTTATCTCCGATTCAGGACTTCGCGGTCGTGGCGGCGGCGGTTTCCCCACCGGCAGAAAGTGGGCACTTTGTGCACCTAACAAGGCTGATCAGAAGTACGTTGTATGTAATGCTGACGAAGGCGACCCAGGTGCATTCATGGACCGTTCAGTTCTTGAAGGCGACCCCCACTGCTTAATCGAGGCTATGGCTATCGCAGGTTATGCAATCGGTGCAACAGTTGGTTACGTTTACGTTCGTGCTGAGTATCCTATCGCAGTTCGTCGTTTACAGATCGCTATCGATCAGGCTAAAGAATACGGTCTTTTAGGCAAAAACATTTTCGGCACAGGCTTTGATTTCGATCTTTCAATCCGTCTTGGCGC
>JAZQII010000002.1:0-4659 GCA_045541035.1 Clostridia bacterium | reverse complement strand
CTCTTCGGGTGCCTTATCAATTGCATCATATGCCATTGCTTCTGCGCCACCGATCTTGGAAAGGCAGGTTGTGATTGCTGCTGTAAGGGTTGTTTTACCATGGTCAACGTGACCGATGGTTCCGATGTTTACATGGGGTTTGGTTCTTTCAAACTTACTCTTTGCCATTTGAAAAATTCCTCCTACAAAAAAATAAAAAATTTTTTCCCGTGTTTTCCAATTAAAAATGGAGCGGGTGACGGGAATCGAACCCGCGTTGCTTGCTTGGGAAGCAAGAACTCTGCCATTGAGTTACACCCGCAAGCGATCCAATAATTGGAAACATTCGGGGTTAATTATATTTTACAATATTTATATTCCGTTGTCAAACAAAATTATTGTCATACAAAAAATATGACAGTAAAGCGTAATTTTTCACATAAAAATCTTAAAGACTTTTTATTGACTTTGATATTTTGCCATTATATAATATTATAGCAGAAGGGCGGTTTTAATTATGATCATCGAGAGAAGAATTAAAGAATTTGAAAAATTAGGATTCGGTATGTTTGTACATTTCGGTTTGTATAGTTTTCTTGGAAAAGGCGAATGGGCAAAGCAACTCTTAAATATTCCATGGGAAGAATATAATAAGATGTTAGACAAATTTTCACCTAACTCTGATTGGGCGGAAGAACTTGTTTTAAGTGCAAAAGAGGCCGGTTGTAAATACATAACGTTGACAACACGCCACCATGATGGTTTTTCGCTTTTTGATACATGCGGATTAAACACATTTGATGCTCCGCACCATTGTGGGCGTGATCTTGTCAGAGAATTTATTGATGCCTGCAATAAGCACGGCATTATCCCTTTTTTCTATCACACGCTTCTTGATTGGCACGAAAAAAGTTTTAATACCGATTTCAAAGAATATTTGAAATATTTAAGAAAGAGTGTAGAAGTTCTTTGCAAAAACTACGGAAAAATAGGCGGTTTCTGGTTTGACGGAAAGTGGAGTAAGCCTGACGCAGATTGGGAAGAAACTGCTCTTTATTCCCTTATCAGAAGTTATCAGCCTGATACTATGATCATAAATAATACGGGATTAGGTCATCGCGGCGCACTTGGGCACATCGAGCTTGACAGCGTTACCTTCGAACGCGGTCGCCCCCAGCCCATAAATCTTGAAGACTCACCTAAATATATTGCCAGCGAAATGTGTGAAACTTTTGCCAGCCATTGGGGTTATGCAGAAAACGACTTTAACTTTAAGTCCATGTCCCATCTTATCAACAGTTTTGCCACCTGTCGCAGATATAAATCAAATTTTCTTTTTAACGTAGGTCCGAAAAAAGACGGAAGTTTGCGCACCATCGACAAAGGTGCATTGGAAGTTTTAGGACAGTGGAGCAAACTAAACGATGAAGCTTTGCATCTTCCCGATCCCACCGATATTGAAATTAAAGATAAGCCTAATAATTTCATTCTTCAAAACGGTAATACTTATTATCTTTTCATAAGCGATTTAAGCATTAACGGTGATGCAAACGTAACTATCGGCAACGCATTCACCCCCGACAACATATTTAATTTTACGAAAAAAATCAAATCGGTTTGCTGGCTTGATAACGGTGAAAGTTTAGATTTCACCCAGAACGGCGATGAAGTAAACGTTCAGGCAAAACCTTTTAAATACGGAGAAGATTTAGTTGTAAGAATCGCAAAAATTGAAGTATAACAAAAACCCCTGCAATGCAGGGGTTTCAGTCTGCTGACAAAGTCAGCAGACTGTCAGAGTTCGAGAAACCCTTGCAAGCCAAGGCGCTGAACTTGCAAAAAAGGGAGTTTACACAGACGTAAATGACCGCATTTTGCAAGTGAAATGCAACGACGGAAATAGCACCCTGTAAAATTTTTGCAGGGTGCTATGTTTGTAAGGGTTTGTCAGTGCTCTGAAACCCCTGCATCGGCAAGGGTTTTAATATTTTTATATGTGTTCACGGTCATCGCAACAAAAGAAAAGCCGCCGAGAATATCGGTGGCTTGTTCGCAAAGATTTATCACGCTATGGACTTTTTATCGTTCTTCGCGGAAATAATTCACACCCAAACTTCCCGGCGGTTGATGTTCACGTTTCTTGCGCATACTTGTGATGATAAGAACGATAATGGTAACGATATAGGGAAGCATTTTAAAAAGTTCCTGGGTTTCGGTACCAAGACCGGGGATATAGTTGTTGGCATTACAAAGTGCGCCGAAGAGGAAAGAGCCGAGGATTGCCATAGAAGGCTTCCACAAAGCAAATATAACAAGAGCAATAGCCATCCAACCGCGGTCGCCAAAAGCGTTATTTGACCATACGCCCGAAGCATAAGCCATAACGTACTGAAGTCCGCCAAGACCTGCAATAGCACTACCGATAATGGTTGAAAGATATCTGTACTTTGTAACGTTTATGCCTGCCGCATCAGCCGTCGCAGGGTTTTCACCAACAGAACGGAGATTAAGACCGACTCTTGTTTTATTAAAAACAAAAGCAACAACCAAAGCAATAATTATGGCAACGTAGGTTAAGAAGTCGTGATCGAACAGAAGTTTTCCGATCCAGCCCCACTCTGTTGCCATGGGCAATTTTGCAGAGAAAAAGGAACTTGTTTTCGTAAGTGCAATTGAGGGAAGTTCGCTTTTTGTAATATTGATAAGCGAAGCGCCAAGGAAGTTACCTAAACCGATGCCGAGAGTTGTTATGGCAAGGCCCGTAACGTTCTGGTTTGCATGAAGTGTAACGGTCAGGAAACTGTATAAAAGTCCCATAAGCGAAGCACCGATAATGGCGCAGATAAGGGGAATAAGTATTGCCAAAGCGGCGCTCATATTGGCAATATCGTTTCCGCAAGCGTTTTCATAAAGGAATGAACCTACAACACCGCTGATCGCACCAACGTACATGATTCCCGGAATACCAAGATTAAGATGACCTGATTTTTCAGTAACGATTTCTCCGGTTGAGCCGTAAAGCAACGGAACACCCAGAAGTATCGCACGGCATATAAAGGGAACTATCTTATCCATTAAGCTTTGCCCTCCTTTTTGCTATGACGGAATTTAATTGCATATTGAATGAAAAATTCGCATCCAACAAGCATAAGAATTACGACGCCAACCATAATTTCAGAATATGATGAGTTAAGAAGCGCCGTATCGGCAACCTTAGAGACACCTAATCTCAAGAAAACAACGATACCCGTCATGACAGCCATAATAAAGGGATTGAACTGACCGAGCCATGACATAAGAATTGCCGTAAATCCCTGACCGCCAACAAGGTTAGTGTTAATACTGTGGTCCTTACCTGCAACAAGCAGCATACCTGTAACGCCGCAAAGCGCGCCTGATATTATCATTGTACGAATAATGACCTTCTTTACGTTGATACCAACGTAGCGCGCGGTGTTCTGGCTTTCACCCACAACGCTGATCTCATAGCCTTGCTTGCTGAACCTGAGGTAAACGTACATAAGCACCATAATAACCGCAACCACAACGATGTTTACAAAATAATCGTTACTGCCAACTGCAGGGAAGCTGCCTGCGGAAACGGGATTGATAACGTTTGAGCCGCCGCCTTCAATATAAACGTAATATGCGATTATTCTTGTGGCAATATAGTTCATCATAAGGGTGAACAGCGTTTCGTTGGTGTTGAATATCGCCTTGAATATTGCGGGAATAATGCCCCAGATAGCGCCTGCAAGAATACTTGTGACCGCAATAAGCGCCACAAGCAAGCCGTATGGAAGCTTATCGCCAAACTCTATCATACAGTAGATGGATGCAAGACCGCCCATAAGCGCCTGACCTTCGGCACCGCAGTTCCAGAACTTCATTTTAAATGCGGGTGTAAGTGCAAGTGCAAGGCAAAGAAGGATCGCTATCTCCTGCAGATATTTCCAAAGCATTGTGGTCTTACCCTCAAAAAGCTTTCCGAAAACGCCCTTGAACATTATATCGTAGGTTTCGAAAAAGCTTTCCTTTGTAAGCACCATTGAAACAAGGCCAACCACAAGAAACGCAACGATTATGGTTATAATTCTTATAAGCCAAGCGCCCCACAAGGACATATCATCGCGCTTAACTACGCGAAAAAGAGGCTCGTTATGAGTTTTTACAGTATTTTTACTCATTAGTCTGCTCCTCCTTTACCGCTTCCTTGGATTTTGTCATAAGAAGACCTATCTCTTCCTTTGTTGTGCTTCTGGCGTCAACAATGCCTGTTATCCTGCCTGAGCCGATAACCATAATTCTGTCAGAAAGCTCAACCAGCACGTCAAGGTCCTCACCCACAAAGATGATGGCTACACCCTTTTCCTTTTGCTCATTAAGCAGGTTGTAGATCATATATGATGAGTTGATATCAAGGCCGCGCACGGGATACGCAACCATAAGCACCGTAGGTGAAGCGGCAATTTCTCTTCCCACAAGCACCTTCTGCACGTTACCGCCTGAAAGACGGCGCACAGGTGTGGCGGCACTTGGCGTAACGATATCAAGATCGTGAATGATCTTTTTTGCAAGGTCCTTTGGCTTTTTACGCTTAAGGAACATTGAATGTCCCTTGGTATAGCTTCTTAACATCATATTGTCAACGATGTCCATATTACCTACAAGTCCCATACC
>JAZQII010000001.1:0-13180 GCA_045541035.1 Clostridia bacterium | reverse complement strand
TTTTCATGAATTTGGGCAGAAATATTATAAATAGTATTTGTCTTTTTTTCTTTTTTAAAAACAAAAGTGCTTAATATGACACTTAATATAAAAATAACGGTTATTATTGAGAAAAAAATCTTTTTTCTGAAATTTTTCATTGATTTATATCCCCTTTTTTAAAAATTATACTTTATCTATCGTGAATTTTATGATATAATGTTCTGAAGTATGCAAATAAAAAAATTTGGAGAAATATAAAATGGCAGTTGGAAAATATTCAATAAATAATCCATTATCAGATATCCTTTCCATTGAAGGAGCTTTTGTTTCATCATTTATAAGCGATATGCCCCCTATGGTTGTTAAAGTTTATTTATATCTCGTTTATGTTTGCAATCATCCGGAAATACAAATGGATTCAATTATGCAGTTTGCTCAGGCTTTAAACTGTTCTGTATCTGATATAAGTAATTCAATGGAATATTTAAGTAAAAAGCATCTGTTAAATTACACCATAAGACCGTTTTCTTTTGAAATTTTAAGTGCATCAACTGCATCAAAAAACACAGGTTTGTATAATAACGATTCTTTAACTGCTTATGCTGATTATTTTGCAGGAATTCGTGCTCTTTTCCCTGAAAGAGAAATTTTAAACAGCGAATATGATATTGCACGCGATTGGATCGAAATTTTTGGTTTATCTGTTGAAACTGCCCTTATGCTTATCTCCCATTGCATTCAATTAAAGGATAACAAAATAAAATTCAGTTACATCGATAAAGTTGCGCAGTCTTGGGCAAACGATGGCATAAAGACAATTGACAAAGCAGAAGAATTTTTAATGCACGAAGAAGCAAAGAAGCACGAAGTATCAAAACTTTTATTGCATCTTGGAATCAAAAGAACTCCGACTGTTGATGAAATTACATTATATCGTCATTGGACAGAAGATTTCGGATTTGATTTAAAAGCGATCAAAGCAGCTTGTCATGAGACAACAAAATCACTTAACCCAAGTTTGGCATACGTGAACAGAATTCTTGAAAATCTTCATGCTCTTGGCCTTCATACAGAAAAGCAAATAAAGGCCTATCTTGCCGAATCCGACACAGATAGACGCCTTGCATCTGTTATCCTTTTTGAATTAGGTGAAAAATCCAAAGCAGTAACTCAATCACATCTTTTAGCAATAAAAAAATTCAAGGACATGGGCTTCGAAGCAGAAATTTTAATATTTGTTGCTCGGACAATGTGTCAGCACGGTCTCCACACGTTCAGCAAGTACATTTCAAAACTTGATGAACTTGGTCTCAACAGATATTTTACACAAGAAGAAATTTCAGCGTTTTTCAACAAAGACGATAACAAACAACAAAAACAAGCTAAAAATGATTTTAAAGGTCGAAATAATACATACGGTTCAGATTTATATGCTGACGTTTCAAAATTAGAGGTTTAAAATGGATACGTACATTGTTTCAAAAGTTGAGAAAAAACTTAATCAAATTCGTTTTCAATCAGAACTTGAGTTAAAAAAAGAAACGGATACGTTTTATAAACTTCATCCCGATATTTTTGGTCTTGAAAATCAAAAACGCTTGATCGTAAGTGATCCTACCCTTTCAAAAGAAGAGAAAAGGAAAGCAGTCAATACTATTGATAAAAGAATAAACGAGATTATTGATAAAAACAATCTTGTTTTTCCTCATCAAAAGTTCAGATGCAACGTTTGTAACGATAGCGGTTATGTTGAAAAAGACGGCAAAAAAGAACGCTGTTCATGCTTTACAAGAATGCTTATTGATGAAGCAATGAAAACCGAGAACTGTTCAAATATTATCTCTTTTGATGACTTTAACGAGAATATTTTTGATGATAAAATCAAAAAAGAAATATTAAATATACGTAATTATTTAAAAGCATATTCGGAAAAATTTCCAAACGTAAAAAAACCGAATACTATTTTATTCGGTAATACAGGAACGGGTAAAACCTTTTTACTTTCATGTGTTTACACGGAGTTAAAAAAGAAAGGTGTCGGCGTTGTTTTTCTAACCGCAGGAAGACTTTTCGATATGCTGAAAAAATATGCTTTTAATCAGATCAACGATATAGACGTATTGCTTGATGCTGAAATGCTTATTATTGACGATTTGGGCACAGAGCCTATGTTTAATAATATTACTATTGAATATTTGTTCATGCTTATCAATGAGCGTTCACGTAATAACAAGCCCATGTTGATTTCAACGAACTTTTCTGCCGAGGATCTCGAAAGACATTATACCGAGCGTATTTCATCAAGACTTCTTGATCAAAGCACTACAAACATTATTTTTATCCCGGGTAACGATCTTCGCTTGAGGTTTTGATTATGTTAAATAAAATCAAAGCAAATATTGAAAAATATAACCTTTTATCCGAAACAGATAACGTTATTGTTGGCTTTTCCGGCGGTGCTGACTCTGCATTACTCGTATATTCCTTAAAAAAGTTAGGTTTTAACGTTGTTGCCGTGCACGTTCATCACGGAATCCGCGGTGAAGAAGCCGATCGTGATCTGTTATTTTCGCAAAAGTTCTGCAAAGAATACAATATTACGTTTTTTAGTGAAAAATGTGATATTCCAAGCATTGCAAAAGATCAGGGAACTTCTCTTGAAACTGCCGCAAGGCAAAAAAGATATGAAATTCTTAATTCTTATGCTTTAAAATTTGATGCAAAAATTGCAGTTGCTCACAACAAAAACGACCAGGCAGAAACTGTTCTAATGCACTTATTGCGCGGTTCAGGACTAAACGGTTTATGTGGAATACAATTTAAAAACAACAACATTATTCGGCCGCTTCTAAATATTTCACGTGATGAAATCGAAGATTTTAATAAGAAAAACTCAATAAAATATATTATTGACTCCACAAACGAAAGTCTTGAGTACACCCGAAATAAAATAAGGCTTGATATTATCCCCCGTCTTTCCAATACGTTTTCGGTTGATGCAGTTGAAAACATATATAAATGTGCAGAAACTTTAAATGAATATAATTGTTTTATAAACGAAACTGTTGATCTATACGAAAAAAAATATATTTATGATGAAAACGGTAAAACTTTTATTAAACAAAATTCACTTCCGAAAATAATCAATATCGAACTAATAAAACGTGCGATATTAAGACAAAAAAATTCTTTGGTTGATATAGAAAAAGTACATTTAGAAGACGTATTTTTATTATTTTCAAAAGAATCCGGTAAAGAAATATGCTTACCCCACTCAATTACCGCAAAAAAAATTTATGATACAATATGTTTTTTTGAAAATTTTGATTCTTTTAATGCAGAATACATCTTTGAACCTACAAAAAATTACAAATGGAAAAAACATTATATTTCAAGTGCTTTTTCAAAGGAATATATAAAAGAAAAAAATTGTGAATATCTTGATTTTGATAATCTTCCTTCAAACATTATTTTAAGAACTCGCCGTGAAGGTGATTATATTTATCCTCTTGGCGCATCAGGTAAATGTTCATTAAAAAAATATTTAATTGACAAAAAAATTCCTAACGATATAAGATACGAACTTCCTCTTATTGCTTCAGGAAGCGAAATTTATGCAATTCTTGGTTATACCGTTTCGGAAAAAGCAAAAATAACTGCAGACACCAAAACTATTCTTAAAATATTTTTGAAAGATGACTAATTTTAATGGATATAATATTATTAAATCTTTCATTTTTTAATAATATACATTTATGTTTCACAGAGTTTTCATTGTTATAAATCAAATTAAATGATATAATAATCAAAATGAATTTACTTGAAAGGATTTCTACATGAAAAAACGCAAAATAATTTACAGTCTATTGTATATCGCCTTAATCATGGTTGTTGTCTTCTTTGTTTTTGGCGGCGTACAAAACAAATCTCTTAAGCAATCAGATATTACATCTTCAGAGTTTAATCAAAAACTTCAGAATAATGAGTTTCAATATGTTTTAGTAGTAAATGGAAATACCGTTTACTGCGTAACCCATAACAACGTTAACAAAATTGATTTTTCGAAAGAAACAGAAAAATTAAATAGCGAAGTTCAGAAAAAATACGAATTCAAAACAACAATAACTTATACTGAAGAATTTGAAAAAGCCTTAATTGCGGCTGACTCTGCAAATGAAAATTTCAAATATGCCATTGAATATGTATCAGCTCCGTGGTATATTCAGTATCTTCCCTATATTTTCTTATTTATAATAATCGGAATCACCGTTTACTTCTTTATTGTTCAATCATCAGGCAACGGAAAGGCAATGCAGTTTGGAAAATCCACTGCAAAACTTTATGACGACAGTAAAAAGAAAGTTACTTTTAACGATGTTGCAGGTGCCGATGAAGAAAAAGAAGAATTAAAAGAAATCGTTGATTTCCTTAAAAATCCCGATAAATTTACTAAAATGGGTGCACGAATTCCCAAGGGCGTTCTTCTTGTAGGCCCTCCCGGAACAGGTAAAACTCTTTTAGCAAAATCAGTTGCAGGCGAAGCAGGAGTTCCCTTCTTCTCAATTACCGGTTCTGATTTCGTAGAATTATATGTTGGTATCGGTGCAGCGAGAGTTCGCGATCTCTTTAACCAGGCAAAGAAAAATCATCCTTGTATCATCTTTATTGACGAAATCGATGCAGTTGGCCGTAGAAGAGGTTCTGGTATCGGTGGCGGACACGACGAGCGTGAACAAACTCTTAACCAACTTTTAGTTGAGATGGACGGTTTTGTAGGCAACGAAGGAATAATTATTATTGCCGCAACAAACCGTGCTGATATTCTTGACCCTGCACTTCTTCGTTCAGGAAGATTTGACCGTCAGATACACGTTCTCCCCCCTGACACAAAAGGTCGCGAAGAAATCTTCAACATTCATGCAAGAAACAAACATTTTGCAGATGATGTTTCAGCACATGAAGTTGCTCTTCTTACAACGGGCTTTGTGGGTGCAGACATACAAAATCTTTGCAACGAAGCAGCGCTGCTTGCAGTAAGACGCAATCACGAAAAGATTACGATGCAGGATATTAAAGATTCAATTACCCGAGTAATAATGGGTCCTGAAAAACGTTCCCACAAAACAAGCGAACAACAGAAAAAACTTGTTGCATATCATGAAGCAGGACACGCCATTGTTGCAAAAGCATTGGAACACTGCGATCCCGTTACCGAAGTTTCAATTATCCCCCGCGGAGGCGCAGGCGGTTATACCCTTACTCGACCTGACGATGAATCAGACACTTATTCAAGACTTTATATTCTTGACAGAATTACTATGTGTCTTGGTGGTAGAGCTGCTGAAAAACTTATTTTAGGCGATGTTTCAACGGGTGCTTCATCTGATATCCGTCATGCTACCGAACTTGCTAAAGGCTACGTTACAAAGTACGGAATGTACGATGAAATCGGTCCCATTTACCTTGGCGACAATGGCGGAGATGAAATTTTCCTTGGCAGAGATTTTGCAACACAAAAAGGATATTCCGAAGAATTATGTGCAAAAGTAGATGCAGCAATTCATGATATCATTATGACCGCCGATAAAAAAGCATATGACATATTATCAGAAAAGAAGCAGATACTTGATAACCTTGCAGAAGTTCTCCTTGATATGGAGAAAATCACGGGCGAACAGTTTGATCAGATTTTTGAAGGAAAAACGCTTGCTGATTTCAAAGCAGAGACCGTAATTGATCAACCTGAGGAAAACTCTGAAAGTGATGCAACAGAGCAATCTGCAGAAAACAACGAAAATATTACAGAAGGACAATAAAGGAAAGGCACAAAACCTTTCCTTTTTTAAAAATGGCAAAAAAGCGAAAAAAATTTGACGTAATATATTTATTCCCAATTCTGTTTATAGTTTTTCCTTTTATGATTTTTCTTTTGATATCCTTTGTGCGTTATATCAAAACAGGAATATTTAATTACTCAAACAATTTTATATATTTCTTAAATACAATTAAATCTATAAACGAATTTATTTTTCCTCTCATAATCTATTTGACTTTAGGTCTTTTAATTGTTGTTTTAACTAAATTATTAAACAAAAAAATTAAAATTCTTTCTTGGATTATGATTGCTTTAATAGGAACAATAATTATTCTTTTGGGAAACAGATTTTTCTTTATTCTTTCAAATAATCTGTGGTCAGAGGGTGTTTTTAAATTTTTGCTTAACGGTTTTGATATGTACCGTTTTGTTCTTTCAAGTGAATTAAGTTTTTTAATATCAACCTTACTAATTTATTTTGATACTAAATATTTAACAAAATAGTTGCTAAAAATAAAAAGACGTGGTATTATAATACAAAAGTTGCTTGTAAACTTGCATTGGGTTCTGCGCAAGGTGATGTTGTGAACCATGTCAGGACCGGGAGGTAGCAGCATTAAGCAAATTTTCGCTTGTGCCGCAGGTCGATCTGATGCAAGTTTACAGGCAACTTTTTTTAAGGATTTTTATGAAAAGAATAGATTTATCAAAGAAAAAAATATATAGTATTATTATACTTGTTTTCGTTATTATATTTATGTTGCTCGTTACCGTTTTTATCGGAACGCCGTTGGTAAAATTTGCAAACGAGCCTGATAAGTTCCGTTCACTAATCGAAAACTTAGGCTTTGGCGGACCATTAATTTATATGGGAATGCTTATTTTTCAAATTATATTCTCCCTTATCCCCGGTGAACCCTTTGAAATTCTTGCAGGATATACTTTTGGCGCAGTTGAAGGAACTATTTTATGTCTCGTTTCTTCGGTTATCGGCAGTTCAATAGTCTTCTTATTTACAAAAAAATTTGGCATAAAATTTGTGGAACTTTTTTTCTCAAAAGATAAAATTAGTTCTTTAAAAATTTTGCACGATAAAAAGAGAATGTATTATTTAATTTTTCTCGTATTCTTTATTCCGGGAACACCAAAAGATCTTTTATCTTACGTTGCAGGATTAACGCCAATAAAATTTCTTCCGTATATAATTATATCCACAATAGCAAAAATACCATCAATCATAACCTCAACAATAGGTGGAAATGCTGTCGGAGACCAGAATTATTTTTTTGCAGCATTAGTTTTTATAATTACAGGTTTGATCTGTTTACTTGGAATTTTTGCCTACAATAAAATAACAAAAAAATAAGCCCAGCAAGGGCTTATTTTATTAGATCCACAACATTTCCTTCTGTATATCCTATCATATCTTCAGGTTTTATTTTTAGTGCAAGACCTCTTGCACCTGCTGACATATAAACATACTCGAGTTCTAATATATTTTTATCAAAAAAAGTAGGAAAACGTTTTTTCATTCCAATAGGCGTACAGGCGCCCCGCATATATCCGGCGATATTTAACAGATCTTTAACGTGGATCATTTCACAATTTTTATCTTTAAATACACTTGCCGCTTTCTTTAAGTCCAATTCTTTATCTACAGCAATACAACACACAAACACGCCGTTTCTGCTTCCTTTAAGAACAAGTGTCTTGTAAAACGTTGATGGCGAAATATTTAGATATTCTGCTGCATGTACGCCCGAAAGATCATTTTCATCATATTCATATTCAAAAGTTTCATATTTAATTTTTGCTTTATCAAGCAATCTCATTACGTTAGTTTTATTCACAATAATCACTCCGAAAATATTTCTTGTTTAGTTTACAAAAAAATATATATTATGTCAACTCAATCTTGACTAAATTGGTAAACATAATGTATAATATATGTATCCATTGGAGGTTTTTATGAACAATAAAATCAAAAAAGAAATCAATAAAAAAGACAAAACTCTTTTTATTATATTATGTGTTTGCGGAATACTTTTCTCTCTTATTACACACCTTACTCTTATAAACAACAGTGTAATGTATTATCTGTTCGGTAACATTACCCCTATTGCTCTTTTTGTATTCCCTGTTTTATGTGTAATTCTTATTTTTATATCATGTTTTTTTATTTTCAAAAAAAACAACTTTTCTTTTATAATACCCGTCGCTTTATCTTTAATCGGATGCTTGCTTGCCTTTACTCTTGCAGACGGTTCTTTTTCATCTAAAATCCAATCAGATTTTTTAAAAAATGAATCTGAATTCAAAAAAATCGTAGAAGAGTATGTTTCAAACGAAACAACCGAAGGCACGTATGAGTTTGAAAGCAATGAACTGAAGTTTGTTATTCCCGAAAAGAAAATTATTATCGCTTCCGTCGGAAATAATAAATATGCATACTTTTTCGTTGCTATTGATATCGATGAACGAATGGAAGGTTATGTTTACGATCCATACGGTTCCCCTGATGATTGGCTTGAAAATGGCGAATATTCCGAGCCATTGGATATAGATAAAAAATGGAGTTATTTTGTATATCATAAAGGAGTAAATTATGATTAAGATTGAACGCGATAACGTAATGAATCTTGAAAATGCAATTCGCGGAGCAAGAAATCCGTTAAACAGTTGGGATAGAATGGATAGTCAATATGACGAAAACGGAAATTTTGTTCTTGGCGAAAATGACCTTTCTCTTGCTGTTCGTCTTGCAAAAGCAGGTACTGATCACAGAAAATTCATGAGAATGATTTTTGTTTCCGTTGATATTACTGCACCTTTATATTGGTGGAAAGAGTTTGATACCTATAAAGTCGGCACCGTTGCAAACAGTTGTTCCACAATGCACAAAATTCATTCAAAAGAACTTACCCGTGATGATTTTTCCTTTGACAAATTAAATGAAGACTCTTTAAAGATCATGGATGATCTTCTCGTTTATATCGAAGAAGTTCGTCAGAAATATCTTGAAACAAAAGATAAAGAACTTTGGTATAATCTTATTCAGCTTTTGCCTTCAAGTTTTAATCAGATGCGCACAGTTACTATGAATTATGAAAATTTACGTAATATGTATTACGCCAGAAAATCTCACAAACTTGACGAATGGCACGTTTATTGCGATTGGATAAAAACTCTCCCCTACGCTAAAGAATTGATTATCGGTGATGAAAATGAATGATATTTTATATATAGCAGTTCCATGCTACAACGAAGAAGAAGTTCTTCCTGAAACTTCAAAAAGATTAAAAGAAAAAATAAACACCCTTGTTAATAATGGAGTTATAAGTGATAAAAGCCGAATTCTGTTTATTGATGACGGTTCAAAAGACAAAACATGGCAATTGATATCTGAATTATGTAACTCTGACAGCATTTTTTCAGGAATTAAACTTGCTCACAACCGCGGACATCAGAACGCACTTCTTGCAGGTCTTATGACCGCAAAAGAATATGCTGATATTGTTATTTCTATGGATGCCGATCTTCAGGACGATATAAACGTTGTTGATGATTTTATAAAAGAGTATCAACAAGGAAGCGATATTGTTTACGGTGTAAGATCTTCAAGAAAGAAAGATACTGCTTTTAAAAGAACAACTGCTCTTGCATACTACCGCTTATTACAGAAAATGGGCGTAGATATAGTATATAACCATGCTGACTACCGCCTTATGAGCAAACGCGCTTTAAATGCCCTTGAACAGTTCAAAGAAGTAAACTTGTTCCTTCGCGGAATCGTTCCGATAATTGGTTATAAAACGTCTGTTGTTGAATACGAAAGAAGCGAACGTTTTGCAGGTGAAAGCAAATACCCGTTAAAGAAGATGCTTGCCTTTGCAATTGACGGAATAACGTCGTTCAGCGTTAAACCGATACGTATGATCACATCACTTGGTTTTATACTTTTCTTTATAAGCCTCGCAATGTTGATTTACAGTATTGTAGTAAAAATTATCGGACATGCTGATAGCGGTTGGGCATCAATTATTTGTTCAATATGGATGATTGGCGGAATTCAATTGCTTTCACTCGGTATAATCGGTGAATATATCGGAAAAATCTATAACGAAACAAAATCAAGACCCCGTTTCATCATTGAAGAGTTTATCAACAAATAAGAGAAAGTCATCAGACTTTCTCTTTTTTGTTTAAATAATTAAAATTAGCGAGTTTTTCAAAGAGATTTGTTTTAACGTCAACAGGAAAAATTAAAATCTTAAAATCCAACGGTCCTGATTTTAATTTGTACTTCGAATCAAGTTGCGGTCCGCATGCACCTGAACCGACTCCGCTCATAAAATAATCAGTAAAAACGTTAAGATATTTGTCTTTTTCAAGTTCGAAAGGATGCTTTTTTATCATAAGTTCTTTCAAACTGTATTCAGAAACATTAAAGGAAAAACCGTTGCCTGCAAATCCGATACCGTTACCATTTTCATCTGTAAGGCATGACCATTTCGTATTGTAAACACTACCGCATTCTTGAGGTTTTAAATAATCAACAAAAAATTCAGAAGTTTTTTTCTCGTATACATTCATTGAACATCCTGAATGTTTATCGATATAACTTTCACGAGGACCATAGCCAAAGTATTTTACATTATTATATTTTTTATCAATATTCCAATTAAATCCGAATCGTGGAAGCCATGTTGATAATTCACGAATATTACCGCAAAGATTCACAATCATTGTTCCGTCATTATATATTCTGTATGCAATTTTACCATCGAATATAGTTTTTTTACCCATTGCACCAACGTAAATGTCATAAAGTATTTCAGCATACTTGTCATTAACATTAACTTTCATTTCTGAAAAATCAGAAACAGAATGTAATAGATCACCTTCTTTACAGATTGCACCGTTTTTACTCCATTCTTCTTTCACTAATCTATCATTATCTATCGGTGCGCGGTATAACTCAAAATTCTGAGAAACACTTATAACTTCGCCATTATAAATTATCTCTTTGATAAGTGGCTTTACTTTTGAAAACTTATAACAGAAATTATCTCCATCAACATATAACAAACTGCCGTTATGGCGAATTTTAATACTAATGTTTTCGATATCATAAAAACATTGTTGTTTTATATCTAATTTCTTTTGCCAAATAAAAATACAATTGTCTTTATTAAAAACCTCCAACGTGAAATAGCCTTCACCGTTCATATCAACTTCAGGGATATAAATATTTTCTTTTTCTCCGGGAAGCGTGTTAAATTTAAAATTATCTTTTTTTATAACAATTCCATTTACCTCAATTTTAGTTTTAAAATCAAGTTCAGAGAAAGTTGTAAAATCAAATTTATTAATAACTGAAATTAAATTGCCGTTGTCAACAACGTGAATCGGTGCATAAATATTTTTAATTTCATATAATGATGAGCGCGGTATTCTATTAGGCGATACAACTCCATCTGCACAGAAATTATATAAGTTCAGCGCTTCATCATTAAAATCGCCACCATACCCCATATATTTTTCACCTTTATCATTTACTAATTCAACAGCGTGCTCGCACCACTCCCATACACATCCTCCGATAAATCGGTCATTTTTATAAATTATATTCCAATAATCTGCCAAGTCTCCGCAAGAATTCCCCATTGCATGACTGTATTCGCATAGAAAATACGGTCTTTTTTCATCAGGATTATTCAAAACATTTTTTATATGATCAAAATCAGGATACATATTTGAGTATATATCTATTTTTTCAACATTTTTGTCCATGTAGTCTCTATCTTCAACTTTATGTAAAGTAAATGCACTTTCACAATGAACAAGCCATTGAGGATTTCTTTGATGAACAAGATCACAACACGCTTCAAGATTGCTTCCCCATCCCGATTCATTACACATAGACCACATGACAATACAAGGATGATTTTTTTGTGATTCAATCATTCGAGACACTCTGTCAAGATATATATGTAAATATTCTTTACAATCAGAAAGATAATCAAAATCGCCAATATATGCGCAACCGTGAGTTTCCAGATCGGCTTCACTGCACACGTAAAAACCTATTTCATCACAAAGTTCATAAAAGCGTGGATCATTGGGATAATGAGACGTTCTTATAGTATTTATATTATACTTTTTCATTAAAATCAGATCATTTTTTATGTCATCATAGGATACTGCATAACCTTTCTGAGGATGTGAATCGTGTCGGTTTATTCCTTTAAGTTTTATATTTTTTCCGTTAAAAATAAAGATTCCGTCAACGATTTCTGCTTTTCTTATTCCAACTTTTTTACATATATATTCTTCACCGCATTTAATTACAAACGAATAAAGATACGGTTTTTCCGCAGACCATAAAACAGGCTCATTGATCTCAAAAGATACTCTGCCTTTTTCTGAAACAAAAACAGCTTTATTATCAAGAAGATTGTGTTCAGAATCAAACAATTCAATAAAAATATCTTTTTCACCTTTATTAAGTTCAATATCACAAGATAAAATGGTTGAATTTTCGCATATTTCCGATTTTATAAACAAATCAAAGATATGCAAATCATCGCGTTCAAGGATATATACGTCTCTGAAAATACCGTTAAGCCTGATTTTATCCTGATCTTCAAAATACGTACCTGTACACCGTTTTAAAACGCAGCAATATAATATATTTTTTCCGTTAACAAGATACTTTGTAATATCAAATACTTTTTCGCAATGCGATACTTCCGAATAACCAACAAAATATCCATTTATCCACAAATAAAGGCACGAATCAACGCCTTCGAAAACTATGTCATATTCTTTATCATTTTTTATTAAAAAGTCAAATTCATACGAATAAATTGCTGCAGGATTGTTCTGCGGAACATAAGGCGGTCTGAACATCATAGGATATGGACTTGAAACATATGCATACGTTCCATATCCGTTAGTTTGCCACATTCCAGGAATATTCATTTTATCCCAAGAAGAAAATTCTTTTTCAAAATAAAACTCTTCCGTTATATCCTGAACAGTATCAAAATATTTAAAATTCCACAAACCGTTCAACAGAGTAAGTCTATCAGATTCTTCTCTTTTTAAATCAAAAATATTTTCTTTTATAGAAAAAGGAATAAAATAAGATTTTGGTTTTTTATCATTTAAATGTATTATATTGGGATCATTCCAATATTCAGGTATAATATTCATTTTTTCTTGCTCCTTGACAATTAAATTATATTGATTTATGGAGTTTTGTATGTCAATTTACAGAATTATAAATGAAAAACCACGTACTTTACCCTTTTATGTTTACAGTATCGGCAATGATATTTACCAGCATGCTTGTATAAGAGAAAAAGGCTTTTTATATCA